>NZ_VWPL01000010.1 GCF_008630065.1 Blastochloris sulfoviridis
GCAAAGTCCGGTTCCGCTGGCTCCATCGCCCATCCTCCGCATCCGAATCGAAGGAACCGACAGATTCAGCACTTCAGGACCTTGTCACGCCTTTCTTCACCCGATCGCCCTGACCGCGCCACGCCTCAATGTTGCCGCCTCGCCGGTCGATTTGATGCAATCGGCCTTGCCCCCTATGGTCGCGTCTTCGAGGCCGGACAGGAGATGCCGCCCGCAATGCCCGATCGTCAGCCCGAAGAACTCCGTCTGCCTGAAGCACCCCGTCAGCCTGAAGCACCGCGCGCCGCTCCCCGGACCGGCCTGCCGCGACGGATCGCCGCCGCTGCCCTGGCGCTCGTGCTCGCCGTCACCACCGCCAGTCCGCAGCCGGCGGTCGCGCAGGGACAGCCGAAGCTGCCGATCGTCCGCGACGCCGAAACCGAGGCGCTGCTCAAGGACTATATGACGCCGATTCTCAGGGCGGCCGGGCTGGCGAAGCAGAATGTCGAGGTGACGCTGATCAACGACCGGAGTTTCAACGCCTTCGTCGCCGATGGCCGCCGCATTTTCGTCTTCCTCGGCACGCTGGTCGAGGCGAAGACCCCCAATGAGGTGATTGGCGTGCTGGCGCACGAGACCGGCCACATCGCCGGCGGTCATCTGGCCCGCATGCGCCAGCAGCTCGCCGCGGCGCAGACGGTGTCGATCGTCGCCTTCCTGCTGTCGCTCGGTGCGGTCGCCGCGGGCGCGGCGGCCGGCTCGGCGCGCGACACGAACCTGGGCGGCGCGCTGGGCGGGATCATGACCGGCCCGCAGGAGATGATTCGCCGCTCGCTCCTGTCCTATCAGCGCGGCGAGGAACAGGCAGCCGACCGGGCGGCCATCAGCTATCTGCACGCCACCCACCAGTCGCCGAAAGGCATGCTGGAGACGTTCCGCCGCCTGAGCGACCAGAGCCTGTTCATCTCGCGCGGCGTCGATCCCTATATGCTGTCGCATCCCCTTCCCCGGGAACGTATTTCGCAGCTTGAGGAGCTGGTGGCCAAGAGCCCCTATCGCGACACGCGCGACCCGGCCGAGCTGCAGCTTCGCCACGACCTGATGCGGGCCAAGATCATCGGCTACTTCGACCGGTCCGACACCGTGGCCCGCCGCTATCCGCCGAGGGACACCAGCCTGCCGGCACGCTACGCCCGCGCCATATCTGCCTACCGCTTCAAGCAGGTGCGCGAGGCGATCGCCCAGATCGACGGGCTGATCGCCGCCCAGCCCAGAAATCCCTATTTCTACGAGCTGAAGGGGCAGGCGCTGCTGGAGAGCGCGCGGCCGGCCGAAGCCATCGCGCCGCTGCGGCGGGCGGTGGCGCTGGCGCCCAACGCCAACCTGATCCGCATCATGCTGGGCCAAGCACTGGTGGCGACCGGCGACAAGGCCCATGCCGAAGAGGCGATCCGCGAGCTGTCGCGGGCGCTGACCCGCGAGACCCTGGCCGCCGACGGATACCGCCAGCTTGCCATCGCCTATGGCCGCAAGGGCGACATCGCCAATGCCGACCTCGCCTCCGCCCAGGCGGCGTTCGCCGGCGGCGAGTTCAAGACGGCGCGCCACCTCGCGGCCCGGGCCAAGACCCGCTTCGCCAATGGCTCGCCCGGCTGGCTCAAGGCCGACGACATCGAGAACTACAAGCCCCCCAAGCTCGACGGCAAGAGTTGAGGCGACGGCAAGAGTTGAGGCGAGAGCTGAAGCAGACGGCGAACCGGGGTCGCGAGATGCGTCCGTCGATGTGAACGAACCGAACGGGGCGTTCGAAGGTTCTTGGCCGAGGCAGCTTGCTGCACATAACCGCCGGTTCGCACTTCTGCGGAGAATGCCCCAAGTCTCCAGCTGTCGCCTTCTCTTGCGCAAAACCGGTTCCCACTTCTGCGGAGAATGCTCTAAGGCTGTCGGCAAACGCCCCTCCGACCTGGTTTGGAGAGAACGACCGGCGGGGCATGCCAAAGAATCTCCCGGTCCGTGTCGACCGGCCATCAAGGAGCCCCCGACCCATGACGCTCTTTTCCCTCAAGGCGCGGACGGCCGTGGCCGGCCTGGCGCTGCTGGCCGCCATCGCTGTCGCCGCGCCGGCCTGGGCGCAATCAGCGGCACCGCTGTCGCGCGAGGATGTCGAGAAGATCGTTCGCGAGACGATCGTAAAGAATCCGGAGATTCTTCAGGAGGCGATGCAGGAGCTTGAAAAGCGCGCCAACGCCGACGAGGACAAGCGGCGCAAGCAGGCGCTCTCGGCCAATCGTGATCTGTTGCTCAACTCGCCGAAAAGCATCGTTATCGGCAACCCGAAGGGTGACGTCACGATTGTCGAGTTTTTCGACTACAATTGCGGCTTCTGCAAGCGCGCGCTCTCCGACCTCATCGGACTGGTCAAGACCGACAGCAATCTCAAGGTGGTGCTGAAGGACTTCCCCGTTCTCGGCGAATCCTCGGTCCAGGCCGCCACGGTGGCGCTCGCCGCCAAGCTGCAGGCGAACCCGGCCAAGTATTTCGAATTCCATCAGAAGCTGATGGGCGGCCGCGGCGAGGCAAACCGCGAGCGCGCGATGGCGGTGGCCAAGGAGGTCGGCTTCGACATGGCCCGCCTGACCAAGGACATGGAGTCGCCCGCGGTGATGGCGACCCTGCAGGAGAATTTCCGGCTGGCCCAGGATCTCGGCCTCACCGGAACGCCGAGCTACGTGGTCGGCAGCGAGGTGGTGGTCGGCGCCGTCGGCCTGGAGAAGTTGCAGGAGCAGATCCGGGCGGCACGGGCAGCCTGTCCGGAAAAGGACTGCTGAGCGAGGACGCACCGATCGAGGACACGCTGATTCGAGCGGGTCAAATCGTCACGAACGGGGCTGGTGCATCGCCGCGGCCCCGTTTCGGCGGACCGGACGCGGCGCCCGGCCGCCGCGGCGCAATGCCTGTCAATGCCAAAAAAGTCTGAAAGTGCATGCGTGTCGGCCGCCCGTGAGGACCGGCCGCGCACCGCCCGAAGACCCGCCGAGTGGGTGCTCGACACAGGCCGCTTTTCACCGGACGCATCCATGCCTATAAGAGCGCCGGCGGGCGAACCGGTCGGCCGCGCCAGATGGGTCCGATGGTTGCGGTCTGCAATGGGTGCGATCATCGTCTTCAAGGAATCGGCATCGAGCCGGATGGAAGCGCGCTCGCCGCGGCGCATCGGCATGACGGCGAGATCGGTCCGGCCGAGGCGTATCCTGCGCGAAATCCCCCCGCGCATACGCGTTCAGTGCTCATTCGCGGCGAGCCGACCGCTCCGCCAAGCTGAAGGCGACGGTCTGAACCGGCGCCGGGAGATAGAATGTTGAAGCCCAAACCCGCCATCGATCCCGCATTGATCCGCGAACTCGCGCAGCTACTCAACGACACCGACCTCACCGAGGTCGAGGTGCAGCAGGGCGAACTGCGTATCCGCGTTGCCCGCAATATCCAGCTCGCGCCGTTCCCGGCGGCGATGTCGGCCAATGCCGTCACCGTCGCGGCGCCAGCGCCCATTCCGGCTGTCGCCGCGGCGGTTGCGGCGGCCGAGGCCGTCGCCGATCTGGCCGCCCACCCCGGCCTGGTGAAGTCGCCGATGGTCGGCACCGCCTACCGCGCGCCGGAGCCCGGCTCCAAGGCGTTCGTCGATGTCGGCACGCAGGTGAAGGAAGGCCAGACCCTGCTGATCATCGAAGCGATGAAGACGATGAACGCGATTCCCGCGCCGCGCGCCGGCACGGTGACGCAGATCCTTGTCGGCGATGCCCAGCCGGTCGAATACGGCGAGCCGTTGATGATCATCGAGTGACGATCGCGCCCCCGGGCGGCGCCCGGAGGAAAAGAGGCTCGCATGTTCACGAAAATCCTGATCGCCAACCGTGGCGAGATCGCGCTCCGCATTCTGCGCGCCTGCAAGGAACTCGGCATCTCCACCGTCGCCGTCCATTCGACGGCCGATGCCGATGCCATGCACGTCAAGCTCGCCGATGAGAGCGTGTGCATCGGCCCGCCGCCGGCCAAGGACAGCTATCTCAACGTGCCCCAGCTTCTGGCCGCGTGCGAGATCACCGGCGCCGAGGCGGTACACCCAGGCTACGGCTTCCTGTCGGAGAACGCGCGCTTCGCCGAGATTCTCGCCGACCACCATATCGGCTTCATCGGCCCCAAGCCCGAGCACATCCGCCTGATGGGCGACAAGATCGAGGCCAAGCGCACCGCCAAGCGGCTCGGCATTCCGTGCGTGCCGGGCTCGGAGGGCGGCATCACCGACGACGTCGACGCCCGCCGGATCGCCGCCGATATCGGCTATCCGGTGCTGATCAAGGCCGCGGCCGGCGGCGGCGGACGCGGCATGAAGGTGGCGCGCACCGAGGCCGACCTCGACGTCGCGCTGGCCACCGCCCGCTCCGAGGCCAAGGCGGCCTTCGGCGACTCGACGGTCTATCTCGAAAAGTATCTGGAAAAGCCGCGCCACATCGAGATCCAGGTGCTGGGCGACGGCCGCGGCAACGCCGTCCACCTCGGCGAGCGCGACTGCTCGCTGCAGCGCCGCCACCAGAAGGTCTGGGAGGAGAGCCCCTCCCCGGCGCTCAATGTCGACGCCCGCAACCGGATCGGCGAGGTGGTCGCCGACGCCATGCGCAAGCTGAAATATCTCTCGGCTGGGACGGTGGAATTCCTGTACGAGAACGGCGAATTCTATTTCATCGAGATGAACACCCGCATCCAGGTCGAGCACCCGGTCACCGAGATGGTCACCGGCATCGACCTCTTGAACGAGCAGATCCGGCTCGCCGCGGGCCTGCCGCTGTCGATCACGCAAGATGACATCACGATCAACGGCCATGCCATCGAGTGTCGGCTCAACGCCGAGAACCCGTCCACCTTCCGCCCCTCGCCCGGCAGGATCACCTATTTCCACGCGCCGGGGGGCTTGGGCGTGCGCGTCGATTCGGCGGTCTATCAGGGCTACACGATCCCGCCCTACTACGACTCGCTGGTCGGCAAGCTGATCGTCCACGGCAAGACCCGCAACGAGTGCCTGATGCGCCTGCGTCGCGCCCTGGACGAGATCGTGGTCGATGGCGTCGAGACCACCGCGCCGCTGTTTCGCACCTTGGTGCGGCATCCGGACATCGCCAACGGCCAGTACGACATCCACTGGCTGGAGCATTTCCTGGCCGGCTCGCCCGACATTTGAGCGTTCGAGCCGGTCGCGCGGGCTTCACCGCACCCTGCCGCGCTGCTGTCGCGATGTGCTATTGTGATCGCGGCTCTTCGCTGGGGGGCGGAGATATCTGGCCATGACGCGCGGCTTTTCCGGGCAGGTCGACATAACGCCCGAAGTTCTGCTGAAGGCCTATGCCTGCGGCATCTTTCCGATGGCCGAGAGCGCCGACGATCCGGGCTTGTACTGGATCGAGCCGGAGCGCCGCGGCATCATTCCGCTGGATGGCCTGCATGTGAGCCGGCGGCTCGCCCGCACCATCCGTTCCGACCTATTCGAGGTGCGCATCGACTGCGATTTCGAGGGCGTGCTCGACGGCTGCTCGATGCCGGCGTCGGGCCGCATGCGCACGTGGATCAATGCGCGCATCCGCCGGCTCTATCGCGAATTGTTCGATCTCGGGCACTGCCACTCGGTGGAGACCTACCGCGACGGACTCCTGGTCGGCGGGCTCTACGGGGTGGCGATCGGCGGCGCCTTCTTCGGCGAGAGCATGTTCCATGTCGAGACCGACGCCTCGAAAGTGGCGCTGGTGCACCTCGCGGCGCTGCTCCTGGTCGGCGGCTTCACCCTGCTCGACACCCAGTTCTCCACCCGCCATCTGGAGAGCTTCGGCTGCATCGAGGTGTCCCGAAACCAGTACCACCGGCTGCTCGAACAGGCGCTCGCCGGCCGTGCCGATTTCCGGGCCGCCGCCCGCCGGCCGATGCCGGGCGCCGCCGCGCTCGCCATCGTGCAATCGGCCAACGAGCGCCGCTCGGATCCGGGCTGAGGCCGCGCACCTCGCCGTCTTTCCGATCCAGTCACCACCACCAGCATTACCGGAGCGGAAGACCAACTTTTTTCCGTTCTGAGCATATTTTGCGTATGCTCGCTATCGACGAGATGAGTTCGCCCACCAATTACTGTGATTGCCAAAATCCTGAGGAGGCAGCAATGCAGCGTCTGAACAAGGCCGTGCACGTCATCTTCCGCGTGGCCCTGCTGGCCCTGGTCGCAATGGTCAGCGTACCCACGCCGTCGGAAGCGGCAACGGGCACGGTGCGGGCGGTCATCACCCGCGGCGGCTTCATCATCGGTGTCGGCGGTGGCGAAGGCACGCTCACCTTCAAGGGGCGCGTCTTTCCGCTGCGCTTCGGCGGCATCAGCGCCGGTGCCATCATCGGCGCGTCGCAGTCGGAACTGGTCGGTCGGGCCTACAATCTGCGTCGGGCGTCCGACATCGCCGGCACCTACACCGCCATCGGCGCGGGGGCTTCCTTCGCTGGCGGTGCCGGCGCGGTGCGTCTGCAGAATTCGAACGGCGTCGTCCTCGAACTGTCCGGGCAGAGGGTGGGCTTCGACATCTCCGCTGGCCTCAGCGGCATGACGGTGAGCCTGCGATAGGGTATCCGCCGATCCGTCCGAACCAGGCGGCCGCTCTAGGTTCTTGAGTTGTCGCATTCTTTTTTGCAAAGCCAGCATCCACGTTTGCGGGGAGTGCTTCTGGACGGCAGGTCGCCTGGAAACTGGGACTGGATTTCGGGGCGCGGCCGGCTGGCCGCGCCCTTTTCGTTGCGGCGTGGCGCGTGCTCGCGTGAACGGTCGTTTGCGAACACAGGCGGGGCGGCGCTTCGAGCCGCAACCGGCGGCGCCAAGCCTTCCGATCGTCTCGCCTCGCCCGGCGATGTATTGCCCGCCGGCGCGGCGGCGTGCGCAAACGCGCAGCAAGTTGCACTGCGTCGCCCCGCCATGCCTTGCAGCATGACGGTGTCTTCCTGCGCGAGGAACCGCGATCGCGACCAACTCCAGACGACCCACCGGGGCAGCCCTCGGTGGAGACCTGAACGGACATGGCGATACCGCCCCTATTCCGCAGATGGATGGTAATGAATTACATAACGTCTGCTCGTTCCTTATGCCGACGCACGATTTTTAGACTTTACTTTGGAAATTTACCATTTCGAATATGGACTTACGCTGTTGACCTCGGCCCCGGGTTGACTATGAATAGTGAGTGCCGGTGCGGCACGGATCCGGCGTGCAGCGCCGGTGGCGTCGCGGGTCGGCACCCGATGCTCCTGCTGGGCAGCACCGTCGGTTTTGCCATGTTTCGGGTGCCGGGGTTTCGGTTTGCGGGTGACCGCTTGGCGATCGCCAGGGACACTCCCGCCAAGATCCTCGGTCGAGACCGGGATTTCTGGCGGTCGGACGGCGGAACTCCGTCCGGATCGGCCGGTTTCGTGTGAGGGGATGACGATTGTGAGCGGGGCAGGCCTGACGGGATTGGACGTTTCCTATGGCGGCAGCGGGCGGATGGCTCGCAGCGCCCGAGCCGAACGGGTGTCCGGGGTGGCGGGCCCCCTGCTGTCGATCATGCTTCTGGTGCTGCCGGTGTCGCCGAACGTCGCATCAGCCCAGGTGCAGGCCGAACCGCCACAGGTTCATCAAACACAGGCTCATCAAACGCAGGCTCATCAAACACAGACTCCTGCCGACGCCGCGACACCCGCGCCGGCGGTGCCTGTTGCACCAGCCGCCGCAGCCCCGGCCTCCCCGATGCCCGCGGCTCCTGCAGCGGCCTCCCCCGTTTCGGTCACAGATCCCGTCTCGCCGCCCGCCGCCGACCCGCCTGTCGACAGGCCTGCCGATCTGCCGCGCGACCTGTCGCCGCTCGGCATGTTCCTGGCGGCCGACATCGTGGTGAAGATCGTGATGGTCGGGCTGGCGCTGGCCTCGATCCTGACCTGGACGGTGTGGCTCGCCAAGACGATCGAGCTCGCCGCCGCGCGCCGGCGCATCCGCGCCGATCTGGACGCGCTGGAAAACTCGGCGACGCTTGATGCCGCGCTGGCGCGGCTCGTGCCGCAGGACGGTGCGGTGACGGCGCTGGCCCGCGCCGCGGCCGTCGAGATGGATGCGTCGAGCGAGCTTGCGGCGGCCGGCATCAAGGAGCGCATCCTCTCCCGGCTGGAGCGCATCGAGGCGGCTGCCAGCCGCCAGATCGCGCGCGGCACGGGCATCCTCGCCACCATCGGCTCGACCGCGCCGTTCGTCGGCCTGTTCGGCACGGTGTGGGGCATCATGAACAGCTTCATCGGCATCTCGAAGGCCCAGACCACCAATCTGGCGGTGGTGGCGCCCGGCATCGCCGAGGCGCTGCTCGCCACGGCGCTCGGCCTGATTGCCGCGATTCCGGCGGTGATGATCTACAATGCGTTCGCGCGCCAGATCGCCGCCTATCGCGGACTGGTCGGCGACGCGGCGGCAGCGGTGCTGCGCCTCGCCGGCCGCGACCTCGACCGGCATGCGGCCGGCCGGCCGCGCGCGACGCGCGCTGCGGCGGAGTAAGGCCATGGCGACGCAGTTCGGCCGCAGCGACGGCGACATCGACGAGGTGCACGAGATCAACGTCACGCCGTTCATCGACGTGATGCTGGTGCTGCTGATCATCTTCATGATCGCGGCGCCGCTCGCCACCGTCGATGTCGCGGTCAACCTGCCCTCTTCCACCGCCGAGCGGCAGCCGCGGCCGGATCGTCCGCTGTTCCTGACCGTGAAGTCCGACCTGTCGCTGACGGTCGGCGAGGACGCGGTGAGTCGCGACGGGCTTTCGGCCGCACTCGACCGAGCCACCGGCGGCGACCGCGAACAGCGGGTGTTTCTGCGCGCCGACAAGGCGGTGGCCTATGGCGATCTGATGTCGGTGATGAACGTGCTGCGTTCGGCTGGCTATCTCAAGGTGGCGCTGGTCGGGCTCGACGCCGGAGGGGCGCGATGAGCCTGCCCGCGTTCGCCCGTCAGGATTCGCTGCGCTGGGGCCTCGCATTCGCGTTCGCCGCAGCGGCGCACGGCGCGGTGGCGGTGGCGGTGCTGACCAACTGGCAGACGGAGGATATGGCGGCCGGCATGCCGGTGGTGATCGAGCTCGACATGATGTCGGCCTCGCCGGACTCGGCCAGCAGCGAGAGCGTGCCCGGTCCCGAGCAGACCCAGGCCGATGCCAACCCCGATTCCAACACGAACGACGAGACCGAGCCCGAGAAGACCGAGCCGCAACCCGAGCCCGAGACGGCGGAGACGCCGCCCGAGACCGAACAGGCGGCGGTGGAGCCGCCCACGCCCGACCCGGTCGAAGTGCCGGATACCGTGCCGGCCAAGCCGGCGCCGAAGCCGCGCCCTGACATCAAGGCGTCCGAGGTCAAGAAGCCTGAACCGAAGCGCGAGACGAAGAAGCCCGAGCGCAAGCCGAAGCGGCAGCAGACGGCCGCGGCGACCACCGCGCCGAGTTCCGCCGAGAGCGTGGCCTCGATCCCGGCGTCGCCGACGTTTGGGCATGGCGCCCGCGATGCGCGGTCGAGTTGGCACAGCCGTATCCGCGCCCATCTGCTGCGTCACATGCGCTATCCGGCCGCGGCGCGGGCCCATGGCGAGACCGGCGTTGCTCAGTTCAGCTTCACGCTCGACCGCCGCGGCCACGTGATCTCCAGCCGCCTCATCGCGAGTTCCGGGCATGCCTCGCTCGACCGCGAGACCGCGGCGCTGATCCAGCGGGCGCAGCCGCTGCCGCCACCGCCGCCCGAACTGGCGGGCGCCCGCTTCAGCTTCTCACAGCCGTTCCGCTACAACTTTCGGTGAGAAGGCCTTGTTCGTCGTCCCGGGACCGTTGGCAGGAAAAGGGCGCAAGAGTGAAGCGTATTCCACCGCCGCATCGGCGCAATACGCTGACGCTGTTGCGCCCTACGGCGCTGCGCACGATCCCGGCTCTCGCGCCTAAGGGCGCTTGGCCGGGATGACGAGGCCCAGGCTGTCGTCCCGGGCGAGGCGAAGCCGAGAGACCCGGGACCGTTTTCAGAATGGGGGCTTGTTCTGCGCACGATCCCGGCTCGGCGCTTCGCGCCGTCCGGGATGAGGCGCGAAAGAGCATCACGCCGCGCGGGTGGCGGTGCCCTGGGCGGCGAGATCGAGGGCGGCGTGCAGGCCGGAGGTGAGGTTTACGGACCAGAACGCGCCGGCGCGGGTGGTGGTCATCACCTCATCGACAATGTTGATCAGGCCGGCCGCGCGCCAATTGGCGAGCAGCGGCTCCGCCGTCGCCAGCACGCCCGGCGCCTCGCGCTCCAATGCTGCGAGGTCGAGCCGTCCGAGATCGAGCGAGGTGATGACGCGGGTGCGGGCGGCGTGGTCGGCCGGAAGGCGGGCAATGCCCTCGATCGGCCAGCGGCCGGCGGCGATCGCCTCGGCGCGGCGGTCGAGCACCGGAATGGTGCGCCAGGACAGGCCATGGGCCGAGCCACCGGCGCCGGCACCGAAGGCGAGGCACACCGCGCCGTCCTTGACCAGCCGGTTATAGCGGTTGCGCTCCACCGTGGTGCGGCCGAAATGCGCTTGCGAGAGCTGGCGCCAGCCGGCATCGACGAGGCGGCTCACCGCGTCGTCATATAAGCGGGCCTGATCGGCGAGTGCCGCCGCCTGTGGCAGCTTGCCCCTTACGATGGCCTTGGCCAGCGGGCCGTGCTGCCAGACATTCAGCGCGTAGACGTCGACGCCGTCGAGGCCGAGCGCCATCGCGGTCGAGACATCGACCTGCCAGGTGCGGCTGTCCTGCCCCGGCAGGCCGTAGATCAGGTCGGCGATCACCGCCGGGCCGTTGAGGGCGAGCAGTTCGCTCAGCGCCCGCTCGATCTGGGCGCGGCTGGCCTTGCGGCCGAGACGGCGGCGGATGGTGGTGTCGAAGGACTGTACGCCGAGCGAGAAGCGGTTGGCGCCGCCGTCCCGGGCGGCCTTCGCCTTCTCGATGGGGAAATCGTGGATGCGGCCCTCGACCGTGATCTCGCAATCGGCAGCCAGCGGCAGGTGGCGGCGCAGGCCCACGATCAGGCGGCCAAGATCGGCGGCCGCCAGCGCGGTCGGCGTACCGCCACCGAGATACACGGCGGCGATCGGCGGTCCCTCGGCGACCAGAGCCGTCCCGGCGGCCCGCTCCAGCTCCGCCAGCACGTCGTCGACGAACGGCGCCGACAGATCGGGGTGCCACACGGTCTGGAAGAAGCCGCAGAACAGGCAGTGATTGTGGCAGAACGGCACGTGCAGATAGGCGACGGTGGTGTCCTCGCGGCGGCGGGCGAGCGCGTCGGCATAGACGGCCGCGGTCTCCTCTGGCGGCACCGGCGTGGCGTTGCGCCAGGGCATGACGGGCACGCGCGCCGTGAAGGCGCTCGTCAGCGGGTCGCCCTCGCCCGCTGCGAAGAAGCGGGCGAGCGGATCGGCTGCCGGCGCCTTGCGGCCGGCCATCGACGGCTGGCCGTTCACGCCGCCGCCTCCACCGAACCGGCCAGCCGGTCGGCCAGGGCGCGGAAGGCTTCGAGCTGTTCGACGCGCAGCGCGCGGCTTTCGTCGCGGCCGACGAACACCTTGAACATGATGCCGCCGTCGATATTGAAGAACAGCACCGCCGCCGACGGCTTGCCCATGAACGGGCGCTCGACGAAGCCCAGGCCGCCGCACCGGTCGTGGCGCAGATGGCCGTGCAGGCCGCTCGACGACATCAGATTGAAATAGCCGTGGCCGACCTCGCCGCGCGGCACATTGGCGGTCATCTCGAAGATGCCGTCGACGGTGTGGACGATGACGGTGACCTCGCCCCAGCCGGCGATGTCGGCCATCACCTCTTCGAACGCGGATGCCGGCGCGAAGCGGCGCATCGACACGGGCAACGCCTCAACCACGTCGCGGGCGCTCACCCCGTATTCATGGGCGGCCTGTTCGATCACCAGGCCCGGATTGGCCGCAATTCGGCGGACGAGGTCGGCGGGAACGGTCATGTCTTGTCACTCCATGGCCCGCGGCTCCTGCCGCGGGCGCAGACTGAGGATGGGGATTGAGCCGGCCCGTTCAGCCGGCCTTGGCTTCGATGGTCTGGCGCACCTCGAAGCCTTCGAAGGTCGGGTGCTCGAGATAGATGCCGGAGACCCCGCCGCCGCCGGCACCGGAATGGGCGCTGCGGAACTGCTCGGATGTCGTCCAGGCGTCGAAATCCGCCTTCGTCGCCCACACCGTGTGCGAGGCGTAGAGGGTGTGGTCTGCGGCCTCGGGGCCCTTGAGCAGATGAAAGGCGACGAAGCCCGGCAGTTCGGGCAGGCGCGTGTCGCGGCCGAGCCAGATGCGCTCGAACGCGTCTTCCTGGCCCTTGGCGATGCGAAAGCGATTCATGGCGATGAACACGGCTCTTCTCCTGGTGCTGGCGGTGGCTGGCGAACGATCCCTCGGGGAACGAAGACAAGCCCTGCCGGCAGCACCAAGGGGGACGGGCCGCCGGCAGGTCCGCGCAAGGCGCGCGGAAAACAGTGGCAAGGAAAACGAATGGCGGAGAGAGGCCGGCGCGGCGAAACGGAGGTGAAACGCCGGCCGGCCTCCTGCGCGTTCCGGACGATCGCACCGCGATGCCGGACCGGCCGCGCGTGGGGGCCTCGCGCGGACATTCGAGCGCCGCGCCCACAGGCGTCCGTCTGGGCACCGGTCGGGTGCGGTCGCCGGCAGGCGCATCGTTCAGCCTCCGAACCTGATCTTGAGCCCGCCCTTGATGGCGAGGCCGGGGGCGGCGGTGGCCAGGATCATGTCGGGCTGGCCGACCGGGTTCGGCAGGTAGTATTCGTCGAGCAGGTTGGTCACCGCGGCGTGCAGCAGCACGTCCGGGTTCGGCTGGTAGCCGACATAGATGTCCACCAGATTGTAGGCGGCGGTGTAGGTGTAGCCGTCGGGCACGTGGTCGTAGCGCGCCGCCGTCCAGCTCGCCTGCAGCGTCACCTTGCGGTCGAACAGGCGGATGCCGGCCACGGTAACGATCCGGTCGGACGGGATCGACAGCAGCGGCGTGTCTTCGTTGACGTTGCGCCCCTCCATCCACTGCGCGGTGAGGCCGAGATACCAAGCGCCGGCGTCGTAGCGGCCCTCGAACTCGAAGCCCTCGATCATCGCCTCGGGAACGTTGCGGTACTGCGCCAGCGAATAGTCGTTGATCGTCACCAGCGGAACCGGCGGACAGCCGGGAAACGTCACCGGGCACCAGGTGACCGGATCGCCATAGGTGAAGATTTCGATGTAGTTCTCGACGTCGTTGCGGAACACGTTGATCTTGGCGCGCAGCGCATCGCCCTTGCTGAACAGATCGTCCTTGCGGATGTTGAAGCCGATCTCCTTGGTCTTGCCGACTTCCGGCTGAAGCCCCGGATTGGGCACGAAGGTGAACAGGCTCGGAATGCCGGGCGCGTAGCCGGGGTGAGCGCCGGCCACCAGCGTCTCGGTCACCGCCGGAGCGCGGTAGCCCTCGGCATAGGTGCCGTAGACGGTGAGCCACGGCAGCGGCGTGATGCCGAGCGTGATCTTGGGCGAGATGCGGTCGCCCTCCGAGGAATTGCCGCCGCCCGACAGTTCGTAGCCGTCATAGCGGGCGGCGGTGATCAGCTCGAACCAGTCCGCGTGATTGAGCTTCCACTGCAGGAAGCCGCCATAGACGGACCGCTCGCCGGACGGCGTCGAGAGATCCGAGGCGCCGGTGGGATCGCTGGTCTCGACCTGATCGTTGAAGAAGTCGGCGCCATAGGTGAAGGCGTGGCGAAACGAGCCGGTGTCGATGCGCGTGGTGTTGTGGAGGTCGAAGCCGGCGGTGTCGATGGCGAAGGTGCGCGCGACGCCGAGCGTGCCGCTGATCTGGCCCGAGGTGCAGCAGACCTTGATCTGCTCCATGTCGGTGCGATTCCAGTAGACCGAACCCTCGAAATCGAACAGCCGGTCCTCGGGCTTGGAGTAGCGCCAGCGCATCGAGGCGGTGTCGTTCTGGAGCTTGGTGTCGTAGGCCGAGGCATTGGCGGCTGACTGCCCCACCTCGTAGTCGGTGCGGTTGGTGAGTCCGGAAAACTTGACCTCGTGGCCGTCGGCCGGGCGGAAGGTCGCCTTGGCGAGGCCCGAGGCGATGTCGTTGCCGCTGCCGGCGACCTCGGCGCCATTGCCGTTGTCGTAACTGTCCTGCGTCCGGTAGGAGGCACCGACCATGACGTCATAGCTGTCGGTCGGCCGCACTGCCCCAAACAGCGAGCCCATCGCGCGGCCGCGATTGGTGCCGAACAAGGTGTTGGCCAGCGCGCCCCAGCGCTCGCCCGGCCGCAGGATGTCGTCGGTATCCTTGGTGGTGAACGACACCACGCCGCCGATGGCGCCGGAGCCGTAGATGTTGGCCACCGGGCCGCGCACCACCTCCGCCTCGGAGAGCATCTCCGGATCGAGATAGAACTGGCCGTCGGAGCCGTGGCCGGAGCGCTGGAAGTTCTGGCGGGCGCCGTCGACGATCACCGCGACGCGGCCGAAATCCTGCAGGCCGCGAATATTGATGGACGAGCCGGGGTCGTCGCCGCGGTCGGAGAACGACACGCCGGGGACGTACTTGAACACCTCGGCCGGCCGGGTCGGCATGATGGTGTTGAGGTCGCTCTGGGTCACCACGCTGACCGCGGCCAGCGCGTCGATCGCCCGCTCCTCCGTCCGCGTCGCCAGCACCGTCACCGGGTCGAGCATCAGCACCTCGTCGGCGCTCAACTCCTGTTGAGTCGTCGCCTGCTGCGCGCTCGCCGCCTGCGGCATTGCCGCAGCGATGGCACCGGCCGCCGCAATCGACACCCCTGCCAGCCGCACCGCCGCGTCCCCTGCCCGTTTCGTCATCACTCGCCAGCTCCTGCACCTGAATCGTTCGGATCGCTGCTGGCGGGCGCGCCGGAGGGCGGCTGGCTGGCAGGGCCGTCCCACGAGGCGGGCGGCACTCAGCTATTGCATTTAGTAGTCAATTGCATTAGGTCGAGTCAACAAAGATAAATGAAGTTTAGATCGTTTCAAAAGAGCGTTTTCGAGTTCCAGAACCTTTCAAAATCAAACAATGGCTTTGCGCCAGGCACATAAAATGGGCAGGTCTGACGTGTTGAACGATCGTCTAAAGGTCGATGCTGCTGCGAGTTCCAGGCAGAATCCTGCGGATATGCCAGCGAAACGCTATGTCCCCGTCGAACTGAACCGGATCGAAAGCCGAGATCTGTTCGTCGCCACCCGCGAGATCACCATCGGGCACGGTTCCGAGACCTATCGGCTGCGGCTTACAGCCCAGAACAAGCTCATCCTGACCAAATGAGGCGCGTGATGCGAACACTCGCGGCACGGATCGCCGTCCTGACCGGGCTCGTCCTGTCCGGTCTCGCCATCGCCCTCCCCGCGACCAGCGCCACGGCAGCCGGGGCGACATCACCCGACGCCAGCCGCATCGTGTCGGTCGGCGCCGCGATCACCGAGATCCTCTATGCGCTCGGGCTCGACGGGCGGGTGGTGGCGGTCGACGCCACCAGCCAATTCCCAGCGCGGGCGCTGCAGGAGAAGCCGAGCGTCGGCTATCTTCGCCAGCTTTCGGCCGAGGGCGTGCTCGGCACCAACCCCTCGCTGGTGCTGGCTGCCGCGGCCGCCGGCCCGCCCGAGACCGTGCGGGTGCTGGAGGCCGCCGCCGTGCCGCTGGTGCGGGTGCCGGACAGCTATGACGGCGCAGGCATCCTCGCCAAGATCCGCCTGATCGCGGCGACTGCCGGTGCCGAGGCGCGCGGCGTCTGCCTTGCCGCTGCGGTGGCGGGCGACCTCGACGCGCTGGCCGGGCTCGGCGCCAAGGTGACGGCGGCGCCGCGCGTGGTGTTCCTGCTGTCCTTCGTCAATGGCCGCGCCATGGTCGCCGGCCGCGGCACCGCCGCCGACGGGCTGATCCGCCTCGCCGGTGCGGCCAACGTGTTCGACAGCCTCGACGGCTACAAGCCGGTCACCGACGAGGCGATCGTCGCCGCCCGCCCGGACACGGTGATCGTCATGGACACCGGCGGCATTGCCGGCCCCGGCGGCGCGGGCATGCTGACAGCCGATCGGGTGTTCGCGCACGCCGGCTTCGCCGCCACGCCAGCCGCCGAGCACCGCGCGTTCCGTCGCATCGAGGCGCAGGCGCTGGCCTTCGGCCCCATCACCGCGCGGGCGGCGCTCGATCTGGCCCAGGCACTGCACCCGGACCTTGCCGCCGCACCGCGCCCGCCCACACCGGACTGCAGCCGATGACCATGGCCCTGCCGGCCGCGGCCGGCGCCGAGCGGCCGCACCACCCGCTCGCGCACGCGCCGGCCCTGGTGCTGGGCATCCTGCTTGCGCTGCTGATCGCGGCCGCGCTCAGTGCCGCGACGGTCGGGGCGGCCGGCATTCCGCTGGAGCGGCTGCCGGCGGCGTTGGGCTTCGTTGCCGGCGATCCCGCCACGGTCGAGCGCGACCGGTTGGTGGTGTGGTCGATCCGCCTGCCGCGCATCGCCATGGCGGTGATGGTGGGCGCGCTGCTCGCGGCCGGCGGCACCATCCTGCAGGGGCTGTTCCGCAATCCTCTGGCCGATCCCGGCCTCGTCGGCGTCTCCAGCGGCGCGGCGCTGGCCGCCGCGGCCACCATCGTGCTGGGCGACCGGCTGATGCCGGCGCTGCCGGCCGAGGCGCTGCCGGTCGCGGCGTTCGCCGGGGCGCTCATCGTCACCGCAACGCTCTACCGCATCGCCACGAACGGCGGGCGCACCTCCATCGCCATGCTGCTGCTCGGCGGACTGGCGATCGGCGCGCTGGCCGGCGCGCTGACCGGCCTCCTGGTGTTCATCGCCGACGACCGGCAATTGCGCGACGTCACCTTCTGGACGCTCGGCTCGCTGTCGGGCGCCACCTGGGCCAAGGCGGCGACCATCCTGCCCTTCCTGCTGGCGCTGGTGATCGCCACGCCGCTCCTGGTGCGCGACCTCGACCGGCTGGCGCTCGGCGAGGCGGAGGCGTTCCATCTCGGCACCTCGGTCGAGCGGCTGAAGCGCGTCGCCATCGTGCTGGTGTCGGCGGCGGTGGGCGCGGCGGTGGCGGTGTCCGGCGTGATCGGCTTCGTCGGCATCATCGTGCCGCATCTGCTGCGGCTCATCATCGGGCCGGGGCACAGGCTGCTGGTGCCGGCGGCGCTGCTGCTCGGCCCGGTGCTGATGCTGGGTGCCGATACGCTGGCGCGGGTGGTGGTGGCGCCGGCGGAGCTGCCGATCGGCATCCTCACCGCCATTCTGGGCGCACCGGTGTTCCTCGGCCTGCTGCTGCGGCAGCGGGCGCAGATCGGACTGTGACCGATGATCGTGCTGGACGCCGAAGCGATAACGGTAACTGCCGGCAGCAAGCGGCTGGTCGACGACGTCTCGCTCGCCATCCTCGCCGGTCAGGTGGTGACGCTGGTCGGGCCCAATGGCGCCGGCAAATCGACGCTGCTGCGGGCGCTGTCGGGCGAGATCGTGCCGCGCGCCGGCCAGGTGCGTCTCGGCGGAAAGGAGATCCGCACCCTCGGGCCAGCGGCGCTGGCGCGGCGGCGGGCGGTGATGTCGCAGAACTCGACGGTGGCGTTCGCCTTCACCGTCGCCGAGGTGGTGCGGATGGGGGCCGGCGAGCGCCAGGGCCCGCGCATCGAGGCGTTCATCGACGCAGCCCTGGCCGAGGTCGACCTCTCCGGCTTCCGCGAGCGGATCATCACCACGCTGTCGGGCGGCGAGCAGCAGCGCGCCCACTTTGCCCGCGTGCTGGTGCAGCTCATGGTCGGCGCCGAAACCGAAGGCCCCGGCCTGATGCTGCTCGACGAGCCGATCGCCGCGCTCGACCTGCGCCACCAGCTCGACATCGCCGATTCGATGCGCCGCTTCGCCACCCGCGGCGGCACGGTGCTGGCGGTTCTGCACGACCTCAACATTGCCGCCCGCATCGCCGACCGCATCCTGGTGCTCGACCGCGGCCGGCTCATCGCCGACGGGCCGCCGCAGGCGACCGTCACCGAAGCGATGCTGCAGGCGGTGTTCCGGGTCGGCGGCGCGGTCGGGCACGTGCCGCCGCCGGGCACGCCCTTCGTGCTGCCGCACGCCATGCGGGCGATGGTTTGAACGGTTTCCGGTTGATCCGCCGGAAACCGTATCAAATTTTCATTTCTCTCCGTCATGAAAGCTATCGCAACAAGAGCGTGGGGATGGTCGAGGAGCGCAACAGGTCGGCAGTCTTGCTGCCGAACAGCAGGCTGCGCAGTGGCGAGTGACCAAACGCGCCCATGATGAGCATATCGATGGCCTGTTCTTTGACCGTCTTGGCAATGGTGCTTTCCGCATCGCCTGGGATCAGCGCGGCGGTGACGTCGAAGCCCGCGGCCTCCAGGGTGGCTTTGGCCCAATCAAGCTTTTCTTGATGGCGTCCTGGGTTTCCTTGCCCGACATCAGCAGGCAGATCGGCAGCCCCCGGAACAACGGACTCTCTGCCGCCATCTCGACGCCACGCCGGGTGATGGTGCCGCCATCGAAGGCGATCATCACGCGCCGCGGCTCCTTGAAGTCTTCGGTCACGGTCAGGATGGGCTTGCGAAGAGAGAGATAGCCCCGCCTATCGCGCGATGGCGTGATCGTTGATGTTCTGAGCCAGAGGGCTTTTGGACACATGACGATTTCAGAGCTTACGCTTAAACCCAGCATCGACGATTCGGTTCGGCGGCATGAGGTGTCAAGACGGCCGAGAGCCTCAAGTACTTTGTGCTCCACCAACTGCTCACGGTTATCGGCTTCGTCGACTGGGCGATGGCGGGGCGACAGCTTTCTGTTCGAGCGACTGCACGAATGCTCCGATCCGGCCGACGTCGCGTCCAAGAGGACGAACCGGTTGCTGCAGCGCGCCGGTGCCAAGGGGCGCCATTTCGAAGTGGGCCACTCGCTCCGGCACGGCGCGAGGGATCTGATGAGCGACGAGGATATCGAAGAAGAGGCCAGCCGCCTGCAGATGGGTCACGAACTCGGAGATGTTCACGATCGGTTTGGGCGCCGGGCCGAGTTTCGTCGCGCGGAGTGTGCTGCCCTTGCGCACATGGCGCTACCGGCCGGCATCGAATGGTCCGTTTTCCGTGGGCTCGATTTCGAGCGGATATCGAAGAATCCGCGCCCTTATACCAACGGCCGCGAATGCGGACCGTTGGTTCCGGTCGCGGATTTTCGCGAAATCTCTGATTTCGGATGAGAAAATCCGCGAGAGCCAACGGCCCCACGCGTCAGCGTCTGGGGCCGTTGGTATTATAGGGCGTCGGCGAAAGCCCGCTCCTTCGAGCATCCGCCGATCTCGTTGAACCAGGCGGACGCTCCAAATTATTGAGTTGTCGCATTCTCTTCCGCGAAACCGGTTTCCACTTTTGCGGAGAATGCTCTAGGCTCATTGTTGTCGGACTGGGTGTCTTGTCCATGCCACGCTGACGCCCTCCTGTCCTCCACGGCTTAGGTCGATCAGATCGCGAGGTATTTGTACATTAGATCCTCGCTCTCCAGCACCTCCTTCGCGGTGCCGTCGAAGGCCACCTCGCCGGTGTCGAGGATGACGGCACGGTCCGACAGGTTCAGAGCCGCAACCGCGTTCTGCTCGACAATGATCGTCGTGATGCCGGCCTCGCGCACCTCCATCAGCGCCTTGGCGATGTCGTGGCGCACCACCGGCGCCAGCCCTTCATAGGGCTCGTCGAGCAGCAGCAGCTTGACGTCGCGCGCCAGCGCGCGGGCGATCGCCAGCATCTGCTGCTCGCCGCCGGACATGGTGACGCCTTCCTGCTTGCGGCGTTCGGCCAAGCGCGGGAACAGCTGGTAGATGCGCTCGAACGACCAGCCGCGCTCACCGGAGATGATGGAGAGCTGCAGGTTCTCCTCGACCGTGAGGCCGGGTATGATGCGGCGGTCCTCCTGCACCAGCTGGATGCCGGCACGTGCAGCGACATAGTTCGGCTTGCCGTGCAGCGCAACGCCGTCGAGCACCACCTCGCCGCTGCGCAGCTCCGGCGTCGAGGCACGGGCGATGGCCCTGAGCGTCGAGGTCTTGCCGGCGCCGTTGCGGCCGAGCAGCGCCAGGATCTGGCCCTTCTCCAGCGCGAACGAAACGTTCTGCACCACGTAGCTGTCGCCATAATAGGCATCGAGCCCGCGGCATGAGAAGAACGGCGCGGCGTTGGCGGGCGCCGTGCGCGGGCGCTCAAGGGTCTGAACGTTCATACCTGCTCCTCGCCGAGATAGGCCTCGACCACTTTCGGGTTGCCCTTGATCTCGTCAGGCAAGCCCTGCGCGATGACGCGCCCGCCGGCCAGCACGGTAATGCGGTCTGCCAGCGAGAACACCACGTGCATGTCGTGTTCGATGATGACGATCGTCATGCCGGATTCCTTAAATTTCCGGAGAATGTCGATCGTCGCGTTGGTATCCGCTCGGGCCATGCCGGCGGTCGGCTCGTCGAGCAGCAGGAGCTTGGGTTGCTGCACCACGCTCATCACCAGCTCCAGCCGACGCTTGTCACCGCGCGACAGCGCCCCGGCAAGGTGATTGAGGTGGCCGCCGAGGCCGAGATCGGTCAGCGCCTTGGTGGCGCGGAGGCCGGTCTCGCTCCGGTCGCCAAAGCGCGACAATAGCCTGAGGCGGAACGCGCCGTCGCGATGTGACAGCATCGCCATCATGACGTTCTCGACGACCGTGAGGTCGGCGAAGATCTCCGGGGTCTGGAACACCCGCGCGACACCGAGCTGGTTGATCTCGAACGGACGCCGTCCGGTGAGTTCGGTGCCGGCGAGCAGCACCTTGCCCTTGGTGGGCTCCAAGCCGCCGACGCAGACATTGAGCAGCGTCGACTTGCCGGCACCGTTCGGACCGATGATGGCGTGCGTCTCGCCCTCGCGGATGTCGAGATGGACGTTGCTCAGCGCGTCGAGGCCGCCGAAGGTCTTGGAGACGTGGTCGATGTGGAGAACGATCGGCTTGCTCATGATGCTGTCTCCCTCATCGCCTTGGCAGACTCACGGGTTCGCGATGTGTGATCGTCCGGCGGCATGTCCTCGATCACACTCTCGCCGATCGCATCGCGCTGCGGGGAATCGCCGAGCGACTTGACCTTCGGGGTATGCTTGAGGCGGAGCAGTCGCATCACGCCTTCCATGATGCCGCCGGGCAGGAAGATGACGACCAGCATGAACAACAGGCCGAGCGTCAATGCCCAACCCTCGCCGACGAACATGCCGAGCACGCTCACCACATTGTCGCGCAGGTCGTCGGGAAGGAAGGAGAAGATCGCGGCGAGCTGGACGTCGTTGTAGGACGAGAAGATGTTCTCGAAATACTTGATCATGCCGGTGCCGACCACCGGGCCGAGCAGCGTGCCAGCGCCGCCGAGAATGGTCATCAGCACCACCTCGCCCGACGCCGTCCACTGCATGCGCTCGGCGCCCGCCAAGGGGTCGACCGCTGCGAGCAGCGCACCGGCCAGGCCGGCATACATGCCGGAGATGATGAAGGCGGTGAGAAGGAACGGTCTCGTGTTGTAGCCGGTGAAGCCCATGCGCTTCTGGTTCGACTTGATGGCGCGCAGCGTCATGCCGAACGGCGAGCGGAACACCGCGATCGACAGGCCAAAGGCCGCCACCAGCACCGCGCCGCAGACATAATAGCCGGCCCAGCCGGTCATCTGCAGCCCGAACAGCGAGGGCGCGGGCGAGACGTAGCCGAACACGGCGTCGACCACGCGCGGATCGTCGCGCAGCACGCGAAGGCCAGTCTCGCCATTGGTGATCGGCGTCAACACCGAATAGGCCATGTTGTAGCACATCTGCGCGAACGCCAGCGTCAGGATCGAGAAGTAGATGCCCGATCGGCGCAGGCTGACATAGCCGATGGCGAGGGCGAGAATCCCGGCAAACAGCACCGCGAGCAGGATCGCCGGAACGAGGTCCATCGAGACCAGCTTGAATGACCACACCGCGGCGTAGGAGCCGACGCCGAGAAACGCGGCGTGGCCGAAAGACAGATAGCCGGTGAGGCCGAACAGGATGTTGAAGCCGATGGCGAAGATGCCGTAGATGGCGAACTTCTGCAGGAGGTCCGGATAGCCGGCGCCGATCGGCTCAAAGATCACCGGGCCCAAGGCCACCATGACGGCGAAGCCGATCAAAAGGGCGAAATCGGCGAGCTTGCTGGCGTGTTTCATCTTATCAGCTCTCCATCACACCCTTGCGTCCCATCAGTCCGCGCGGCCGGACCAGCAGGACGGCCACCGCCACGAGATAGATGATGATCTGGTCGATGCCGGGGATCAGCGCCTTAACCTCGTTCATCGACGCGAACGACTGCACAATGCCGAGCAGGAAGCCCGCCAGCACCGCGCCGGGCAGCGAGCCCATGCCGCCCACCACCACCACCACGAAGGACATCACCAGGAAGTCCATGCCCATGTGGTAATCGGGCGGCAGGATCGGCGTGTACATCACGCCGGCCACACCGGCGACGATGGCGGCAATACCGAACACGATGGTGAAGCGCCGCTCGACATTGATGCCGAGCAGGCCGACCGTCTCGCGGTCCTGCATGCCGGCGCGCACCACCATGCCGAAGGTGGTGAGCTGCAGGAAGGCGAACACCGCGCCGATGACGGCGAGCGAGAACACCAGATAGACGATGCGCCAGTAGGGGTAGACGATGGTCTCGGTCAGCGAGAGGCTGCCGGAGAAGATCTCCGGCGCGGTCTGCGGAATCGGATTGGCGCCGAAGATCTGCTTGACGATCTCCTGCAGCACGATCGCGAGGCCGAAGGTGACGAGAATCTGGTCGGCATGCGGACGCTTGTAGAAGAAGCGAATCAAGCCGCGCTCCAGCACCACGCCGATCAGCAGCATCACCGGAATGGCCAGCAGGATGGAAACCGGCACCGAAAGGTCGATGAGGAAGCGCCCCCAATCGCCCAGAAGGTCCTGCACGAAGGGGGTTCTGATTTCGAGCGGCGAGCCCCACGGTGTGGTCTGCGTCGGGTCGATTCTGACGGTTTCGAGCGTCAGCAGCTTGTGCAGCGTGACCGCGCAGAAGGCCCCGAGCATGAACAGCGCGCCGTGCGCGAAGTTCACGACGCCGAGCGTGCCGAATGCCAGCGTAAGCCCCAGTGCGATCAGCGCATAGGCAGCCCCCTTGTCGAGGCCGTTCATGATTTGCAGGATGAGTGCGTCCATTCGCCGCCAACCTCGTATTTGGCCGGGAGCAACGCTCCGGGCCCGCCCGTTCCGGGTGTGTCACCGCGATGTCGAAGACGTCGCCTTTTACCGAGGCCGCCGCGATGCGGCGACACCTCATGCCCAACGGCCCAGAATGCCTGAGGCAATGCCTGCGGCATTGGGCCGTCGTCCATCTCGTCGAATTTCCCATCCGGAATCGGAGATGAACGGAGAGCCGGCGATCATGGCCGACGCTTGGTGGCTACCGCCGTAATTATCCAAGGGAGGCGCCGACGCACAGCTGGATCGGCGGAACGCTCGACCGATCGGCCGCGCCTCGCAGAGGGCGCGGTCGACCGGTTGTGTCGGTTCACACCGTAACCTGAGTCAGCGCCAGTGCCGACTGCAGCTCAGCACTTCTTCGCAGCCTTCGACCCGAGATCGCCGCCGAAGATCGCGGGATCGTAGGTCACCTCCGCCGCCGGCACGATCTTCTTGATCGCGAGCAGGTCGTACTTGTCCTTCGGGTTTTCCTTGCCCTGCACGACGAGCACGTCCTTGAAGCATTGGTGGTCGGCGGCGCGGTAGAGCGTCTTGCCGTTGCCCATGCCGTCGAACTCGAAGCCTTCCAAGGCTTCGATCACCTTGGTGGGGTTGAAGGTGCCAGCGCGCTGGCAGGCGTCGGCGTAGAGAATGGCCTGCACGTAGCAGGTCTGGGCGGCCTGCGAGGGCGGCATGCCATAGGCCGCGCCGAACGACTTGGTGAACGCCTTGGTGGCAGCGTCCTCGAGCTTCCAGTCCCAGTTGGCGGTGCCGATGATGCCCTTGATGTTGTCGCCCGCTCCTTGCGCCATCAGTTCGGAGAACAGCGGCACCACGATCTCGAACTTCTTGCCGTTGGCCATCTTCTCGCGCAGGCCGAACTGCACCGCCTGGGTCAAGGAGTTGATCATGTCCTTGCCGTAGTGGTTCAGAATCAGCACGTCGGCGCCCGAGTTCAGCACCGGGGTGATGTACTGCGAGAAGTCACCGGCACCGAGCGGGGTGCGCACGGTCTTGACGGTGGTCCAGCCCAGCTTCTCGGTGGCGTCCTTGATCGATTCCTCCTGGGTCCAGCCCCAGGTGTAGTCGGCGGTGAGGTGATAGGCGGCGCGGTCCTTGCCGTACGCCTCCGCCAGCACCGGACCGAGCGCCAAGCCCGACATGTAGGCGTTGAAGAAGTGGCGGAAGCCGAAGGCGCGCTTGTCCTTGCCGGTGGTGTCGTTGGAATGGGTGAGGCCGGCCATGAAGATCACGCCGGTGTCCTGGCACAGCGACTGGACCGCGACCGCCTCGGCGGAGGAGGAGCCGCCGGTGATCATGATGGCGCCGTCCTTCTCGATCATGCGCTTGGCGGTGGCGCGCGCCGCATCGGCCTTGGTCTGGGTGTCGCCGCTGACGAACGCCACCTTCTTGCCGAGGATGCCGTTGCCCTTGAGCGCCAGCGGCTTCATGGTCTTCAGCAGGCCGCCGTCGCCCTCGCCATTGATGTGTTTGACGGCGAGTTGGAGCGCACGCAGCTCATCCAGGCCCTCGTCGGCATAGGGGCCGGTCTGCGGCACGTTGAAACCGAAGGTGACGGTCGAGCCCTTCGGCATATTGCAGAAATCGTCGGCCCACGCATCGCGAATGAAGAAGGTCGGCGCAGCAAGCGCACCAGCGCCGGCGAGACCTGCCTTGAGAGCGGCTCTGCGATTCAGGCGAAATATCCGATCGGTCATTTAGAGTCTCCGTGGGTTTCCTTGATACGTCTTTTATCGTTGTTTATAGCCGAGATGGGACTTATGTCTCGTTCTATTTAGATTTATACCTGCGGCTACGTATTCAATAAAGGATTTTAAATTCATTTAACAATACAGTCAATTACTACGATGGTCGAATGACGCCGAATGTCGTATGTGCAGTGCAGCAACGTCCAACGGAAATATTTTACGCACGACCAGGTTATGGAGTTCGACTCGCCGAATACAAGGTCGCAGCGCGATCCCCCCGCGCGCAGGGCGGGCTCCCCTCGGCTCGCTGTCGTGTTGGTCGTGGGTCACCGGCCAACGAACCGACGGGCGATCAGGTGGTCCAACGACACCAGGCCGGGGCCGCGGGCCAGCACCACGAGGAGGCAGGTCGCCCACACGCCGTGGGTTGGCCATGCGCCCGGATAAACGAAGATCTGGATCACCGCGGTCATGACGAGCAGCGCCAGAGCCGACGCCCGGCTCGCCAGCCCGACCACCAGCAGAGCCGGGAACAGGTGCTCGGCGATCGCTGCCGCGTGGGCGGCGATCAGCGGATCGACGAACGGCAGCTTGTAGTCTTCGCGAAACAGCACCACGGCGCTGTCCGACAGGGCGAAGCCGTCGACCTTGGTCTGGCCGGATTGCCAGAACACCGCCGCGGGAAACAGTCGCGCGCAGAGCCCGACCACGGCATGGGGAATGCGGTCGAGCAGGGACACGGCGCGGCGCACCAACCTCAGCGGGGCGGACGCCGGCGACGGTACGGACACGATGTCGGTCACGACGGAACCTCCGAAGCATGAATGGCGGCGATGAGCCGGGTCTCGATCAGGTCGGCCAGCGCGGCGGTGAGGTCGAATGCGGCGGCGTCGGCGAGCGCCGTCTCGATGGCGTCGGCGACGGATTGACCGGCGGCGAGCGCAGCGAGGAAGGCGCCACCGCCGGGCGGCAAGCGGCGGACGACGACGCGATGGCCGTCGCGCCCCACAAGCGCATCCTGTGGTCGCCAGTCGTCGATCGCGGCGAGCGGTGCCTCGCCGACGTTCATCGCCCAGATCGTCACCAGAGGATGAAGCGAGCGGATCACCGTGGTGCCGGGGAGCAGCGTCGCCCGCGCCGCGCCGAGTTCGCCGGCGTGGAGTTCGGCGAACGCCGCGGCGTCGAGCCCGTCGGCGTCAACGGCGTGATAGGCGTGCGTGCGCGCCGCCTCAAGCCGCGCCACGTCGGCGAGAAAGGGCAACTCGGCCACCGGCGCGAAGGTTTCGAGGAACGCCGGCAGGGCGTCGCCATAGTGCATCATCAGCGGCGAGCGCGGCGGATGGGCGCGGACGAACACGCCAGCCATCGCGCGGAAGAACTCGTCGCCGACAATGGCGCAAACCGCCGGGAAACGTGCCTCCAGCGCCTCGACGAGCCCGACCACGACATTGTTGCGATAGACCGCGAAGCGCTGCGTCGGCGCGCCCGTACGGCGTGAGACGAGGCCGGTCGGCACCGGCAGGGTCGGGTCGAGCAGCGCGGCGGCGAAACCATCCTGCCAGGTCATGACCCGCCTCACGCCACTGACCGTGCGGCCGCCGCATCGGCGAGCCATCGTTCGGCGGCGGCCGCCTCGCCGCGCAGGATCGGCCAAGTCGGCACGTCGTTGTCCCATTCGATCAAGGTCGGCAGCGGGCCGGACCGGGCGAGCACGTGCCCGTAGAGCGCCCAAACCGGATCGGGAACCGGCGAATCGTGCGCGTCGATCAGCAGCGGGACGCCCCCCTCGTCCTCGGCGACGGCATGGCCAGCGAGATGAATTTCGCCGACGTCGGCGAGCGGGAAGCCGGCAAGGTAGGCCTGCGCATCGGTGCCGTGGTTGACGGCCGACACGAAGACGTTGGCGATGTCGAGCAGCAGGCCGCAGCCGCTGCGCCGCACCACCTCGGCCAGGAAGTCGACCTCGGCGATCGTGCTGTCCGCGAACAGCACATAGGTCGCCGGGTTCTCCAACAGCATGCGGCGCCCAAGCACGTCCTGCACCTCGGCGACATGGTCGGCGACGCGGGCGAGCGTCACGGCCGTATAGGGAATCGGCAGGAGATCGTTCAGAAAGACCTCGCCGTGGCTCGACCAGGCGAGATGCTCCGAGAAGCTCTCCGGCGCGTGGCGGTCGCAGAGGCGACGCAGCCGCGCAAGGTGCGCGCGGTCGAGCGGACGGTCGGCGCCGATCGACAGGCCGACACCGTGGATCGATAGGGCGAAGCGCTGGTGCAGGGCGGCGAGCTGGGCGTGGGGCCGCCCGCCGTCGCCCATGTAGTTCTCGGCGTGGACCTCGACGAACCCGATCGGTCCGGGATCGGCAAGGATGGCGTCGAGATGCTGCGACTTGAAACCGACGCCGGCGCGGGCGGGAAGCGTGGGGGTGATCATCGCGATGTATCCGGGCGGGGGAAGGAGGCGCGGCATCGCCGCGCCCCGATGCCGATCAGCTCTTCACCGGCTCGAGCGAGCCCGTGCCCTTCGGCGTCTTCATCGTGGTGCAGGTGCCCTTGGGGACGTACTTCCAGGCGTTGCCCTGGTAGTCTACCTTCGATGTGCCCGCGCAGGTCGTGCCGGGCCCGGCCGCGCAGTCGTTTTGCCCCTTCAACGCGACGCCGAAGCACTTCTCCTTGGCGGCGTTCTTGCCGGGGTCTTGGGCGCCGGCCGGAACGGTGGCGAGTGCCAGCGCAGAGGCCAGCGAGCCAGCGAGGGCGAGGGTGGCGGTGCGGCGGTTGGTGCGGCGGTTCATGGGTGGTCTCCTCGAGTGCTGGTGGATCGGGTCGCTGCTGGCCGTTGGGCGGCCACACGACACCCTTCGGCCACGCCACGCACTCCGTTACGCCGCTCACGCGGCTGTGTCCGGCGACCGCGTCGCGAACACAGCTGCGCAACCGGGCGCCAGCAGCCTGTAACGAACCGCGGTCTGGCAACGAAGAGGGGACGAATGACGGCCGACGACCGCGAACGGCAGTGGGCCGACTGGATGGTCGCCGGTCTCGGCGGCGACGAAGCTGCCTATCGCCGGCTGCTGACCGCGCTGGCGCCAGCGCTGCGCGGCAAGGTGCGGCGCGCGCTGGCCCGCTGGGGCGTGCCGGACGCAGATGCGGAGGACATCGTGCAGGACGCGCTACTCGCCATCCATCTGAAGCGTCACACGTGGCGCCGCGAGGATGCGATCGGTCCTTGGATCGAAGCCATCGCCCGCTACAAGCTGGTCGATGCGCTACGCCGCCGCGGCCGCCGCGGCGAGGTGCCGATCGACGGTCTCGGCGATTTCCTGCCGGGCGACGACGACCCGGCCGAAAACCTCGGCCGCCGCGACGCCGAGCGGCTGGTCGATCGGCTCGGCGGAACGCAGGGACGCATCGTGCGCGCCGTCGCCGTCGAGGGAACCAGCATCCGCGACACGGCGCAGTCACTGGGCATGAACGAGGGCGCCGTGCGCGTCGCGCTGCATCGAGGGCTGAAGACGCTGTCGAAACTCTATCGGGTGGAGCCGTGAGGACTGACGATCTCATTTCTGCGTTGGCGGCCGATCATGCCGTAGAGCCGGGACCGCGCGGTCTGGTCGCCGCGGCGATCGCGGTCGGGGTCGCCGTCGCTGCCGTCCTGTTCGTGGTCGCGCTCGGGGTGCGGCCGGACGCGGTCGCCGCGCTCGGCACGCCGCGCTTCCCGCTGAAATTCGTGCTGACGTTGGCGCTCGCCGTGACGGCGACGCGGTTGCTGCTGGCCCTGGCGAGGCCCGGTGCCGATCCGCGCCGCGCGGCGCGCTGGCTGGCTCTTCCGACGATCCTCGTTTTCGTCGCATTGGTCGCCGAACTGTTGGCGGTGCCGGCGGACGCTTGGTCGGCAAGGCTCGTCGGCCGCAATGCGGCGGTCTGTCTCGTCGCGATTCCGTCGCTGGCGATCGCGCCGGTCGCCGCCTTGTTCGTCGCGCTGCGGCGCACGGCACCGACCGCCCCGGCCCGCACCGGCGCCGTCGCCGGACTCGCCGCCGGTGCGCTCGCAGCGACGCTCTACGCTGCCCATTGCCCCGACGATTCGCCTCTGTTCGTCGCGACCTGGTACGGCCTCTCCGTCGCGCTCGTCACTGTCGCGGGTGCGGCGCTCGGCGTGCGGTTGTTGCGCTGGTGAGCGGGTCTTCAGCATGCCCCGCGCAAGTGGAGCAGATTGGCGGGCAGCGGTCACCTATGTGTCGGCGATCGACGACGGTCGCGTGCTTGCGGTTGGACGACGCGCGCATGTGCGCGGCCACGCGCTTGGCGACCTTGCCGCTTGGCGACCTTGGCCTCGGTGCGCGCGCTGCACAAGCCGTTCGCGGTGGACGCGGTGATCATCATGGCCGCAAGAAATCAGGCTGCCCTCACCCGGATCCCAGACCAAGCCACCACGCGCCCATGATGATCACCGCGTCCGCCGCGATCAGCCCGGCGGTCACCGAGCGGCCGGTGGCGGCGTAGGCGCCGGCCCCCGCCCCCACCGCGGCAAGCCGCAGCGCCAGCGGAATGGCGGCGAGCCCGCCGGTCGGGAACAGCACCATCCGCGCCGCCAGCCCGGCCACCATCGCGGTGGCCACCGCCCGCACGAAGCGGAAGCCGAGGCTGCGGTCGTCGATCCGGTTGGCCACGGC
This sequence comes from Blastochloris sulfoviridis, assembly GCF_008630065.1. Classification (GTDB taxonomy): domain Bacteria; phylum Pseudomonadota; class Alphaproteobacteria; order Rhizobiales; family Xanthobacteraceae; genus Blastochloris; species Blastochloris sulfoviridis. Next base: position 29,733 of record NZ_VWPL01000010.1, read on the forward strand.
GATGCCGAGAAACCGCCAGACATAGGTGGCCGCGGCCGCCGCCAGCACCATCGCATAGATGGCAAGGTCGCTCATGCCCGGCGCTCCCAGGCGAGGCCGGCGGCGAACGCCACCGCGCCGCCGATCGCGCCGGTCAGCATCAGGTCGAAATCGGGCGCCGCCACCGCCATCGCCGGCCCGAGCACGAGGCCGGCGGCAAACGCCAGCTTGTCGACGACACTTCGCGCCGTTCGCTCCAGCGACAGGAGAAAGAACACCGGCGGCAGGAACACCAGCCCGATCACCAGCGGCTCGGCCAGCCGGCCGGCCACCACATGGCCCAGCGCCGTCGCCGCCGCCGAGGCGACGATCAGCGCATAGGACATGCCGAGATAGAAGCCCGGCCGCTCGGCGCGCGGAATGTCGGGCAGGTGGCGGAAGGACTCCACCCACACCGTCTGCGCCACGAAATGGGCGCACCAGAACTGCGTGCCCACGCCCATTCGCGGCGCCCGCAGCACCGGCATCAGCGACACCACCATCGGCATCAGCCGCACCGCCGACAGCGACACCGCCAGCAGTGCGGCGAGCGGCGAAGACCCGGCGGCGACGGCCCCGAGCAGCACCACCTGCCCCGGCATCGCCCAGACCAAGAGCGTCGCCAGCACCGCGGCCGGCAGCGGCCAGCCGGCATCGTGCGCCAGACCGCCGAAGCCGACGAAGGAGGCCATCAGCACCAGCATCGGCGGGCCGAAGGCAACGCGGATGCCGGCGGCGAGCGGGGCGTTGTGCGAGGTCATTCGGGAGAACCGGGCCATGGACCGCCAGTGGTCCTATCTGGCCGATTCTCGGCGGCAAGAGGAAGCCGACATTCCTAGAACCGCTTCATGGGCACCAGCTTCAGGCGTCGTCCCGGGCTTCGCAACGCGAAGACCCGGGACCGTACGCAGACAGGAACCCCTTCTGAACCCGATCCCGGCTCCGCTGACGCGGGCCGGGATGACAGGACACCGGATTGGCGCGCCGCCTTCACGCCTTGATCAGCGGCACCTTGGGCACCGAGCTGCGCGCCGGGCCCGGTCCGCCGCCCTTGGCGGCCTTCGGCTTGGCCTTGGCCGACTTGGTGCGGTAGGACGTCTTGCGCTTGCGCGGTTTCTTGACCGGAGCCACCGGATCGGGCTTCGGCGTCACCGGCCCTTCGAGAAACTCGAAGCCGAGCCTGCGGCCGCCGTCGACCTCCTCGACCACCACCTTGACGTGGCCGCCCGTGCGCAGGCGTCCGAACAGCACCTCGTCGGCCAGCGCCTTCTTGATGTTCTCCTGGATGACGCGGCCCATCGGCCGCGCGCCCATCTGCTCGTCATAGCCGCGCTCGACCAGCCATTCGGTCGCCGCGGGCGTGAGCGCGATCGTGACGTTGCGGTCGGCGAGCTGGGCTTCGAGCTGCAGCACGAACTTCTCGACCACCAGGGCGATGATCTCGGGCGACAGGTGCGCGAACGGGATCACCGCGTCGAGACGGTTGCGGAATTCCGGGGCAAACATGCGGTTGATCGCCTCGGTATCGTCCCCTTCCCGCTTGGTGCGGGTGAAGCCATAGGCCGCCTTGGCGAGGTCGGCTGCCCCGGCATTGGTGGTCATGATGATGATGGTGTTGCGGAAATCGACCTGCTTGCCGTTGTGGTCGGTCAGTTTCCCGTGGTCCATCACCTGCAGCAGGATGTTGAAGAGATCGGGATGGGCCTTCTCGATCTCGTCCAAGAGCAGCACCGAGTGCGGGTTCTGGTCGACCGCGTCGGTGAGCAGGCCGCCCTGGTCGAACCCGACATAGCCCGGAGGCGCGCCGATCAGCCGCGACACGGTGTGCCGCTCCATGTACTCGCTCATGTCGAAGCGGGTCAGCGGCACGCCGAGCACGGAGGCGAGCTGCTTGGCGACTTCCGTTTTGCCGACGCCGGTCGGCCCCGAGAACAGATAGGAGCCGATCGGCTTCTCCGGCTCGCGCAAGCCGGCGCGGGCGAGCTTGATGGCCGAGGCCAAAGCCTCGATCGCCTTGTCCTGGCCGAACACCACGCGCTTGAGCGTCTGCTCCAGATTGGCCAGCACCTCGGCGTCGTCCTTGGAGACGGTCTTGGGCGGAATGCGCGCCATGGTGGCCACCACCGCCTCGATCTCCTTGACGCCGATGGTCTTCTTGCGCCGGCTCTCGGGCTGCAGCATCTGCGCCGCGCCGGATTCGTCGATCACGTCGATCGCCTTGTCCGGCAGCTTGCGGTCATGGATGTAGCGCACCGCCAGATCGACCGCCGCCTTGATCGCCTCATTGGTGTAGCGGAGCTTGTGGAAGTCCTCGAAATACGGCTTCAGCCCCTTGAGGATCTCGAAGGCGTCCTCCGGCGTCGGCTCGTTGACGTCGATCTTCTGGAAGCGGCGCACCAAGGCGCGGTCCTTCTCGAAGTACTGGCGGTACTCCTTGTAGGTGGTCGAGCCGATGCAGCGCACATTGCCGGAGGCCAGCGCGGGCTTGAGCAAATTGGAGGCGTCCATCGCCCCGCCCGAGGTGGCGCCGGCGCCGATCACCGTGTGGATCTCGTCGATGAACATGATGGCGCCGGGATAGTTCTCGATCTCCTTGATGACCTGCTTCAGCCGCTCCTCGAAATCGCCGCGGTAGCGCGTGCCGGCCAGCAGCGCGCCCATGTCGAGCGCGAACACGGTGGCGTTCGACAGCACCTCCGGCACCTCGCCATTGACGATGCGCCGCGCCAGCCCCTCGGCGATGGCGGTCTTGCCGACGCCGGGGTCGCCAACGAACAGCGGGTTGTTCTTCTGGCGGCGGCACAGCACCTGGATGGTGCGCTGGATCTCGGAATCGCGGCCGATCAGCGGATCGATCTTGCCGTCGCGCGCCTTCTTGTTGAGGTTGACGCAATAGGCTTCGAGCGCGTCGCCCTTCTTCTTGGGCTCGTCGCCCGGCTTGGTGTCGGCCTCGTCCTCGACGCCGCGCGCCGGCCGGCTCTCCGACAGGCCGGGCCGCTTGGCGATGCCGTGGCTGATGTAGTTGACGGCGTCGTAGCGCGTCATGTCCTGCTCCTGCAGGAAATACGCGGCGTGGCTCTCGCGCTCGGCGAAGATCGCCACCAGCACGTTGGCGCCGGTCACCTCCTCGCGGCCGGAGGACTGCACATGGATCACCGCGCGCTGGATGACGCGCTGGAAGCCCGCGGTCGGCTTGGATTCGTCGCTGCCGTCGGTGGTCAGATTGTCCAGTTCGCTGTCGATATAGTCGACCAGGGCGCGCTTGAGCTTGTCCAGGTCGACATTGCAGGCCCGCATCACCGCCGCCGCGTCCTGGTCATCGACGAGGGCGAGCAGCAGGTGTTCCAGCGTCGCGTACTCGTGATGGCGTTCGTTGGCCAAGGCCAGGGCGCGGTGCAGGGACTGTTCGAGGCTGCGGGAGAAACTGGGCAATGGGGGCTCCTATTTCTTCTCCATGACACACTGGAGAGGGTGCTGGTGTTTGCGGGCAAAGTCCATCACCTGCGTGACCTTCGTCTCCGCCACCTCATAGGTGTAGATCCCGCACTCGCCGACGCCATGGTGGTGGACGTGCAGCATGATGCGCGTCGCCTCGTCGCGGCTCTTGCCGAAGAACCGTTCGAGGATCAGCACCACGAACTCCATCGGCGTGTAGTCGTCGTTCAGGATCAGCACCCGGTACATGTTCGGCCGCCGGGTCTGCGCCTTGGTGCGGGTGATGACCGCCGTTCCCGGCCCCTGCGGCGGCGCGGGCTTTCCCTTGTCGGCCATCCCCTTGCCGGCCATCGCCCGCGGGCGAGCCGCCGCGGTGCCGAACCGATCGATCGAAGAGAACTCCTGAATCATGGGCGAGCCGGGGGCACGAGGACAGCGATCTGGTGACGGGTCTTCACTCGGGTAGCGGAACATCCGGACAGAGGAACATCCGGGTAGCGGCACATCGCGGCTTTCGCACGGCGCCTGGCTTTGGATCGTCGCTCGTACGCACGGCCGACGGACCCGCGGCCCTGGCGCCACCGATCACCGTTCTCTTGACTCATAATAGTTGCTGCCCCGGTGCGCCGCCAGTGCGGCCGGTCTGGCGCCGGACAGGGAACGCGCCGAGCAGGACCGCAGGAAGCCGGCCGGCCGGTCACATGACGGTGAGCAGGTCCGGCGGGGACGGCCGCACGCAAGGGCGGGTGCACCCGCTTGGCGCCGGTCTGGCGCCGCGCCGGCATGAACCAGCGAGACATCATACCAACGGCCCCAGACGCTGACGCGTGGGGCCGTTGGCTCTCGCGGATTTTCTCATCAGAAATCAGAGATTTCGCGAAAATCCGCGACCGGAACCAACGGTCCGCATTCGGCCGTTGGTATAAACCGAAGCATTTTATGCAAATGAGGATGCAGCCTTGATGAAAATAGCAAGATGGACTCGCCATATTGGACCAGCGGAAGGATTATCCACACCGGCATACACTATAAAATTCGATGCATAAAGGTTAACCAATCGTTTCGTCGCCACCCATGTTTTATGCGGCCGACCTAACCGATCCGATACGTCTTATGTGTAAGTTTACACAACAGCACGCACCGGAGGGCACACGATGGTCCGTTTTTGGCGTTCCGAATCCGGCAATGTCGTCGTCATTTTCACCTTGGCGGTGATCCCCGTCCTCGGACTGATCGGCGCCAGCGTCGACTTCAGCCGCAAGTCGCATGCCTTGTCGGAGATGCAGATCGCGGTGGACTCCGCCGCGCTGGCACTCAGCAAGATGCCGCTGAACACGCCGCAGGGCACCTTGGAGACCAAGGCCAGGCAGTATTTCAACGCCAACTTCAACGAGGCCAATGTCGGCGACGTGACGCTCACGGTCACCCCCAACAAGGGCGAACTGGCGGTGTCCGCCGCCACGACCATGTCGCCGACCGTGACCATCCTGTCCTCGGTGACCTCGATGCCGCTCGCCGCCAACGCCACCGTGAAGTGGGGCAACGGCAAGCTGCGCGTCGCCCTGGCGCTGGACATCACCGGCTCGATGAACAGCGCCAACAAGCTCAACGCGCTCAAGACCGCGACGAAAGGTCTCCTCGAACAGCTCGAGGCGCTCGCTGTGAACGACGGCGACGTCGAGGTCGCGATCATCCCCTTCAGCGAACTGGTCAATGTCGGCACGGCCAACAAGAACGCGACTTGGCTCGACTGGACTTCCACGAACGCCGAATACGGCACCTGCAGCAAGAATTCCTCGACCAACGTCAGCCGGAAGCGTTGCGCGAGCGCCGGCGGCACTTGGACTCCGTCGACCAACAAGAACGCCTGGAAAGGCTGCGTGACCGATCGCGGCCTCTCCACCGGGCCGAACCCCGCCACCGCCGGCGCCGGCTACGATCAGAAGATCGACGCCACCGATACGTCGGTCATCGCCTCGAAATTCCCTCCGGCCTCCCCCTCGCTCGACAGCTATTGCCCGACGACGACGATGATCGGTCTCAACCACAATTGGTCGTCGTTGAAATCGACCGTGGAGAACCTCACCGCGGCCGGCGCCACCAATCAGCCGCTCGGACTGGTGTGGGCCTGGCAGGCCCTGGTGGGCGGCGGCCCGCTGACGGCGCCCGACAAGGATCCCCAGTACAAGTACAACGAGGCGATCGTGCTGCTGAGCGACGGCCTCAACACCCGAAACCGCTGGGAAGGCAACGGTTCGAACACCTCGACCGCAGTCGACAAGCGGATGTACGACAGTTCGAACGGCGGCAAGGGAACCTGCGCCAACATCAAGGCCACGGACATCACGATTTACACGATCCAGGTGAACACCGGGAACGACGCCCGATCGACCCTTCTTCAGAACTGCGCCACCGACGCCGGCAAGTTCTACTACCTGACCTCGGCCTCGGAGATGGTGACGGTGTTCGACGAGATCGCCTCGGAACTCGCAAGCCTGTACATCGCCAAATGAGCGACCGCCGGGTCGGCGATCGGAATACGGCCCGAAGGCTCGATCAGCCGGAACCCGTATAACGCCAAAAAGCCCGGCTCATCGGCCGGGCTTTTCCATCTTGCGCACGCTGCGCGTCGCAAGAGCATTCTCCGCAAAAGCGGGAACCGGTTTTGCGAAAGAGAATGCGACAACTCAAGAAACTGGAGCGTCCGACCGTTTCAGTCCGACCGGCGGACGCTCAAGAGCATTCTCCGCAAAAGCGGGAACCGGTTTTGCGAAAGAGAATGCGGCAACTCAAGAAACTGGAGCGTCCGACCGTTTCCGTCCGATCGGCGGACGCTCTGTCCGAGGTGCCGGCCCCATCCCGCGGCCGCTGACCGCTGACCCTGGACGCGGAGTTCCGCGAAATCCCTGAATTCCGGAAAGAACATCCGCGAGGATCAACGGCCCCACGCCGCGGCGTGTCGGGCCGTTCGCATCAGGACTTCGGCGTCAACTTGCCGAGCACGTTCTCGTAAGGCTTGTAGGCTTCCTTGGCGAGATCGGTGTAGAGCGCGCCGAGTTTGGTTGCCTGCGAAATCATGCTTTCGTAAGCCGACTTCACATAGTCGGTCTGGATCTCCATAGCCTTATCGAGCGAGCGGGCGCCCAGCAGTTTCTCGGCCGCGGCCGACCCCTGCTCGAACGATTTCTTCGAGTAGTCGACCATCTCGACGGCGATCGCCTGCGCGCTCTTAGTGACTGCACTTACGGACTTTACCGCAAGGTCGACGTTTTCTTTTCCGAGCTTCTGAATTTCGTCAAAATTCTGGAACATCTGGGCTTCCTCTCTTTCGGCTTCAGCGCCGCAAGCGCGGCGTTTCAGCGGCGTTTCAGCAATGGCCCCGCCCCCCATGGTGGATACCGCGATGCAGCATTTTGGTCAAGATTTTATACCGCACTGCAATATACCGATGCCTTTTTTGAAGTCTCTTAACACCCCGTTAACCCACCGACCCCAGACTTGGGGCATTTCCCGCGTCGCAGATGCGTCCGGGCTGGCCCGGACGCCCGCAGGAACCAGCCCACGGAACCGGCCAACCAACACGGCCAACGGATCACGCCGTGATCACGCCGCGCCGCATCTGCCGCACATGGTGAAAATGGCCGCAAGGATCGCGGCTGCAAAGGACAGCAACGGACCGCGCCAATGAATGTGCTCGCCTCTGGACAGAGTTTGTTGCCTTTCGCCATCCGCGTCATCGCCATCGCCGCAGCGCTCGGCATCGCGCTTCCCGACCCGGCGGATGCCCGCGCGAAGCACCGCCGCGGCAAGCCCTCCGCCGCCGCCGAGCAGCGCAGCCGGGCGCCGGCATCGTCCGAGCAGTGGCGCACCGGCTATGCCGCCTTCGTTGTCGATGCGAACACCGGCAAGGTGCTCCACGAGAGCGCGCCGGACGCGCTTCGCCATCCGGCCTCCATCACCAAGATCATGACCCTCTACATGCTGTTCGAGCAGCTCGAGGCCGGCCGCCTCAAGCTCGACAGCCAGCTTCCGGTCTCGGCGCGCGCCTCGGCGCAGGAGCCGACCAAGCTGGGCCTCAAGCCCGGCTCGACCATCGAGGTCGAGGACGCCATCAAGGCCCTCGTCACCAAGTCGGCCAACGACGCGGCGGTGGTGATCGCCGAGGCCGTCGGCGGCGACGAGGCCTCCTTCGCGACGCTGATGACCCGCAAGGCGCGTGCGCTGGGCATGTCGCGCACCACCTTCAAGAACGCATCGGGCCTGCCCAATCCCGAGCAGGTGACCACCGCCCGCGACCTGTCGGTGCTCGGGCGCGCCATCCAGGAGCGGTTCCCGCGCTATTACCGCTACTTCTCCACCCGCCAGTTCGTCTGGCGCGGCGGCACCATCGCCAACCACAACAAGCTGCTCGGCCGGGTGGAAGGCGTCGACGGCATCAAGACCGGCTACACCCGCGCCTCGGGCTTCAACCTCGTCACCTCCGCCAAGCGCAACGGCCGCCACATCGTCGGCGTGGTGCTCGGCGGCCGCTCCGGCGCCTCGCGCGACGCCCAGATGGCAAACCTGATCGAGACCTGCCTGCCGAAGGCCTATGCCGGCGCCCCGATGGTTGCGCGCATTGCCGAGGTCGAGCCGGCCACCCCCATTCCGCAGCCGGAGCCGCGGCCGATGAGCCGCGAGCCGCTCGCCCTCGCCGCCGTTGTCGTGGCCGACCAGACGCCGACCGCCGCGATCTCGCGTCCGGCCCCCGGCTCCACCGAGCCGCTGCGTCCAACCACCGTCCGTTCCGTCCCGGTCGGCCCGGTCACCAACACCGCGCCGCTCGGTGCGGTGGTGGTGCGGGCCTCGGCCAATTCGGTGTCGACCTACACCACCGCCTCGGCGTCGGCGGCGCCGGGCCAGATCGCCCCGGCGGTCATCACCATCGCCCCCGAACCGGCACCGCATACCCTGGATGCGCAGGTCCGCGCCTATGCCGCTACCGCTCAGCCGAGCCGGCCCGGGGCGATCCAGGTCGCCTCGGTGCAGGTCGCCTCGGTGCAGATGGCCGCTCCCCCGTCACCTCCCGTCCGTCATGCCGGCCGCAGCGCGTGGATGATCCAGATCGGCGCCTTCCAGGCGGAATCGCAGGCGCGCGACAAGCTGCGCGAAGCCCAGACCCGCAACAAGGGCCTGCTCGGCAACGCCGATCCCTTCACCGAGAAGGTGGTCAAGGGCTCGACCGCGCTCTACCGCGCCCGCTTCGCCGGCTTCGACGAGGAACGCGCCCACGAAGCCTGCCGGGTGCTCAAGAAGTCCGACTTCGCCTGCATGCCGCTGCGGAACTGATACGGTTTCCGGTTGATCCCTTCGGGATCCCGGAAACGGGCTCGCCGAAAACCTCTTGTTCGGAAAGAGGATTTTCGGCGACCGGAATACGAAACTCCGGCCTGTTCGGCCGGATTTCGTATGATACCGGCCTGCGTCGACGGGAACCTGCGGTCTGGGCAGTCTAGAGCATTCTCCGCAAAAGTGGATACCGGTTTTGCGAAAGAGAATGCGACAATTCAAAGAGTTAGAGCGCCCGATCTGATGCAGTCAGATCGGGTCGCGCTCTAGCCGGAACAGTCCCGGTCATCGCCGGGCTCGTCCCGGCGATCCCGACACCCTGGTCACCCGTCCGTCGCCCTCTTGTCCGACACCGCCGCGATCCCATCGAGATCGCCGGCACAAGCCCGGCGATGACCACGGCGCGAGCGCACACGCGCCGGACGCCGGACGCCGGACGCCGGACGCAATTCAATCGCGCCAACGCCGCGTGATGTTAAACCAAAGATAAAGGATTACCGACAATATTAGATGAACGAGGCGCATACATGCCTCGGTTCAGGGTTCCTTCGCGCGTGGAGTATCAGCGATGGTGCCGCAGAAGTACGTCCTTGGCTTCATTGACGCGGGACGCCAGCCAATCGGTTCCGCCCTGGTCGGGGTGCAGCCGCTTCATGAGCGTCCGGTGCGCCCGTCGAATGTCCTCGGCGGCGGCTCCTGGCTCAAGGCCAAGGATCTCATAGGCCTCCTGCTGGGTCATCGCGCCGTCGCGCCCTCCCTCACCGCGCCCCGCTGCCGCGTCCGCCTCGCCGTGTTCACGCCAGCCGGGCGCCCGGCGGTCAAGATACGCTTCCAGTAGCGCGCGGCTGTCGCCATCGGCGTCGGCGTAGAGATCGCCCAGCTCCGCCAGGGTCAGGTCGTCCAGGGTCCGCCCCTGGTGCGCCCCGGCGGTCACGGTTCCGCGCATCTCGCCGCTGTCATGGTCGAGCTCCATGTCGAGCAGAGCGGTGCGGGCGCGCGAGCTTTGCCCGGTCGAGCGCTGGGTCCGCTGGCTCCAGCCCGCCGGCCGGTTCGGCAACCAGCCGAGCAGCGACAGCCCCAGGAACAGCAGCGGTACCGCAACGACGAACCGTCCGGTGACCGCGAGCAGCACCCCCGCGGCCAGCGCCACGCCGCCGCCGATCTGCGACAGCCGGGCGACCAGCGTCCGGGCATCGAGCTTGGCCAGCCGGTCGAGCCCCCACAACGCCAGCAGCAGCGCAACGATGCCGATCGCCAGCGTCATCATGGCGCCCGCATCTGCTCCAGCAGCAGGCGCGCCCCCCGCCCCTCGCGGTCGGCCAGCGCGGTGAGCGCCCGGCGTCCGCCCGAGGCAAAGGCCGCCACCGCCTGCAGCAGCGCCCGCAGCTCCGCCGCCGAGCCGGGTCCGAACCGGCAATAGGCGCCGCGCGTCAGCCGTGCCACCTCGCGGAACGCCTGCTCGGCGACCGGGTCCGCCCCCTCCTGGAACAGGAAGGCCGGCACGCCGCGCAGCGCCAGCGGACCGGCGGCGGCGCAGAGATCGTCGAGCGATTCCTCCATGGCATCGCCGACGAACGCCAGCGCATGCACCCGTCCGCGCAGGGCCTCCTGGCCGGCATGGCGCAGCACGCGGGCGATCTGGGTGTGGCCGCCGCGGCAGTCGATCGACGTCATCAGCCGCTCCAGGCTGGCGGCCTCCGACACCCACCGCGAGGCCCGGCACTCGCCGAGACCGCGGTAATAGACGAGCTGCACTTCGAGGCCGGCCAGCGTTCCCGCCTCGCGGAACATGTCGGCCTGCAGCCGCATCGCCATGTCCCAGGTCGGCTGCCGGCTCATGGTCGCATCGAGCGCGAAGACCAGGCGTCCGCGCTCGCCGGCCGCCACCGCCGGGGCGCGGCTTCGCACCTCGGCGAGAAACGCCGCGACATCGCTGCCGCGCTCCAGGGCTTTGCTTTCGCCGGAAACGGCGACGGGCGCTTTGGTCTCTCGGCTTGCCATCAATGGACTCGAACTCAACGGCCTGCCCACTAGGTGGGGCTGGTGTGGCCATCAGGCAACCGCGCCGGCGGCGCTATTCGCCGGCCATCAGGCCGGGATCGGCGCCCGACCAGCTCTCGCGCGGCTCGGCGCGGCCACGGCCGCGCACGTCGAGCGGCAGGTTGAGGACGTCGAGCAGCGAGCGCACCTCGGTGCGCGCCGTGAAGTGCGACAGGTTGGGCTCGATGCCGAACAGCGAGCGGTCGAGCGTGTCGAGCACGGTCAGGCCGCGCGCGAACAGCTCGCGGTAGATCACCCGGTCGGACAGGCCGTTGGCCGGGCGGAAGTCGAGCGTCGAGGCCAAGAGCGACAGGCAGCGCTCCAGATTGCGGCCGTTGCGGGTCTCGAACTGGCCGACGCGGTTGCGCACCACGATCCAGTCGGTGGTGCCGCCATCGGCCAGCCGGCGCTGCCGGCGCGCCTCGCACACCAGCTCGGCATACTGGCTCACCGCGAAGATCTCGCCGCTCTCGGAATCGACCCGCGCCAGCACGTCGAAATCGATGAAGCTGTCATTGAGCGGGGTAATCAGCGTATCGGCCATGGCATGCGCCAAGCGCATGAGATAGCTGTCCGACCCCGGCGTATCGATCACCACGATGTCGTGGGTATGCTCCAGCGTGGTGATGGCCGCGGCAAACGACGCGAACTCGTCGGTCTCGTTGCGGTCGATCTCGTTGTGGGTCGCGCGGTCGACCGTGAAGTGATGCGACAGTTCGAGCTCGATCCCCATCCGGACGGCCAGCGCCCGGCGGTTTTCGACATAGCGCGTGAAGGACTTCTGCCGGCAGTCGAGATCGATGGTGGCGACGAGGTAGCCGGCCTTCATCAGCGCCACCGCCAGATGCATGGCGATGGTCGACTTGCCGGAGCCGCCCTTCTCGTTGCCGAGCACGACCACGTGCGCCCCGCGCCGACGCGCGGGCTCATTGGTGACCGGCACCGATTCTCGACGCATCGAGCACAACCCGAATCCGACGCAATGCATGGAATTGTCGGTGCTATGTACCTCTCCGGTCAAGCGCTTGGCAGCATTTTCACCCGGCAATAGGTTTGCCAAGGACGAGCGGCCAAGATTAAACGGCAAGATTGAACGGCAAGATTGAACGGCCAGGATTGGACGGCCCCGGGATAAACGGCCAAGGATGAGCGGCAATCACGCCGGCGCCACCCGGCCGCGCTGATCGGGCCGGCGAGTTCCCGGCGAGTTTTTGGGGGAGACGAGAATGGCCAAGGAAACGCGGGTCGTCCGCTCGGTCCGCAGCCTGCGCCGCGCCATCGAGCCGTGGGCGGCGGCCGGCGAGCGCATCGCGCTGGTGCCGACCATGGGTGCGCTGCACACCGGCCATCTGGCGCTGGTGAAGCTGGCCCGGCGCAAGGCCGACCGCGTCGTGGTGTCGATCTTCGTCAACCCCACCCAGTTCGCCCCCACCGAGGATTTCTCCAAATATCCCCGCACCTTCCGGCAGGATTTCCGCAAGCTCGAAGCGGCCGGCGTCGATCTCGTCTATGCGCCGACAGCGGAGGAAATGTATCCGGACGGCTTCGCCACCCGCATCGTGCCGGAGGGCGCGGCGCTGGCCGGGCTTGAGGACGCGTTCCGCCCGCACTTCTTCGGCGGCGTCGCCACCGTCGTCGGCAAGCTGTTGTTGCAGGTGCGGCCGGACATCGCGGTGTTCGGCGAGAAGGACTACCAGCAGCTCAAGGTGGTCAGCCGCCTCGCCCGCGACCTCGACCTGCCGACCCGAATCATCGGCGCGCCGACCACGCGCGAGGCGGACGGGCTCGCCCTGTCGTCGCGCAACGTCTATTTGTCGGCGGACGAGCGCGCCCGCGCCGTGGCGCTGCCGCACGCGCTGGTCAAGGCGGCCGAATCGATCGCCGCCGGCCAGCCTGTGAGCCGCGCGCTGGCCCAGGGCCGCGCCACGCTGTCGCGCGCCGGCTTCGAGACCGACTATTTCGAGGCGCGCGACGCCGAGACCCTGGCGCCGCTCAAGCGCGGCCAGCGCAGCCGGGTACGCCTGCTCGCCGCCGCCCGCATCGGCGCCACGCGGCTGATCGACAATCTGGCGGTGCCGGAGGGGTGATCGATTTATACGGTTTCCGGCCCACAGGGCCGGAGAACCGTATTCCGATCGCCGAAAAATCCTTCCCAGATCAAGGATTTTTCGGCGAGAGCGTTTCCGGTATCCCGAAGGGATCAACCGGAAACCGCATTACAGTAACCCGAGGCCGGCCAGTTCCTGGCGCAGCGCCTCGGGCATGTCGGCGACGCCCTCGCCGGCCCGATCGAGATCGGACGGCGCGTCGGCGGCCGAGAGGTAGCGCCAGCCCTGGAACGCCCGCATCGGCCGCAGCACCGTGCGCACCAATTTGGGCTCCAGCACCAGCTCGCAACGACTGACGCCCTCGGCATCGACCACCGGGCGCAGATCGATCAGCCGCTGGCGGCACTGGACCACGCCCTTGATCACCCAATAGAGCGAGCCGCCGGCCAGAAGCTCGGCGCGCCGCTTCGGCGTCATGCGGGTGGTGTGGACCTGCTCATGCGGCCGGCCCTGGCGGGTGCACTCGCGGATCCGCGCCGCGATCCATTCTTCGAGGTCGGCGACGGCATCGCAGCCGACGCACAGCTTGACGAGATGGAGCGGATTGGTCGGCGAGTCCGGCATCGCCGCGTCCTACCATGCGGGGACAACGGCCGTCATCCGCGGGTCGCTTTGCCGCCTCGTCGTCCCGGGCAAGCAGCGAAGCTGCGCGACCCGGGACCGTCATCCGGAAAGGGTGCCTTTTCCTGCAAACGATCCCGGCTCTCGCTGACGCTCGGCCGGGATGACGCCATGGTATTAAGGTAGGTCGGAATAGCGAAGCGTATTCCGCCATCTTCGCCGTGCGTCCTCGACCAATTCGGCGCAATACGCTGGCGCTATTGCGCCCGACGGCGCCTCACCCCTCGACCGGCGCGATCAGCATGATCTTCGCGCCGTCCGCCACCTGGGCGCCGACGCTGACCGCCACCTCCGCCACCGTGCCGTCGATCGGCGCGGTGAGCGCGTGCTCCATCTTCATCGCCTCGATCACCGCGATCGTCTGCCCCTTGCGGACCGGATCGCCCGGACCGGCGGCGAGCGCCAGAACCTTGCCGTGCATCGGCGCGGTGACGATGCCGCCCTCATCGAGGTGCTCGATGTCGATGGCCTCAATGTCCTTGGCCTTGACCATGGCCTGCCGGCCGTGGCGCACCGCGATCACCGCGTCATCGGCCTCGATCACCGCCGCGTCCGCCGCGGCAATGCCCTCGACGCTGACCGCCAGATCCGGCGCCGAATAGCGCACCCGCGCCGTCACCGTCTCGCCGTCGGCGGTCACCTGCAGCCCGACCTCGCGGGGGCCGGCGAGGTCGAAGGCGTCGAGCACGTCCCACGGCGAGGCCGCCTCGTCGGAGCGCGCGCGCGCCAGCGCCGAGAGCCGCGCCTGCTCGCGCCGCACCAGCCGCGCGGTCGCCGCCGCCACCGCGCCGGGATCGGGCCCGCGCTGCGGCAACAGCTCGTCGAGATGGCGGTCGATGAAGCCGGTGTCGAACTTGCCGGCGCGGAACGCCGGATGCCGGGCGAGCGCCGCCAGGAACGGCGCATTGGTGCGCGGCCCCGCCACCAGCGTCTCATCGAGCGCTTGCGCCAGCCGGTCGAGCGCCTCGTCGCGGGTGGCCGCGTGGGCGATGATCTTGGCGATCATCGGATCGTAGTGCGGCGAGACCTCGCCGCCCTCCTCCACCCCGGAATCGACGCGGATGCCCTCGCCCACAGGCAGCTTCAACGCCCACAGCCGCCCGGTCGAGGGCAGGAAGCCGCGCTCGGGATCCTCGGCATAGAGCCGCGCCTCCACGGCATGGCCGTCGATGGCGAGGTCGCCTTGCGCGAACGGCAGCTTTTCGCCCGCCGCGACGCGGAACTGCAGTTCGACCAGATCGAGCCCGGTGATCGATTCGGTCACCGGGTGCTCGACCTGCAGCCGGGTGTTCATCTCCATGAACCAGAAGGCGTCGGGCCTCAGGCCCTTCGAGCCGTCGGCGATGAACTCGACCGTACCGGCGCCGACATAGCCCACCGCCTTGGCCGCCTTGACCGCGGTGTCGCCCATCAGCGCCCGCATCTCGGGCGAAAGCCCCGGCGCCGGCGCCTCCTCGATCACCTTCTGGTGGCGGCGCTGCAGCGAGCAGTCGCGCTCGAACAGATGCACGGCGTTGCCGTGGGCGTCGGCAAACACCTGGATCTCGACGTGGCGCGGATCGGTGACGTAGCGCTCGATCAGCACCCGCGGGTCGCCGAACGCCGCCTCCGCCTCGCGCTTGGCCGACGCCAGCGCCTCGGCGAAGCCGGCGGGGTCCGTGACCTTCTTCATGCCCTTGCCGCCGCCGCCCGCGGTGGCCTTGATCAGCACCGGAAAGCCGATCTCGACCGCGGCATCGGCGAGCCGCGCCGGATCCTGGTCCGCGCCGTGATAGCCCGGCACCACCGGCACGCCGGCCTTGGCCATCAGCGCCTTGGCGCCGTCCTTGGCGCCCATCGCCCGGATCGCCGAGGCCGGCGGGCCGATGAACACCAGCCCGGCCGCGGCGCAGGCGTCGGCGAAATCGGCGCGCTCGGACAGGAAGCCATAGCCGGGGTGGATCGCCTCGGCGCCGCTCTCGCGCGCCGCCGCGATCAGCCGCTCGGCGACCAGATAGCTGTCGCGCGCGGGCGCCGGCCCGATGCGGCAGGCCATGTCGGCGAGCTTCACGTGCGGCGCCGTGGCGTCGGCGTCGGAATGGACGGCGATGGTGCGAAGGCCGAGGCGGCGCGCGGTTCGGATGATGCGGACGGCGATCTCGCCGCGATTGGCAATCAGGACGGAGCTGAACATGGGGACCGAAGGTTGCGCGCAGGAAATAGGACTATGCGCAACCGGTTCCGCCCCCGTCAATCCTTGCTTGAAGCCAATCCTGCGTGGAGCCAGTCCCCGCCTGGGTTCGATCCCCGCGCGGCGTCAATCCTCGCTCGGCGTCTCGGCGGGCTCTTCGTCCGGCATCGGCGGTAAGGTCAGCGAGGTCGGCGGCGGCAGCCGCGGAACGGCGGGCTGCACCGGGGCCATCGCAGGGGCCGGCTGCTGCGGGCGCGGCACGGTCGCCGGCCGCGCCACCGGCTGCGGCGGCGGCTTCGGTGCCGTTGTCGGCGCCGCGGTCGGCGCTGTCGCGGGGGCCGTCACAGCCGGCGCGGTGGGCGCGGCCGTCGTCGCCCTCGGCGCCGGAGCAGCGGGCTTCGGCGCGGCGGCCGGCGGCGGCGCAGCACGCTCTGCCGGAGGCGCAGAACGCGGCACGGCGGCGGGCGAAAGGTCGGTCGGCGGACCCAGGCTGTCCGTGCCGGACGGCCCCGGCCCGAGCGTCGTCGGGCCCGGCGGGGGCATCTCCATCGTGCCGGAGGTCACCGGCCCCGGCGGGCCCGACAGCGCGGGATCGAGACGGGAGGGGTGCTGGCGGAACCCGAACGGACCGCCACGGCCGGGCGTCC
This sequence comes from Blastochloris sulfoviridis, assembly GCF_008630065.1. Taxonomy (GTDB): domain Bacteria; phylum Pseudomonadota; class Alphaproteobacteria; order Rhizobiales; family Xanthobacteraceae; genus Blastochloris; species Blastochloris sulfoviridis. Next base: position 46,100 of record NZ_VWPL01000010.1, read on the forward strand.
AGATCGCCGACTGCTTCTCGACCAGCGTCTCGAAGGTCCGCGCCGCCATGTTGGCCTTGATCTTCTCGGCGTCCTTGAAGAGGTCGAGCGGAGCGCAGGACTCGGGCCGGCACTGCTCCGTCTCGGTGAGCACATAGGCGACGAGCCCGAAATCGTCGCTTTCCAGCGCCCGGCGCAGCCGCACCGTACGCGAATCGTCCGGACCCAGCCCGCTGGCCGGCAGCGAGGCGAGCGTCAGAAGCTCCAGCCGGTCCCGGATCAGCGACACCGCTGCGGCGGCATTCTCGGGCTTGGCGAACACCGTGCGCTCGCACGCGGCCCGCAGGTCGGGATTGGTCACGCCGTTCACGCAGGCCAGCAGCGGATTGCTCTCGACCGGCGAGATGATCGCCCGCGACAGCCGCTCGCCAAGCGCGAGGCGGGCCGATTGGACCTGCGTCTCTTCGAGATACTGGAACCCGCGCCAGGCGACGAAGCCGACGAGCACGATGAGGGCGAAGCGCCAGAGCCCGCCGCCGCCGCCAGTGTCGTAACCGTACGGCCGGAACAGCCGGCCGAGCAGCAGCACGGCGAGGAGCGCGGCCACAGCCACCACCCCCCAGGCCGGCACCGGCACCGGCTGCGTCCACGCACCGCTTGCAAGGATGTTCGCAACGGACGCGAGCCACGTCCGAACGGCATCGAGGGTCGCCACTGCCTGATCCATAAGAATCTACTAACATGAAGGATGGCGGCGGGAGTGTGGCCGTTCTGCCACAATCGGCCTCAGATGTTTCGGCTGCGACAGAAGACGGCCGAGGACAGCCGCGCCGGCCGAAACGCACGGCCGCGCGGCATCGCGCCGCGGAACCGGCGATCGCGGGCCGGCGGCCGGACCCCCCTGCCGGACAGGGTGTTTCGGCGAACGCCGTTCCGGTCCCGCACGTGACTTTCCGGACGCCGCACGACTGGCGAACCGCCGCCCTGCCCCCCATATGCCGACCAACCAACATCCGATGGAGGATTCGACGATGGCCCGACCCGTGTTCCGACGCTCCCTTGCCCTTGCGGTCGCAGCCCTGGTGCTGGCGTGGCCGGTCGGCGAGGCTGCCGCCAAGGCGGGCAAAGGCTTCGGCATGGGCAGCCGCGGCTCGCAGACCTTCAGCGCGCCGCCCGCGACCAATACCGCGCCGCGGCCGGGCGCGCCGATCGAGCGGTCGATGACCCAGCCGGGCCAGACCAATCCCGGTGTCAACCAGGCCCGTCCCGGCCAGCCGGCGGCCCAGCCCGGCGGCTCGTTCGGCCGCGGCCTGCTCGGCGGCATCGCCGGTGGCCTGCTCGGCGCCGGCCTGTTCGGCCTGCTGATGGGCAGCGGCTTCGGCGGCATGGCCGGCGTGCTCGGTCTCCTCGTTCAGGTTGCCCTGATCGGCGGCCTGGTGTGGCTGGCGCTGCGCCTGTTCCGCCGGCGCCAGCAGCCGGCCTATGCCGGCATGCCGGGCCCGGCCCCGTCCGAGCGCCCCTCGCCGCTGAACCGGGCCGGATTCGACTCCGGCCTCAATGGCGGACCCGGCGGCCTCAATGCCGGGCGCTCCCCGCTGTTTGGCGGCGGCTCGGCCCCCTCGCCGCGCAAGGCCGGCTTTGACGGCGTCGGGCTGGCGGCGGCGGACTTCGACACGTTCGAGAAACTGCTCGGCGATGTCGAGACCGCCTATGGCCGCGGCGACCTCGCCACGCTGCGCCAGGCCGCGACGCCCGAGATGGCCGGCTACCTCGCCGACGATCTCGCCGCGGATGCCGAGGCCGGCCGGGTGAACCGCATCGACGACGTCAAGCTGCTGCAGGGCGATCTCGCCGAAGCCTGGCGCGAAGGCACGACCGACTACGCCACCGTCGCCATGCGCTTCTCGATGGTCGACCGCACGCTCGACAAGGCCACCGGCCGCCTGCTGGACGGCTCCGAGGAGCCGGCCGAGACCACCGAGCTTTGGACCTTCCGCCGCGACGTTGGCGGCACCTGGAAGCTGTCGGCGATCCAGCCGGCCTAAACAGGGGACGCCTCTTCTCCCCTCCCCCCGCGAGCTTCGCGAGCGGTGGGGAGGGGTCGGGGGTGGGGGGCGCGGAACGCCTCGGCGCGCGTCGTCCAAACCGAAAGTGTGCGGGCCAACCCCACGCCAACGGCTCCCGACGACGGCGAGGCGATTTTTTCATTCCCGGCGTGGCGGGTTTCCGGTGGCAAACCGAGACGGTTTCCAGCCCAAAGAGCCGGAAACCGGGTTGAACAGCATCGACGGCCCCGGGCGTCAGCGTCCGGGGCCGTTTGCATGATGGGTTGTCGAAGAGGATGCGCTGGCGAAGAGGATGCGTCGTCAGTCGGTTCCGCAGGAGAGCGCGGCCGAACGGCCGGCCTGCTCAGCCGGGAAGTTACGTTACGGCAGCCGGTGATCACAGCAGCGGGCAGCTTTCGGACGACGGCCCCGACAGCGCCGCGACTTCGCGGAGCGCGGACATGTCCTGGATCGTCAGCACATGGTTCTCCAGCGTCAGGATGCCGTCCTGGCGGAAGCTGCGCAGCACGCGGTTGAGGTGGACCGTGGTCAGGCCGAGCGCATCGGCCAATTGCACCGAGGTCAAGGGCACGCGGAATCCTTCGTCGCGGGCCATCTGCCGCTCGCGCAGGCGCTGGTGCAGATCGAGCGTGAAGTGCGCGAAGTTTCGCCGGGCGTTGCACGCGCCCACAACCGCCAGACGCTCGGCGATGCGCTGCTGCTCGGCCAACAGCATGACCGTGAGGCGGCGGGCAAGCGAGGGAATGTTCAGCATGTCGTCGATCTGCCGGCAGTCGAGCGAACAATAGGTGACGTCGGTCACCGCCTGCACGGCATGGCGCACCGCCCCGCTCAGCACGCTCTCCAGGCCGATCAAGTCACCCGGCAGCAGCACCTTGATCAAATGGCTCTCGCCCGAAGGCAGCGTGATGGTCTTGATCGCCCAGCCGGAATAAAGCGTCAACAGACGGGGTTTCTGGCTGCCCTGTTCGAGCAGGTACTCGCCCGACCAGCTTCGGCCATGCGCGTTCTTGAACCGCTGCATGAACTCGAGTTCTGCATCGGTCATACTGTCGAAAAAGCCGAATTGTCGAAGACGGCACTCCCGACACCGAGGCATGGCCGTGGTCACCGACGAAATCGCCGGCCGCAAGGGAGTCACGGTGCGGGGGGAACTCACCATCGCCATCGCCGGTACCCTGAAATGCCTTACCTCCCTGGCGTGTAGGAACGACCAGGAGCGCGTTAAATCCCCCATCAAAATTATACGCTGCAGGCTTGGCTTGCATAGCGCGATGACGGACACAAAAACAACCATGCCCTTGAGTCAATGCAGGCTCAGGGCTTGCGCTGCGGATCGTTTCTTCTCAACCAAATGCCATATGAATTTAAATAGGTTTTGAACAAAAAACGAACAACAGAAAAAATCTCCGGTAGCGACATATCGCAACATTTGTTGCATCAAGGCGTCAAACCGTCCGCGATCGCTCCGGACCGCTCAGCTTGCGCGCCGTGTCCGTGGCAGCGCGTCCGCGCCCGAAACACGCTGCGATTGATGAAGTAACCTTACGCCCCCCGCCTCCACTTGCGGAATGCGGAAAGATCGCGACCCTGACCCCACAGCGATGCAGGGCCGGCAACTCTGCGCGAACAGGCGCAGGCGCGCCGCCGGGCGATGTCGGGGCATCCCCCGTCACGATCCGGACAAGCCCTCGCCGAAATCCTTGTCTGATAACGAGATTTCCGGCGATCCGCCGGCGGGGCCGGCCCAGGGGGACGCCAAGGGGACGCCAGTTCGCGCCGCAACCCGGCCTCCGTCCGAGTTTCCAAACGGTCTCAGCGCGACGTCAGGCGGGCCTCGAAGCAGTCGGCCCAAAGCAGCCCGACATCGTCCTGGCCGGGCGAGGCCATCCACGGCGCCTCCTCCGCGTCCACACTCTCCGCCTGCGACAGGCTGCAGCCCAGCGCATCGGCGACGACACGACCATTGCGGCACCCCTGCTCGAACATCGCGTCGTTGGCCGAGCTCAGCAGCACTAGGTTTTCGCCGATCGTATCCTCGCCCTGGCCGGTCACATCGGCCCACGCGCCGGCCTGCACCAACGCCAGCGTGTCGTTGTCCATTGCACCGGCCTGCTGTTCGGCGAGCCGGGTGATCAGCATCGCCAGGAATCCGATGACATAGGGATCGGACCACGCCGAGTCCGCGATGCCGCCCAGCCTGAACCGGCTGCCTTCGACCAGCGGGGCGATGATCGCCGCCACCCGTTTGCGCGTGCGTTGCGCCCGCCAGAGCGACAGCACCATGCCCTCCCCCTCCGTGGGGCCGTGCGGCACCGTGCAGCAATCGCCCGGCGCCCCTCACCCGGCAGTTCGATCTATTTTTTATTCAATGTCTACCAATATACAGTGATCCCCAATGAGGTCGCACCATGAACCGGCTGCCGCCCCGGCCCGACTTCGAGAAAATTGAAGCCGCCGCCTTCGCATCGGCCGACCAGCGCACCGCCGTGCTCGCGCTGATCGGCAACATCGTGTTCAGCTGGTCCAACAATGAGAGCCTGCTCATCTATGTGATGATGCTCCTGCTCGACAGCGACGAGACCACCGCCGCCGTCGTGTTCTCGACCCTGAACACCACGCGCGCCCGGCTCGATCTCATCGAGCGTCTGTCCCGCGTCAACGTCACCGACCGCGCCCTGGCCAAGGAGCTTGCGCGGCTGATGGACCGGTTCAACGCCTGCACCCGTGCGCGCAACGAGTTCAATCATTGCATGTACGGGCTGGACGACCAGGGGCTGATCACCCACACCCGCTCGCTGCGCCTGGAACTGACGCGCACCCGCCTGCAATGGGGCAACGAGCGGCCGATGGACGAGGCGCGCATGCAGGAAATGACCGCGCTGCTGCGCGAACTGCGCGCCCTCAATCGCGACCTTTGGGAGTTCCTCCCCCGCCTGCAGACCGGCGTGCGGTCGCTCTCCAGCAAGCCGCCCCAGCCGGCCACGGCAACCCCGGCGGCCCGCCCGCGCCAAGACCGCCCTCAAGACCGCCCTCAAGACCGCTCTTGAGGACGAGGCGTTCCTGAACCGGATGCGCTCCCGAAGAAGGAGCGTTCCTGCAACGGGAGCATTCCTCAAGGTCCAACCTCATGCCCGAAGCTTATGCTTCAGCTTCTGGCAGGGCTTCGAGGACGATCCTGTCGCGATTCCGAAAGCATCCCCTGCCGAGATCCTTGTTCGCCAACAGGATTTTCCTTGAGCCGACGGTGAAGCGCCGCTCACGACGGCGGGATTTCGCACGAGTCGCCGCGCAACGCGGGGATTAACCTTAACCACGACAATAGATCCCACAGAAATCCGATTCCCGTGCGCCCTTTGTTTTCGTTGACTTTTTTCAGCTCGCCCGGACGACAGATGTACTCGGCTGCAACAAATGTGGTCTGTCCGCGCCGCGAAGTTTGACCTGCATCAGATCCGCAGACATCATTACGAAGTTAACCGGATGTTAACGATTGTGGCGGAGCGAAAATTGCCACAAGGAAAATATTCGGTTAGCAAATAATTTCTACGCCGCAGAATGCGGAGTGGAACCTTCAGAGACCTCCAGCATTACCGAGTTGTTCGCCACGGCACTTCGTTCATTTCGTGAGCGAAAACGAGATTTTCTGCCTGAAATACGGGGAGGCGCCGCACCGGCACCGAAATTCATCATAACATGTCTGGATAGCGACCATAGGGCTCCCGGCGTCATGCGGGCTCCCGGATCGTGAAGCCGGATCAACCCGAAATTCTGTCATCAGCACTGTGCGTGTAGCTTCGAACGCCGACGTAGATGATTGGCGTTGTGGAAACACAAGCGGTGCGTCCTTCCAAGCTTTCTTGAAGCAGGAGACGTACTATGTCACGTCGTCACGACGATCCGACCCAGGCGCAAGGTCAGCTGCAGGGCGAGGCTCAGGGCCAGCTCCAGGGCCAGGCGGAACTGCAGGGCCAGCTCCAGGGCCAGGCTTCGCTGCAGGGCCAGGGTCAGGGCCAGTCTCAGGCGCAGAACGCCTACCAGGGCGTCGGTCAGGCCGCGTTCGCTCTGAATAACAACAAGAGCGAAAACGAGAACGAGAACGAGAATTCGAACAAGAACGAAAACGAGAACAAGATCGACAACGAGGTCGAGAACAAGGTCGAGAGCAAGGTCGACAACGACGTCGACAACAAGGTCGAGAACAACGTCGAAAACAATGTCGACGTGAAGGTTGACGTCGAAGTCGACCTCGACATCGACGGCAAGCTGTTCCAGCCGTCTGAAGCCGACGTGATCGATATCGACGAGATCGCGTGCATCGACGACAGCATCATTATGCCGGACGTCGTCACCCAGACGCTCAACGACGGCAACATGTTCAACATCGACCAGGTCAACAACCTGGCCGACCAGGATCATAGCTGCGCTTCGCTGAGCTATGGCAGCGCCAGCCTCGGCCTCGCCGGGCTGTTCGCCGATGATCCGGGCACCGAGTCGTCCTTCTCGATGTGGGCCAAGGCCGAAGGCGGCGCAGCCAAGGCCGAGGACATCGAGGCCAAGGTCGGCGATGACGGCAGCATCGAGAGCGTCGGCACCACCACCGCCGATGCCATCGTGAACCAGGAAGCCTTCACCCAGAACATCGTGCTGGGCTCGAACATCCAGTTCAACCAGATCGATATCACGGCTGCTGGCAACAACCTGACGATGGACGACTCCATCTGACGCATAGACGTGTGGTCGGGGGCCGTGTTCGCACGGCCCCCGATTCTTCTCGCTCGACCACTTCCGAAATCCAACCGACCGCTGTCGTGCCGGGCTCGGGGAGCGATCCGTTCGAGAGGGACCGTCCATGAATATTCACGATGTGACCGAACTGATCTGGCACTTCGTCGGGCATCTTCGCCTTGACGAGGATGTCTCGAGAAGTCGCATCCAATATGAAGACGCCGAAGCCGGGCGTGTTCTGGCGGACGACGTCGACCGCGTGAAGGACGCTCCGGTTCGCCACGAAGATCCGGACGACACCGACCCGACCCCGGTGGTCTACGCGAACTTCGCGGGCGCGCAGGCGCTGCCGCCGTTCGTCCCGCAGTTCATGCATCCGAATACCTCTCCGGTGCCGATCGACCCGGTGGATGACATCCATTTCAAGACCCCGCCGCGGGTCGTGCCCACCCCGGCGCCCGGCTCGCTTTCAGGCGCCCTTCCGCAGAGCATCGGCCCCGAATACCGCGAGACGCTGTTCGAAGCCCGGCAGATCAATCAGCTCGACGATTCCGATTATTTCACCGACGATCTGTTGTGGGCCGGCGCATTGCCGGTGGCGAACACGAGCTACATGCTCGACGAGCTCTATGCTACGGCCCAGGACGCAATCCCGGCGCACCTCGAAACGGTGTCCGGCGGCGGTTCGCAGGAGGCGGTCGCCTACGCCACCAATCTTGGCAGCGGCGCCTACGAGGTGCCCTCCTCGCAGGTCGAAGCCGGCAGCTATCACAACGGCGAGCGGCTCGCCGACGACCAGACCCTGCCGACCGATATCGGCGCGATCGTCCCGGAAATGCCGGAGCCGACCAACGGCTCGACCGGCGATCTCGGCATCACCACCCAGGCCGCCGAGCTTGGCGCCAACGGGGCCTACAACTACGCGCTCATCGCCGACGCCAACGGCGCCTGCGGAACGCTGGTGGTGCTCGGCGACAAGTTCAGCCTCAACGCCATCGTCCAGATCAACGCCTATTCCGACGACGACGTGATCAACCGGACCGGCCTCGGCGGCTACGGCGAAGCCGGAACCATCGCCGGCGGCGGCAACCACGCCGACAACCTCGCCCAGGTGGGGTTCACCGAGCTCGAAGCGATGCCGGCCGCCAAATCCGGCACGTCCTACCGGATCGACGTCATCGAGGGTGACTTCTTCGACATCCGCACGCTGTTCCAAAGCAACACTGCGGCGGACGACGACGTCGCGACCCTGACGACCGAGGGGCATTACTGCCTGGTGCGGACCGGCGCAAACGAGATGGTCAATGTCTCGGATCTGCGTGATTTCGACTTCACCAACTACTACGACGTGATCGTGGTTGGCGGTCAGTATTACGACATCAACGCCATCATTCAGCTCAACCTGCTGTGCGACAACGACGCTGTCTCGGCCACCGGAACCGGCGATGGCGCAACCATCAACACCGGTGGCAACAGCCTGCTGAACGACGCCCAGATCGAGAATTACGGCACCACCAACGTCCAGCCGCTCGGCGATGGCATGGCGACGTTCGTCTCCTCCCTCGCCGATGGCGATGCGCCCGACGGGGCATCGAGCTGGGGATTCTCGGACGGCGGCGACGGCTACATCGACGTGCTCTACGTCACCGGCAATTATTTCGACATCAATCTGCTCTGGCAGATCAACGCGGTCAGCGACGTCGACGTCGCCGCGCTGCAGGCCGGAAGCGACGACTCGGCGACCCAGGTGGTCTCGACCGGCGCCAACGAGCTGCAGAACCAGGCGATCATCGTCGATGTCGATGCGCTCTCCAGCGAATTCATCGGCGGCGACGTGTACGAAGGCTCGATCCTGATCCAGGCGAACCTCGTCGAAAGCGACGACGACTCGGTGGTTCACCATGACACCGACACGCTGGTGCCGGAGGTGATCGCCTTCACCGGCGGCAACGACGACAACGGGCCGAGCGACCACGCCTATGTCGGTCCGCCGGTCACCATGACCGACCACATCATGGGCACCGTCATGACCTGACGGTGCGGGCGCCTCGTCGCCTCGCACCGGCCGGCGCAAAGTCCCGGCCGGAACAACAAGACGAAATTCGCAGCAGAGGCTGACCGATGAAAGACCGCTCTGACGCGCAAGGCATGCCGTATACCGGACCGAATGCGGCGGGAAGCCCAGAGACGCCGGGCAGCGGTGTCGCGCTGCAGGCGCCGGCCGACGCCGAGCGTGCCGCGCTGTCGGACGCCACGTCCGCGTCCGGCGCCCTGACGACCGACCCCGCCGAGCAAGGCGCGGAGGCGCAGCCAGCCGTGGCCGCCGAACCGGGACAGCCGAAGTCGCCGGTGCTCCAGCAGCGCTGGCGCGACCAGGATTTCCGCTCCGTCCTGACGTCCGGACTTGCCGCCTGCCGGCGCAACCTCGTCACCGTCGCCCTGTTCTCGTTCTTCACCAATCTGATCGTGCTGGCGGTGCCGATCTATCTGTTCCAGATCTCCGACCGCGTGATGACCAGCCGCAGCATGGACACGCTGGTGATGCTCACCGTCGTGGTCGTCGTGGCGATCTTCCTGCACGTCTTCCTCGACATGATGCGCCGCTTCATCCTCATGCGCATCGCCGTCGAGGCGGAGAGCAAGCTCGGCGCGCCGGTCCTCAGCGCCGCCGCCAAGGCCTCGCAGAGCGGCTCGAACCGCGAGTACCAGACGCTCGCGGACATGCAGCAATTGCGCAACTTCATCACCGGGCCGGTGCTGATCTCCATGCTCGATGCGCCGATCGCGCCGATCTATCTCGTCGCGGTGTTCCTGGTGCACCCCGATCTCGGCTTCATCGTCACGCTCACCGGCATTGCGCTGCTGACGATCGCGGTCATCAACCAGCGGCTCACCGCCGTGCCGTTCTCCCGCGCCAACGCCTTCTCGACGCGCGCCAACCTCCAGGCCGAGGCGATGGCCCGCAACTCGCAGGTCATCAACGCCATGGGCATGATCCCGGAGGGCGTCGCGATCTGGGGCCGGGAAACGGCGGAATCCCTGAAGTCGCAGGTGACGGCGCAAGACTACAACATCTACATGGCCGGCCTGTCGAAGTTCATCCGCCTGTGCACCCAGATCGCCATTCTCGGCTGGGGTGCGTGGCTGTGCCTGCACTCCGAACTCACCGGCGGCATGATGATCGCCGCCTCGATCGTGGCGAGCCGCGCGCTGGCGCCGATCGAGGGCACCATCGAGGGCTGGCGCGGCTTCGTCCAGGCGCGTTCCGCCTATGGCCGAATCCGCTCGCTGCTGCAGAATTCGCCGCTGAACTTCGAGCGGCTGCGCCTGCCCCATCCGGCCGGCCACCTGACCGTCGAGCGTATCCTCTACGTGCCGCCGCCCAACAAGCGGGTGATCCTCAACGGCGTGTCGTTCCGCCTCGAACCGGGCGAGTCGCTGGCCATCGTCGGCAATTCCGGCGCCGGCAAGTCGACCCTGGCCAAGATGCTGGTCGGCTCGGTCATCCCGACCGCCGGCAGCGTGCGCCTCGACTCCATGGATCTGCGCAACTGGGATCCGCGCCAGTTCGGCGAATGCGTCGGCTACCTGCCGCAGGACGTCGAGCTGTTCCCGGCGACGATCAAGGCCAACATCGCCCGCATGCGGGCCGACGCCACCGACGAGGCGATCTTCGAGGCCGCCGAGCTTGCCGACGTCCACGAGATGATCTCGCACTTCGCCCACGGCTACGAGACCACGATCGGCGTCGACGGCAGCCCGCTGTCCGGCGGCCAGAAGCAGCGCATCGGGCTCGCCCGTGCCTTCTACGGCCGTCCCCGCCTGGTGGTGCTCGACGAACCGAACTCCAATCTCGACGTCGCCGGCGAACGCGCGCTGGCCAACGCGCTGGTGCGCGCCAAGGACTTCCAGATCACCGTCGTCGCCATCACCCAGCGCCCCGCACTGCTGCGCAGCGTCGACAAGATCCTGATCCTGAAGGACGGCGCCGTGCAGGCGATGGGCAAGCGCGACGAGATGCTCGCCGTGTTGGCCGGCAACAAGTCCACCGCCGCCGCCGCGACGACGGCGCGACCTGCGCTCGATTCCTTCGCGATGGCGGAAACCTAAGGAGGGGGATGTGTCAATCGTTGAGTCCGCGCATCAGGCGCGCGAATGGTACTCGGACATCCCCCGACGGACCCGAACCCACACCATATTGGGTTTCAGCGGATTGCTCATCGGCTTTCTCGGTTTCGGCCTGTGGGGCGGCACCGCGCCGATCGCCGGTGCGGTCGTCTCGACCGGCTCGTTCGTCGCCACCGGGCAGAACCGGATCGTGCAGCACCTCGAAGGCGGGGTGATCAGCAAGATCTACGTCAATGAAGGCGACGTCGTCCAACCCGGCCAGACCCTCGTCCTGCTCGACGACACCACGCCGAAGGCGGAGCTGCGCCGCCTCCAACTGCGTCAGGCGCACCTGGTCGCGACGATCGCCCGCCTCCAGGCCACGAGCGAGGGACGCGAGACCTATAGCGAGCCCGAGGAGATCGCCAAAGTCACCGACGACCCGGACATCCTGAAGATCCGGGGAACGCAGCGGCTGCTGTTCGAAGCGCATCACAAGAGCATGGAGAGCGACATCTCCGCACTCAAGGATGGCATCAACGCGCTGCAGGAGCGCATCGACGGCACCACGACCCAGCGGCAATACGTGAAGAAGCAGCTCCAGCTCATCGAGGAGGAGCTTACCGGCAAGCGCAAGCTGCTGGAATCCGGCTTCATCCGCAAGCCGGAGGTGCTGGCCATCGCCCGCGCCCAGGCCAATCTCGAAGGCGAGATCGGCCGGCTGACCGGCGAGATCGGCGACGCCCGCGAGCGCATCGCCCGCTCCCGCGAGCAGATCCAGGGAATCCGCAGCACGGTCATCAAGACCTCGGTCGACCAGATGCACCAGTCGAATGCCGAGCTCTATGACGTGCGCGAGCGCCTGCGCGCCGCCCAGCGCGTGCTGGAGCGCATCGCCATCACCGCGCCGGTGCGCGGCGTCGTGGTGAAGAAGCGCTACCACACCGTCGGCGGCGTCATCGAGCCCGGAAAGAACATCCTGGAGATCGTGCCGCTCGACGAGGAGCTGGTCATCGAGGTGCGGGTGCGGCCGCAGGATATCGACCACGTCAAGCTCGGCCAGCCTGCCTCGGTGCGCCTGACATCGCTCAACCGGCGCACGACGCCCATGGTGGCCGGAGAAGTGGTCTACATCTCCGCCGACGCGGTCCAGGACGAGACGCGCGGCCAAACGCCGCTTTCGACCGCCGACGTCTACGTCGCCCGCGTGCGGCTCGACGCGGTCGAGGCTGCGGCGATCGAGGGCTTCAGCCCCACCCCCGGCATGCCGGCGGAAGTGTTCATCAAGACGGCCGAGCGGACGTTCTTCGAATATCTGGTCCGGCCAATCCACGACAGCCTGCAGCGTGCGTTCCGGGAGTCCTGACGCCATGCACATCGACGTCATCGACAGCGGAGCGGCACTGGCGGAGCTGCGCGAGCAGTGGGAGGACGTCTACGCGGCCGACCCGCAGGCGCATTTCTTCCTCTCGTTCAACTGGCTCAGCGACTGGCTCGATGCCGCCCGCAGCCCATGGTTCGTCCTCGCCGCCCGCCCGAGCGCGGCGCATCCGCGCCACGTCGCCTATCTGCCGCTGCGCTTTTCCAACAAGACGGGCAAGGACGGCAAGCTGCGCCGCGAATTCACCATGGCCGGCAGCCGCCTGTCGGACTACACCGGCTTTCTGTGCCGGCCCGAATATGAGGAGCTTGCGATCCCGGCGTTCGCCCATCACCTGAAGGCGCTCGACTGGTCGACGTTCCAACTGGAGAACATCCGCAACGCGCCGCGCCGGCTCGAACTGTTCACCGCGTGCTTCGAGAGCGACGTCTACGCCTCGAAGAACGTCGAGCACATCGACCGCATCGACGGCACCGACCACAATCTCTGCCCGCTCACCGAACTGCCCGACTCGTGGGATGCGTTTCTCGCCACCAAGCTCAGCGCCAACACGCGCCAGAAGTTGCGGCGCTTCCTGCGCGTCGTCGAGAGCCCGGACTCGGGCTTCCGCTTCACCTTGCCGGACGCCTCCACCATCGACCGCGACCTCGACGTGTTCCTGAAATTCTGGGACACGCGGTGGCGCCCGCGCAAGGGCGCCAAGACCGACGACATCGTGGCCATGAACCGCACGATGCTGAAGCGCTGCTTCGATGCGGGGACGCTGTTCCTGCCCATGCTGTGGCAGGGCGAGCGGCCGCTCGGCGGCCTGGCGAGCTTTCTCGATCCGGTCAAGCGCGCGGTGATGTTCTACATGGCCGGGCGCGACGAGTCGTTCGACACGCCGCCGCCGGGCCTGATGCTGCACGCCTTCAGCATCCGCCGCCTCATCGCCGACGGCTTCAAGATCTACGATTTCCTGCGCGGCAACGAGCCCTACAAATATTCGTTCGGCGTGGTCGAGCACCGCATCGTCCACATCACGCTGAGCCGGCAGAGCCTGGACGAGCGGGCCCGCGCCGCCGAGTTCGCCGCGATGTTCAAGGCGGCGACCGAGCACCATCAGCAGGGCCGCCTCGTCGAGGCCGAAAGTGGATACCGCCGCATCCTCGATGCCAATCCGCGCCACAGCGGCGCGCTCTACGGCCTGGGGCAGATGCTGGCCGCGCGCGGCGACCATGGCGCCGCCGAGCAGATCTTCAGCGTCTTCGTGTCGATCGACAAGAACTCGGCCAAGGGATGGCTTCGCCTGGCCGCGGCCCTGCAGGCGCGCGAGAAGTTCCAGGCGGCGGCCGACGCCTATCGCGAATCCATCCAGCACCGGCCCGATCTGGTCGAGGCGCACAACGGCCTGGGCAATGTGCTGGCGCGTCTCGGCCAGCGCGAGGACGCCGTCGTCGCGTTCGAGACCGCGCTGCGCCTGAAGCCGGATTTCCTGGAGGCCGAGGTCAGCCTCGGCAATGTTCTGGAATCGATGGAGCGGCTGACGCCGGTCAGCCGGGCCCAGTTCGCGCGCGCCAATCTCGCCCTCGCCGATCGCCGGCGCGCGGCCGGCGCCACCCGCCCGGCCGCCGTGCTCTATCGCCGCGCCATCGCCTTCGATCCGGCATCGGCCGCGGCCCATCACGGCCTCGGCCTGATGCTGCAGACGCTGGGCGAAGCGGGCCAGGCCGCGCAGTGCTATCGGCGGGCGCTCGAACTCGATCCGAACCACGCCGAGGCGCGCACGCTGCTGGCGATCGTCGATCCCGGCCGCGGCAAGCGCTTCAAGGCGCGCCCGCAGGTCGGCGCGGCGGCACGGGAGCCGTCCCCGCCCTGGGCCGTGCCGCCGTCCGAGACCGGCGCACCGCGGCTGAACTGACCGCGCCGCTGGCCGCGCGTTTCACTCGACGATGAAGACCGGCGCCACCGTCAGGGCGACGCTATTGCCCGTGATCGGGTGGAACGTGCCGGCGAGATCCTGGTAGCGGGTGAACCGGGGATCGACCGCGAGCGTCGAGCCGGCGGAGTTCGAATCCCAGGCCAGCATCAGCGCGGTGCCGTCCGCCTTGGTGTAGGTTCCCGTCCATTGCGTGCCGTCGTCGAGGCGCGGCGCGCTGAGGCGCAGCGTGATGTCGAACGGCTTTCCCGGCTCGTAGAGGAAGGCGAGGCCCGGCGTCACCGAGGCGCAGCCGGCGAACCGCGTCCGCGTCATCAGCAGGTTGCGCTGCCGGCGATGATCCAGCGCCGTCGCCGGCACGGTCTGCGCGCCGCCATGGCCGAGCGTGCGGCCGTCCTCGGCATATTCGACCACGCCGGCATGCACCGTCACGTGTTGGTAGGAGCCGGCGATCAGGCTCTGGTGGAAGCTGCCGAACCACTGCCGGTCCGGGCCGGAGCGGATGGCGCCGGCCGTCTCGAACTCCAGCCGCGTCATGCCGTTGGCGCCGGCGGCCGGCGTGCCCCACACCCGGATGTCGATATAGCCCGGCCCGGCGGCGATGCTGGTGTTGACGCCCCTGCCGGCATCGGGCGCGATCAGCGACCAGCCATCGGGCGGCGCGCCCGGCGTACCGGAGACGGCGCCCGCGGCCAGCGGATTGCGGATGCGGTTGGCGGTCTCCTGCCGCGCCACCGGCGCCACCGGCGTCGCGCCGATGAACTGCGTGGCCATCAGCCTGTAGGTGAGGCCGGCCGGATTGAGGCCGGTCCCCTGCCCGTCATCCGACCATTGCCACAGCATGCCGTGCCCCCGGTTGTCGTAGGAGTACCAGTAGGACCGCCCGACCCCGCCGGCCTGCATCAGCATGGTGGCCTTCACCGCAAACTGCCCCGTCAGCTCCCAGTTCTTGGGCGTGGACTGGTCCAGAACATCCTCGCGGGAGGTGCCCTTCACCGACCACACCGCAAGCCCGCCCTCAGTGTTCCACACCCCTTCGAGGCCGAAGGTGGCGGCGATGTTCCAGTATTTCTGGATGTCGATGATCGTCTGCTCGCCGAGCAGCTCGTAGCGCTGCGGATCGACCACCCCGCCCTCCATCAGGGTCTTGTAGTCGCCGAGCGAGAACCAGTGGAACGGATAGCCGTGGTAGGCGACGATGTCGGCGCAGGGGTCGCCGGTGCTGCAGCGGGAGAGAAAGTCGATCGTCCACTCCACGCCATCGTTCTCGTTGCCCCACGGCCCGGAATAGACGCCGGGGGTGAGAATTTTGGCGCTGGGGTCCGCCGCCTTGATGATGCGGTAGGCGCGGCGGGCGAGATCGACCATGGTCGCCATGTCGCCGCGCCAGAAGCCGTTATCGTTCGGCTCGTTCCAGATCTCCCAGTATTTCACCCGGCCGGCCGCCTGCCGCACGACGGCGGAGACCCAGGCCTCCCAGTCGGCCATGTCGCGCGGCGGATAGCAGGTGCCGTAATTGCCGTCCGGGCAGAACACGTCCGGCCGGCTGGAGGCCCAGCGCGGCATATAGAGGCCGAGATTGAGCAGCAGATCGGCGTCATGCGCCTGGAGGCGGGCCAGCCACGCCTCCAGGCCCCGCCAGTCGAACACGCCCTTGCGCGGATTGAGCGCGAACCAGTTCGGACCCGGATTGCCGCGATGGGAACCTACCGGCAGGTCCGG
Source organism: Blastochloris sulfoviridis (assembly GCF_008630065.1). Classification (GTDB taxonomy): domain Bacteria; phylum Pseudomonadota; class Alphaproteobacteria; order Rhizobiales; family Xanthobacteraceae; genus Blastochloris; species Blastochloris sulfoviridis. The sequence continues at coordinate 62,001 of NZ_VWPL01000010.1, forward strand.
CCACTCCTTCGCATGGCCCTGGTTGTGCATGCCGAAGAACGCACGCGGGATTGGCGCCAGGGAGATTGACGACTGCGGGCTCGGCGCAGGTGGAGTCGGCGCAGGTGGGGTCGGCGCTTGCGCCGCCGCCGGCATGCACGCCCAGGCGAGGAGAAGCGGAACGGTCCAGCGAAGCGTCGTCCAGCGAAGCGTCGTCCAGCGAAGCGTCATGGCGCCCCCGCAATGATGAATACCGGCGACAAGGTGAGCGGAACGCTGTTGCCGGACACCGGATGGAACGCTCCGGCCAGATCCTGATACTGGGTGTAGGCAGGATCGACCGTCAGCGTCGAGGTTGCACCGCTGCTGTCCCAGGCCAGGATGAGCGATGAATTGTCCGGCTTGCTATAGGTGCCGATCCACCGGGTGCCGTCATCGAAATGCGGCGAGCTCAGCCGCAGCGTGATGTCGAACGCCTGACCCGCGACCTGCTGAAACGCCACGACCGGGGCCAGAGAGGCCGTCGCCGGATATCGCGTGGGCGTCATGAAGAGGTTGCGCTGCAGAGTGTGGTCGAGCGTCGTCGGCGGAACGGTCTGGGCACCGGAATAGGTCAGCGGTCCGCCGGGAGAAAACTCATAGACGCCGACATGGACCTGGACATTGTCGAGCGACCCGCCGACCAGACGCTGGTTGAAGCTGCCGAACCACTGCTTGCCGAGACTGGAGGCAATGACGCCCGCCTCCTCGAACAGAACATAGGTCAGGCCATTGTAGCTGGGCGTCCCCCACACCCGGACATCGACGTATCCCGACCCGGCCTCGACCACGGCCGTGTTGACACCGGAGTCGGTCTTGTAGACGGACCAATGCGTGGGCATCGTGCCGGGCTGCCCGACGACGGCGCCCGAAGCCGTGGGATTGCGGATGGCATTGGCCATTTCCTGCCGCGCCACCGGCGAGACCGGCGTGGCACCATTGAAATGTGCGGCCATCAGACCATAAGCGACACCAGCCGGGTTGAGGGCGGTTCCTTGCAGATCGTCCGACCACTGCCACAACAAACCGGTGAGCCGGTTGTCATAGGCGTACCAATAGGATCGCTCGACTCCCCCGGCCTGCATCAGCATCGTCGCTTTGACGGCGTACTGGGCCATGAGATCCCAGTTCTTGACGGTCTGGGGATCAGCCACATCGTAAATTGTCGCATTTGGAATGTTGGTCCAAACACTGAGTCCGCCTTCGGTGTTCCACACCGCTTCGAGCCCGAAGGTGGCGGCAATGTTCTTGTACTTCTGGGGATCGATTATGCTCTGCTCCGCCATCAGCGGAAAAGCCTGCGGGTCGATCACACCCTGCGCAATCAGTGCTCCAGCATCGCCAAATGAAAAATCATAGCTTGGATAGGCATGAAAGGCGACAATATCGGCGCAGGGATCGCCCGTGCTGCAAGCAGACAGGAAGTCGATCGTCCACTTGGCGCCGTCATAGGAGCCTCCCCAGGGCGCCGAATAAACCCCGGGCGTGACAATCTTGGCGCTGGGGTCCGCGGCCTTGATGATGCGGTAGGCGCGGCGGGCGAGATCGACCATGGTCGCCATATCGCCCCTCCACCAGCCCAGGTCATTAGGCTCGTTCCAAAGCTCCCAATATTTGATCCGTCCGGGCGCTCCCGGCGCGAGCCCCTCACGGACGTGCGCAACAATCGCGCTGACCCAAGTCTCCCAGGTCTGCATGTCCTTCGGCGGGTAACAGGTTCCATAATTCCCGTCCGGACAGTATACCCCCGGCTGGCTCGATGCCCAATTCGGCATATAGATGCCGAGATTGAACAATAGATCGGCATTGCGGGTTTCAAGAGCCGACAACAAGTTGTCGAGCTTTTGCCAGTTGTACGTACCCTCCGCCGGATTGATACCTCCCCAATTCGGGCCAACGATACTACGCCGCGAACCGACATGGAAAGTCGGCCACTCCAGGGCATAGTTGTGATGCATACCAAAATAGTGGGAGGGAATCGGTGATTGCGCCACCGCCGGAACAGGCAAGAGAGACAAACAGAACACAATCGATGCACGCAGATTCATTGTACACCTCCGTGTAAATATTACGTTCAATCGGCGTTACTTGGCCGAATTGACGATATTTTCACATATGAATGAGATACATGACACGCGCTGCAACGAACCAAATACACAGGAGAACGTAGGCGAAGAGCTCACACGCTCCCCCAAAGAAGAGGTATGAGACCACTTCCTTCGAGCGCATAAGACTTCGCGTGTTTGAACAATAGCCCGCGGCGATGTCCGGCGGATGACACCCCTAGAGCATTTCCCGCAAAAGTGGATACCGGTTTTGCGAAAGAAAATGCGACAAGCCAGAAACTTAGAGCGGCTTTCGTGGATCGGGATCTGTGGAACCAGGCGCCATGGCCGGAACAATCCCGGTCATCGCCGGGCTTGTCCCGGCGATCCCGACACCCTGGTCACCCCGCCCGCCGCCCTCTTGTCCGACACCGCCGCGGTCCGATCGAGATCGCCGGGACAAGCCCGGCGATGACCACGGCGACAGCGCGCAAGCATGCCGTGACAAGCACACCACAAGCACAGCATGCCCGGTTCGCCCTCGTGCAAAGGCAGCCGCGTCATGGCGCGGCGATACAGCCGCGGCCCTCAGGGCGCCGGCGCTGTCCCGGCCTCGCCGTCGTCGCTCTCGCCGTCGTCTCCGGCCTCGGCCTCGGGTTCGCGCGGCAGCATGCCGAGGTCGAGCTCGGCGGCCTCGCTGCCGTCCAGCGGATCCTCGTCCGGCCGCAGCGCCGGATCGTCGGAGGGCACCGGCACGGTGAAGCTGGCCGGCAGGCGGGCATCGAGGAAGCCCGCCCCCTTCAGCTCCTCCAGGCCCGGCAGGTCGCCGATCGACTCCAGGCCGAAATGGATCAGGAAGGTTTCCGTCGTGCCATAGGTCACCGGCCGGCCGGGGGTGCGCCGCCGGCCGCGCAGCCGCACCCAGCCGGTCTCCATCAGCACGTCGAGCGTGCCCTTGCTGGTCGAGACGCCGCGGACCTCCTCGATCTCGGCGCGGGTGACCGGCTGGTGATAGGCGATGATGGCCAGCGTCTCCAGCGCCGCCCGCGACAGCTTCCGGGGCTCCGGCGCGCCGCGCGACAGCAGGTAGCCGAGGTCCGGCGCGGTGCGGAACATCCATTTGCCGGCCACCCGCACCAGATGGACGCCCCGCGTGGCGTAGTCCTCGGCCAGCCGCGCCAGCAGCCCCGGCACGTCGGCGCCCGCCGGCAGGCGCTCGGCCAGCGCCGCCTCGGCCACCGGCTCGGACGCGGCGAACAGCAGCGCTTCCAGGATGCGCAGCGATTGCTCGCGCGGCGCCGGCCCGGTTGCTTCGGCGGCGGTCTCGTCGTCGTCGGTCGTCAAGGCTGTCGATACCATTCGCTGCACGGCCGGCCCCGTCATGGCGTATCCGCCGGGCGCCGCCGCACCCACACCGGGGCGAACGGGCGCTCCTGCGCGATGTCGATGGCGCCCTCGCGCACCAGCTCCAGGCTGGCGGCGAGGCTCGACGCCCGCACCGTCGCCCGCGCCTCGGGCGCCACGGTCCACTGGATCAGGTATGCGTCGAGGCAGGTCCAATCCTCCGCCACCCCGGCGAGGCGCTGCAGCAGCCCGCGCGCCTCGGCCAGCGACCACACCTGCCGCTTGGCCACGGTGACGCGGGCCTGCACCCGCTTCTGCCGCTCGGCGGCATAGGCCGCGAGCAGGTCGTAGAGCGTGGCGGTGAAGCCGGGCTTGGGCGTCACCATCGGCTCGGGCAGGCCGCGCGCGAACACCTCGTGGCCCAGCCGGTCGCGGGTGGCGAGGCTCGCCGCCGCGGCGCGGATCGCCTCCAGCCGCTTCAGCCGCAGCGCCAGGCCCGCGGCCATGTCCTCGGCGCTCGGCTCCTCGCCCTTGGGCGGCTCGGGCAGCAGCAGGCGCGACTTGAGATAAGCCAGCCACGCCGCCATCACCAGATAGTCGGCAGCCAGCTCGATGCGGAGCTGGCGCGCCCGCTCGACGAAGCCGAGATACTGGTTGGCCAGCGCCAGGATGGAGATCTTGGCCAGATCCACCTTCTGGGTGCGGGCGAGACTGAGCAGCAGGTCGAGCGGACCCTCGAAGCCGTCGACCTCGACGACGAGCGCCGCCTCCCCGTCCGCATCCACGGCCGGCGGGCTCTCGAACTCGGCATCGAGCGTCGTCAAATCAGGTCTCCGCGCCGCCATCTCCCCCGGCCATCATAGCCGAGAATGCCGCGCGTGCGCCGCCCGCGTCGAACGGCGCAGGCGGTCTTGCACAGGCCAGTGCGCGCGCCGCCCGCTCGCCCGCCCGCCCGGCAAGCGGCGGCGCGGCGGCCGCCACCTCCGCCATCTCCGCCATCTCGCCATTGCAGTGCAAAACGATGTCGCAGCCGGCCTCAATGGACGCCTGCACCCGGTCGCGGAAGCTGCCGCCGAGCGCCTTCATCGACAGATCGTCGGTGACCAGGAGGCCGTCGAAGCCGATCGTGCCGCGCACCACCTCGCCGATCACCCTGGGCGAGGTCGTCGCCGGTGCATCCGGGTCGATGTCGGCATAGACGACATGCGCGGTCATCGCCATCGGCAGGTCGGCAAGCTTGCGGAAGGCCGCGAAATCGGTCGCCTCCAGGGTGGCGCGCGCCACCGTCACCACCGGCAGTTCGAGGTGGCTGTCGGCGCTGGCGCGACCGTGGCCGGGAATGTGCTTGACGATCGGCAGCACCCCGCCCTCGATCAGGCCATCGGCCGCGGCGCGGGCCAGGGTCGCCACCGTTTCGGGATCGGAGCCGTACGCGCGGTCGCCGATCACCGCGTGGGTCTCGGGCAGCGAGAGATCGGCGCACGGCACGCAGTCGACGCTGATGCCGAGGTCGGCGAGATCGGCGGCGATCAGCCGCGCACCGAGCCGCGCCGCCGCCGCAGCGTCGTCCGGCGCCGCCGCAAAGCGCCGTCCGAACGCCGCAGCGGGGGGATAGACCGGCCAGTGCGGCGGCCTCAAACGCGCCACCCGCCCGCCTTCCTGGTCGATCAGCACCGGCGCATCCGCCCGCCCGACCGCCTCGCGCAGCTCGCCGACCAGCGCGCGAACCTGATTCGGCGTCTCAATATTCCGGGCGAACAGGATGAATCCCCACGGCTTTGCGTCGCGGAAGAACTCCCGCTCCGGCGCCGTGAGGCGGCAGCCGGCGAGACCGGCGATGAAGGCGCGCGCAGGCATCGATCAGATCCGGATGGAACAAACAAGGGAGTTCCGGGACCACCCCATGGCGGTCCCGGCTACAGGATCAAAGCGACATAGGCGAAGCAATTCGTCAGTTGCGCTGCTGCACGATGCAGTCGCCGCCGGCCGAGCGCAAATTGCTGCACAGGTCGTTGGCTTGGTCTCGCGTGGCAAACGGGCCGATATGGGCGCGGTAGAACGTGCCGCGGTCACCCAGATTGACCTTGCGCACGCTGGTCGGCTGCCCTGCCAGGACGTCGCTATACTTGCTCTGCACGGAGCGCAGCGCCGCCTGGGCTTCGGCCTGCGAACGGGCAGCCGACACCTGCACCACGAACCCGCCATTGGCGGGAATCGCGGCCGTGCGCTGCGGCTGGACCGGCGCCGGCGTGACCGGACGCGGGGTCGGCGGCTGCGGCTGCACCGCCATCGGCTGAACGGGCGCGACCTGGACCGGCGCCGCCGGTGCCACCGGCGTAGTGATCGGCCGGGCCGGCGTGGCGGTGGCGACGGGGCCCGGCGCGCTCGGCACCAAGGTTCCGTCGGCGCGCACGGTCATCGTACGGACCTTGCGCGGCTCGTTGACGGCGGGATCGACGCCGCCCGGCAGCACCACGCGCGGCTGGCCGGGACGTCCCAGTTCCACCGGCTGCTCCTCCCGCGACACCAGATTCTCGTTGCCGGAGCTGGCGGCGCCCCCGACCCGGTCATAGATCAGCTTCTGATTGATCGAATCTTGCGTCCCGGACGGCGCCACCTTGTTCGGGCCCGCCTCCGCCTTGATCGTCGGCGGTTCGCCGCCGCCGACCAGCGCGCGATAGCCGAACACGGCGCCGGTTCCCACCGCCGCCAGGCCGATGACACTGCCGACCAGCATGATTATCAGACGCGAGCGGCTGCGCTGGGGCAGTTCACCGAGCCCCTCCCCGTGCGGCGGCATGTTGCCGTCCTCGGAGTAATAGGGATCGTAGGCCGGCTCCTCGGCCCCGTAGTCGCGATCGTACTCGGCGACGTCCTCGTGCCGGCGGTACGGATCCTCGCGGTAATAGCTCGCCTCGGCCGCAGCCTGGCGCGGCGCGGGCGCTACGGGCGCCGAATAGGCCGGGGTGGACGGCGTGTAGGCCGGCGCAGCGCTCATGTCGGGGGCGGCCGGCGCACTCCTCTCCTGGGTGGCGTAGGCACCGGCACCCTGGCCGGCGGCCTTCGCGCCCGCACCATACGCTTGGCTACCCGCGCCATAGTCGTAGCGCTCGTACTCGCTCCGGCCAGAGTCGGGCTTGGCATAGTCGGGCCTGGAATAATCGGGTCTGGCGGCCTCGGTCTTGCCGAGCACCTGCGACGGGCGCGACAGCCGCTCGAACGCCTGTGCGGCGGCGGCAGCCGCCCGCGACGGCTCCTCCGCCACCGGCGGCGGCGCGGGTTCCGTCTTGTCGAAATCCTTGAACGGATCTTCCTGTCCGATCAGCCGGGCGAGTTCGGCCAACGGATCCTCGACGCGGTCCGGCCGGCCCGTTCCCGAGCCGGCGCGTTGCGCATCGTCATGGCCTTCGGCCGGATAGCGATAGCGAGATTCGGCCATATGCACGCGACCCTTCTCTCCCGGCATCCGCACCCTCGGTCTCGCGACAGGCGCAAGAACAGATACGAAGGCCGGACCGTCGATCAGCGCATCTCCTCGACAGGCTCGACACCGAGGATTTGCAGGCCGGCACCGAGAACCGCGACCACACCTCGGACGAGCGCCAAGCGCGCCCCTGTTATTAAGGTATCATTTTCAATAATAAAGCGTAAATGTGGCGTGTCCTTGCCTTTGTTCCATTGGGCGTGCAAGGCGCTGGCCAGATCGTACAGATAGAACGCTATACGATGCGGCTCGTGATGCATAGCCGCCTGCTCGACGATGCGCGGCCAGATCGCGATCTGCTTGATGATGTCGATCTCACCAGAATCGGTGAGTTTGCTCAAGTCGACTCCACTCATACCCTGCGGCGAAACATCCAGCGACGGCATTGCTGCCTGGGTATTACGAAAAACCGAGTAGCAGCGCGCGTTGGCATACTGGACATAAAAGACAGGGTTGTCGCGCGACTGCTCGATCACCTTGGCCAGATCGAAATCCAGCACCGCATCATTCTTGCGGTATAGCATCATGAAGCGGACGGCATCCCGCCCAACCTCATCGACGACCTCGCGCAACGTAACGAAATCACCGGAGCGCTTCGACATCCGTACCGGCTCACCGCCGCGGAACAGCCGCACGAGCTGGCACAACTTGACGTCGAGCGACGCCTTCCCGCCGGTGATCGCCGCCACGGCCGCCTGCATGCGCTTGACGTAGCCGCCATGGTCGGCGCCCCACACATCCACCAGATCGGCGAAGCCGCGGGTGAACTTGTCGTAGTGGTAGGCGATGTCGGATGCGAAATAAGTGTAGCTGCCATCCGACTTCTTCAAGGGGCGGTCGACATCGTCGCCGAACGCGGTGGAGCGGAACAGGGTCTGTTCCCGGTCCTCCCAGTCCTCGGGCGGCGCGCCCTTGGGCGGCGGCAGCCGGCCCTGATAGATGTGCCCGGCGCTCTCCAGCGCGGCGATGGCCTCGGCCACCCGGTCGGTGGCGCCGGTGGTCAGCGTCCGCTCCGAGAAGAACACGTCATGGCGGATGTTGAGGGCAGCGAGATCCTCGCGGATCGCCGCCATCATGGCGTCGATGGTCTCGGCCCGCACGATCGGCAGCCACTCGGCCTCCGGCAGATCGCGCAGCGCGGTGCCGTGGCCGGCTGCCAGCGCCTGGCCGACCGGCACCAGATAGTCGCCGGGATAAAGCCCTTCGGGGATCGCGCCGATGTCCTCGCCCAGCGCCTCGCGGTAGCGCAGGAAGGCCGAGCGCGCCAGCACGTCGACCTGGGCGCCGGCATCGTTGATGTAATATTCGCGGGTCACGTCATAACCCACGAATTCCATGAGGCTTGCCAGCGCGTCGCCGAACACCGCGCCGCGGCAATGGCCGACATGCATCGGCCCGGTCGGATTGGCCGACACGTATTCGACATTGACCTTGTGGCCACGGCCGAGATCGGCGGCGCCGAACCGCGTGCCGGCCGCCACCGCCGCCGCCAGCACCTCCGGCCAGATCGCCGGTGCCAGCGTCAGATTGATGAAGCCGGGCCCGGCCACGTCGACCTTGGCGACGTGCGGCGCCTTGCGCAGTTCCTCCGCCAGCCTCTCGGCGAGGTCGCGCGGCTTGGCCTTGGCCTCCTTCGCCAGCACCATCGCGGCGTTGGTGGCGAGATCGCCATGACTGGGGTCGCGCGGCGGCTCCACCACCACGCGGTCGAGGTCGAGCCCGACCGGGAGGAAGCCCTGGTCGGCGAGCGCGCGGACGGCAGCCCGCACATGATCGGCATAGGACGCGAAGATGTTCATGGGAGCTTCGGTATCGGAAAATGACGGTGGCGCCTAGAGCGTTTTCCGCAAAAGCGGGAACCGATTTTGCGTAATAAAACGCGATATATCAAAAGCTTAGAGCGCCAGACCTGACGCGCTCAGATCGGATCGCGCTCTAACGCAAGTCGGGGGTCGAGTCAAAGAAGCGGGCGTGCTCGACCATCAGGAACCGGTCGGTCATGCCGGCGATGTAGTCGGCGACGCGCCGTTTCAGCCGGCCCTCCTCCGCCCCCGCCAGCCCGCGCCGCCACTCCTCGGGCATGTCCTGCGGATTGGCGGCGAGATGGCCGAACAGCTCGCGCACCGCGCCGCGCGCCGCCGCCATCGCCTGCTCCACCCGATGGTGGCGGTACATGCGCGGAAACAGGAACGCCTTGATCGCCCGCTCCGCCGCCGCCATCGCCGCAGAGAAGCCGACCGCCGACCGGCCCGCGGCCCGCACCGCCGCAGCCGAATCGGGCGCGATCCCGGCGATCCGGCGGCCGGTCTCGGCCACGACATCGCCGACCAGCTCGGTGATCAGCCGCCGCTCCAGCTCGTGGACGCGCCGGCTGCGCTCCAGGCCGGGATAGTCGCGGTCGATGCCGGCGAAGATCCGCGCCAGCAGCGGCACCTCCAGCAGGTCGTCGGGGTCGAACAGCCTGGCGCGCAGGCCGTCATCGATGTCGTGGGTGTCGTAGGCGATGTCGTCGGCGACCGCGACCGCCTGGGCCTCGGCCGACGCGAAGCTCGCAAGCTCCAGATCCTGCAGCGCCTGATATTCGGCGATCGCCAGCGGAATGGCGCTGCCGGGCGCCAGCGGACCATTGTGCTTGACCACCCCCTCCAGGGTTTCCCAGGTGAGGTTCAGCCCGTCGAAGGTCGGATAGCGCCGCTCCAGCCGGGTGACGACGCGCAGCGACTGGGCATTGTGGTCGAAGCCGCCCCAGGGCGCCATCAGCGCGTCGAGCTCGCGCTCGCCGGCATGACCGAACGGGGTGTGGCCGAGGTCGTGCGCCAGCGCCAGCGCCTCGGCCAGATCCTCGTCGAGACCGAGCGCGCGCGCCAGCGAGCGGGCGATCTGCACCACCTCGATGGTGTGGGTCAGGCGGGTGCGGAAATGGTCGCCCTCGTCGAACACGAACACCTGGGTCTTGTGCTTGAGCCGCCGGAATGCGGTGGAATGGATGATCCGGTCGGCATCGCGCCGGAACGGCGAGCGCGGCGGGCTCTCCGGTTCGGCGTGCAGACGCCCGCGGCTGCGGGCGGGGTCGCTCGCATAGCGGGCGCGCGGAACGGGGGTATCGACGGCCATGGCAGCCTTGCGGATGAAGAGGGTTTGACAGCGTCGCCGCCGCACTTACCTTCAGGCTTCAAGAGGTTGCAACGGCCTCGCGACAGGAACCGCTTCATCATGGCGACAGGCATCACCGTCACCCCCCGCGCCGCCAAGCGCATTCTCAAGGTTCTGGCCAGCGAGCCCGCCGGCTCGGTGCTGCGCGTCAGCGTCGAAGGCGGCGGCTGCACCGGTTTTCAGTACACCTTCGCCTGCGATCAAAAGAAGGCTGCCGATGATATCGTGATCGAGCAGGATGGCGCGGTGGTGGTGATCGATCCCATCTCGCTGCAATACATGAACGGCTCGAATCTCGACTTCGTCGAGGATCTGATCGGCTCGGCCTTCCGGGTCGACAACCCCAACGCCACCGCAAAGTGCGGCTGCGGCACCAGCTTCTCGATCTGACGCGCAGCCGGCGCGTCCTGGCCGGGACGACCGAAACGCCCAACAACGGAAAGGCCCTGCCGGTGCGCGTCGCCACCTGGAACGTCAACTCCATCAAGCAGCGGGTCGACATCGTGCTGGGCTGGCTGGCCGACTGCCGGCCGGACATCGTGGCGCTGCAGGAGATCAAGTGCGTCGACGACGCCTTCCCGCGCGCGGCCTTCGAGGACGCCGGCTACAATGTCGCCGTCCACGGCCAGAAGACGTACAACGGCGTGGCGATTCTCTCGAAGCTGCCGTTCGACGAGACCGTCATCCGGCTGCCCGGCGACGACGCGGACGAGCAGGCCCGCTTCCTGGAGGTGGTGGTGTCGGCCGGCGGCGGCGCGGTGCGCTTCGCCTCGCTCTACCTGCCCAACGGCAACCCGCCCGACACCGACAAATACCGCTACAAGCTGGCCTGGTTCGACCGGCTGATCGCCCATGCCCGCGCGCGTCTGGAACTCGAAGAACCGTTCATACTGGCCGGCGACTACAATGTGATTCCGACTGCGGCGGACGCTCGCGATCCGGCCCAGTGGGTCGGCGACGCCCTCTATCTGCCGCAGACGCGCACCCGCTTCCAGGGACTGGCCGGGCTCGGCTTCACCGACGCCATCCGCGCCGCGTCCGACGAGCCGGAACTCTACACCTTCTGGGACTATCAGGCCGGCGCGTGGCAGAAGAACAACGGCATCCGCATCGACCATTTGATGCTGTCGCCCGAAGCCGCCGACCGCCTTCAGGCCTGCGGCATCGACAAGCAGGTCCGCGCGCTCGACAAGCCCTCGGACCACGTGCCGGTGTGGGCCGACCTGCGTTTGGAAGGTTGACTCGCCGAAAACTGAATCGCCAGGGACTCAGCGCACGGACTCAGCGATAGATCTTCAGCCACTGCTGGAGATAGCTGAGGGCCACCGCCCGCTCGTCCTCGGTGGCGACCTTGAAGGCGTTGTCGTAGGTATCGACGATCCAGCCGTCGTCCGCGGTGGCCGCCGCCTCGCGGGCCAGCGTGAGCCACATCAGACCGCGCGCCGCCTGGCGCGGCACGCCCTCGCCCTTGAACAGCAGGGCGCCCAGCAGCGCCTGCGCCTGATACTGGCCCTTCTGCGCCGCGAGCCCGAGCCAGCGGGCCGCCGTCAACGGCTCGCGCTCGGTGCCAACCCCCTCCAGATAGAGGCGGGCGAGGTGATACTGCGCGTCCGCGTCGCCGAACCATGACGCCGCATAGTGGAACATCTCGCGGGCGCGGCCGGGATCGCGCACCACCGCGGTATTGGGGATGCCGCGCAGGAAGAACCCGCCGAGCTCGACGAACGCATTGGCGACGAACGGCGCCTGCGGGCTGCCGGGCGCGTCGTCGGCGTGCAGATTGGCGATGCGGCGGAAGTATTCATACGCCTTGAGCTCGTCGCGGCGCACGCCGTCGCCGTCGGCATACATCCGCCCGAGCTTCCAGGTCGCCCCGGTGTGGCCCTGGTTGGCAGCGTACTGCAGCGACTTCAGCGCCTCGCCCTTGTCGCCGGCCATGTAGGACTTGGTGCCGGCGCGGAACGCCTCGATCGTCGAGCGCTCCCCGGTCCGGCCCGGCTCGATGGCGAGCACAGGGGCAACCGACGCCGACCGCTCGCCCAGTCCGGCGCTGGGATCGAGGGCGAACGCCACCGGCGCCGTCAGAGCGACGGCGAACAAGGCCGAGATCACGCCGTCAGATATCCGCATGGCAGTTCTTTTCGCCCTGTCCGCGAAGATGGCCGGCCGCGCCTTGGCGCCCAGAGCCGACCGTTCGCGCGAACATCACATGGGCCCCCGAACCAAGTTCAGCCTGGAGCCGGTTCTCGATTTTTCTGCGGCGCGCACCGCCCTGAATTCGGGCGCAGCCATTCAAATTCGTGTGTGTCGGATCTGCGAAAACGTCCGCGTCCGACGCCGCCTTGCCCACCCCGCCGAGGGCGGAGGCCATTTGCAGCCGATGATCGCCCGCCAGCGGCGTGACGCGAAAATCCTGGACGGGACCAAAGACGGGACCAAACCCGCGGCAATGCGCTCGCGCCGGCCGCATGGCCACGCCCATCACGCTCGCCCGATTGTCGATCATCCCGCCGCCCATGTCGTCTTCCCTGCCCCCGCTCCAGCGCCTCCCGTGGCCACGTCATCCGCGCGGAAGAGAGAAAAACGCCACCGTCCTGCAGCCACGCAGCCGTGCCCTCATTTTGTGGCGGGATCGCGGCCCGGAAAACCGGCTAATCTTGGAGTCTCTTGAAATGGTGAAGATGTTGCGAAAGAGCAACAACTGTGTTCCCTCCCTGCCCGCGGCAAGAACAATTCAATCGCCGAGTTTTCGTTCCATCCGGCGCAGTGCGCACCACCCCGCGCGCCCGTCCGACCGGCCACAGGCGAGCTGCCCTTCGTGAGCACACCGAAATCCGCCAGCGAACCGGGTCCGCAGACGCTGGACGCCGCCTTCTTCGCCCGCAGCGTCCATCGCGTGGCACCTGCCCTGATCGGCGCGACGCTCATCGTCGAGGGCGCGGGCGGCCTGATCGTCGAGGTCGAGGCCTACGACCCCGCCGACCCGGCAAGCCATGGCTATGGCGGGCGCACCGAGCGCAACGCGGCAATGTTCGGCCCGCCGGGCCGCGCCTATGTCTACCGCTCCTACGGCATCCACTGGTGCCTAAACTTCGTGTGCGAGCCGGAGGGTGTCGCCAGCGCCGTGCTGATCCGGGCGATCGAGCCCACGCAGGGCCTGGACGCGATGCGGGCGCGGCGCGGCCTCGACGATCCGCGCCTGCTGTGTGCCGGGCCGGGTCGGCTGTGCCAGGCGCTGGGCCTGACCCGCGCCCACGACCACGCGCCGCTCGACGCCCCGCCCTTCCAACTGCTGCCGGCCCGGCCGGGATGCCGGTCGTGACCGGCCCGCGCATCGGCATCAGCAGGGCCGCCGAGCAGCCCTGGCGCTACGGGCTGGCGGGGTCGAAGTTCCTGTCGAAGCCGTTTCCGAAAAGCCGGACATGAAAAAAGGCCGGCGCACGCAGCACCGGCCTTTCTCGATCCGACCGAACTGGAACGGCGCCCTATGCCGCGCTCTTCACCCGCGCCAGGGCCTCGCGCACCTTGGCCAGCAGCGCCACGTACTCGTCGCGCTTCTCGCGCTGCTCCTCGACCACCTCTTCCGGCGCCCGCTCGACGAAGGCCGGGTTGCCCAGCTTGGCGTCGAGCCGGGAGATCTCGCCGGCCACCCGGCTCTCCTCCTTGGCGAGACGGGCGGACTCCGCCGCGATGTCGATGACGCCGGCGAGCGGCAGCGCCGAGGCCTCACCGCGCACCATGAGTTGCAACGAGCCCTTGGGCGCGGCATCGGCGAAGCTCACGTCCGACAGGCGGGCCAACCGCTTCAGCGTATCCATGTGGCAAACGGCACGCTCGCGGGTGTCGGCGGAGGGCGCCACCAGCACCAGCGGCATCTGGGCGCCCGGCGGCACGTTCATCTCGGCCCGCACCGAGCGGATCTCGGTGACGAGATCGACCAGCCAGCCGATCTCCAGCTCCGCCTCGACGTCGCCGAGCCCATCGAGCTCAGGCCACGGCGCCAGCGCCAGCAGAGTACCGCGCGCCGGGCCGGTCTCGCCGGTGAGCCGCCACAGCTCCTCGGTGACGAACGGCATGAACGGGTGCAAGAGCTTCAGGATGACGTCGAGCGTCCAGGCGGTCACCGCCCGGATCTCATCCTTGGCCTCACCGTCCGGCCCGGTCAGCACCGGCTTGGCCAACTCCAGGTGCCAGTCGCAGAACACGTTCCACACGAAGCGATAGACCGCACCGGCCGCCTCGTTGAAGCGGTAGGCCTCGATCGCCGCCGTGGTCTCGGTGACGGCGCGCGACGCCTCGCCGATGATCCAGCGCGACAGCATCTCTTTCGTCTGCGCCGGGTCGAAGCCGGCGACGCGGGCGCAGCCATTGACCTCGCAGAAGCGGGTGGCGTTCCACAGCTTGGTCGCGAAATTGCGGTAGCCCTCGACGCGGCTGGTGGCGAGCTTGATGTCGCGCCCTTGCGCGGCCATCGCCGACAGGGTGAAGCGAAGCGCGTCGGCGCCGTACTGGTCGATCAGGTCGAGCGGGTCGATGACGTTGCCCTTCGACTTCGACATCTTGGCGCCCTTCTCGTCGCGGACGAGCGCGTGGATGTAGACGGTGCGGAAGGGCACCTCGTCCATGAAGTGAAGGCCCATCATCATCATCCGGGCGACCCAGAAGAAGATGATGTCGAAGCCGGTGACCAGCACGTCGGTCGGATAGTGGCGCTTGAGGATCGCCGTCTCGTCCGGCCAGCCGAGCGTCGAGAACGGCCACAGCGCCGACGAGAACCAGGTGTCGAGCACGTCCTCGTCGCGGGTGAGGAAGGCCGCGCGGCGGTCCGGATCCTCGGCGATGGCGATGCCCTCGCTGGGCTCGATCACTTCCTGCTCGGTGTACCAGGCCAGCGCGTCGGCCAGCGCCTCGTCCTCGGTCTCGGCGACGAACACCTTGCCGTCCGGCCCGTACCACGCCGGGATCTGGTGGCCCCACCACAATTGGCGCGAGATGCACCAGGGCTGGATGTTCTCCAGCCAGTCGAAATAGACCTTCTCCCAGTTCCTGGGCACGAACACCGTGCGCTCGTCGCGCACCGCGGCAAGCGCCCGCTCGGCCAGCGGCTTGACGTCGACATACCATTGGTCGGTCAGCCACGGCTCGATAACGGTGCCAGAGCGGTCGCCGTGCGGCACCATGTGGGTGTGCGGCTCGATCTTCTGGACGAGGCCGCGCGCCTCCATCATCGCGACGATGCGCTTTCGTGCCTCGAACCGGTCGAGGCCATGCAGCCCCAGCACCTCGTCGAGGTCGGCGCCGCCCTCGAGATGGGCCAGGAACTCCTCATTGCCGGCGAGCAGCATCTTCGCTTCGGCATCGAGGATATTGATCATGCGCAAGGAATGGCGCTTGCCGACCTCGAAGTCGTTGAAGTCGTGCGCAGGCGTGATCTTGACCGCGCCCGTGCCCTTCTCGGGGTCGGAATAGCTGTCGGCAATGATCGGAATGCGCCGCCCGGCCAGCGGCAAGAGCACGTCGCGGCCGACCAGATCCTTGTAGCGCTCGTCATCCGGATGCACGGCGACCGCGGTGTCGCCCAGCATGGTCTCCGGCCGGGTGGTGGCGACGGTGATCCTGATTGAGGGGTCGTCGGCCAGCGGATAGTCGAAATACCACAGGTTGCCCCTGATCTCGACCTGCTGGACTTCGAGATCGGAGATGGCCGTGAGCAGCTTGGGATCCCAGTTGACCAGCCGCTTGTCCTTGTAGATCAGCCCGTCGCGATAGAGCGTGACGAACACCTTGAGCACGGCCCGCGACAAGCCCTCGTCCATGGTGAAGCGCTCGCGCGACCAGTCGCAGGAGGCGCCGAGCCGCTTGAGCTGGCCGACGATCGTGCCGCCCGACTGCTCCTTCCACGCCCACACCCGCTTGAGGAACGCCTCGCGTCCCATGTCGCGCCGGCTCGGCTCCTGGCGCTCCAGAAGCTGGCGCTCGACCACCATCTGGGTGGCGATGCCGGCATGGTCGGTGCCGGGCTGCCACAGCACGTCGCGGCCGCGCATGCGCTCGAACCGGCACAGCACGTCCTGCAACGTATTGTTGAGGGCGTGGCCCATATGCAGCGAGCCGGTGACGTTGGGCGGCGGAATCACGATGGTATAGGGGGCCGCCTCTGCCCGGTCCGGCCGGCCTGCCTTGAACACCTCGGCCGCCGTCCAGGCATCGTGGATTCGGGCCTCGACTTCGGCCGGCGTAAACGTCTTTTCCATCATGATCGTGAACCCGTACGCGCTGGAACGGGCGCGACAGAAGCCGACCGCCGCTCCGGCGTCAATCATTAAGCGCGGCCATTCGGCGCGGCGCGCAGCGCCGGCGGCGACCGGTATCGGGTGGGCGTCAGCCCCGCCCGCGCGAGACCCGCTCGATCTCCGCCCGGACGAGCCGCTCGACCACCGTCGGCAGGTTCTCGTCCAGCCACTGCTTCAGCATCGGCCGCAGCATGTCCTGCACGAGATCCTCAAGCGTCCTGGCATTGTTGGACAGGATGGTATGGGTGAGCGAGCCGAAGGCGGCGGAGACAGCGGCACTCGCCGCCTGGGACAGCATCGGCGATCCCGCCGCGACCGCCCCCTGTACCGGAACGGAAGGTAGCGGCACGGACAGCGGCGCGGGCGGCGGCTCGTCCACCTCGCGGAACATCACGTCCTCGCGCGGCTCGATGCGGCTGATGCCGTTCGCCTTGGCCTGCACCGGCAACGGCACGGCATCGGTCAGTTCCAGCACCTGGGAGGAGACAGGCGCGGGCGCCGGCTCGGCGACCTTCTCGTCAAACCCAGACAGCAGCGCGTCGATGTCGTCCTGCCCCATCCCGGAATTGTCCTCCACGGGCGGCGCAGACGGTGGCGGCGACGGCGGGGCAACGCTCTCCGCCCGTGCGGGAGTCGTCGCCGCCTTGGCGGGCTCATCGTCGGCAATAATCCGGCGGATGGAAGCAAGAATTTCTTCCATCGACGGCTCCTGCACACGCGCACTTTGAGTCATGGCCTCTGCCTTCTTCCCGCCATCGACCCGACAGGGTTGCTCTTGGCGCGGCCTGGAGAGAATCGCTGCAATCTCGGGCTCTTACGCAACGAAGTATGTCATCGGAAGGCCCGAAGGCAAGCAACAGCCTGTGGATGGATCGGGATGAACCGGGACCTTGAGCGGTCTGGGCCGACATTTTGCGCAGATATTGGCGAACCTGCTCAGCCCCGCGTCAACCGCCCGGCGATCGAGCGCGCAAATCCCGCGGACGGCGGCCGGCCGCGAACTCCCGCCTGCCGCTCATCCGAACGCGGCCGTCAGTCCTGCTGTCTTGCGGCCCACTCTGTCTTGCGGCCTGTCTCGCCGTTTGTCTTGCCGTTTGCGGCCGACCAAGCCGGAAACCGCGCCCGGATCGCCAGGAATCCCGGTCCGATGATCGGATCTTCCGCGCCCGCAAAGCAAGAACCCGGCCCAATGGGCCGGGTTTCGCGTCAGGCTTGAGGCGCGGAACCGAACGCACGCGCCGTTTTCCCGGCGGCAAGCCCCGGGCGTCGGCGTGTCACTTGCCGTCCGGCGTGCGGACGCCGATCCAGGCATCGCGGACCTGCCGGTAATGGACCGTGTCGTCGTATTCTTGGACATTGAGGCCAAGCTGCTTGGCCGACAGCCGGCCGATGCCGCTGAGCACCGAATAGGATGCCACCACGCGGTCGCGCTGCGCGGTCACCAGGGCGACCTGGGAGTTGACCAGTTCAGTCTGGGCGTTCAGCACGTCGAGCGTGGTCCGCTGCCCGACCCGGGCCTCTTCCCGCACGCCTTCCAGGGCGATCTCGTTGGCGCGAACCTGCGCCTGCTCGGCCTCGATCTGCGCCTTGGCGGCCTGCAACTCGCCCCAGGACTGCACGACCGCCGCCCGCACCTGATCGCGCGACACGTCGACGTCGAGACGCTTCTGGCCGAGCGTTTCCTTGGCCTGACGGATGGTCGAGTACTCGGAGCCGCCCTGATAGATCGGCACGGTCAGACGTCCGACCACCTGCGCCGTCATCGAATCCTCAAGCTGCGACGACCCGTCGAACCGGCGCAGATAATTCGCTTCGAGGGTCACCACCGGCAGCAGGCTGCCCTCGGCGACCTTCACCTGCAGCATCGCCGCATCGGCGCCGTTCTTGGCCGCCTCGATCGCCGGATGGCGGGACAGGCCGGTGGCCACCGCCGCATCCAGGCTGGCCGGCAGCAGCTTGTCGACCGGGCGGCCGGGAACCAGCTTGCCGGGCTCGCTGCCGATGACCTGCCGATACTGGGCGCGCGAGGTCTGCAGCCGGGCATTGGCGGCCAGCAGCAGCGACTGCGACCCGGCCAGGCGGGCCTCGGCCTGCGCCACGTCGGTGCGCGTCACCTCGCCGACCTGAAAGCGGTCGCGGGTGGCGCGCAACTGCTCCTCGAACGACGCGAGAGACTGCTGCCGCAGCTTCACGATCGCGGTGTCGCGCAGCACGTTCATATAGGCGGTGACGCCATCAAGCAGGATGTTCTGCTCGGTATTGCGCAGCGTCTCGCGCGCCTGGATCACCTGCGCTTCGGCCTGACGAACATTGTTGGTCGTCTTGCCGCCATCATAGACCGTCTGCGACAGGCTCACGCCGTAGCCGCTCGGATTGATCGCGTCGCGATTGGTCTGGATCGTCCGCGGCGGCGTGGTGTTGGTCCAGGTCTTCGTCGTCAGGGACTGATTCCCGATATCGGCGGTGGCGTTGATGCGCGGACGATAGCCGGACAGCGCCTGCGGCACGTTCTCGTCCACCGCGCGCAGGGCTGCGCGTTGGGAATTGAGTTCCGGATTGCTCCGATAGGCCTGCGCCAGGGCGCTCTCGAGCGTCTGCGCCTGAACCTCACCCGCCAGAGCGAGCGCCAAAACTCCGAACACGGCAACCCTGATCCCCGTCGCCGTCGGCATGTGAAACCCCTTCTTCGTTCGCCCGAAACGAATCTCGATTGGAAACATGTTCCTCACTACGGGCGGAAAAATAGCCGCAGCGTGAGCGAAAAATAAGCCGGCAGATGCCCGCCCACGCCGTTTCCCGGGCCAGTGAAGCAAAAATGACACACAGACGCAGCGCTCTAAAACGCAAAGCCTTTCGGCTTTTCGAAGCCCGGCAGGGCCGGGATGGCAGCATTGAACAGGGCCTGGGAGGAGATCGTCCCGCCGAGCGAACGATACAACACCGCCCGCCCCGAGCCGCCACATCCCACCACTGCGATCAGCCGGCCATTGTCCTTCAGTTGACCGAACAATGCCTGCGGCACCTGTTCGACGGCCCCCTCGAGCAGAATCGCATCGAACGGCGCGGCCTTCGGCCAGCCGGCCGCCAGCGGGCCGCTTGCCACCGCGGCATTGCCGATCGCCAGCCGGTCGAGCAGGCGGACGGCATCGCCGGAAAGGACGGGATCGGCCTCAAGCGCCACCACCGACTGGGCGAGTCGCGCCACCAGCGCCGCCGAGTACCCGCTGCCGCATCCGACATCGAGCACGCGATCGCCCGGCTGCAGGCCCAGCGCCTGGATCATGCGGGCGAGCGTCAGCGGCTCAAGCAGATAGCGCGGCCCCACGCCGCCGATCGGCAGGTCGTCGTCGCGATAGGCGAGCGCCCGCTGCGACTCGGGCACGAACGCCTCGCGCGGGATCTCCAGCAGCGCCGCGATCAGCGCGGGGTCGGTCACCCCGTTCGTCCGCACCTGCCCGTTCACCATGTTCCGCCTGAGGGTGACGAAATCGATCATGAGAGCCCTGCCCCGCTGCTTCCCGGAAACGGTCTTAGAGCGTCCGCCGATCTGATTGGATCAAGCGGGCGCTCTAAGTTTCTCGTTTATCGCATTCTCTTTCGCAAAACCGGTTCCCACTTTTGCGGAGACTGCGCTAGGGAATTAGGCAGGATCCGGCCGCTGGCGCAACTGGGCGTGGCCTTGGCCATGCCGAATAAGACCGGCGGCCCAGGATGCTGACGCATCGGGCCGGCAGGACTCGCGGAGTCTCGTTGTGGAATTCAGCAATGTGCCCGCGCCTGGGCGGACCCTTCTCGCTCAGGCCCCTCTCGCTCAGGCTGTTGCGTCTGCGCGGGCGGCGGAACGACAGTTTCCACAGGCGGATCGCGCGGGGCGCGGATTCCGGCAGGAAGGGCCCCCGCGCGCGCTGCCGGCAGGCTTGTTTCCGGCAAGCCGGATCTGCCAGGCCGGATTCCGACGGGCTGAATTCCGACAGGTTCTTGGCAACAGCCGAACCGCTTGCTATATGCGCCGCACACCTTGGGTGCCGTTCCCCGGTAGCTCAGTGGTAGAGCAACCGGCTGTTAACCGGTTGGTCGCTGGTTCGAATCCGGCCCGGGGAGCCAACACTTTCAAGCGCTTAGCACAAAAGCTGAGACGTTGCCCAGCGCCTTGGCGCACCCAGGGCGACATCTGGGGCAAAAATCCGCAGAACTCGAAATGAGAGCCGCCCGGAGGCGGCTTCATCATGGCGATGCCGGGCCGGATCAGCGGCGGCGGGCGTAGAAGCCCCGCGGCTCGGGCAGCGTGGCCCGGTGGGCCGGGAACGAGGCTGGAGAATTGGTAACCGTCCTGTCTTAAGCTCTCGCGCCCAGCATCAAGCATTCTATTCAAGGTCGAGCCCGAACTGATGGCCGATGGGAACGGCCTCAGGAAAGGCACGGTAAAAACCGCGCTCGAACTGCCGGATGTTGGTGGACGCGCTGCCAATACCGATGACCTGCCAAAGATGAGCACGCAGTGCGGGAAGCCCGATCTCGTCTGAGAGGAATTGAAATAGTTTGAACCGCCTACCCCCATTTGCATAGACGACAGGGTTCTTCTCATCAAGAATTTCAAGAATTGCACCCCTGCTGTTTGCAAGTGGTGCGTAAATATATTTGCGAGTAAATCTTGAAAAGAATCTTGGGTGGCGCGTCGATTCTGGATTGAATCGCCTAATTCCGTAAAGTCTATATAGCATATCCGGAAACTTATCAGGAAACTCCTTCTCCCACTGAGCAAATTCTTCGCGTATAAACTGCTGAAAAAGCCTTCTGTATTCGTCTTTTGCACGGTCTGTAAACCCAACAGCTTCATCAATAAGCGCTGTTATGCCAACCTTTGCCGCAGATCGTATGATAATCTCAGACTGTATTGCCAGAAAATGCTGCGATTGCGTCAGAAGCCCGTATTTTGCAGCCTCGGTTATTGCAATGCAGACATCAATAAGCACGGTCCCTTCATATCCGTCTACAATTACGGACGTACCCGAATCGGGGGGTAAGCGCTTGAAATTCTGCGGATTCTCAATCTTAACCCACAGATCGTCATCAATCGCCGTCCGAAGCCCCTTGCGGGTCATCGAGCGGAGAAAGGCGTTGCCTCCTTCGGACTTGAGATTGAGAGCGCGAGCCATCGCGGCCTTCGAAATCATTCGCCGCCCGTCTCGAAGACGGTACGCCTCCACAGCCACATCACCTAAATGCAACAAACCTTGATGCGTTGCAGTCGGAAGCGATTCCGGGTCACCAATCTTCTGCCAGCGTGCCTCTGCTGCGCGCTTGGCGATCTCCCGCCGCTCTTCAGGAGATAGCTTTCTGGCGCGCGCATCGCCGCCTTTCTTCTGGGGGGTGTCCGACATTCCGCAGGCTCCATGCTTGCTTGACGGTTGTATATCGCATGCTTGCTTTAGGGCGGCAAGCATGCATCGCTACAACAATCAGCCCCGGCGCATGCTAAGCGGCGGCGCGGGCTCAGAGCCGCACCTCACGTCCTGCATTAAAGAGAACATCCCGGTCGATGTCGCGCCGCACTGGTCGAGACCCCCCGGCGCAAATGGGCATCCGCGCCCAAGGGGCACGGTGCAGTCATTTCCGGTCAAATGCCGTCGCTCTCGAAAACCCCTGATCTGGCGCCGCGGTCCCGGCACGCCGGCGTCGGGGATCGCGACGTGACCCACTGACCGCCCGGCATCCCGCAGGGATCGGCCGGAAACCGTATGGAATCGATCGACGCCCCGGACGCGCGACATCGGCTGTCCTCACATTGCATTAACCAAGACACGATGGCGTTGACGAAGCAGAAACCATCAAAACACATCCGATCTTGAAACAGACTTTGCTAAAAAACTTGAATAATCCAATTAACCACGTGGTTGCGCCTCAACGCTACCCTGCTCGTGCGGCTTGAGAACGACCGGTTTGGCCCCTCTGCCGGTCTTGACTGAGCCAGATGGACGCTCCGGAGCATCCGCCGATCTGATTGAACGGGGCGGACGCTCTAGGTGATTGAGTTAGCGCATTCTCCTTCGCGAAGCGGGCTCCCGCTTCCGTAGAGGAATGCTCCGGGTTCGGCGAAAGCGTATCGAGTACGTCGATGAAAAAATCAGCTTGGATTTGTTGCCTGCTGGCCGTGGCCGGCAGCACATTCGGTTCCGCCCAGCCTGGATGGGCTGGCCCCCTCATGATCTACGCGCCCGAATTGCGGGCCGAGCGGGCGCAGCCCGCCGTCGCGCGCGGCACCGGCCCCGTCCTCGCCACCGCCCCGGTCTACCAGCCGGAGTTCGCGCCGGACGTCATTGAGGTGGCGGCGCGCCAGCAGGAGCGCGCGCCCGGCTACGGCGGCGGCTTCATCGAGTTCCTGTTCACCGGCCGCGGCGACCCCGGCACGATGCAGCGCCCGGCCGCCAACCGCTCCTGGGGCGCGCAATCCTCGCGCAACGACGTCAGCGACCCGCGCTGGAATCGCTCGGGCGGCTATGACAGCCGTGCGTCCTCCGGATTCGATCCGCGCTTCGAGCGCCAGTTCGTCGACTATTCCGGCCCCTACGGCCCTGGCACGGTGGTGATCGATACGGAAAACCGCTTCCTGTTTCTGGTCCAGCCGGGCGGCAAGGCGATTCGCTATGGCGTCGGCGTCGGGCGGCCCGGCTTCCTGTGGCATGGCGTGAAGGAGATCACCGCCAAGCGCGAATGGCCCGATTGGCGGCCGCCGGCGGAGATGCTCAAGCGCCGGCCCGACCTGCCGGTGTTCATGGCGGGCGGACCGGACAATCCGCTTGGCGCCCGCGCCATGTATCTCGGCTCGTCGATGTACCGTATCCACGGTTCGAACGAACCGGAGACCATCGGGCACGCCGTCTCCTCGGGCTGCATCCGCATGCGCAACGAGGACGTCATCGACCTCTACGGGCGGGTGAAGGTCGGCACCAAGGTGGTGGCGCTGTAGGCCTGCCGCGTATGTAGACGTCACGCGAAACGGAATCCGGCCCAATGGGCCGGATTTTCGGTTTCGGCGAGAGAGTTTCCGGCATCCCAAGGGATCGACCGGAAACCGTCTCACGCGTGTTCCAGCGGCCGGCCGACATAGGCCTCGGCCAGGGCCGCCGCCGCGGCGGGCGAGCTGACGAGGCGATCGAGCTCGGCGAGTTGGCGGCGCTGGTCGAACGGCGTGTCGAACGGCCCCCGGTGCAGAAGCCGGGTCATCCACCAGGAGAAGTGCTCCGCCGCCCACACCCGGCGCAGGCAGATCTCCGAATAACGGTCGATCAGGGTCGTCTCGCCGGTCTTGAAGAAGGCGGCGAGCCCACGCGCCAGCACCGCGGCGTCGGCGATCGCCAGATTCATGCCCTTGGCGCCGGTCGGCGGCACCACATGGGCGGCATCGCCGACCAGAAACAGCCGGCCATAGCGCATCGGCTCCACGACGAAGGAGCGCAGCAAGGTGATGCCCCGCTGCAGCACCGGCCCCTCGGCAAGCGGAAACCCGCCATCCTCGCCGACCAGCCGCTGGTCGAGCTCGTCCCAGATGCGGGCGTCCGACCAATAGGCGAGATCCTCGCCGGGGCTGACCTGGAAATAGAGCCTGGAGACGCGCTGGGAGCGCATGCTGGCCAGCGCGAAGCCGCTCGGATGATGGGCATAGACCATCTCGTCGGCGGGCGGCGGCGCATCCGCCATGATGCCGAGCCAGGCAAACGGATACAGGCGCTCGAACACCTGCAGCACGCCGGCCGGGATCGAGGGCCGCGTAATGCCGTGGAACCCGTCGCAGCCGGCGATGACGTCGCATTCGACGACGTGGCTCTGGCCACCCTGCCGGAACCGGATGCTCGGACGCTTGCTCTCGATGTCGGAGAGCGCCACGTCGGAGACCTCGAAGCGGATGTCGCCGCCGACGGCGCGCCGGGCGGCGATCAGATCCTTGATCACCTCGTGCTGGCCCCACACCACCACGCCGCGGCCATCCACCAGCTCGGCAAAATTGATGCGGTGGGCGCTCCCTCCGAAGCGCAGCACGATGCCGTGCTGCACCAGCGCCTCCCGCTCCATGCGGTCCCCGACGCCCGACTGCGCCAGCAGCCGGGCGGTGCCGTATTCGAGAACGCTCGCACGCACCCGGCCTTCGACCGCAGCCTGGGACGAGGTTTCGAGGACGATCGACTCGATGCCTTCCCGCTGCAGCAGGTATGCCAGCAGCAGCCCACCTGCCCCGGCGCCGACGATCCCGACTTGCGTCCGCATGGTACCGCCCCAGTTCCGACAAGTCGAACTGGGCGCGGAGCTTAGCAGACTAAGCCGCGCTGCAATGGCCAAACACCAGCGAAGCGCAAAATGTCACACCGCAAAAGCGGTGAGCCGGGCCGTCCCGTCAGCCGAACTTGAACAGGACACCGTAACCGCCGCGCGGGTAACCCCACTCGATGTCGCCGGTCGGTTCGGCGATCACCCGGCAGGTGCCGCATTCCATGCAGCCGTCCGGCGCCACCTCGACCTGGCCCTTGGCGTTGAGCTCATAGCACCGCGCCGGACAGATCTTGATCAAGGCAAGAAGTTCCGGCGACGGCTCGACATGGGCGCGGATCTTCACGTGCGGACGACCGGCATCGACAAGATAGCGGTTATAGAACAGCTTGTCCTCGACACGCGGTTCATCGACTTTCGGGGGTTCTACCATGGTCAGTTCTCCAAGACCTAACGTCTCAACGAGATGACTTTCCGTCTCAACAAGACGACTGCCCGTCTCAACGAGACCTCCTGCCTTTCCAAGACATTCAGTCTCTCAAGGACCGTCCGGCGGCGCCGGTCTGCCGGTCCTGGCCGGACCGCAAGACCGCACACCTGTGTTTCCGTCATACGGTTTCCGGCCGATCGGGCCTTCGAGCCGTATTCCGACCGCCGAAACTCCCGCCCTCGAACAAGGGCCTTCGGCGAGGCTGCTTGCGGGATCCCGACGGGATCACCCGGAAACCGCGTCCGGCGTCAGCGCCAAATGTCTCCGCCAAGTGTCACCGCCAGGCGCGGGCGAAGCGGAAGGCGTCGCCGACCAGTCCGGCAAGCGAGCGGGCGGACTTGAACGACTTGACCGTCGCCTTCTCCTTGTCGATCTTCGGCACGCCGTCGACCCGCACATAGGTTTGCATCGCCTTGGCGATCAGCTCCGGATAGGTGAGGAAGAAGTTCTTGGACGACGTATGCAGCAGCGCCGGCATGTCCTTGTACTTCTTCAGATCCTTGATGACGAAGCTGTCATCGAGCATCTTCTTGTAGAGCTTCAGGTTCTCGGCGGTGAACGGATCCTTGCGCGACTTGATCTGGAAGATCGCCTCGCCGGCGATGCGTCCGGAGGTCATGGCCAGGTTGGAGCCCTCGCGGTGGACGGCATTGTTGAGCTGGGCGGCATCGCCCACCACCACCCAGCCGTCGCCATAGAGCTGCGGAATGGCGTTGTAGCCGCCTTCCGGGATCAGGTGCGCGGCATACTCCTTCACCTCCGAGCCTTCGAGCAGCGGCACCACCGAGGGATGACGCTTGAAGGCCTCCAGCAGGCCGTAGGGGGTCTGGCCGCTCTTCTTGAGGTCGGAGACGAGGCAGCCGAGGCCGATCGAGATGCTTTCCTTGTTGGTGTAGATGAAGCCGACGCCGGTCATCCCCTTGGAGATGGTGCCGGCCGCCTCGATCACCACGCCCTCGTCGCCATTGAGGTTGAAGCGGGCCTCGATGGTCTCGCGCGGCAGGAAGTGCATTTCCTTCACCGCCAGCGCCACGTTCTCGGGCGCGGGACGCTCGCGCAGGCCGGCGCGCGAGCCCAGGAGGCCGTTGACGCCCTCGGCCAGCACCACCACGTCGGCGTGGACCTCGCCGCCCTTGCGGTCGGTGCGCACGCCCAGCACCTTGCCTTGCGGATCCTGCACCAGCTCGATAACGGTGGTCTCGCACAGCACCACGGCGCCGGCCTTCTGCACCTCCTTCGAGAACCACTTGTCGAACTGCGCCCGCACGATGGTGTAGCGGTTCGGCTTCTCCTCGTTGAAGTCGTCGGAGCGGTACTGCAGCCCGACATGCGAGCTATCGTTCATCATCCAGAAGCGCTGCTCGACGATGTGGCGTTCGAGCGGCGCCTCCTCGCGGAAGTCGGGAACGATCTTCTCCAGCATGTCGGCGTACAGGATGGCGCCCTGCACGTTCTTGGAGCCGGGATATTCCCCGCGTTCGAGCTGCAGCACCTTCAGCCCGCGCTTGGCCATGGTAAGCGCGGCAGCGTTGCCGGCCATGCCGGCGCCGATGACGATCGCGTCGAATTTCTCTTCGATCATGGCTCTCTCCTTCAGCTCGCCAGCTTGTCGCTGATGTGCGGCGACAGGCGCTTGCGGAACGCCTCGGTGAGCGGGGGCAGCAGGCGAATGGCGTCGGCGACGATACCGACATGGGCGAAATCGAAGATCGGCGCGTTCTTGTCGGTGTTGATCGCGACGATCAGGTCGGCGCCCTCGACGCCGACGCGATGCTGGATCGCGCCCGAGATGCCGGCGGCGATGTAGAGCTTGGGCCGGATGGTCTTGCCGGTCTGGCCGATCTGGCGGTCGGCGGACACCCAGCCCTTCTGCACCAGCGGCCGCGAGCAGCCATATTCGGCGCCGAGCACGCCGGCGAGCTGCTTGATGAGTTGATAGTTCTCGGGCGAGCCGAGGCCGAGGCCGCCGGCCACCACCACGTCGGCGAAGGCGAGGTTGGACTTCGCCGAGTCGCGGTCGGGGATGTAGGACAGCACCTTGGTGACGATGTCGTCCTCGACCATGCCGAGCGGGTGGGTGACGATCTTGCCGATCGGCTTCTCGACGCGATCGGGCATCGGCATCACGCGCGGGCGCACCGTCGCCATCTGCGGCCGGAAGTTCAGCGTGTAGATGGTGCACAACAGCGAGCCGCCGAAGGTCGGGCGGGTCGCGGCGAGCGAGCCGTCGGCGTCGACCTCAAGCTCGGTGCAGTCGGCGGTGAGGCCGGTGAGCAGCGTCGTCGCCACCGAGCCGGCGAGGTCGCGGCCGAGCGTGGTGGCGCCGAGCAGCAGGATCTCGGGCTTGTAGGTGTTGACGACGTCGGTCAGCGCCTTTGAGTAGGGCTCGTTGCGGTAGTTCTCCAGCACCGGGTCGGAGACCACATAGACGAGGTCGGCGCCGTAGCAGAACGTCTCGGCCACCGCGTGGTCGGTGGCCTCGCCGGGGGCGCCGAGCACGACGCCGGCAAGCTCGACGCCGAGCTTGTCGGCAAGGCGCCGTCCGGCACCCATCAGCTCGAAGGACACCGGATGAACGTGTCCGCGTTCCTGCTCGATGAACACCCAGACATGCTTATACGCCTTGAAGTGCTCGGGCAGATCTTTTTTGGCGGCGGCGCGGCTGTTCGCCGGGGCCGGGGTGGCGGGGTTTTCTGCCATGTGACGTGCTCCCGTTCGGCGTTCAGTAGCCGCGCGACAGCTCGGCCAGTTCGGCTTCGAGCTTGGGCGCGCGCTTGAAGATGGCGTTGATCAGGGCGTCGGCCGGCGGCTCGCCGGCGGGGTCGACGAACTGGGCTTTTTCGGCGCGCGGGGTCGGCGCGAACACGCGCTTGACCACGGTCGGCGAGCCGCGCAGGCCGCATTTGGTGACGTCGGGAATGCCGGCGTCCTTGGCGCTCCAGGTGACGACCTCGGCGCGAGCGGCGCGCAGCGCGTCCATCATCGAGCCGCGGCGGATCTCGTTGGTGCCCTCCAGCATGGTGATCAGGCAGGGCAGCGGCGACTTCAGCACCTGCACGCCGCCTTCGGCGCGGCGGTGCACCTCGATCGAGCGGCCGGCGAGATCGAGATCGGCGACCTTGGCGACATAAGTGAGCTGCGTCAGGCCAAGCCGCTTGGCGATGCCGGGGCCGACCTGGGCGGTGTCGCCGTCGATGGTCTGCTTGCCGGTGAACACGATGTCCGCCGCGCCGAACACCTCGCCGATCTTGGTGATCGCCGACGACAGCGCGAACGAGGTGGCGAGCGTATCGGAGCCGGCGAAGAAGCGGTCGGTCAGCAGCACCGCGCGGTCGGCGCCGAACGTCAGCGCCTTGCGCAGCGAGTCCGAGGCCATCGGCGGACCCATGGTCAGGATGGTGACCTCGCCGCCGAACTTGTCGCGCAGCCGAAGGGCCTCCTCGATCGCGAACAGGTCGTACGGATTGATGATGGTCGGCACGCCCTGCCGCATGATGGTGTTGGTGACCGGGTGGACGCGGATCTGCGCCGAATCCGGAACCTGCTTGATGCAGACAACGATGTGCATCGTGTCGCTCTCCTGGTGAGTGCTCGATTTCAAACTAGCAATTCGCGTACCAACTCGGCCGTGTTTATCGGATTCGCGCGCCGCAGGAAGCGCTTGCACGCCATGCGGCGAATTGACCGCACCGCGCCCGACACGTCGAACGCGACACCGTGTCGGGAAGCCGACACAAGGCGACAGAGCGCGAAAATGATGGAGACTGAAGCAACCGAGCAGATCGCGAGCATGCAGGACATCGGTCCGTGGAGGCCTCAAACGGCAATGCCGCCGCAGCCGAGTTCCTCCGGCGGCGGCGACACGACAGACAGACGGCGGATGTCGATGGTGATTATTTCAGCAGCGAATCGAACGGCACGAAGGCCGGCGGCTTCGCAGGCTCCACCGCGGTCTTGAGCACCTTGAACACCCGCGCCTCCAGCGGCGAGGAGGTGACGAACTCCTCATAGGCACGCTGCAGCATCGAGCGGCACCGCGCGGCGGCAACGCGATCGGGCAGGCCTTCGACATCCTCGCCCGAGAGGTATTCGCCCATGCGCTTGAGGATATGCAGGCGGGCGACATTGAGCACCTTGGGGTCGTACTCGACGCCTAGCACGGTGAAGAAATCTTCGGCCGCCGCCGCCGTCCTGAGCTTCGTCATCACGTCGGGCGGAAAATCGGGCGTGTGGGTGCAGCTCATGATGGTCTCCAATTCTATGCGCAGGCCGCGACGTCGCTGCCGCAAATGTCGCGCCAGATGCCCGAGAGTTCCTCGGCATTGACGGTGTGCTTTGTGGCGGCGGCGCGGCGGCGCACCTGCGCCAGGATGGCGCGGGTCTGGCTCGGGCTCGCATCGAGCCCGAGTTCGCCCAGCGCGGCGCTGATGCCGGCGGTGCCCGAGTGCTTGCCGACGACGATCACATGGTCGCGGCCGAGCAGCGCCGGGTCAAGCGCCTGGTAGGTCCGGCGATCCTTCATCAGGCCGTCGACATGGATGCCGGATTCGTGGGTGAAGATGTGCTCGCCGACGATCGCCTTGCCCTTCGGTATGATGCGGCCGGCGGCCTTGGCCACCACCATCGCCAGCGTGCCCAGCTTGTCGAAGACGATGCCGGTTTCGCAGGCATAATGCTGCGACAGGCCCATCGCCACCTCCTCCAGCGCCGCATTGCCGGCCCGCTCGCCGAGCCCGAGCACGGTGACGGAGGCGTGGGTGGCGCCGCCGCGGACCGCCGCCAGCGAATTGGCGGTGGCGAGGCCGAGATCGTCATGGGCGTGGATCTCAAGCTCCAGGTCGGTCGCGGCGGCCAGCCGCGAGAACAGCTCGAAGGTCGCGAACGGCTCCAGCACGCCCAGCGTGTCGGCGATGCGCAGGCGCCGCGCGCCGGCCGCCTTGGCCGCGGCGGCGAGTTCGAGCAGGAAGGCCGGGTCGGCGCGCGAGGCATCCTCGCAGCCGACCGCGACGTCCAGGCCGCGCCGGCGGGCATAGGGCACGACGCGGGCGATGGTGGCCAGCGCATGGGCGCGGCCGGCCTTCAGCTTGGCGGCAAGCTGGATGTCGGAGGCGGGAATGGACACGTTCACCATGGGGACGCCGGTGGCCAGCGCGGTGTCCACGTCGCCCTCCGTCATCCGGCACCAGGCGATCGGCATCAGCGGCAGGTTCTCGGCCACCACCGCGCGGATAGCGGCGATCTCGTCCGGCCCCATCACCGGGGCGCCGACCTCGATCTCGCACACCCCGGCCCGCGCCAAGGCACGGGCGATGGCCAGCTTCTCGGCGGCGGTGAAGGCCACGCCCGGCGCCTGCTCGCCGTCACGCAGCGTGGTGTCGGCCAAAACCACTCGGCGATGGGTCAGCGCGTCAGGCATGGAGTCTCTCCGGGGCAGCGTGGGAGCGGCGGCACGGCGGCCGCAGATCGGCGACGATATCGGGCAGCACGGCCACCACGCGGCTGATGTCGGCGTCGGCGGCGTCGCGCAGCAGCGACAGGCGGATGGCGCCGCGCGCGAAGGTATCGGGCACCGCCATGGCGCGCAGCACGTGCGACGGCTCGACCGAGCCCGCCGAGCAGGCCGCGCCCGAGGCGGCAGCAATGCCGGCGCGATCGAGCCGGTGCAGAACCGCCTCGGCATCGGCCCCGGCGAAGGCGATGCAGGAGGTGTTGGGCAGCCGCGCGGCGCGGTCGCCCAGCACCATGGCGGCGGGAATGCGGGCCATCAGTTCGGCCTCCAGCCGGTCGCGCAGGCCCTGAACCCGCGACAGATCGCACTGCGCGGCGATCTCGGCGGCGACGCCCAGCCCGACGATGGCCGGCACGTTCTCGGTGCCGGCCCGCCGCCCCCGCTCCTGCCGGCCGCCGGCGATCAGCGGGTGAACCTTCAGGCCGCGGCGGACATAGAGCGCGCCGGTGCCCTTGGGGCCGTGCAGCTTGTGTCCGGAAAACGACAGCAGGTCGATGGCGGTCGCCGCCACGTCGATGCGCAGCTTGCCCGCCGCCTGCACCGCATCGGTGTGGAACAGCGCGCCCGCCGCCTTGGCCTTCTCGGCCAGTTCGGCGACCGGGAATATCGTACCAGTCTCGTTGTTGGCCCACATCGCCGAGACCACCGCGACGTCATCGTCCAACGCCGCCTCGAAGGCGTCGAGGTCGAGCGCGCCGGTGCCCTCCACCGGCACGCGCCGCACGACAACCCCTTGCGCCTCCAGCCGGTCGGCGAGCGAACGCACCGCGGCGTGCTCGACGGCGGTGGTCACCAGCACCTTGCGCTTCGGATCGGCCTCAAGCGCGGTGCGAATGGCGGCATTCACGCTCTCGGTGCCGCCTGAGGTGAACACGATCTCGCTTTCGGTGGCGCCGATCAGCGCGGCGACCCGGGCGCGCGCCTCGGCGAGCGCCGCCTTGGCCTGGCGGCCCGCCGCATGCGGCGAGGACGGATTGCCGAAGATGGACGAGAAATAGGGCAGCATCGCCGCCAGCACCGCGGGATCGACCGGTGTCGTGGCGTTGGCGTCGAGATAGACGGGCGGCCGGTCGGCGACCGTGCCCAGCGCTGCCTCGCTCATGGCCCCTGCCCTTCCCGTCAGCTGCGGCCCATCCCGACCGGAATGACGCGCACCGGCACGCCGATCACCTCGATCAGCTTCATCTGCACGCCGCTGACCGACACCGCCGCGAGCTGGCAGGCGACGCAGGTGCCGGTCATGCGCACGAACACGGTGTTCTCCTCGACGCGGTCGAGCTCGATGTCGCCGCCATCGCACTGGAATCGCGGGCGCATCGCCTCGATCGCCTCGGCGACCAGGGCGATCTGCGCCTCGCTCAGGGTGAAGCGCGGCGGGGCCGGGCGCGGGGCGGACGGCGCCGCCGGGCGATGGCCGATGTCGAGCGTGGTACGGCGGGGTTCGGCGGCAGCAAGCATGTCCCCCTCCCTCAACCGAACGACTTGCCGCACGAGCACTTCGCGCCGGCATTCGGGTTTTCGAAGGTGAAACCGGAGCCCTCGAAGCTTTCGACGAAGCCAACCCTGAGTCCGGCGATCAGCGGCTGCGATTCCGGATCGATGAACACCTTGACGCCGCTGCTTTCGACCACCGCATCGTCTTCGCGCGGCTCATGATCGAGGCCGATCAGATATTTGTAGCCGGCGCAGCCGCCCGCCTCAACCATGATGCGCAGTCCGGCGCCTTCCTTGCCGGTCTTGACCATCGCCGACTTCACGGCGTCCGCCGCTTCCGGGGTGAGCACGATCATCGCTGGCTCCTCGACCAATTGCTTCGCAAACAGCAAAGCAAACTCCATGCCGCCCCTCGCCCTATCCTAAGATACTGATTTCGCAGGGCTTGATCGATTGCGCGAAACCCGACACAGGCCCTCCGTCGCAAACGCGACGCAGCCGGGTTGTCGGGTTTGTCCGGCAGTTGCCGCGTCGTTCCGGGCGAGGCGAAGCCGAGACCCGGAACCGTCTGCGAAACAAGGCCATTTCGGAAAACGATCCCGGCTCGCGCGCGCCTTGCGCGCTTGGCCGGGATGACGCGGAACCGACACGTCGCCCCGGGCGGGCGGGAGCGGGAGCCCGCCAACGCCCGGGGCCGTTTGGCAAGGGAGGCGAACGCTTGCCGAACGATCCCGGACCGCGCCGCGCGCACGGCCCGAGACAACCAGGGCAATCGGGTGAACGATCTCGTTCATGCGCGTTCTCGCGTGGGGCGGTGACACGGACCTCGGGAGATGCCGATTTTGCTACCTAGCAACGGTGCGTGCTATCGAGGTTCATCTTGCGCGAGTCCGGAACCCTCCCTCTGGGGGTGTGCCGTCATCTCGGATTAGGCATTCATTCCTTCACCCGATTCCCCTGCGAGACAACAGGAATGACTGTAAAAAATCGTTACGCTACAATGAAATAGCACTCTCGACCGTGCGCCGGATGTGGGCCAGCCGGCTTTCGCCGGTCTCCTCGCCGAAGCAGGTCTCGAAATCGCCGCAGCCGGTGCAGGTCGGCGTGGCGCACAGCACGAAGCCATCGTCCTCGCACAGCGTGCGGTAAAAAAACCTCTTCCACCGCATATTGCGTGTGTTTTTTGCCGCGAGCGGCGCGAAATGCCGCTCCAGCAGCCGCGTCAGCTCGACGCGTGACCTGAGGCCCAGATCCTCCCACAGATGGTTGGGCTCCAGCGCCCGGCGGGCGACGATGGCCGCCAGCCAGTCCGTCTCGGACCCGGCGCGCGAACGGTGCGCGAGCAGCAGGTCGCGCACCATTTCGAACTCGTCGCCGGGCGCCGTTGCGGCGCCGTTCGCAAGCGTTGCGGCGTCGCCGGACCGCGCTGCGGCGGCCGCCAGCGCCGCTACGACGCCGCAGGCGTGGGGGAAGTACGCCGCGAGCATCGCATCGCGCGCCGCCAACGACAGGCCGAGCCCGGCCGCCACCCCGCCCGGCCCCGCGGCCGCGGCGACGATGGCGCAGGCGAGGACGTGGCGGTCGAAGGCGGCGTCCGTCGCGATGTCGGCCACGGCCGGGTCGACGCCGGTCAGGCGGCGATAGAGGGCGGCCGGCGATGCCGCCCCCGTTGCGAACCTGTCCTCGACCGGCGCGAACATGGCCGTTACGCCGCTGCCGCCAACGCGCTGGCCTTGGCGTGGGTCTGGCAGCCCTTGGGACAGACCCGGTAGCAGGCGCCGCAGCCGATGCAGTTGCCCTCGGCGTGCAGCACCATCACCTTGCGCAGGAACTCCTCGTCGTCGTCATCCTCGTCCTCGGCGCAGGCGACCAGCTCGCCGTCTTCATTGACGCCCATCAGTTTCATGACGTCGCGCGAGCAGACCTTGAAGCAGCGGCCGCAGCCGATGCAGGTCTTGCCGTCGATGGCGGTGATGTATTCGGGCTCCCAGGGGGTGCCGTCGCGGGTGGTGAACATCGGCGTTTTCCAGTGTGGTGGGTGAAGTCAGGCCTCGACGACCTCGGGGAAGCGACGGATCAATGCGACGCCGGCCGCCACCTGCTCGCTGCCGGCGGCCGCCAGCGCGGCCAAGCTGTCGAAGCCGAAGCGGTGGACGTCGCGCAAATGCTTGGAGATCACCACCAGGCGGCCGGCGGTGAGGATGACGCGGCCGAAGCCCTCGTGGTGCATCTTCATCATCGGGCTGGCGACGTGGCCGGTCTCCTGCTCGATGCTAAGCCCGATCGCGGCATAGTACTGTTCGATCCGCCACAGGATGTCGGGGTCGGGATCGCCGATGATCGGCATGGCGCGGCGCTGGTCCTTGGTCAGCACGTAATCGCCCAGCAACTCGGCGTCCGACTTGCGCTCCCAGTTGCCGAACGAGTCCTGGGCACGCAGCAGCCGCACCAGCACCTGCAGGAACGGCGTCGCCAGCGCCTCGGCGTCGGACATCAGGGCAGCGACCGGATCGGACTTGGTCATGTGGTTCCCTCTGTTGGGATCCGAAAGATCATACGGTTTCCGGCTGAACCACCCCTCACCCGCCTCGCGATCTTACGATCGCTCGTCACCCTCTCCCGCAAGGGGAGAGGGAAGAAGAGGCCGTGCTGATCAACCGGAAACCATGTCATTCCGTGATCCGCATCCGCTCATTCATCATCGACGAAGGACGGCTTGGCCGGGCCGGCGCCGGCGTCCGCCAGCACCTTGCGCAGCCAGGGCGGCGGCGTTCCTTCCAGCATGGCGCGGGTGCGCTCCAGCACCGCCTCGATCGGCTGCGCCGCCGGCACCTTGATCGGGTGGATCTTGGCCCGCACCACCCGCGCCGCCGAGGGGCCGCCGATGGCGAGGCAGAACATGAGGTGCACGCCCTCCAGCGCCTCCACCTTGGAGGCGATGCGGTCGTCGCCTTCCTTGCCCTCCTTGTTGTGCACGCCCTGCTGGTCGGACACGTCGTCGAAACTGATGGTCTCGATCAGCGTCCAGCCGGAGATGCGCACCTCGTAGACGGCGAAGTGGCGCGCCGAGCCGAAATGGGCATCCAGCGTCTTCAAGTCCTGCGTGGCGATGGCGACGCGGATGGCGCCGCCCTCGGTGGGCGCATCGTCTGAGGAGTCAATGAGCCGCAGTCTGCGGACGGCCGACATGGGTGTCTCCGTGGTCACGGAAGGGATCGAGCTCTGCCGGCGTGCGGGGGACGTGGTGAGCCTGGACGATATTGGCGACCTCGAACACCAGGTCGCGGGTGCCTTCGTAGAGCGCGGTGTGGCGGTGCTGGGCACCGAGCCGGTCGAAGATCGGAAAGCCGATGTGCATCAGCGGAATGCCGAGCCGCTCGGAGGCCTGGCGGCCATGGCTGTGGGTGACGAGGAGATCGCAACCCTCCGCGCGGGTCTCGAAATCGTCGAGGTCGCCGACCACAACGTCTGCCGCCGGCACCGCCTCCAGGATCGGCGAGGCGCCGGAGGCGGACACCGCGCACGAAACCTCGGCGCCGAGGCCGGCGAAGAAGCGCGCCATGGCATAGAGCAAATCCGGCTCGGCGGCGATGGCGACGCGCTTGCCGCCGAAATGGAAGTGGCCGTCGAGCATCGCATCCTCAAGCTGGGCGCGGGCACGGCGCACCCGCGCCGGCACCGGCCGGCCGGAAATCTCGGCCAGCAGCGCGACGAAGCGGTCGGTGGCGGCAAGCCCGGTCAGCGTGTCGAACAGCGTGTAGGGCACCTTGGTGCGCGCCTTGAGCGCCTCGGCGGGGCGGCGCATCTGCTCACCGATGGCGATGGTGTGGACCGCGCCCCCCATGGTGCGGATGTCCTCCACCGCCACGCCACCATTGGAGGTCGGGATCCAGCGCTCGGCCACCTTGCCGTCGAGCGAGCCGGAAATGTCGGGCAGGATGGTCGGCTCCAGGCCGAACGCCTCCACCGTGTCGCGGATCGCCTCGAGGTCGGCGACCGTCAGGTGGCTGCCCGGCAGGATATTGATGCGCTCGGGCGACACCCGCGTCTCGCCCTTCGGCACCACGCCCTCGATGATGGCGGTGGTTGCCTTCGACCAGCCCTCCTCGATCGAGCCCGCGAAATCCGGCGTCTGCGCCAGCACGATCTCGGTGCCGGCCAGCTCATTGCCGCGGCGCTCGTGGATCAGCTTGAGCTCGCCGGCGAAATCCTCGCCGCGGGTTTCCACCAACGCGGTGGTGCACACGCCGATCAGCGCCGGGTTGGTGCGCTTCTTCAGGTTCAGGATCGCCTCTTCGAGATGGTCGGCGCCGCCAAGGATGGCGGCGACCTCGTCCATCGCCGTGGTCTGGATCGGGATCACTTCCTTGTAGTGCCGCCCGATCAGCACCAGCGCGAACGAGGTGCAGCCCTGGGTGCCGTGGAACAGCGGCATGGCGTTGGCGACGCCGAGAAAGGCCAGCGCCGCGCCGAGCGGCTGCGACGACTTCAGCGGATTGACCGTGGCGGCCTTCTGCGTGTGGGTGACCTTGGACAGCGCGTCGGTCATGGCTCAATCGTCCCCG
The DNA here is from genome assembly GCF_008630065.1 of Blastochloris sulfoviridis. Taxonomy (GTDB): domain Bacteria; phylum Pseudomonadota; class Alphaproteobacteria; order Rhizobiales; family Xanthobacteraceae; genus Blastochloris; species Blastochloris sulfoviridis. Next base: position 98,598 of record NZ_VWPL01000010.1, read on the forward strand.
ATGTCGTCGGCGGCGTGCCCGGCGAACTTCTTGCGGTGGTGGGCGAGATATTCGGGGTCGGTGTTGTCGACGCGGGAATTGGCGAACTTCCGGCGGTGGCGCGCGGCGAAGGTGGGGTCAGCCGCGTCGGCGTCGTCATCCATGGTGAAATGGCTGACGTGGCGGTCGGTCAGCCGCCCCTCAGTGTCCCACGGCGCCGGCGCGCGCACCTCGTCCCACACCGGGTTGCTGATGGAAATGTCGATCTGGCGCACCAGCTCGACGGTGCCGTCATAGCCGGCATAGGGGTGGATGCGCTCCTGGTTGATGTCGAGCCAGGGCACGCGCGCCTTCAGCGCGATGAACTGGGTGCGGCCGCCCGACAGCATGATGTCGGCATCGCCGCCCTTGAGCTGGGCGTAGAGGTCGCGCGGCGCCATGCCCTCGAAGGCGTGGGCCTCCTCGCGCAGCAGGATCTGCACCCGCATCTTGTCTTCCACGGTCGACTTCTTGACCGAGGTGCCGACGAACTCCATGCCGAGCTCCATCAGCGCCGCGACGATCGACCACGACTTGACGCCGCCGGTGTTCAGCAGCACGCGCTTGCCGGCCAGGCGGGCGCGATAGGGCTCCAGCCGCGCCCAAGCGCGCGCCTCCTCGGCGGCGATCAAGGCTTCGGTGCGCTCAACAAGGTCGGCCGGCGCGCCGCGCTCGACCAGCAGGCGGGCAAGACGCCGCAACGATTCCGAGGTGTCGGTGATGCCGTAGAACGAGCCCTCGAAATAGGGGATGCCCCAGCGCTCCTCCATCCGCCGGGCAAGCCCGATCAGCGCGGTGGAGCACACCACCATGGTGACATTGGCGGTGTGGGCGGCCGCGACGTCGAGATAGCGCGCATCGCCCGGCACGCAGGTGCGCACGCGGATGCCGAGCTTGTCGAGCAGCGGCTTCACCATCCAGAACTCGCCGGCGAGGTTGAACTCGCCGAGGATGACGACGTCGGTCGGGCTCACATCGTCGGGCTGGTGCGTGCCGATGACGTGGTCGAGCAGCGCGTTGCCGGCCAGCTTGTTGCCGAGGTTCTTCGAGCCGGCGAAGCCCGGCGAATGCACCGGGATCACCGGCAGGCCATACTTGGCGGAGGCGTGCTTGCACACCGCGTCGATGTCGTCGCCGATCAGCGCCGTGACGCAGGTGGAATAGACGAACACCGCCGCCGGCTTGAAGCGGGTCGAGATTTCGCGGATGGCCTTGTAGAGCTTCTTCTCGCCAGTGCCGGTGACGATGTCGAGTTCGGTGAGATCGGTGGTGAAGCTGCGCCGCCAGATGTCGGAACCCGACGAGCCCGAGCCGCGATTGTCCCAGGAATTGCCCTCGCAGGCCAGCGGGCCGTGGACGAGGTGTGCCGCATCGGTGATCGGCTGCAGCGAGATCTTGGCGCCGTCATAGGCGCAGCCGCCGGCCGCGGCACCCGGCGTGAGCGGCTTCGAACAGCCCTTGGCACGCTCCCCCGCCGCCTTCGCCCGGTTGGTCGGGCACGCCGGCTCGTCGAACGCCGCCTTGATCTTGTCCTTCAGCATGTCCGTCCCCGGTGGCTGGGGGCGGCTGGGGGCGGGAAGACCCCGGCCGCGTGGTGTTCGGTCGCTCAAAGCCTAGCAAGAGCCGTGCCGCGAGTGACGAAAGAGAGGCTGTCGTCCCGGGCAAGCGTGCGAAGCGCGCGCGACCCGGGACCGTTTTCAGGAAGGGGTTTCCCATCCTGCAGCCGATCCCGGGTCTCGGCTTCGCCTCGCCCGGGATGACGGAGCCCCGTTCACCGCGTCAGGTCGAACGACACGTCCTTGCCGGGCTGCGAGGCGTCGGCATCGAGCTTGTCGAACACCTTGTCGAGGATCGACGTCAGGACGCGCAGGCCGCCCTGGTAGCCGATCACCGGGAAGCGGTGGTGGTGGTGACGGTCGAAGATCGGGAAGGCGAGGCGCACCAGCGGAATGCCGGTGTCCTTCTGCAGGAACTTGCCGTAGGAGCTGCCGATCTGCAGGTCGACCGGCTCGGTGAACAGGATCGAGCGCAGGTGCCACAGGTCCTTGCCGGCCCACACGTTGCAGTCCTTGCCGAACGGCGAGGAAGCGAGCAGCTTCTTCATGTCCTCGCCCCAGGCGGTGGTGCCGTTGGTGGCGAGGCAGTGCGTCGGCTCGCCGCCCGTCTCCATCACGAAGCGGGCCATCGAGTAGACGAAGTCCGGATCGCCGAAGATCGCGTACTTCTTGCCGTGCAGGTAGGACTGGCTGTCGGCGATGGCGTCGACGAGGCGGCCACGCTCCTTGGTGATCGAGTCCGGGATCGCCTTGCCGGAGAGCTCGGAGATCTTCATCAGCAGGTCGTCGGTGGCGCCGACGCCGAGCGGATAGTTGAAGCTCGCGGTCTCCTGGCCCGCCTCGGCGGCGTAGTCGAGCGTCTTGCGCGAGCACCAGTGCTGCAGCGAGATCGTCGCCTTGGCATTGAGCGCGTCGGCGACGTCCGCCAGCTTGGTGCCGCCGTCATACATGCGGAACTCGCCGTCGGAGGGCGTGTCGAACTGGTCGGACGCGTCCTGGATCAGCGTGTATTCCACGCCCATCTCGTCGAGGATGCGCTTCAGCTCGCGATTGTTGCCGACGCAGAAGCCGTCGAAGCCCGGGATGATGTTGATCTTGGCGTTGACGGTGCGGGTCTTGCCCTTCCAGAAGTGCTCCAGGATGCCCTTCACCGCCACGTCGTAGCCGTCGACATGGCTGCCGACGAAGGCCGGGGTGTGGGCGAACGGCACGGAGTAGTCCTCCGGCACCGAGCCCTTCTGGCGCGCGGTCTCGATGAAGGCGTGCAGGTCGTCGCCGATGACTTCCGCCATGCAGGTGGTCGAGACCGCCAGCATCTTCGGCGCGTAGAGCTTGTAGGCGTTGGCCAGGCCGTCGATCATGTTGTTGAGGCCGCCGAACACCGCCGCGTCCTCGGTCATCGAGGTGGAGACCGCCGAGCACGGCTCCTTGAAGTGGCGCGACAGGTGCGAGCGATAGTAGGAGACGCAGCCCTGCGAGCCGTGCACGACCGACAGCGTGCCCTCGAAGCCGGCGGCGGCGAACACCGCGCCCAGCGGCTGGCAGGCCTTCGCCGGGTTGATCACCGCCGCCTCGCGGGCGAGGTTCTTCTCGCGGTATTCCCAGCCCTTGAGATAGTCGGCCTGCTTCGCGACGGCGTCGGCGGAGCTGGGGCACTCGAACTGCTCGCGCTTGCGCGCAAACATTTCCTGGTATTCGGGCTCGTGGAATAGCTTTGCGTGGTCGAGCACCTTTTCGGCGGACTGCGGCATGGACGTGATCCTTCTCTCACAGCGGCCGCGCCAGACGGCGGCACGCAGCGGATGCATTGCTTTGGCACTGGCGCATTCTCCGCAAAGGCGCGAACCGGTCTTGCGAACGAGAATGCGTCAACTCGAACCTTGTGGCGGCCGGCGCGATGAGCGCGCCGCGTCGGCCGCTTGATGCCTGTCGAAGCGGCGCCGGTTATTCGGCGGCTTCGAGGAATTTCTGATCCGCCTTCTTCCACGGCGGATCGAACAGGCCCCACACCGGATTGTTGATGGCCAGATCCATGTCGCGGGCGAAGATCGCGAAGCCGTCATAGCCGTGGTACGGACCCGAATAGTCCCACGAATGCATCTGGCGGAACGGAATGCCCATCTTCTGGACCGGATACTTCTCCTTGATGCCGGAGCCGACGAGGTCGGGCCGGATCTTCTCGACGAACTTCTCCAGCTCGTAGCCGGTGACGTCGTCATAGATCAGCGTGCCGGCGTTCACGTAATGACCGGTGCGCTGGTAATCGTCGTTGTGGGCGAACTCGTAGCCGGTGCCGACGATCTCCATGCCGAGGTCGGTGTAGGCATCGACGACGTGGCGCGGGCGCAGGCCGCCGACGTACAGCATCACCGACTTGCCTTCGAGCCGCGGCTTGTACTTGGCCAGCACCGCATCGACCATCGGCTGGTACTTGGCGATGACCTTTTCCGCGTTCGCCTCGATCTCGGGGCCGAACTGCTTGGCGATCTTGCGCAGGGACGCCGCGATCTGGCTCGGGCCGAAGAAGTTGTATTCGAGCCAGTGGACGCCGTGCTTCTCTTCCATGTGCCGGCAGATGTAGTTCATCGACCGGTAGCAGTGGATGAGGTTGAGCTTGGCCTTCGGCGCGCGCTCCATCTCGGCCAGCGTCGCGTCGCCCGACCACATGCCGATGACGCGCAGCCCGATCTCTTCGAGCAGCCGGCGCGAGGCCCAGGCGTCGCCGCCGATATTGTAGTCGCCGATGATGTTGACGTCGTACGGCGTGGTCTCGAACTCGATCGCCTTCTTGTCGAGCACCCAGTCGCGGATGGTGTCGTTGGCGATGTGGTGGCCGAGCGACTGCGACACGCCGCGGAAGCCCTCGCAGCGCACCGGGATGATCGTCTTGTTGATTTCCTTGTTCTTCTTCTTGGCCACCGCCTCGATGTCGTCGCCGATCAGGCCGACCGGGCATTCCGACTGGATGGTGATGCCCTTGGAGAGCGGGAACATCACTTCCAGCTCGTCGATGATCTTTTCGAGCTTCTTGTCGCCGCCGAACACGATGTCGCGCTCCTGGAAGTCGGAGGTGACATGCAGGGTGACGAAGGCGTCGACACCCGTGGTGCCGTTGTAATAGTTGCGGCGCTGGGAGCCGGAATAGTGGCCGCAGCCGACCGGGCCGTGGCTGATGTGGACCAGATCCTTCACCGGGCCCCACACCACGCCCTTGGAGCCGGCGTAGGCGCAGCCGCGGATGGTCATCACGCCCGGGATGGACTTGATGTTGGATTTGACGTCGCACTCGGAGAGCACGCTCTCGCCTTCGGCGGCGGTCTCTTCCGGCGCCTTGGAGACCGCGAGGTGCTTGCGGCGGCGCTTGGCGAACTTGTCGGGATAGGCGGACAGCACCTCCTCGATCAGCTTCTCGCGGAAGGCGGCGTCGTTTTCGGTGTCGCGGCTCATACTATTTCCCCTCTCGGGATCTCGGCGGATTCCGGGCCGGCCGCGTGACCGGCCCGGAGGTGATGGCTCAGCGGGCCGCGGCGGCCTTGGCAGCTTCCTTGGCGGCGAGCTCGGCGAGCTGCTGCTCCTCGGTCTTCATGATGCCGAAGTCGAGCAGCATCTGCTCCAGCTCGTCCATCGACACCGGGGTCGGGATGGTGCCCTTGCCGCAGTTGGCGTGGATCTTCTCGGCGAGCGTCCGGTACTCCTTCGCCTGCTGGCAGTTCGGCGAGTACTGGATCACCGTCTGGCGGCGCAGCTCGGCGTGCTGCACGATGTTGTCGCGCGGCACGAAGTGGATCATCTGGGTGTTGAGCCGCTTGGCCAGCGCCTCGGCGAGGTCGAGCTCGCGGTCGGTCTGGCGCTCGTTGCAGATCAGCCCGCCCAGGCGCACGCCGCCGGAGTGAGCGTACTTCAGGATGCCCTTGGAGATGTTGTTGGCGGCATAGAGCGCCATCATCTCGCCGGACATGACGATGTAGATTTCCTGCGCCTTGTTCTCGCGGATCGGCATGGCGAAGCCGCCGCACACCACGTCGCCGAGCACGTCGTAGGAGACGTAGTCGACGTCGTCATAGGCGCCGTTCTCTTCGAGGAAGTTGATGGCGGTGATGACGCCGCGGCCGGCGCAGCCGACGCCCGGCTCCGGACCGCCGGACTCGGTGCACTTGATGCCCTTGTAGCCGATCTTGAGCACGTCCTCGAGCTCGAGATCTTCCACCGAGCCGGCCTCGGCCGCGAGGCTCAGCACCGTATCCTGAAGCTTGGTGTTCAGGATCAGGCGGGTGGAGTCGGCCTTGGGATCGCAGCCGACGATGAGGATTTTCTGACCCATCTCGACCAGGGCCGCGAGCGTGTTCTGAGAGGTGGTCGACTTGCCGATACCACCCTTGCCGTAGAATGCGATCTGCCGCAGAGAAGCCATGGAGACCCCCGTGTCCTTCCGTGTGGCGCGCCCGATGCGACGCCGTTGAACCCGACGGCTCGATGCCGCCTCGCAGACCTGTAATTCAAGTCGCGTGCCAACTCGCGTCAGCCCCCCGAGACGGAGCGTTTAACGGTTCTAAATCAATGACTTGTCGGAACGACCGATCGACACATCGCCCGCCGCGGGGCTGTCAGATCTCCGACAAAACACGACACGTCTGTCGCGCACGCCGCCGACACGAAGGCGGACATTGCCGGCGATCGGCTTCGTACAATGTCGAAGACCGGCCTGCGCCGACCCAGTCTGCGCAATTGATAGGCAACGGCCCGCAAGCGCGCGGATAGCGTTGGACGGACGCGTACGAACTCGTGCACCTTGCGCCTTGCTGGCCCGCGCCTTGCTTGCTGTGGGCGGCGCGTGGTCGTCACGTCACGCAGCACGGACATCAACACGGGGGACTATTTGATGCCCAACGTCACCTTCTCTTCGCCTCGCCTGCACAAGGACGTCACCGTCTACGCCGTCGCCGGCGACCGCGGCACCGTCCTGGCGCTCGCCCAGAAGAACAACATCCCGATCCCATTCGATTGTCAGAACGGCGAGTGCGCGTCCTGCCTGATCGAGGTCGTCCCGCTGTCCGACAAGACCATGGGCATGGACCTCACCGAGAAGGAGAAGACCGTGCTGAAGTCGCTCGGCAAGATCACGCCGGAGGAGATCGCGCGCGCCGAGAACGACGACCTCCCGCCGCGCTTCCGCCTCGCCTGCCAGATGATCGTCCGCGACCAGGACATCCTGGTGCGCTTCACCGGCGAACCCGGCGGCGCGTGAGGCCAGCCCGTCGTCCCGGACGGCGCCAAGCGCCGAGCCGGGATGATGCGGGCAGAGTCTCGTAGGGCGCAATAGCGAATGCGTATTGCGCCGAGGCGACGCCGAGCGCCGAGCCGGGACCGTGAGGCCAGCCTGTCGCCCCGGCCAAGCGAAGCGCGAGCCGGGGCCGTTTTCCGGAAGTGGTGCCTTTTCTGAGCACGATCCCGGGTCTCGCTGACGCTCGCCCGGGATGATGCGGGCAGAGATCGTCGTCCCGGGCAAGGGCCGAAGGCCCGCGACCCGGGACCGTTTCCCGGAAGGGCGCCCTTTCTGCAAACGATCCCGGGTCTCGCTGACGCTCGCCCGGGACGACGAGGCACGTAGAAGCGGGAAGTCGCCGGCGATGACGGGCGCCCTACCCCGCCAGCGCCGCGAGCGCCTCGCTCAGCGGCGCGTCGATCAGCACCATCGACTGCTCTTCGACGAAGAGGCGTTCGTTGCGGGTGAGCGAGGCCTCCTCGGCCACCCAGGCATGCGGCCCAGCCGAGCGCTTGGCGATCTGGCGCGCGAAGATGCGCAGCATCTGGTCGTCGAACCGGCAGCCGAGGAACACGAAGCCGAGCGTCGCGCGCCGGGCCTTCACCACCTCGGGGATCGGCGTCTGGATGTCGATTTCCGTCAAAACCTCGACATAGTCGGAATCCGACACCAGCACGGTGCCGCGCGTGCCCACCGCGCCGTGCGGCTTGTAGAGCACGGTGGCGAACTGGCCGGCCGTGTCGGGGTCGATCTCGGTGCCCGCGGCGTCGAACGCACGGGTCCAGATGTCGCGGTTCTCGCCCGATCGCGTGATGCCCTGGATCTCGCACCAGTCGGTGCGGCCGGCATCGAGCAGCGCGGCCTGCATCGCGCCGTCGTACCAGATGTCGACGATCAGCGGCAGCGGCAGGCGCGCCAGCCGCCGATGCAGCGGCGTCGGCTCGATCTCGGGCCGGAAGATCTCGGCCATCAGCGCATTCAGCGTCTTGCGGTGGCGCCGGCTCTCGATGAATTGTGCGGTCTGCCACAGATTGTCGCGAATGCGCCCCGACACCGCCACCCGCGCGTTCAGCGCATGCGACAGCGCGATCGGCGTCGTCGGCACCGCGCAGTCCGGCCCGAACACGCCAGCGCCGAGATAGGGCACCAGTTGGCCGGCGGCAAAGCCGTCCCGGATGTCGGAAATCGTGAGCGGGGCCGGAACGCCGGTCATCTTGTCAGAGCCTCCCAAGGTCGTCAGCGATTGCGTCGCACGGCATCTTGCGTCGCACGGCATCTTGCGCGTCGTCCCGGGCAAGCGGCGAAGCCGCGCGACCCGGGATGACGAGGCCCAGGCTGTCGTCCCGGGCAAGGGCCGAAGGCCCGCGACCCGGGACCGTCTTCCGGAAGGGCGCCTTTTCTGCGCACGATCCCGGGTCTCGGCTTGCGCCTCGCCCGGGATGACGAGGCCCGCAGAAGACGATCCCGGGTCTCGCTCACGCTCGCCCGGGATGACGAGGCCCGCAGTCTCGTAGGGCGCAATAGCGACAGCGTATTGCGCCGAGGCCGACAACGGGCGGCAGGCATGGCGGAATACGCTTCGCTATTCCGCCCTACGCCCCTCGCCCGACGTCGCTCAATCGCCCATCTTCTTGGCTTCCACCGTCACCGGCAGGCGGGTGTCGGCGGGCATCTCGGGCAGCAGCAGCACCCAGCCGTTCTTCAGCTTCACCCAGCCGCCCCACAGATCCTCCTTCTCGGTCTCGACGATCGGTTCTTCGAGATCCTTCTTGGGGGCGTAGGCGGACAGGCCCTTTTCGGTCTTGCGGATCATCAGCTTCATGGATTGCGTTCCTCGGTCGCGGTCTCGGTGGCGGCTTTGTCGAGGCTGACCAGTTCCCGGCCCCGCATGCCGACAATGGTGCCGCGGTCGACGAACTCGACCGCATAGACGTAGAAGCGCTGCAGGTACGTGCCGATGTCGCGCACATAGCCGACATCGCCCTTCTTCACCAGGATCTCGCCGATGTCCTTGAGCGGATAGGTGCCGTCGTTCTTGACGTATTTGGTGGCGCACACCTTCTCGCCGGGCTTGAAGGCCGGCGGGTCGTAGACCTCGATCGCTTCGTCGGTGATCATGCCGGCGTCTTCCCAATTGAGAGGTCCGCCCAGCGGGCGCGGGCCTTGGCCTGCACCTCGGGGTCGGGATCATCGATCAGCTTCACCAGCGCCGCCGTCTCGCCGCGTTCGGCGACGACGTAGCGCACCCGCAAATCGGGGTCGGCGGCCAGCGCCAGGAGCTGCGCGGACGGCAGCCGCTCGGCGACGGCCAGCCGCACCAGCGGATTGTCGTCCACCGCCATCGCCGGCAGGAATTCCTCGCCGATGCGCTGGACCACCTCGCAGCGCACCTGCGGGTCTGGATCGCTCATGGCGATCGGCAGCGCATCCGGCGGCGCGCGCCGCACCGCCAGGATCCGCACGAGATAATCCTCGTCGCCGAACATGGCGACGAGCGTCGCACCCTCGACGCGCTGGGCGACGACGGCGCGAACCTTGCGGTCGGGATCATGCTGCAGCGGCAGGATGCGGGCGATCGGCAGCCGATAGGCCGCCATCGCCCGCACGTCCGGCTCCGGATCGGTGAGCAGCGGTGTCAGCGCGAACACGCTGGCATGCCGGGCCGCCAGCACCCGCACCTCGAAATAGGGATGATCGAGGTAGCGCGTCGCCAGATCCGGATTGGCGGCGAAGAAGTTGCCGATGCGCTTGGAGCGCCGGTCGCGGACACAGACCCGGCCGAGGTCGCAGCGACCTTCATGCCGGATCTCATCATGGGGGCAGTCGCCGCAGGACACCGGCCGGCCGAGCCAGTCGACGGTGTCCTGCTCCGGTGCCGCCCCGGCACTCATTTCGCCGGAACGCAGGTATTCGGCACAGGGCACACTGCCGCGCACTTCGGCGCCTCGCCATCGCACTCGGTGCACTTGGCGGCGTCGATGATGTAGATGTCGCCCTTCATCTTGATGGCGGCGTTCGGGCATTCGAACTCGCACGCGCCACACACGGTGCACTGCGAAGCAACGATCTTGTAGGCCATGGTTCACTCCTGTCTCAACGTTTGGGATCACGCCGATAACGCGCGCGGCGCGGCACCGAACTTCCGGGCGTAATAATCGGAAATCGCGGTCTCGATGTAGTCGTGGGCATACTCGTCGCTGACATTCAATCCAGCGCCTTCGAGTTTGCCCTTCGGGGAATCGCCGATCTTGCCGACCAGCACGAGATCGACACCCTGAAGCGCAGCGATGATCGACTCGAGAATATTAGCCTCGCCTTCGCCGTCTTTGCAGTAGGCGTCTTCCAGACGGCGCAGGCCCATGAAGGCGATTCCCTCCGGCGTCGCCCGGTAGAGCTGGAACTCGCGGGCGTGGCCGAAATGCTGGTTGACGCGGCCGCCGCCGCGCGTCGCCACCGCCACCAGCAGCTCGGCCGCCGCCGCCGTGCTGCCGAGGTTCTGCATCGCCGCCTCCTTCGCCTTCTCGCGGTCCTCGCGCTCGCGCGCCACCACGTCGCGATAGGCGTCGCGCTTGGAGGCGTCGTAGGTCACGGTCTCGGCGATCCGGTCGAGCGTGAAGGACTGGCCGCGATCCTCGCCGAGCAGCCCCACCGCGTCGGCGCGGCACTGCCGGCAATGGCGCATCAGCCTGGCGCCGCCGCCGCATTCGGCCTGCACCGCCTCAAGCTCGGCATGCGTCGGGCCGCGCTGGCCGGTGAGGCCGAAATGCGTGCCGTGCGCAGGGTCGGAGATCAGCGGCATGATGTTGTGCAGGAAGGCGCCGCGCTTGGTCACTTCCGCATTCACCGCCGGCAGGTGCGCGTCGTTGATGCCGGGGATCAGCACCGAATTGACCTTCACCAGGATGCCGCGCTTCACCAGCATCTCCAGGCCCAGCATCTGCCGCTCGTGCAGGATCTGCGACGCCTCGCGCCCGGTGTAGCGGCGGCCCTCGAAATAGATCCACGGATAGATCTTCTCGCCGATGGCGGGGTCGACCATGTTGATGGTGATGGTGACGTGGTCGACCTTCATCGCCGCCAGCTCCTCGACATGGTCGGGCAGCGCCAGGCCGTTGGTCGAGACGCACAGCTTGATGTCGGGGATGGCCTCGGACACCATTTCGAAGGTGCGCTTGGTGCGCGTCCAGTCGAACAGCGCGTCGCCCGGCCCGGCGATGCCGAGCACCGAGAGCTGCGGCACCTCGTTGGCCACCGTGACGACCTTGCGCAGCGCCTCCTCCGGGCTCAGCCGCTCGGAGACCACGCCCGGCCGGCTCTCATTGGCGCAGTCGAACTTGCGGTTGCAGTAGTGGCACTGGATATTGCAGGCGGGCGCCACGGCCACGTGCATGCGGGCGAAGAAGTGGTGCGCCTCCTCCGAATAGCACGGGTGGTCCTTGATGCGCGCCCACACGTCCGGCGGCAGGTCGGCCGGGCCGGCGTCCGAGCCGCAGGAGGTTGAAGAGCAGCCGGTCTTCGATATCGCGTCGCGCATGGCCTCGGCCGAGGTCGTCGTGGTGAGGGCATCGAGCGGGACGAAGGCCATGGCGGGCATCTCCAGGGATGGGTGCCGACATCTCCTTCAAGCAGCGTGCCATGATAGAAAATGCGTTGGTGGCAAAGGGTGTTGGGGCGATCGGACGCTGTGACGGCCGCGACATCGTGTCGGAACTCCGACAATCGCGACGTTGGGCCGACATTGAGGGTTCGATGACAGTCGCGAAACCACCAGCACCGCGCTTTCGCGTGCTAAATGGCTTTTTAACGGTCGCCTCGTCAACCCGTCGGCCTCCCGGGTAAGTTTCAGTTTATCAGCAAATTAATCTGGACAAACTCAGATGACAGCCAACTACTTCAATGATTCTCCAATCACCTCGCCCAAAGAGGATCGATTCGGTATCGACCACTTCGCCCGTGCACTCGCTGGCAGCATCAGTGAGTTAAGTACGCCGATAGGTTCGGCCATCGCGATCAATGGCCCGTGGGGGTCTGGCAAAAGCAGCGCGGTAAACCTCATACGACATCATCTCCGTTCTCTCCAAGGCGAGGACAAACTCGGCATCATCGATTTCCAGTGTTGGTGGTTTCGCGGTGAGGAGGCACTTACACTTGCCTTCTTACAAAGATTATATTCTACGCTCGAAAAAAGTCTTGGCGAAAAGGCCAAAGACCTCATTCCGAAGATCGGAAAAAAGCTCTTGCAAGCGGGCCCTGTGGTTGGACCCGCCATAAATCTCGCAACCGGCGGCGTCTGGGGTAGCCTTGTTGGCAACTCGGTAGATTTTGCGAAGCGCTTTTTCTCCGATAGCGACACTGTTGAAACGCTATTTCAGCGCTTATCCAATGCACTAGAATGTCAAAATCGACGCTTTCTTGTGATTATTGATGATATCGATAGATTAACGCCAGACGAAGCGTTATTGATATTCCGGCTAGTAAAATCGGTCGGACGTCTGCCAAATATCATGTATCTCCTTGTTTTTGATAGAGAGTTAGCGGAAAAAGCAGTTAAACAAATATACCCCTCTGAAGGCCCGCAATTTCTTGAGAAAATAATTCAAGCCAGCTTTGAGTTACCACTACCTGCGCGTGATGACCTCAACAGCGCTTTCTTGTTGGAAATAGATCGAAGGTGCGGATCACCTTGTGATGAGGAAGAAGTGCGCCGGTTTATGAACATTTTTTATGATACCGTTTCACCCTATCTCAATACGCCGCGCGATTTGGCCAGGATTTTAAATGCGATTGCAGTGAGTTGGCCGCCCGTTGCAAAGGAGGTCAATCTTGCTGATTTTGTGGGACTTGAAGTTATTCGGGTCTTCGAACCTACCATTTACAACTCAATTCGAACCAATAAAGAGCTGCTATGCGGCACTAAACCTACATATCATACAGGCGCAAAAGATAATAATATCGAATTTTTTATTGCTTTATGTCCCGAAAAATACCAAAGTAATATTAGTTGTGCATTGAAACGCCTATTCCCGCGCCTTGAGAACATTATTTACGGAACTGATTCTCTGCAGCAATGGGAGGAGCACAGACTTGTTTGCACTCAGAAGCATTTCGACACATATTTCCGGATGGCAGTTGGCGACAACACCCTTCCTATAAATGAGATAGAAAAACTTATCCAGCGCTGCGGTGATCAAGATTACGTTAAAAATACCTTCAAACATGCAATTAATGTGGTTCGCAAAAATGGCAAATCGAGAGTTCCCCTGCTGCTTGACGAACTGAATGTTCATGCTGGCAAGGTCGATAAGGCAAATTTCCAGCCGTTGATATCGGCCATTTTCGAGATTGCGGATGACATTGATCTCGCTGCCGATAAGGAGCATGGCTTCTCTATCGGGGACAATCACCTAAGAATTCACTGGCTCATTCGCAAGCTGACATTTGAACGCTGCGACTTGCCGGAGCGAAGCTCTATTTTGTGGGAGGCAACTCAAAAATCACAATTGGGATGGCTCGTCGACTTCACGCGATCAGCCATAGGAGATTATCACCCTAGGGTCGGCAGACAGCCCGAGCCGCCCGAGAAGTGCCTAATTGAAAAGAAGCGCATTGGCGAGCTCAAGGCACACGCGATAAAAATGATTGAAAATTCAGCGGAGAGCGATTGCCTTATCTCCCATCCACGCCTGTTATATATACTGTTTTGTTGGCGTGATTTCGTTGAAGACAATACAGACATCACGAGAGAATGGACAGCCAGACAGCTTTCAATCAACACTTCTGTTGCGTTGCTCGCAAAGGCTTTTACATCGGAAAGCTGGTCGCAAGGGATGGGGATGTTCGGACTCGGCGACAGGGTCGCAATACGTCACACTCAAGCCGCAGTAGATAGCCTGAATTTACTCATGGATGTAGAAGCCTTTCGCCGTCGCCTCGAAGAACTCGAAAAGAGTCAGGCACTTGAAGAGCCATATAATTCATACGTACTCACCTTCCTTGACGCTTGGCGAAAGAGGGACCGCAGGGAAGACGATTGATAAGGAACTCAACGAGACGGGGGCGTTTAATGGCAATAGCAATCTTGTCTCTCAGAACCGCTTGATCGGGATGCCGTGCTTCTTCAGCGCGTAGCCGATCTGGCGCGGCGTGATGCCGAGGATGCGTGCGGCCTTCGCCTGCACCCAGCCCGAGCGCTCCATGGCGTCGAGCAGCCGCTCGCGCTCGGCCGCGCCGCGGTGGCCGTCGAGCGGGTAAGCGTCGGGCAGCGGCTCATCGCGGACGGGCGGCGGCGGCTCCGCCTCGGCCACCGGCGCGCGGGGGTGGGTGTGGGTCTGCGGTGCCACCGGCAGCGGGATTTCCGGCAGCGGCCGGTTGCCCGAGGCTGCCGCCTGCCCCTTCCACAGCACCGACGACAGGCACTGGTCGAGCCGGCAGGCGAAATCGTCGTGGGTAATCACCGGCCCGTGGGCGAGCGTGGCGGTGCGCTGCACGCAATTCTCCAGCTCGCGCACATTGCCGGGGAAGTAGCAGTTCGACAGCACCTGGAGCGCGCCCGGCGCGAACGTCAGCTTGCGGTCGTTCTCGGCGTTGAAGCGCTCCAGGAACGCCGCGGCGAGCAGCGGAATGTCGGTCTTGCGCTCGCGCAGCGGCGGCAGCAGCAGCGGCACGACGCTGATGCGGTAGTAGAGGTCGGCGCGGAAGTCGTTGCGCGCCACCGCCTCCTCCAGATTGCGGTTGGTGGCGGTGACGATGCGCACGTCGACCTTGATGGTCTTGGTGCCGCCGACCCGCTCGAACTCGCTCTCCTGCAGCACGCGCAGCAGCTTGGCCTGGAAGGCCGGCGAGATCTCGCCGATCTCGTCGAGGAAGAACGTGCCCTTGTCGGCGAGCTCGAAGCGGCCCTTGCGCGCATTCAGCGCGCCGGTGAACGCACCCTTCTCGTGGCCGAACAGCTCTGATTCCAGCACCGACTCGGGCAGCGCGGCGCAATTGACCTTGATGAACGGGCCGTCGGCGCGCGGCGACATCTCGTGGATGGCGCGGGCGAACAGCTCCTTGCCGGTGCCGGATTCGCCGCGCAGCAGCACCGGCGAGTGCGACTTGGCGACGATCTCGATCTTGCGCAGCACCGAGCGGATGGCCGGGCTGTCGCCGACGATGCCGCCGACCTTGACGGGCTTGCCGCTGTCGGGCGGCACCTTGAACTCGGAGAGCTGCTTCTGCAGCCGGTGGGTCTCGGCGATCAGCCGGTCGCGGTCGCGCGCCACCACGCGGTGGAGCTGCACGGTCTGGCCGATGAGGTTGGCGACCATGGTGAGGAAGCGCACATCGACGTCGAAGCGGAACACCGCCTTGCCGTCCCAGATGCGGTCGATGGTCAGCGTGCCCACCACCTTGGCGCCGATGCGGATCGGCACGCCGATGAAGGAGACGGTGGAGGCGTCGTCGCCGCCCTGCATGGCGGCAATGTCGGCTTCGCTGAACAGCGGATGGCCGGCGATGTTCTGGGCCACCAGCGGCACGCCGGTGGCGATGATCTGGCCGACCGCCAGTTCCGGCAGGCGGGCGCGGTAGCGCGCGTCCGACCCCTCGCTCCAGCCGGCGCCGACCACGATGTCGGGCACGCCGTCGTCGGCGAGCAGCGAGATGATGCCGTGGCGCATCTGCATGAAGGACCACAGAAGGCCCATCACGTTGGACAGCGTGGTCTCCAGCCGGTTCGGCGAGGCCAGGATCTTCGAGATCTCGTAGACGCCGGTGAGCGCGATCTCGCTGAACGGCACGGAAGCACCTGCAGTTGCGTGCGACGTCGGGACGAGAACATCAAGGGGACCGTGGTTCATCGTTTCATTCCCGTCGCTCGTGGGCGCTTCGCTCCCCCGTTGTTATGTTTGTTCGGTGCATGTTGGATTTTAAAATACATTCAAATTGACGTTTTGTCTTGTCCGTTATGCCTGCAGCCCGTCACGCCCCCGTGCGGGCTGCAGGCATTGTTGCAGGCGATACTGTG
Source organism: Blastochloris sulfoviridis (assembly GCF_008630065.1). Classification (GTDB taxonomy): domain Bacteria; phylum Pseudomonadota; class Alphaproteobacteria; order Rhizobiales; family Xanthobacteraceae; genus Blastochloris; species Blastochloris sulfoviridis. The sequence continues at coordinate 114,442 of NZ_VWPL01000010.1, forward strand.
ACTTTGTCGGAATCATATCCGCTGTCCCGCCGATTTGGCGATGGCCGCTGCCATCACACTCACGGCATTATACGTAGTCCCGCTGCCTATTCGACGCCCTTCCGTCGAGAAGGTTCCCGGCCGGCAGGCCGGTCCGGGCGCTCCCTGTCTACAGATGCTGTCCGCCATTGATTTCGATCTCCGTGCCGGTGACGTAGCTCGATGCGTCGGAGCACAGGAAATAGATCACCTCCGCCACCTCCTCCGGTGTGCCGATCCGTCGCATCGGGATGGTGGGCGCCAGCCGCTCGGCGGTTTCCGGCGATAGAATTTCGGTCTTGATCTCGCCCGGGGCAATCGCGTTGACCCGGATGCCGTGCGGGGCGAAATCGTGGGCCATCTCGCGAGTCAGGCAGGCCAGCGCCGCCTTGGAGGTGGCGTAGGCGGTCCCGGCGAAGGGATGGACGCGCGAGCCGACGATCGAGGTGACGTTGACCACGCTGCCGCGCGCCGCCGCCAGCTCCTCGAACAGGCCGCGCGCCAGCAGCATGGGCGCGAGGAAATTCACCTGGATCACCTGCAGCCAGGTATCCACCGGCGTCACCAGCGAGCTCATCCGCCGCCCTTCCTCGGTCTTGGGCGACACGCCGGCATTGTTGACCAGCGCGTGCAGCGGCTTGCCGCCAAGCTTGGCCTTGATGTCGTGGATGGCGAGCTGCAGCGCCCGGCGGTCGGACAGGTCGACCTGCACATGGTCGTCCGGCCCCTCCTCCCACGGGCAGCGCTGGCGGTTGAAGGGCTGGCGCGAGCAGGTGATGATCCGCCAGCCGGTCTCCGAGAAGCGGCGCACCGTGGCGTGGCCGATGCCGCGCGAGGCGCCGGTCAGCACCATGGTCCGGCCGAGGTCGGGCAGCGCGTGCGGGTGGGCGTGCGGATGGCCCTCGGCGTGGGCGTGCATCGCCGCCGGGTCCGCCGAATGGACCGGGCAGCCGCCGCCCGCGGCCGGGGCCGGCCCGTGAACGGATGGCGCTTGAACGGATGGCGCTTGAACGGGCGTCTGCGCGGATGGCGCGTGCGCGGACGATGCGTGCGCGGATGACGGGCAGCCGGGCGGCCGATCGGCCGATGCGAGGGCCGGAGCGGACGGCGGGGCGGGGGGAGCGTCGGTCACGGCCTCAGTCCTGCGCTGCGGACCGCCGTTCCCCGGCGGTCCGTGATGCGGTTTCCGGCCGATCCCTTCGGGATACCGGAAACGGTCTCTCCGAAAGATCCTTGTTCGACAACGGGATCTTCGGCGATCTGAATGCGGTTTCCGGCCCTGTAGGCCGGAAACCGCATGAAGGGATCATGACGGGTTTTCACGACAAGCGAATATCAGCCGAAGCAATTTCCACACCAGATGGGCGATGTTTGGGCGGCGGCGGCGCGCGCGGGCTCCCTGACTTTGTCGGGTTCCAAACAGGATTGTGTGCGCCGCAACACGGGGCGCAACGGTTCTCGTTCTGTGCCGCCCAAGCACCTAGGGAAGGATCGCGTCATAGTGTCATGCGACATCTTACGGATGAACGCCGCACACAGAAGTGGCGAGTTGTTTTCGAACGGACGTCCAGGGATTCCGCTGAGTTTGGTTTGCGAACGACTTGCGGGATCCGCGAACTAGTCTGCCGGCGCTAGGTTCTTCCCCCAATCGGCGGCCTCCGGCAACGGTCTAGCCAAAAAGTGGACATGGACATGCCAACGTCACAGGCACTATAAGCGCGGCGTGGCGTTGCGGTGGGCAGCGACCCCCGCGAGTGGACGCGATGCTCGTTCGGAGCAGGTCGCGCGATGCGCTTTACCCATACGGACTTGGCACATGAACGCAAAGTATCCCGGCATTCCCAGCGTAATTCACGGCAACGGCGCGGTTGCCCAGGTCATGGGCCACGTCTGCGGCGGCGTTATCGGCTATCCGATCACCCCGTCCACCGAGATTTCCGAGATCTATGAAGCGTTCCGCGCCGGCGGCGGCTGCAACGTCTGGGGCAAGCACCCCTTCTTCTTCGAGCCCGAGGGCGAGCACTCCGCCCAGTCGGGCGCGCTCGGCGCGGCGCTGACCGGCGGCAAGTACGTCTCCAACGCCTCCTCCTCGCAGGGCATCCTGTACGGGCTTGAATCCCACTACGTCACGGTGGGCAAGCGCGTCGGCGGCTTCGTGCTGCAGGTGGCCGCCCGCGTCGTCACCAAGCACTCGCTCAACGTGATGGCCGGCCACGACGACGTCTATGCGCTCTTGCAGTCGGGCTACACCATCCTGTTCGGCTCCAACCCGCAGGAAGCGGCCGACCTCGCCGCCATTGCCTATAAAGTGAGCGCCAACTCGCTGATCCCGGTCGCCAACGCCATGGACGGCTTCGCCACCAGCCACATGATGTGCGAAGCCCTGATGCCGGAGCCGGAACTGCTGCACGAGTTCTTAGGCGACCCGGCCGGCCGCATGCCCTGCCCCACCGTCGCCCAGGAGATCCTGTTCGGCGCCAAGGGCCGGGTGTTCCAGCTCAAGCAGTATCTCGGCAAGCACCAGGGCGATTTCGCCGGCGACGCCTTCGTCAAGATCAAGGAGTATCTCGACACCTACGCCTCGGTGATCGAGTCCGACAATGACGGCGGCCTGATCGAGGCCACGCTGCGCTGGATCCCCGAGGAGCTGCAGGGCCAGTGGCGCCGCCAGTGGCTGAACGCCTTCGAGAAGGGCACCCGCCAGCGCGTGCCGGCGCTGGTCGACATCAACAATCCCGGCCTCACCGGCGGCGTGCAGAACCAGCCCGACTTCCAGGCCGGCTCGGTCGACCACCGCACCCACTTCGTCGCCGAGGTGCCGCGCTTCGTGCGCGAGGCCATGGCCGAGTACTCCGCCCTCACCGGCCGCGAGTACAAGCCCGTCCACACCTTCATGTGCGAGGACGCCGAGCACGTGGTGGTCGGCCTGGGCTCGGTCACCGACGACGCCGAGGCCGTCGCCACCTATCTGCGCAGCCAGGGCAAGAAGGTCGGCGTGGTGTCGGTGAAGCTGCTGCAGCCGTTCCCGGAGGCGGAACTGGTCGCAGCATTGGTCGGCAAGAAGGCCGTCACCGTGCTGGAGCGCTCGGACGTCACCGCGCTCACCAGCTTCGTCACCCAGGCGCTGTTCAAGGGCGTCGAGAACGCCGCGGGCGAACGCCACCCCGGCATCCCGGCCATCAAGACCCTGCCCAAGATCACCACCGCGATCTTCGGCCTCGGCGCCCACGATTTGCAGCCGCGCCACCTCGTCGCCGCCTTCAAGAACATGGAGACGAAGAACGCGCCGTTCGTCTATCTCGGCTCGCAGTTCTTCGCCAAGAACCCCTCGCCCAAGCTCGCCGCGCTGCAGGAGCGGCTGAAGGCCGCCTATCCCGACACCGAGCTGATGGCGCTCGAGACCGAGCCCAACCCGAACCTGCTGCCGCCCTCGGCCTTCCGCATCCGCTTCCACTCGGTCGGCGGCTACGGCACGGTGGCCACCGGCAAGCTGCTCACCGACATCCTGGCCGGCGTGCTCGACCTGCACTCCAAGGCCGCGCCGAAATACGGCTCCGAGAAGAGCGGCGCGCCGACCAACTACTACATCACGCTGAGCCCCGAGACGGTGAAGCTGACCAACGCCGATCTCGAGGACGTCGAGATCGTCGTGTCGCCCGACCACAAGGTGTTCAGCCACGCCAATCCGCTGCGCGGCCTGGTCGAGGGCGGCACCTTCGTCCTGCAGTCCAACCTCTCCCCGCTCGACGTGTGGAAGGAGCTGCCGGAGCGCGCCCGCAAGACCATCCGCGACAAGAAGATCAAGATGTTCATCGTCGACGGCTTCGCGGTGGCCAAGCGCCACGCGCCGACGCCGGAGCTCGAGACCCGCATGATGGGCATCGCCTTCATCGGCGCGGTGTGCGGCAAGGTCGACCGCATCACCGCCGGCGCCTCGCTGGACACCATCCTCACCAAGGTGCGCCAGCAGATCGCCAAGAAGTTCGGCTCCAAGGGCGGCGCCGTCGTCGAAGGCAACATGGCGGTGATCAAGGAGGGCCTGGAGGCAACCCAGGCGCTCGACTACACCTTGCCGGAGTTCGCCGCCGTCGAGGCCGAGACCACAGCCAAGGCCGCCCGCACCGTCGCCATCTCGGCCGCGATGTGCCGCACCGGCGGCATCGCGCCGAGCGAAGGCTTCTTCGACCGCGAATACTATGACGAGATGATCGCCGCGCCGTTCCGCGACGGCACCATCGCCGAGGCCCCCGTGCTGCCCGGCTCGGGCATGTTCATTCCCGCCGGCTCGGCCGCGTGGAAGGACAAGGGCCTGTTCCGCCGCGACGTGCCGGAGTTCGACCCCGACCTCTGCACCGGCTGCATGGAATGCACGCTGGTGTGCCCGGATGCCGCCATCCCCAACACCGTCCACGACATCCAGGACCTGCTGGCCACCGGCATCAAGCACCTCGACGTGCCGGAGGCCCAGCGCGACGCGCTGCGCGGCCAGCTCTACCCGCTGGCCGAGGCGGTGCGCGAGGTCTATCGCGCCACCAAGGATGCCATCGCGTTCGACGCGGCGGTGGCCGAGGCGGCTGCCAGCATCGACACCGACAACGCCACGCTCAAGCGCAACCTCGGCCGTCTCGCCGAGACGCTGGCGCTGTTCCCGGTGGCCCGCACCCGGCCGTTCTTCGACGCCATGGAGAAGGACAAGCCCGGCACCGGCGGCCTCTACTCGGTCGCCATCGACCCGTGGAAGTGCTCGGGGTGCCTGGAGTGCATCGACGTGTGCGGCCCCGGCGCGCTGAAGGAGCGCCAGCAGGACGCTGCCCTGCTCGACACGCTGCAGGCGCGCTTCGAGTTCCTCAGCCACACCGCCAACACGCCCACGCGCTTCACCGACAGCGCGCTGAAGGAGGGCGGCGACACCAAGCGGCTGATGCTCGACCGCGCCAACTACTACTCGACCACCGGCGGCCACGGCGCCTGCCGCGGCTGCGGCGAAGTCACCGCCATCCGCCTGGTGCTGGCGTCCAACCACGCCATCCAGACCAGGCGCCGCAAGGACCATCTGCGCGAGCTTGAGGCGCTGATCGACCGGCTCAAGGCCAAGCTGGCCGCCGTGCAGGACGACGCCGCCCGCCGCGAGCGCATCTCGACCGTCATCGCGACGCTGGAGAAGCGCCAGTTCCTGCTGGAGAGCGGCCCGACCGGCAACGGCCCGGCCTCGGCGGTGATCGCCAACGCCACCGGCTGCTCGTCGGTCTACGCCTCGACCTTCCCCTTCAACCCCTACAACGACCCGTGGGTGAACTCGCTGTTCCAGGACACCCCGGCGGTCGCCAAGGGCCTGTTCGAGGGTCTCACCGCCTCGGCGGTGGACGACGTCAAGGCGCTGCGCATCGCCAGGCTGGAGCTGGCCGACGCCTATGATTCCGGTCTCTACGACAAGGCCTACAGGACGCTGAGCTGGAAGGACTTCACGCCGGACGAGATGGCGCTGCTGCCGACCGTGGTGTCGATGGGCGGCGACGGCGCCACCTACGACATCGGCTTCGGCGCGCTGTCGCGGCTTCTCGCCACCTCGACCCCGGTCAAGGTGGTGGTGCTCAACACCGGCGTCTATTCCAACACCGGCGGCCAGACCTCGACGGCGAGCCTCACCGGCCAGGACTCGGATCTGTCGCGGTTCGGCGCCGCCCACCCCGGCAAGCAGGAAGACCGCAAGGAGCTCGGCCTGATCGCCGCGTTCCACCCCAACGTGTTCGTGGTGCAGACCTCGACCGCGATCCAGGGCCACTTCCTGAAGAGCGTGATGGAGTATCTCAACCACTCCTCCTCGCCGGCGGTGCTCGACGTCTACACCCCCTGCCAGGCCGAGCACGGCATCGCCGACGCTGCGGCGGCGCGCCGCGCCCGCCTCGCCGTCGAGAGCCGCATGAGCCCGGTGTTCGTCCACGACCCGCGCCAGACCGGCCTCAAGAGCCGCTTCTCGCTCGACGGCAACCCGGACGTCGACAAGGACTGGACCACCACCACCCTCACCTATGTCGAGGATGGCCAGACCAAGCTGATGCAGGTGCCGCTGACCCCGGCCGACTTCGCCCGCGACGAAACGCGCTTCATGAAGCAGTTCCGCAAGCTCAAGGACGACACCAATGCGGTGGCGATCCACGAGTATGTCGAGCTGCCGCAGGCTGCGCGCGCCGGCAAGGCGCCGTTCGTGTGGGGAACCGACGACAACCGGCAGCTCATCAAGCTGGAGGTGTCGAGCGCCATCGTCCACCTCGTCGAGGAGCGGCGGAAGTACTGGCGGACGCTGCGCTATCTCGCCGGCCGCGAGATCGAGAAGCTCGACGCCGACCACCGCACCGAGCTGGCGGCGCTGCAGTCCCGCTACGAGCAGGCGATGACCGAGAAGGAGTCCTCGCTCGACACCATCGCCCGCGCGATGAGCGAGCTGGCCGCCGCCTCCTCCGCCCCGGCCAACGGCGCGCTGGCCCAGGCCCTGTCGCCCTTCGGCGGCGCGGCGGCGGCACCGGCTGCGGCTGCGGCGGCACCGGCCGGCGCCAACGGCTCGGGCGCCGGCGTTCCCTTCATCCATGACGAGGACGTCGAGAAGTGCACCAACTGCAAGACCTGCTACCAGCAGGTCTCGGAGATCTTCGAGAAGACCGTGATCATGGTCGACGGCGCCGCCAAGGAGGTCGCCCACACCATTCCGGGAGCGCTGGAGAAGGTGTCGGTGACGCCGGATCTCAAGAGCCGCGTGGCCCGGGTCGCCGCCAACTGTGATGCGGAGATCATTCGATGAGCACCACCTCCCCCCAAGGGGCCTCCAACGAGGATCTCGTCCGTTACGCCCGCACCGCCAGCACGCTGGAGGCGAGCCGGAGCGAGCTTGCCCAGCTTGAGCAGACCGCCGCGGTCGAGCTGTTCAACAAGCAGCTCGACCTGCTCAAGAAGCGCCTGCTCGGCGATCCCAAGTCGCTGCGCTCGATGTTCGTCGCCGACGGCGTTACGGCCATCGCCTGGGAGTTCCAGCAGGAGGAGCTGAGCGCGGCGTTCACCAGGACGCTGTGGCAGCTGCTGCTGCGCGACGACGAGATGAGCGTGGTGCTGTTGCGCTTCATCTGGGGCATGCCGCTCAAGTTCAAGCGCAAGTTCATCAAGGCGATCGACGACCACCTCGCCGACCGCTACCCGATGTTCAAGGGCCTCTCCGAGGGCTGGCCGGGCGAGACCTTCATCCCGCCCTACATCCGCCCGCCCGAGGAGCGCTCGGTCGACTTCGAGCTGGTGAACACCGGCTATCTCGGCTACCGCGCGCTCGGCTATTCGACCCGCGAGGTCGAGCTGTTCGTGTGGCTGGAGGTGCTGCGCGACAAGCAGTGCGCCGACAAGCCGTGCGAGCTTGGCGTGCTGATCCACGGCAAGACCGACCCCAAGGGCGGCTGCCCGGTCAAGATCCACATCCCCGAGATGCTGGACCTGCTCGGCCAGGGCAAGTTCCGTCAGGCCCTGGAGCTGATCGAGAGCTGCAACCCGCTGCCGAACGTCACCGGCCGCGTCTGTCCGCAGGAGCTTCAGTGCCAGGGCGTGTGCACCCACACCAAGCGGCCGATCGAGATCGGCCAATTGGAATGGTTCCTGCCCGAGCACGAGAAGCTGGTCGGCCTGTCGCCTGAGGAGCGTTTCGGCGGCGTGGTGTCGCCGTGGGCCAAGGCCGAGAAGCCGCCGATCGCGGTGGTGGGCTCCGGCCCCTCGGGCCTGATCAACGCCTATCTGCTCGCGGTCGAGGGCTATCCCGTCACCGTGTTCGAGGCGTTCCACGAGCTGGGCGGCGTGCTGCGCTACGGCATCCCGGAATTCCGCCTGCCGAACACGCTGATCGACGACGTGGTCAAGAAGATCAACCTGCTCGGCGGCCGGTTCGTCAAGAACTTCGTGGTCGGCAAGACCGCGACGCTCGACGACCTCAAGGCCAACGGCTTCTGGAAGATCTTCGTCGGCACCGGCGCCGGCCTGCCGACCTTCATGAACGTGCCGGGCGAGCACCTGCTCGGCGTGATGTCGGCCAACGAGTTCCTCACCCGCGTCAACCTGATGCGGGCGATCGACGACAAGTACGAGACCCCCCTGCCCGACACCAAGGGCAAGGAAGTGTTCGTGATCGGCGGCGGCAACACCGCGATGGACGCGGCGCGCACCGCCCGGCGTCTCGGCGCCAACGTCACCATCGTCTATCGCCGCACCAAGAGCGAGATGCCGGCCCGCGTGGAAGAGCTGCACCACGCGCTCGAAGAAGGCATCAATCTCAAGGTGCTGCGCGCGCCGAGCGAGTTCCTGGGCGACGACAAGACCCACTTCGTCACCCACGCGATCCTCGACGTCAACGAGCTCGGCCCGCCCGACAAGTCGGGCCGCCGGGCGCCGGTGAAGACCGGCGAGACCGAGCGCGTGCCGGTCGACCTCGTGATCATGGCGCTGGGCAACACGGCGAACCCGATCATGAAGGACGCCGAGCCCACCTTGAAGGTGTCGAAGTGGGGCACCATCGAGGTCGAGCCGAAGACCAAGGCGACCTCGATCCCCGACGTCTATTCGGGCGGCGACGCCGCGCGCGGCGGCTCCACCGCCATCATGGCGGCGGGCGACGGCCAGGCGGCGGCGCGCCAGATCGTCGGCGACATTCCGTTCGACGCCGCCGAGATCAAGGACCGCGTCGAGAAGGCCGCCCGCTACACCGAGCTGGGTCAGGTCGCCCAGACCATCGTCGACAAGATCCCGCTCGCCGGCGGCATCGTCGAGTTCAAGGTCCGCGCGCCGATGGTCGCCCGCTCGGCCAAGGCCGGCCAGTTCGTCCGCGTGCTGGCCTGGGACGACGGCGAGCTGATCCCGCTGACGCTGGCCGACTGGGACGCCGAGGAAGGCACCATCGACCTCGTGATCCAGGGCATGGGCACCTCGACGCTGCTCATGAACAAGATGGCGATCGGCGACGCGTTTGCCGGCATCGCCGGCCCGCTGGGTCAGGCCAGCGAGCTGCACAAGTACGGGCCCGACCAGACGGTGGTGTTCACCGCCGGCGGCGTCGGCCTGCCGCCGGTGTACCCGATCGCCCGGGCCCACCTCGAACTCGGCAACCACGTCACGCTGATCGCCGGCTTCCGCTCCAAGGACTTCCTGTTCTGGACGGGCGAGGACGAGCGCATGGGCAAGCTGAAGGCCAAATGGGGCGATCAGCTCGACGTGATCTACGCCACCAATGACGGCACGTTCGGCCTCAAGGGCTTCGTCACCACGCCGCTCGAAGAGATGCTGAAGAACGACAAGACGTCGAAGGGGCGCAGGATCGCCGAGGTGATCACCATCGGCCCGCCGATCATGATGCGCGTGGTCTCCGACCTCACCAAGCCGTACGGCGTGAAGACGGTGGCGAGCCTCAACTCGATCATGGTCGACGCCACCGGCATGTGCGGCGCCTGCATGGTGCCGGTGATGATCGACGGCAAGCTGGTGCGCAAGCACGCCTGCATCGACGGGCCGGAGATCGACGCCCACATCATCGACTGGGACAAGTTCCTGCCGCGCTTCGGCGCGTTCAAGACCCAGGAGCAGCGCTCCAAGGAAGCCCACGGCCTGGCGTGAGGCCTGAGGCGTCATCCCGGCCGGCGCACCGCGCCGCGCCGGGATCGTCCTCCGCGCTTCGTCGTCCCGGGCAAGGCGCAAGCCAAGCCCGGGATCGTCCTTCGTGCTTCGTCATCCCGGGCGAGGCGCAAGCCGAGACCCGGGATCGTCCTCCGTGCTTCGTCATCCCGGGCGAGCATCAGCGAGACCCGGGATCGTCCTCCGCGCTTCGTCGTCCCGGGCAAGGCGCAAGCCAAGCCCGGGATCGTCCTTCGTGCTTCGTCATCCCGGGCGAGGCGCAAGCCGAGACCCGGGATCGTCCTCAAGAAAAGACACCCCGTCCTGAAAACGGTCCCGGGTCGCGCGGCTAAAGCCGCTTGCCCGGGACGACAGCCTCTTCCCGTCACCCGCGCGACACCGTAGGGCGCAAAGCGCCAGCGTATTGCGCCGAAGGGACACGCGTCATAAGCGGCGGCATACGCTTCGCGATCCCGCCCTACGAAGCCCCGCGCTTCGTCATCCCGGGCGAGGCGTGAGCCGAGACCCGGGATCGTCCTCCGCGCTTCGTCGTCCCGGGCGAGGCGCAAGCCAAGCCCGGGATCGTCCTCCGTGCTTCGTCATCCCGGGCGAGGCGCAAGCCGAGACCCGGGATCGTCCTCAAGAAAAGACACCCCGTCCTGAAAACGGTCCCGGGTCGCGCGGCTTTCAGCCGCTTGCCCGGGACGACAGCCTCACCCGCCCGAGACCGGCAGGATCTCCTCCGACGGCGGCAGGATGGACGCGCCGTCGGTACGCGGCACCGCGAAGCGCCGGTAGAGCCGCATATTGCGCGGCAGCGGCCGCACCGGCCGGCCGGCCAGCACGTCCTCGGCCGCGCCCACCGCCTGCACCAGCGAGCGGTCGTCGAACGGCTTGAGCAGGCAGCCCAGCGCATAGGCTTCCGCCGCGCGGTCGGGCGCGCTGCCGGTGACGAACAGGCAGTCGATGCCGCGCTTGCCGAGCGCGGCGGCCACGGCCACGCCGGAATAGCCGCCCATCAGGTGCAGGTCGACCAGCGCCAGATCCGGCGGGCGCACCGCGTCGACCCGCAAGGCTTCCTGGAAATCGTCAGCGACGCCGATGACGTTGTAGCCTGCGCCCTGCAGAATCTCGGCGGCGTCGAGCGCCACCATGATGTCGTCTTCGACCACAAGGATGCGGAGGGACCTGTTTCCAATCATCATACAGCACAATTGGGCACATTGCCGGTTCCGGCAATTCGAAGACAACCGGACCGGACTGACGTCGTTCCGTACTCAGCTTTACGTATTCATCCTCAAGCCTGCCGAGTCGGCGGTCGCGGGCCTCAAGCTTGCTGAGTCGGCGGTTGCTGGCCGCAAGCATCCGCCGCCCCGCCGCACACCCGCATTCCCTTTGGGAATGTCGTCCTCCACGTCACGCCGCTGTTGACCGCGCCGCCGCAGCGGCGTTCATTAGGTGTTTCCCCCAGCCGACGAGGATGACATGCCGGTCGTCAATCGAGTCGCGGCCCTGACGGAAGAGATTTCCGCCTGGCGCCGCGATTTCCACCAGCACCCCGAGCTGCAGTACGACGTGCATCGCACCGCCGGGCGGGTCGCCGAGCGGCTCGCCAGCTTCGGGGTCGACCAGGTGGTGCCCGGTGTCGGCCGCACCGGCGTGGTCGGCGTCATTCACGGCCGCCGGCCGGGCACAGGCCGGGTGGTGGCGATGCGCGCCGACATGGACGCGCTGCCCATCGAGGAGGCAACCGGCCTGCCCTACGCCTCCACCACGCCCGGCAAGATGCACGCCTGCGGCCATGACGGCCACACCGCTATGCTGCTGGGCGCGGCCAAGTACCTCGCCGAGACTCGCAATTTCGACGGCACGGCGGTGGTGATCTTCCAGCCCGCCGAGGAGGGCGGCGCCGGCGCCAAGGCGATGATCGACGACGGGCTGATGGAGCGCTTCGGCATCCAGGAGGTCTATGGCATGCACAACATGCCGGGCCTGCCGGTGGGCGCCTTCGCCACCCGGCCGGGGCCGCTGATGGCCTCCGCCGACCGGGTGTTCATCGACATCGAGGGCAAGGGCGGCCACGCCGCCCGGCCGCACGCGACCGTCGACACCGTGCTGGTCGGCGCCGCCATCGTGCAGATGCTGCAGTCGGTGGTGTCGCGCAATCTCGATCCGCTGGATTCGGGCGTGGTGTCGATCACCATGTTCCAGGCCGGCCACACCGACAACGTCATCCCCCAGACCGCCCACCTGCGCGGCACCGCCCGCGCCCTGACCGCCGAGGTGCGCGACCTGCTGGAGGCCCGCATCGCCCACATCGTCGAGGCCACCGCCCGCATCTACGGCGCCACCGCCCGCGCCGACTACCGGCGCGACTATCCGGTGCTGCGCAACCACCCGCGCGAGACCGAGTTCGCCGCGGCGGTGGCCCGCGAGATCTCCGGCGACGACCGCGTGCAGGCCAATGCCGCGCCGGTGATGGGCGGCGAGGACTTCGCCTTCATGCTGGAGAAGCGGCCGGGCGCGCTGATCTTCGCCGGCAATGGCGAGCATTCGGCGAGCCTCCACCACCCGGCCTACGACTTCAACGACCAGCTCATCCCGGCCGGCGTGTCGTTCTGGGTGCGGCTGGTGGAAACCCGCCTGCCGGCGGTGGGATAGCGCGGCATCCCGGGCGACGCCGTAGGGCGCAAAGCGCCAGCGTATTGCGCCGATGGGGCGGCGGGCGCCGGGCAGCAGCGCGGCGGGATACGCTTCGCGATCCCGCCCTACCAAGCCCCGCGCTTCGTCATCCCGGGCGGAGCGAAGCGAAGACCCGGGATCGTCTGCAGGACAAGACACCTCTTCCGGATGACGGTCCCGGGGCGCGGGCCTTCGGCCCTTGCCCGGGACGACGCCCGTTATGACACGTCGTCATCCCGGGCGGAGCGAAGCGAAGACCCGGGATCGTCTGCAGGACAAGACACCTCTTCCTGATGACGGTCCCGGGTCGCGGGCCTTCGGCCCTTGCCCGGGACGACGCCCGTTATGACACGTCGTCATCCCGGGCTGAGCGAAGCGAAGACCCGGGATCGTCTGCAGGACAAGACACCTCTTCCGGATGACGGTCCCGGGGCGCGGGCCTTCGGCCCTTGCCCGGGACGACGCCCGTTATGACACGTCGTCATCCCGGGCGGAGCGAAGCGAAGACCCGGGATCGTCTGCAGGACAAGACACCTCTTCCGGATGACGGTCCCGGGGCGCGGGCCTTCG
>NZ_VWPL01000011.1 GCF_008630065.1 Blastochloris sulfoviridis
GCAAAGTCCGGTTCCGCTGGCTCCATCGCCCATCCTCCGCATCCGAATCGAAGGAACCGACAGATTCAGCACTTCAGGACCTTGTCACGCCTTTCTTCACCCGATCGCCCTGGGCCGGCAGGGCGTCGATGTTGCGCCTACCGGACCCTTGGTGTAAGAGCCCGCTCTTCGAACCGCCCGGCTGTATGGGCTGCCGCGGCGGTTTCGGTTTGCTCACGCAACATCAAGAGCGTGGCCGGCCCTCGTTGGGGCCAGATTGCCGCGCGCATGGAGAGCTGAATGCCCAAGCTGAAGACCAAGTCAGGCGCAAAGAAGCGCTTCAAGATCACCGGAACGGGCAAGGTCAAGTACACCCAGTCCGGCAAGCGCCACGGCATGATCAAGCGCACCAACAAGACCATCCGCGAGCATCGCGGCATGACGGTGCTGTTCAAGACCGACGGCGACAACATCAAGAAGTACTTCCTGCCCAACGGCTGATCGCCCGGGCTTTCCCAACTATTCGAGGAGATCGGCCATGTCTCGCGTCAAGCGCGGCGTTACCGCCCATGCCAAGCACAAGAAGGTGCTGAAGGCCGCCAAGGGCTATTTCGGGCGCCGCAAGAACACCATTCGCATCGCCAAGCAGGCGGTCGAGAAGGCGATGCAGTACGCCTATCGCGACCGCAAGAACCGCAAGCGCACCTTCCGCGCGCTGTGGATCCAGCGCATCAACGCCGCGGTGCGCGCGGCGGGTATCGATTTGACCTATTCGCGATTTATCGACGGTCTCGGCAAGGCCGGGGTCGAGATCGATCGCAAGGTGCTGTCCGACCTCGCCATTCGCGAGCCGGAGGCGTTCAAGGCGCTGGCCGAGAAGGCCAAGGCCGCGCTCGCCGCCTGACGCACCCTATCCCCTTCCCGCAAGGGGAGGGCCCCAGCCTTTCCGAGGCCGCCTGCCGGCGGGGACGAACATCCCCGCACGGCCCGGCGCGGGCTCGCTTTTCCCTCGCCGGGCCGGTAAGACCAGCGGCGGCTGATGCCGGCCGCTGGTGCCGGTCGCAGATTTTCGTGAAATCAGAGCTTTAGCCACAGATTTCACTTATGAAAATCTGCGAGTGCCGCGGCCCGACACCGTCCGGTGCCTGGGTCGTGGGATGCTCGAACGGCCCGACCCGAGGGATATCATGACCGACACCACCCCTTCGTCCGATGCGCTCGGCCCGCTTGAGCGCACGATCCTGGATGCCGTCGCCGCCGCAGGCGACGAGGCCGCGCTGGAGGCCGTCCGCGTCGCCGCCCTTGGCAAGAAGGGCTCGGTGTCGGCGCTGCTCGCGCAGCTCGGCAAGATGAGCCCGGAGGAGCGCAAGACCCAGGGTGCGCTGATCAATGGCGTCAAGGAGCGCGTCACCGCCGCCCTCGCCGAGCGCAAGTCCGCGCTGAAGGATGCCGCGCTCAGCCAGCGCCTCGCCGCCGAGCGCGTCGACGTTACGCTGCCCCTTCGCGATCCGCCGGCCGAGCAGGGCCGCATCCACCCCATCAGCCAGGTGATGGACGAGATCACCGCGATCTTCGCCGACATGGGCTTCTCGATCGCCGAGGGGCCGGACATCGAGACCGACTACCACAACTTCACGGCGCTTAACTTCCCGGTCGGCCACCCGGCGCGGGAGATGCACGATACGTTCTTCTTCAATCCGAAGGAGGATGGCTCGCGCCTGCTTCTGCGCACCCACACCTCGCCGGTGCAGATCCGCACCATGCTGAGCCAGAAGCCGCCGATCCGGGTGGTGTGCCCGGGGCGCACCTATCGCTGCGATTCCGACCAGACCCACACCCCGATGTTCCACCAGGTCGAGGGCTTGGTGATCGACACCGAGAGCCACCTCGGGCACCTCAAATGGATCCTGGAGGAGTTCTGCAAGGCGTTCTTCGAGGTGAAGGACGTCAAGATGCGGTTCCGCCCGTCCTTCTTCCCCTTCACCGAGCCGTCTATGGAGGTCGACATCCAGTGCCGGCGCGGCAAGGACGAGATCCGGTTCGGCGAGGGCGAGGATTGGCTGGAGATTCTGGGCTGCGGCATGGTGCACCCCAACGTGCTGCGGAATTGCGGCATCGATCCCGACGTGTACCAGGGCTTTGCCTGGGGCATGGGCATCGACCGCATCGCCATGCTGAAATACGGCCTGCCCGATCTGCGCGCCTTCTTCGAGGCCGACGTGCGCTGGCTGAAGCACTACGGCTTCCGCCCGCTCGACTTTCCGACGCTGGCGGGTGGGCTGAGCGCATAGGCTTAATAGGATATAGTTCGACCGGGCTGGACCGGAGAGCGCGATGACCAACGCACCGCTTGATCTGATCGAGGATGTGCTTCGCCGCACCCTGGGCCCCTATGGCTTTGACCATGCCGAAGTGCAGGTCAAGGAAGACCATGCCGGCGAGGAAGCCATTTTCATCAACGCGATCCTGAAACCGAACTCGGACCTCGTCGGCGGCGCAGCGGCGACTGCGGCAGACGCCGCGTTGTACGACGCCCTGCTGGCGCAGGGCGATAAGCGCTTCGCCTATATCTTCATCCGCCACCCCGATGACGAGCCGTCGAGCGAGCCCCCGGCGATGGAACAGGATCCGCCTCAGCAATGAGCCCCGACGAACTCCTTGTCCTTGCAGACCACCTGGCTCGCCTGGAAAAAGGTCGTCCGAAGAAGACATCGCTGCGTCGGGCAGTTTCGACGGCCTATTATGCCGTGTTCCACCAGATGGCTTACTTGTGCGCCAACGAGTTGGTGGGCTGGAACAATCCATGGTCGATGGTCTCCCCGGTGTACCGGGCACTCAACCACGCTATGCCGCGAAAGCTCTTCGCCAAAGACCGAAACGGCAGTCTCCTGGGTGTCGAAATCCGCGATATCTTGGGCGCCTTCACCAAGCTTCAGGAGGCGCGCCACACGGCGGACTACGATCCGGAGCCATATGGGCCGCGGCGCGGCGAAGCTCTGGAGCTGATCGATCAGGCGCGACGTACGGTGAAGGCGCTACGATCCTTGCCGCCGGATAAAAAGAAGCTCCTTGCCGTCCATCTGATCGCGAAACCGCGATAGAGCTCAGCTATCATGTGTCCGTTTCAAGCAGCATTTCACATTTGTTTGCCGCGCGCGTGGCGCTCGGGAGAATTCCCATGGGCGTGATCGATGTGCTGGATGACCAGCTCAAGTCCTTGCTGCTCAGGGGGTGGGACGAGGAAGCGCTGCAGCGCTTCCTGCGCAACATCCGCCGCAGCCACGCCGCGTCGACGGACCAGGGCGCCATTCGCCAGGCGGTCGACCAGATCGACGTGCAGGCCACCGGCATCCTCACCCATGTGTCGATGATGATCGCGGCACTCGGGGTCACGGCGGCGTCCGACATCACCTCCGAGTTCCAGGAGACAGTGCTCTACGTCACCATCGTCTGCTACCTGTTCGTCGCCATCGTCTGCCTGCGCTGCATCCGTCCGCCGTCGGTGGAGCACGGCGACTATGAGGAGGACGATTACATCAACGAGCTGCTGCTCGAACTGGTCTATGAGCGCGAACTCAACCGCCGCGCCAACAGCGCCGCCATCGCCCTGACGCTGTTCGTGTTTCTCTATCTGCCGTTTTCCGTTCTGACGTGAGGCGGTGGCTGGCTGGTTGGACATGGTTCGCAACGACGAAGCTGCCGCCGGTTCCCTCCCCCCTTGCGGGGGAGGGTTAGGGTGGGGGGTGACGATGCCACACGAGCAGGTGTGCGACCGCCAGCGCGCCCGTGCCAAGGCGTTGAGACGGACCATGACCCGCGCCGAGACGCTGCGTCGGGCTCGACCTCGACGTCGATCAGGGCTTCGCCTGGGGCATGGGCATCGACCGCATCGCCATGCTGAAATATGGCCTGCTGGACCTGCGCGCCGTCTTCAAGGCCGACGTGCGCAGGCTGAAGCACTGCAGCTTCCACCCGCTCGACGTCCCGCCCCTGGCGGGGGGACTGAGTGCGTGAGACAATTCTTTGGTCTTCGGAGCGCCCCCATGGTGAGTGATCAAGAGCTTGGCCGGATCATCGGTCCCATCCTGTCTCGCCGCCTCGGTGATCTCGGACCTGGAGATCTGAGCTTCGAGACCGGCGAAGATCACGACGGTGATCCCGCGCTGTTCGTGATCGTTCGCAGGCACGATCCCGAACAGGAGATCGACGCGGTGGCGTTGTTGGATAGCATCCGGGACATCCGCGAAGCCTTGTGGACACGCGGCGACGTTCGTCTGCCTTATCTGCGCTACACGACCGATGAGGCGACGTCGTGATCTCCTCCGATCTGGTCGAGGTCGCTTGGCTCCTCGCCCGCCACCCATCGAAAGGCAAGCTGAAGCAGGCGCACACCCGGCGCGCCATCAGCACAGCGTACTATGCTTTGTTCCATGCCCTTGCGACTTTATGCGCCAACGAACTCGTTGGTGCTGGAAAGTCAAAATCGCTTGCCTGGGCACGGACCTATCGCGCCTTGGAGCATAGTTTTGTCAAATCGGCTCTAATCGATCTCGCACGTCGCACGCATGATAAGGATATTGAACTGCTCTCGGAGGCGTTCATCCTCCTTCAGCAAACCCGGTACGAAGCGGATTACGACCCACAGAGAACTTATACCGGCCTCGACGGTCCTCCGTCCGTTCGGCTGGCGGAGTACGCCATTTTAGGACTCTCCAAGTTGACGGACGAGATGAAACTCGAACTCGCAACGACTCTCGTCATGAGAACTCGGCGCTGACATTGCGATAAAGAACGGCAACAATAATGAAATTCACCCTGTCCTGGCTGAAAGACCATCTCGACACCGACGCCCCGCTCGACAAGATCGTCGAGACGCTGACCCTCATCGGCCTTGAGGTGGAAGGCGTCGAGGATCCCGGCGCCAAGCTGAAGGGCTACGTCATCGCCCACGTGGTGGATGCCAAGCCCCACCCCAATGCCGATCGGCTGCAGGTGCTCACCGTCGACGCCGGCACCGGCACGCCGCTGCAGGTGGTGTGCGGCGCGCCCAATGCCCGCGCCGGCCTCAAGGGCGTGTTCTCGCCGCCCGGCACCTACATTCCCGGCAAGGGCATCACCCTGCAGGTCGGCTCGATCCGCGGCGTCGAGAGCTTCGGCATGATGTGCTCGGAGGCCGAGCTGGAGATCTCCGACAATCACGACGGCATCATCGAGCTGCCCGCCGATGCGCCGGTCGGCGTGCCCTACGCAGAGTGGGCCGGGCTCGACGACCCGGTGATCGACGTCGCGGTGACGCCCAACCGCGCCGACGCGCTGGGCGTCCACGGCATCGCCCGCGACCTCGCCGCCGCCGACCTCGGCAAGCTCAAGGACCGCACGCCCAAGCAGGTGGCGGGCAAGTTCCCCTGCCCCGTGACGGTGACGCTCGATTTCGCCGGCGGCGACAGCCTTTGCCCGGCCTTCGCGCTGCGCCTCGTGCGCGGCGTCAAGAATGGCCCCTCGCCGGATTGGCTGCAGGCGCGGCTGCGCGCCATCGGCCTGCGGCCGATCAATGCGCTGGTCGATATCACCAACTACATGACCTATGACCGCGGCCGGCCGCTGCACGTGTTCGACGCCGGAAAGGTTCACGGCAATCTGGTGGTGCGCCGCGCCAAGGCCGGCGAGAGCCTGCTCGCGCTCGACGGCAAGACCTACGCGCTCGACGACACCATGTGCGTCATCGCCGACGAGCAGGGCGTGGAGTCGCTCGCCGGCATCATGGGCGGCGAGGTCTCGGGCTGCTCGGAGACCACCACCGACGTCCTCATCGAATCGGCGCTGTGGAACGAACTCAACATTGCCCAGACCGGCCGTCGGCTCGGCCTCAATTCGGATGCACGCTATCGCTTCGAGCGCGGCGTCGACCCGGCCTTCTGCCTGCCGGGCCTGGAGCTGGCGACGCAGATGGTGCTCGATCTGTGCGGCGGCGAGCCTTCCGAACCCGTGGTGGCCGGCCGGGTGCCGGACGCCGACCGCGTCATCAATTTCCCAATCGCCGAGGTGAAGCGGCTCGCCGGCATCGAGCTCAAGCCCATCCGCATCGCCAACACACTGCGGGCGCTGGGCTTCCACGTCGTCGGCCAAAGCGAGACCGTCAAGGTGGCGGTGCCGTCCTGGCGCGCCGATGTCGAGGGCAAGGCCGATCTGGTCGAGGAGGTGGTGCGCATCCTTGGGCTGGACAATGTGCCGTCCGTGCCGTTCCCGCGCGGGCCGGAGGCGCGGCGCCCGGTCCTGACCCCGCTGCAGCTTCGCACCCGCCGCGCCAAGCGGGCGCTCGCCGCCCGCGGCATGGCGGAGGCGGTGACGTGGTCGTTCGTCTCCAAGCTTGAGGCCGAGACCTTCGGCGGCGGCCAGCCGGAGCTGGCGCTGGCCAACCCGATCGCGTCGGACCTGTCCGACATGCGGCCGAGCCCGATCCCCGGCCTTCTCGCCAACGGCCAGCGCAATGCCGACCGCGGGACGCCCGACGTCGCGTTGTTCGAGGTCGGCCAAGTGTTCGCGGGCGACCGTCCGCAGGACCAGAGCGTGGCCGCCGCCGGCATCCGCCGCGGCCTTGCCGGCTCTGCTGGGCCCGGCCGCCACTGGAGCGGCAGCGTGCCGCCCGGCGTGTTCGACGCCAAGGCCGACGCGCTGGCGGTGCTGGCCGCGGCCGGCGCGCCGATGGCAAGCCTGATCATCGAGGCGAAGGGGCCCGACTGGTGCCACCCCGGCCGCTCCGGCACCATCAAGCTCGGGCCGAACGTGTTCGGCTGGTTCGGCGAGCTGCACCCGAAGGTGCTGGAGACGCTGGAGGCGGATGGCCCGGTCGCGGCCTTCGAGGTGATCCTCGACAAGATCCCTGAGCCGAAAGCCAAGCCGACCCGCGCCAAGCCGCTCCTGGAGCTGTCGCCGTTCCAGCCGGTGGTGCGCGACTTCGCCTTCATCGTCGACAAGGCGGTGAAGGCCGGCGACCTGGTGCGCGCCGCCCAGGGCGTCGACAAGAAGCTGATCGCCGAGGTCGGCGTGTTCGACGTCTATGAGGGGCCGGGCCTCGGCGAGGGCAAGAAGTCGATCGCGGTGGCGGTGACGCTGCAGCCGCGCGAGAAGACGCTGACCGACGCCGAGATCGAGGCGGTGGCCGGCAAGATCGTCGCCGAGGTGGGCAAGAAGACCGGCGCGACGCTGCGGGCGTGACTGCGGTTTGTGGAAGGCGGCTCTTTTGTTCCCTCTCCCCTTGCGGGAGAGGGTGCCGAGCGATCGCCAGATCGCGAGGCGGGTGAGGGGTGAATCTTCCAGCGTTCGCCCGTATGCACCCCTCACCCGGCTCGACCTCGCTTCGCTCGGTCTCGCCACCCTCTCCCGCAAGGGGAGAGGGAAGAAGGAAACCGAGCCGATCGCCCGGAAGCCGAATCCTGCGGCTGGAGCCGCTCAGGCCTCCAGCCGCGGCGCGTAGCCGTACCATCGCGCGAGGCGGTCCGGCGAGACCCCGCACCAGAAGAGAAACCGCAAGGCCCACATCAGCACGATGGTCCGCACCACGCCGCCGCGCTCCCAGCGGCGGCCGGAGGTGAGCGCCCTGGCGCGGAGGCACAAGGGCGGGCCGAGCCGGCGCAGGCGTCTGGACAGCGCGATGTCCTCCATCAGCGCGATATCGGCGAAGCCGCCGGCCGAATCATAGGCGGCGCGGGTGGCGAACATCGCCTGATCGCCGGTGGCGATGCCGGTGAGGCGGGAGCGCAGGTTCATCATCCGCGCCACCGCCGCAAGCAGCGGGTGGCGGCCGGCGATGGCGACATCGAAGCGGCCCCACGCCCGGCCGCTGCGGGCAAGCCCGTCCAGCACCAGCCGGTCGGCCGCCTCGGGCAGCACGGTGTCGGCGTGCAGGAACAGCAGCACGTCGCCGCGGGCGATTTCGGCGCCCCGGTGCATCTGGGCGCCGCGGCCGCGCGGCGCGCCGATCACGTGGCTTGCCAGCGGCCGGGCGCGGGCAACAGTGTCGTCGTCAGAGCCGCCATCGACCACGATCAGCTCGGCGCCGCGGTCCAGCAGCGGGGCAAGCCGCGCCAGGGCGGCCGCGATGCCGGCCGCCTCGTTCAGCACAGGCACGATGATCGAGAGCCTCATCGCGCGCCCCCGCCGCTCATGCGATTTCCGGCTTGATCGGCCGGAAGCCCGATCACGCCACGGCGGCGCGCTTGGCGGTCTTCAGGCTCAGGCCCGCCGCCGCGGTATCCTTGACGAACGCCTTCACCCCGTCGAGCGAGAGCTGCTCGGCCGTGCCGCCGAGACCGGACAGCTTCTTCAGGATGTCGGCCGGCGCGGTGATGATGTGGCAGCCGATGCGGTCGGCCTCGATGACGTTCCACACCTCGCGGGTCGAGGCCCAGATCACCTCGATATTGTCGGTGCCGCGGGCGAGCCCCACCGCGTAGCGCATGGTCGGCATGTAATCGAGGCCGCAATCGGCAAGCCGGCCGGCGAACACCGACACGTAGGCGGGCGCGCCGCCGCGCAGGGCGTCGGTGGCCCGCGTCACCTGCTCGTCGGCGAAGATGACGGTGAAATTGATCTTGATGCCCTCGTGCGACAGCTTGCGGACGAGGTCGTAGAGCGGCTCGCCGCGCGAGGTGGTCACCGGCAGCTTGACATAGACGTTCGGCCCCCAGGTCGCGATCAGCCGCGCCTGATCCTCCATCTCGGCGATGTCGTCGGAGATCACCTCGAACGAGATCGAGTGGTTCGGCACCGCCTGGAGCAGATCCCGCGCATAGGGCTCATAGTCGGTCACCCCGGCCTTGCGCAGCAAGGACGGGTTGGTGGTGAATCCGGCGATGAACGGCAACTTGGCCATATCCACGATCTGCGCCTTGTCGGCGCCATCGGTGAACAGCTTTACCTTGAGGTCGGCGAGCGAAGTCATAAGCGTGTCCTCCGATGTGCCAAAGCTGGCCCCTTGCCATGGGGGTCCCAGGCTCGACGGGATCTGGGCCGATACAAGTTGTCGTGTCCGACCGATTGATATGAGCTGATGCATGCCCGGGCAACCCGTTCCTGACGGCGATCGCCATCAACGTGATCTCACCCTTCTCTGGGCGAGCGTTTGCGACGAGCAAGCCCGTCAACAACTAGCATCACACTTTTGAAGAAGGCCAAATACAAAGCGATGACAAGTGAAATGGCCCCAACGCAAGTCATGAGCCACATAGCCCAGTCGCCATTTTGATTAAACGAAATAGCTCCGTATAAGTAGTGATGCCATATAAAATATGACCTAGCAAAGAACACAATAACCAGCGGGATCGCAAATATAGATAAAAAAACGCATGAACGCCTGATTTGAAATAAAAGAAAAATCGGCGAAATCCATACTGAGTAGTTTATAATTAAATGTTTCGTATGCGGCCAGACCCAAAATAATTTACTGTGATATTGAAACATTATCCAAAGAACCGATAACATATGAACAAAACAAATTATAATAAACAATGCTGTACGAAATTTGTCTTTAGTTATCATCGATACATCTGTTTAAGTAGCTCGAAGTCACATAAACCAACTCACCATTCAATGTATTCACCGCAGGTGCCCCGGGATTTCGCTGCATCTGCAGCCGGGGCGCAACGCGCAAAGACTGAAACCCTGTCAGGTTTCGCGGAACTGGATGGCGTAGAGGTGGGCGTACTTGCCCTTGGCCGCCAGCAGCTTGTCGTGACGGCCGTGCTCGACCACCCGGCCCGCCTCGACCACGCAAATCTTGTCGGCGGCGACGATGGTCTGCAGGCGGTGGGCGATGACGATGGTGGTGCGCCCGCGCATCAGCTCCTCCAGCGCCCGCTGCACCTCGCGCTCGCTCTCGCTGTCGAGCGCGGCGGTGGCCTCGTCGAGCAGGATGATCGGCGCGCTCTTGAGGATGGCGCGGGCGATGGCGATGCGCTGGCGCTGGCCGCCGGAGAGCTGGGTGCCGAGCTCGCCGACCTGGGTCTGGTAGCCCCTGGGGAAGCCCATGATGAAATCATGGGCGTGGGCGGCCCTGGCCGCCGCCTCGATGTCGGCCTGGCTCGCGCCCTCGCGGCCGAAGGCGATGTTGTCGCCCACCGTGCCGGCGAACAGGAAGGTGTCCTGCGAGACGAAGGCGCAGGCGTCGCGCAGCGAGCCGAGCGAGACCGAGGCGATGTCCTGGCCGTCGATGACGATACGGCCGCCATCGACCGGCCAGAACCGCTGCACGAGGTTGACGATGGTGGTCTTGCCCGAGCCAGAGGGGCCGACCAGGGCCGTGGTGCGCCCCGGCTCGGCGACGAAGGACAGGCCCCGCAGCACCGGCTCGTCCGGCCGGTAGCCGAACGTCACGTCGTCGAATTCGATGCGGCCGCCCTTGACCTCCAGCGCCGGCCGCCCCGGCGGGTCGCTCTCGCCGGGCGGCACGTCGATGATGTCGAACAGCAGCTTGGTGCCGACCAGCGCGGCGGAGAGATCGACGTTCAGCTTGGCGAGCCGCCGCGCCGGCTCGTAGGCGAGCAGCAGCGCGGTGATGAAGGAGAAGAACTCGCCCGGCGTCTGGCCGCCCTTGATGACGCTGTGGCCGGCATACATGATCACCAGCGCCACGGCGACGCCGCCCAAAGTGTCCGACAGCGGCACCGGGCGGGAGGCAACGTTGGCGATGCGGTTGGCGGCCTCCTCCACCTCATGGACGTGGTGGACCATGCGCTGGCGCATCAAGGGCTCCAGCCGGAAGCTCTTGACCACGCGGATGCCCTGCACGGTCTCCTGCAGCGCCGACACCACGCCGACGGTGCCGGCGATCTCGCGCGGCACCACCTTCTTCACCCGCTTGACGAAGCCCTTCACCACGAAGGCGGCGACCGGCATCAGGACCAGCGCGATCAGCGACATCGCCGGATCCTGGACGACCATCACCACGATCAGGGCGACGAGCGTGAGCGTGTCGCGGCCGATCGAGGTGGCGAGCAGGTTCAGCACGTCGCGGGTCGAGGTGGCGCCCTTCTGGATGCGCCCGACCAGCTCGCCCGAGGTAAGATCGGCAAAGAAGCCGACGCCCTGGCTGAGCAGGCGGTCGAACGCCCGGGTCTGGGTCTCGGCGATGATGCGGTTGCCGATGTGCGCCAGCACCACCGCGTGGCCCCAGCTCGCGAAGCCCTTGACGACGAAGATGACGATGACGGCGCCCGACAGCCACCAGATCGCGGCGTAGTTCGCCTCGACGAAGATGCGGTTGATGACGTCGCGCATCAGCCAGGCGGCGAGCGCGGTCATCGCCGCCACCACCCCCATCAAAGCGAGGGCGACAAGGTAGCCGCGCATATGCTGGCGGCCCTGATCGGTGATCAGGCGTTTGATCAGAGGCCAAGACCCGGCATCGAGCTTGGGCTTGCCGGCGTCAGGCTTGGGTCCGGCATCGAGCTTGGGATTTGCGGGTTGCGGCGGCGTGGTCGAAGTTGCATGCATGGCGACGGGCTTCTAGCACGGATGGCAAGCCGTCCGGCAATTGGTTATGAGACGTCCATGCCCGATCCGCTGCGCGTTGCCATCGTTCTTCCACGCCACATGAGGTTTTCGCGGCGTGGGGCGACGTCCATCGACCTCGTGGCCCACGACCTGTTGCTGTTCAGCCGCCACCGGGCCTCGTCGGTGGTGGTGGCCGAGCTGGTCGACGACCCGTTCGACGACGTGGCGGTGGTGCCGTTCGCCCGCTGGCCGTTCGAGCCGCACGCCGTGCTCGGCTGGCGCCTGGGCCGCCGGGTGGCGGTGCGCGGGGTGGATGTGGTGGTGGTGCACCAGCACCTGCCGACGGCAGCCGCGCTGACCCGGGCCGTGGCGCCGGTGCCGGTGGTCTTCCACACCCATGGCTGGCCGAAGCCGCCGAAGAACCCGTTCGACCGCGTGCGCCGCCACCATTTGCTCAGCCGGTTCGCCGGCATCGTGCTGGTGTCGGAGGCCTGCCGCGCTGCCTTCGTCGAGGCCTGGGGGCCGGACATCCCGTCCCATGCGGTCCCCAACGCCCTCGATCTGTCGACCTGGCGGCCGGCTGCGGCCCGCGAGCCGCTGATCGTCATGGCTGCCCGGCTGTCGCCCGAGAAGGGCCTCCTGGAGACCGCCCAGGCGCTGGCGAAGGTGCTGCCGGCGCTGCCGGACGACTGGCGGGCGGAGATGTTCGGCGCCATGGGCGACCGATTCCCCGACTACACGGCGGCGGTCAGCGCCGCGCTCGCCCCGCTCGGCGAGCGGGTGACGCTGCATGGCGACCGGCCGCACGCCGACGTGCAGGCGGCCTTCGAGCGGGCGGCGATCGCGCTGGTGCCCTCCAAGGTGCGCGAAGCGTTCGGCCGTACCGCGCTGGAGGCCTTCGCCGGCGGCGCGGCGGTGGCGGCGAGCCCGGTCGGCGGGCTGGCCGAGCTGATCGAGGGCTGCGCCCTGCCCCTCCCCGACGTCAGCGCCGATGCCATCGCCGAGGCCATCCGCAGGCTTGCGGCGGACGAAATCCTGCGCGCCGATCTCGCCGCCAAGGGCCAGGGCCGCGCCGCCGGCTTCGACATCCGCACCGCCGCCGCCGCCTATGACGGCCTGCTGGAAGCCGCGGCCGCCAGCCCCAAGCGCTGACCGGCCGCGATCAACCGGAAACCCGATCATGCCCGTCGTGGGCAGCGGCGAGCCGGCCTGCCTCCCAGCCCAGCATGGCGCGCTTCCGGATCAGGCCCCAATGATAGCCGGTGAGCGCGCCGCCCTGCCCCACCAC
Organism: Blastochloris sulfoviridis; assembly: GCF_008630065.1. GTDB lineage: Bacteria > Pseudomonadota > Alphaproteobacteria > Rhizobiales > Xanthobacteraceae > Blastochloris > Blastochloris sulfoviridis. Next base: position 12,758 of record NZ_VWPL01000011.1, read on the forward strand.
CCGGTGGCAGGGCACGACGAAGGCGACCGGGTTTTTCCCTACCGCCGCACCGACCGCGCGGACCGCCTGGGGCCGGCCGATCGCCGCGGCAACGTCGGCATAGGTGGCGGCGCGGCCGAGCGGAATCCGCGCCAGCGCCTCCCACACCCGGATCTGGAAATCGGTACCGATCAGCACCACGCGCAGCGGTTCCTTCGGCTGCCACGCCGCGGCGTCGAAGATGCGCCGGGCGAGCGGCGCGGTGCGCGCGGCATCCTCCACGAGGTGCGCCGCCGGCCAGCGGGCGCGCATGTCGGCAAGGGCTGCCGCCTCGCCGCCGGCATCGGCGAAGGCGAGGCCGGCGAGCCCGCGGGCGGTGGCCATCACCAGCGCCGTGCCGAACGGCGAGGGATGAAAGCCGTACCAGACGGTGGCGCCGGCCCCGCCCTGTTTCCACTCTCCCGGCGACATCGCCTCGAAGCTGACGAACAGGTCGTGCAGCCGCGAGGGGCCGGACAGGCCGAGGTCGAGCGCGGCGTCGAACACATTGCCGCTTGCGGCCAGCACGCGCCGGGCATGATCAAAGGTCACCGCCTGGAGAAACGCCTTCGGCGTCAGCCCGGCCCAGCGCCGGAACAGGGCGTTGAGCTGGCGCACGTCGAGCCCGGCGGCATCGGCGATCGCCTCCGTCTCGGGCTGGCTCTTCCAGGCTTCGCCGATGAAGGCGATGGCGCGGCGCACCGCCTCGTAATCGGCGGGATCGACGGCGGGATCGGGAGCGGTCGGCACGCGGTCGAGCATGGCGGTCTCCGAGACGCAAGGATCAATTCTGGCAAGCGCCCGGCCGCCGCGCCACCCGATTTCGCCGCCGATTGGCCGGGCCGACGGCAACGGCTATAGAGACGGGCCGTTCCCCGGATCGCGACATGCCGCGCAAACCCGCCCTCAAAGCCGTATCCGTCGCGCCTGCGAAACCCGGCGCCCCAGGCGCGAGCCGCCTGAGCGCCGACGAGATCGCCGAACTGTTCCGCCGCTTCGCCGCCGCCAATCCGGCGCCGACCACCGAGCTTCACTACACCAACCCGTTCACCCTGCTGGTGGCGGTGGTGCTGTCGGCGCAGGCGACCGATGCCGGCGTCAACAAGGCGACCCCCGCTTTGTTCGCCGCCGCCGACACGCCGGCCAGGATGGCGGCGCTGGGCGAGGACAGGGTGCGCGACCTCATCAAGACCATCGGGCTCTTCCGCAACAAGGCAAAGAACGTCGTGGCGCTGTCCGAGCAGCTCGTCGCCCGGCACGGAGGCGAGGTGCCGCGCCAGCGCGAGGCCCTGGAGGCGCTGCCCGGCGTCGGCCGCAAGACCGCGAACGTGGTGCTGAACACCGCCTTCGGCGAACCGACGATCGCCGTCGACACCCATCTATTCCGGGTTTCAAACCGGCTCGGCCTCGCCCCCGGCAAGACGCCGCTGGCGGTGGAGGCGGAGCTGGAGCGGGTGGTGCCCGACGCCTTCAAGCCCAACGCCCACCACTGGCTGATCCTGCACGGCCGCTATGTGTGCAAGGCCCAGAAGCCCGACTGCCCGCACTGCCTCGTGCGCGACCTCTGCCGGTTCCCCGACAAGACGGGGTGAGGATCGGGCTCGGGGGCTCGGCCTCAGATCACCTTCGCGGCGATCACGAAGCCGGCCACCACGATCAGCGCCAGCGCCGCCGTCACCAGCCCCAGCCGGCGCTCGATGAAGATGCGGGCCCCGATGCCCCATCGGTCGATCAGGAAGGCGAGGAAGAAGAAGCGCAGGCCGCGGGTGATCGCCGACAGCACGACGAAGGACAAGAGGTCGTAGCCGGAGAAGCCCGAGGCGATGGTCACCAGCTTGTAGGGGATCGGCGTCAGCCCCTTGATCAGGATGATCCAGGCGCCCCAGTGGGCATAGGCGGCGCGGAAGGCCTCCAGCTTGTCGCCATAGCCGTAGAGCGACACGATCCACTGGCCGACCGAATCATAGAGCAGGGCGCCAATGGCATAGCCGACGAGCCCGCCCAGCACCGAGGTGACGGTGCATACCAGCGCGAGGAACCAGGCCCGGTCCGGCCGCGCCAGGGCCATCGGCACCAGCATCACGTCCGGCGGCACCGGGAAGAACGAGCTCTCGGCGAACGACACCGCCCCCATGTACCAGGGCGCGGACTTCTTCTCGGACAGAGCGATGATGGCGTCGTAGAGGCGGCGAAGCATGGCGGGCCAAATCGGGTGGGAACGGGGCGGCCCCGCGATACACCGGGCGGGCGGCGCCGGCTACCCTGCCGCCCGGCCCGCGCCGGCCTGATAGCGGCGATTCACGACATCGGGATGTCCGGCCCGTGGCACGATCCGGGCGTGATGCGGCTTCCGGTTGATCCCTTCGGGATGCCGGAAACCGTATTGATCAGCCGGATTTCGTCTGGGAGATCAGATCGTGAAGTCCTCGCCGCTGCGGTCGCGGCCGAGGCCCATGGCCTCGGCCTGCCGGCAGAGGTCGTCCAGCGTGGTGGCGCGGAGCCGCTCGCGGGCGCCGGCCGCGGCCTCCGCCAGCACCGGCGTGACGATCTGCTCGATCAGCGCCGATGGCGGCAGTCCGTCGGGCTCGGCGCGCTCGGCCGCGGCGAGGATGTCGGAAAGCCGGATGCGCCGGCGCTCGCGCGCCAGCGTGTAGCCGCCGTGCGGGCCACGCGTGCCGGCGAGAAACCCTTCGCGCACCAGCGCTTGCAGCAAAGGTTCGAGGGCGCGCGCGGGCAGGCCGAGCCGGGCGGCAACCGCCTTGCCGGGCACCGCGGCGCCGCGCGCATGGAGCGCCACGTCGAGCACGGCGGCAACGGCGAGATGAGCCCGGCGCGACAGCAGCCGCATGGCGGATCCTTCAGGCGCACCCGGAGCCGACGCCGGTCGAACCGAAGCCGCCGGCGCCGCGGGCGGTGGCGGGAAGCTCATCGACCGGCACGAGGCGAGCCTGCGTCACCGCCGCCACCACGAGCTGGGCGATGCGGTCGCCGCGGGCGATGGTGTGCGGGGCCGCGCCGAGATTGACCAGGATCACCGCCACCTCGCCGCGATAGTCGGAATCGATGGTGCCCGGCGCGTTGAGCACGGTGACGCCGTGCTTCAGCGCCAGCCCCGAGCGCGGGCGCACCTGCGCCTCGAAGCCGGGCGGGATCGCCATCTCAAGCCCGGTCGGCACCGCGGCGCGGGCGCCGGGTTGCAGCGTCAGCGGCGCATCCAGCGACAGGGCGGCGAGAAGGTCGAGCCCGGCCGCGCCCTCGGTGGCGTAAGACGGCAGCGGCAGGCCCGCGGCGTGCGGCAGGCGGCGGACGGCAAGCTCGATCATCGCGCCACCTCGCCCAGCAGCACCGCGATGCGCGCCACGAGGCGGCGCGCCACCTCGTCCTTGGACAGATCCGGCCAGCTCTCGACACCCGCCGCCGACACCAGATGCACGCGATTGCGCTCGCCGCCCATCACGCCGGACTCGGGCGACACGTCATTGGCGACGATGAGGTCGCAGCCCTTGCGGGCGAGCTTGGCCTTGGCGTGGTCGAGCACGTGCTCGGTCTCGGCGGCGAAGCCGATGACGAGCGGCGGCCGGCTGGGGCTGCGCGAAATGGTGGCGAGGATGTCGGGGTTCTCGACCAGCGCCAGGGCCGGCGGGCCGTCGCCGGTCTTCTTGATCTTCTGGCCGGCATCGCGCGCAACGCGCCAATCGGCCACTGCGGCGGCGAACACCGCGGCATCGGCCGGCAGCGCCGCCTCGCAGGCGGCCAGCATGTCGCGGGCGGTCTCGATGTGCACGACATCGACGCCTTGGGGGTCGGCAAGCCGCACCGGCCCCGAGACCAGCGTGACGCGGGCGCCTGCTGCTGCCGCAGCAGCGGCGATGGCGTGGCCCTGCCTGCCGGAGGAATGGTTGGCGATGTAGCGCACCGGGTCGATCGGCTCGCGGGTCGGGCCGGAGGTGACGAGCACGTGCCGCCCCTTGAGCGGGCCGGGCTGAGGCGCGAGCCGCGCCATCACCGCGTCGACGATCTCCGGCGGCTCGACCATGCGGCCGAGCCCGCTCTCGCCGCGCTCGGCCATCGCGCCCATGGCCGGCCCCAGCACGGCGACGCCGCGGGCCTGAAGGGTTGCCACGTTGGCTTGCGTCGCGGGGTGCGCCCACATCGACGGGTTCATCGCCGGCACGATGAGGATCGGCCGGTCGGTGGCGAGCAGCGCGGTCGAGGCGAGGTCGTTGGCCAAGCCCAGCGCCATCTTCGCAATCAGGTCGGCGGTGGCCGGCGCCACCACCACGAGGTCGCAGTCGCGCGCGAGCTTGATGTGGCCGACATCGTGCTCGTCGGTGAGGTCGAACAGCTCAAAGAACACCCGCTCGGCCGACAGCGTGCCGACGGTGAGCGGGGTGACGAATTCGGCGCCCGCCTTGGTGAGGATGCAGCGCACAAGCACGCCGCGCTCGCGCAGGCGGCGGATCGCCTCCAGCACCTTGTAGGCGGAGATGCCGCCGGCGATGACGAGAAGGACGCGCTTGGCGGGGGCGGAGGACGTGGCGGACACGTGGGATGTTCCGGGTTCAGGCGGACCAGGGGTCGATGATGTCGAGGCCGACACCGTGGAAGTCTTTCACATTGCGCGTCACCATGGCCATGCCGTTGGCCCGGGCGATGGCGGCGATACCGGCGTCGAAAGGCGCGATCGGGCGGCCGAGCTTTCCTCGGCTGGTGAAAATGTCAACGTAATGGACTGCGGCGAGGGAATCGAATGCCAGGATTCTGCCGTGGAACCGATCCGAAAACATGATTCCCGCGCGTGCGACCAGGACATCGCGGCGGGCACCGTGCGGCATCTTAGCGATGCCGAACAGGATTTCGCACTGGGTGAAGACCGCGATGAACAGATCGTTGCGGCTTATGGCATCGACCCACTCGAAGACCCGTGGCTCCGGCGCTGGGCGCATCAGCTCGGAGACCACGTTGGTGTCGAGCACGAACATCAATCGAAGGTCGGCGGCTCGCGACCGGGCTCGCGCGGCGGCAGGTCGAGCTCGACACCCCCGAGCGGCGCAAACAGCTGATGAATGGCGGAGGCAAGGCCGGTCTCGGGCTCGGCCGGTTCGGCCAGCGCCCGGGTCAGCAACTGCCGCGCCTCCTCCTCCATTGAGTGGCCGCGCTCGGCCGCGCGGCGGCGCAGCCGCGCCTTCACCCCGGCGTCGAGGCCGCGGATGGTCAGGCTGGCGGTGCGCCGCGCGCCGGCTTTCCCGGCAGTCGTCTTGCCGGTTTCCGACTTGCCGGGAGCGCGCGATCTCGGTCTGGCGGACGTTTTCGGCATGCTGGGAGTATAGGCAGCGCCGGCAATGCCAGCAACGCCCTCACCCCAGCTTCACCACCAGCACGGCCAGCAGCGCGGCGATGATCCAGGCCGCCGCGGCGAGCGAGCGGTTGCCGCGGCCCTCGGCGCGGCCGATCGCTTCGACGGTCTCCGGCGCCAGCACGAAGCCGGCGCGGGTCAACTCGTCAGCGCGGCGGGTGATGATCGCGGCGCGGGTGAGAAGATCCGGCACGGCACCGACGAAGCGGCCGATGCCGATGGCGCCATCTGTGACGTCCTCCACCCGGCCGACCGGGCCGAGATTGCGGGCGATCCACTCCTTCACCACCGGCGCGGAGGCCGCCCACATGTCGAACTTCGGGTCCAGCGCGCGGGCCACGCCCTCCACCACCACCATGCTCTTCTGCAGCAAGAGCAGCTCGGGCCGGGTGCGCATGCCGAACAGCGCGGTGATCTCGAACATCAGCGTGAGCAGCTTGGCCATCGAGATCTGGTCGGTCGAGCGGCCGTGGATCGGCTCGCCGATGGCCCGCACCGCCTGGGTGAACGCCTCCACCGAATGGATGTCCGGCACGTAGCCGACCTCGAAATGGATCTTGGCGACCCGCCGGTAGTCGCGCACGATGAAGCCGTGCAGCACCTCGGCGAGGAAGCGCTGCTCGGTGTCGCCGAGCCGGCCCATGATGCCGAAATCGACGGCGACGATGCGGCCCTTCTCGTCCACGAACAGATTGCCGGGGTGCATGTCGCCGTGGAAGAAGCCGTCGCGCATGGCGTGGCGCAGGAAGCTCTGCATCAGCGCCCGGCTGATGGCCCTGAGGTCGTGGCCGGCCGCCAGCAGCGCCGCCTGGTCCGACAGCTTGATGCCGTCGATCCATTCCTGCGTCAGCACGCTGCGGGCGGTGCGGTCCCAATCGACATCCGGCACGCGGAAATCGGCGTCCTCGGCGGTGTTCTCGGCCATTTCTGACAGGGCTGCCGCCTCCAGGCGGAAGTCCATCTCCATGGTGACCGAGCGGGCGAGGGTCTCCACGGCGGCGACGAGACGCAGCCGCTCGCCCTCCTTGCTGTTGCGCTCGGCGAGGTGGGCGAGGAAAAAGAAGTCGTCGAGGTCGCGCTGGAAGCGGCGCTCGACGCCCGGGCGCAGCACCTTCACCGCCACCGCCCGCAGGCTGCCATCCGGCAGCGCCACCGCGGCGCGGTGGACCTGGGCGATGGAGGCCGCCGCCACCGGCGGGCCGAACTCGACGTACAGCGTCTCGACCGGCGCGCCCAGCGCGTCCTCGATCACCTTGCGCGCCTCGTCCGTGCCGAAGGGCGCCATCCGGTCCTGGAGATTCTCCAGGTCGCGGGCGAGCGCCGCGCCGACGATGTCCGGCCGCGTCGCCAGGAACTGGCCGAACTTGACCCAGGACGGCCCGAGCCGGGTGAGCGCAGCCGACAGCCGCACATCGGCGCCGCCGGCATTGCGGCGCTCGATCAGCCGGCCAAGCGCGACGGCAAATCGCAGCGCCGGCGGCAGCGCCTGGGGATCGATAATGGCGAAGACGCCTTCGCGCGCGCAGATGAAGCCTGCGCGGGCGAGGCGGGCAAGATGGCCGATGGCACGCAGCACGAGATCGAGGCTTTCAGAACAGATCTTCTTGGAACCACGGTTTCCGGGTGATCACGTCGTGCCACCCGGAAGCACACTCGCCAAAGATCCGAAAGCGAGAGCGGGATTTTTGGCGATCGGACTGCGAAACTCCGGCCCCAAGGGCCGGATTTCGCATCAGATCTTCCAGGCGGAATGCAGCGCCACCACGCCGCCGGTCATCGGCGTCGCCGACACGCGCTCGAAGCCGGCCGCGGCGATCATGTCGGAGAACACCGCCCGGTTGGGGAAGCGGCGGATCGACTCGACGAGATACTCGTAGGGTTGGGCTTCGCCCACCACCATCCGGCCGATGCGCGGGATCAGATGGAAGGAGTAGAAATCGTAGATCTTGTCGAGGCCCGGCACGTCGACATTGGAGAATTCCAGGCACAAAAACCGCGAGCCCGGCTTGAGCACCCGGTAGGCCTCCGCCAGCGCCCGGTCGATGCGCGGCACGTTGCGGATGGCGAAGGCGATGGTGTAGCCGTCGAACTCGCTGTTCCCGAACGGCAGCTCCTCGGCATTGCCCTCCACGAAGGAGACGCGGTCATCGATCCCGCGTTCGCGGGCGCGCTCCTCGCCGACCTTCAGCATCTCGGAATTGATGTCGCACACCGTGGAGGTGACGGCGGGGCCGGCCCCCTCGACCACCCGGAAGGAGATGTCGCCGGTGCCGCCGCCGACGTCGACCAGCCGGAACGGCCGGCTCGACTTGGGCGCCGCCAGCGTGTTGACCATGGCGTCCTTCCACAGCCGGTGAAGGCCGCCGGACATCAGGTCGTTCATCAGGTCGTAGCGCCGGGCGACGGTGGCGAACACGTCGTCCACCAGCGCCTGCTTCTCGGCAAGCGGAACCTCTCTGAATCCGAAATGGGTCGCTTCCGTATCGCGAAGCGTATCGCCGCCGGCCATCTGTCCTACCACCCTGCTCGAAAAACCGTCCCTGCTCGAAGCGGCGCGGACCATAGCCCAGCGCCGCCCTGCGCGCTATCTCATTGGCGTCCATCGGGCAAGGATCGCCGCAACGGGCATGCCGCCCACCGCCGGCGGGAAAATCGTCCGGGATCCCAACCCCTTGGGCCGGCGGGGCGCGGTTTCGCAGGGTCTGCCCTGCCGGTTTCGCATCAAGACGCCTGCCCGCGTGCGGTGTTTCCCGCAAGCCTCGTTCCTGAAAGGTTCCATGCCCGAACTGCCCGAAGTCGAAACCGTGCGCCGCGGCCTGCAGCCGGTGCTGGAGGGCGCCCGCATCACCGCCGTCCGGCTGGGCCGGGCCGACCTACGCCTGCCGTTTCCGCCCGGCTTCGCCCGCCGCCTCGCCGGCTGCCGCATCGATGCGCTGGGCCGCCGGGCGAAATACCTGCTGGCCGACCTCGACAGCGGCGAGGTGCTGGTGATGCACCTCGGCATGTCCGGCTCGTTCCGCATCGAGGCCGAGGCGGTGGGCATCTTTCACCATCCGCGCAACCGCGACCCGGCCCACGACCATGTGGTGTTCGAGCTCGCCTCGGGCGCCCGCGTCACCTACAACGACCCGCGCCGGTTCGGCCTGATGACCCTGGTGCCTCGCGCGGAGCTGGAGAGCCACAGGCTGTTCGCCGGCCTCGGGCCGGAGCCGCTCGGCAACGCCTTCTCGGCCGCGACGCTGGCCGAGGCCGCCCGCAACCGGACGACCAGCCTGAAGGCGCTGCTGCTCGACCAGCACGTGATTGCCGGGCTCGGCAACATCTATGTGTGCGAGGCGCTCCACCGCGCCGGCCTGTCGCCGCTCAACGCCGCCGCCACGCTGGCAACCGCATCCGGCGCGCCCAATGCTGCGGCAACGCGGCTCGCCGGGGCGGTGCGCGAGGTGCTGACCGAGGCGATCGCCGCCGGCGGCTCGTCGATCGCCGACCATGCGCGGCCGGACGGCAGCCTCGGCTATTTCCAGCACGCCTTCCGCGTCTATGACCGCGAGGGCGAGCCCTGCCCGCGCCCGCGCTGCCGCGGCATCGTGCGGCGCGAGGTGCAGGCGGGACGCTCCACCTTCTTCTGCCCGGCCTGCCAGCGCCCAAGCCGCTGAGTGCCTGCCGGCAAAGGTCTCTTGGCTTGCCTCACCGTCCCCCGACCAACGGACGAGACGCCGCGCGGTTGCGTGAGCGGTGCCATTCGGTAACCTCCCGGCAAACACCCCGGGAGGACCAGATGAGCTACGAGACCCTGATCGTCGAGACCCACGGCCGCGTGGGGCTGATCACGCTGAACCGGCCGCAGGCGCTGAACGCGCTGTGCGACCAGCTCACCAGCGAGCTCGACGCGGCGCTGACGGCGTTCGACGCCGATCCCAATATCGGCTGCATGGTGCTCACCGGCTCGGCCAAGGCGTTCGCGGCGGGCGCCGACATCAAGGAGATGCAGTCGCGCCAGTTCCCGGCGACCTATCTCGACGAGTTCCTCAACTGGGGCGCCATCGCCAAGAAGCGCAAGCCGATCGTCGCCGCCGTGGCCGGCTATGCGCTCGGCGGCGGCTGCGAGATCGCCATGATGTGCGACGTGATCATCGCCGCCGACAATGCCAAGTTCGGGCAGCCGGAGATCAAGCTCGGCGTGACGCCGGGCGCGGGCGGCACCCAGCGCCTCACCCGGCTGGTGGGCCGCGCCAAGGCGATGGATCTCTGCCTCACCGGCCGCATGATGGACGCGGCCGAGGCCGAGCGGGCGGGGCTGGTGTCGCGCGTGGTGCCGGCGGCGGAGCTTCTCACCGTGGCGCTGGATGTCGCCGCCACCATTGCCGCCATGCCGCTCGCCGCGGTGCTGGCGGTCAAGGAGTGCGTCAAGCGCGTCGACGAGGTGTCGCTGGAGGAGGGGCTGCTGTTCGAACGGCGGGCGTTCCATTCGATGTTCGCCACCGCCGACCAGAAGGAAGGCATGGCGGCCTTCGCCGAAAAGCGCGCAGCGCAGTTCCAGAACAGGTGAGGCGCTTCGGGCGGGCGAGCGGCCGGCGGCGTAAGCCGGTGCCCCGCCCGGGACGGTCGTCTACTCGCCGAGCATCATCTCGACGGCCGAGATCGCCCCTTCGAGATCGGCGATCTTGCGCAAGGTCTTGTCGCTCGGCAGCGTATCCGTCTGCGCGCACTGCAGCAGCAGTTCCCGCTGGGCTTGCTTGAGCCGATCGAGCAGCGCCTGCAACTGTTCGTTCATGGCATTCCACCTTTCGAGCGCCGGTCTGCGATGCCTGTGCGTCGGAGACGACGAAGAGGCGTCCGTACATGCAGCCGTTCGCCGCGGCAACATCCTTCCCGCGCCCTTTCCAGTTAATTTCCGCGCACCAGATCGCTGATATGGAATTGGCCGCCACGGCCCGGCGGTCCACACCCGTGCGGAGGCGCCCTGATGAAACAGTTCGGCGGACGCGTGCTCCTTGCGGCCAGCGCCATCGGGCTCGGCCTGTCATCCGGCCTCAGCCCGACCACGGCGCAGCAGGCGCCGATGTCGTTCTTCGTCACCAGCGCCGGCCTGGGCGATGGAGCGAATTTGGGTGGCCTCGCCGGGGCCGATGCCCATTGCCGCGCGCTGGCCAAGGCGGCCGGCGCGGCCGGCGAGACATGGCGCGCCTATCTCAGCACCACCGCGCCGGGCGGCGCGGCCGGGATCAACGCCCGCGACCGCATCGGCAGCGGGCCGTGGGCGAACGCCAAGGGCGTGGTGGTGGCGCGAAACCTGGACGACCTGCATTCGCCCGCCGTCAACATCACCAAGGAGACGGCGCTGACCGAGACCGGCGAAACCGTGAGCGGCCGGGGCGACGCCGTCAACAGCCACGACATGCTGACCGGCTCCGACCCGCAGGGCCTCCATTCGACCGCGGGCGGCGACACAACCTGCGGCAACTGGACGAAAAGCGGCGAGGGCTCGGCGATCGTCGGACACCACGATCGCATCGGCCTGACGGACTCCCGGCACATGACGTCGTGGAACTCCTCGCATGGCACCCGCGGCTGCAGCCAGGATGCGCTGAAGAGCACCGGCGGCGCCGGTCTGTTCTATTGCTTCCTGGCCGAGTGAGGTCCCGACCGATTGAGCTTTCGGCCGTCCAGACCTACCTTGGCGAGCTCCACGCCAGCCCTGGCGAAGGCACCAATCGGTCCTACATGAGAGGCATGTCACCGATGCTGACCGTTCCCTCCTGGTACCCGTCCTGGTATTCCTGGCGCGCCTCGCTTGAGGCGGTGATCGCCGGGGCGGTTTCGGGCGTCGGGCTGCTCACCCTGTTTGCCGCAGTCCACGGCACGCATTTCGACGGCGCGACCCTGTTCTTCATGCTGGGCGTCGCCCTGCCGGCGGCCCTGGTGGTGGCGGCGCCGGTGGGCTTCGTCATCCTGCCGCTCGCCCGGCTGGTGCTCGACAAGATCGAGGCCTACACCGCCGGCCGGCTGGTGCTGGTCGGTGCCGCCACGGGCTTCGTGCTGCCGCTGGCCGTGGCGTGGCGCTTCCACTCCGGCTTCGTCACCGGAAGCTGGGTGCTGATGATCATCTTCGTGGTGGCCGCCACCGCTGGCGGCGCTATCGGCGCGCTGGCCTTCCACCGCCGCATGGCACAGGTGGACCGTGCCTGATACGGTTTGTGGTTGATCCCTTCGGGATACCGGGAACGGTCTCGCCGAAAAATCCTTGGTCCGGAAAGGATTTTTCGGCGACAGGAATACGGTTCTCCGGCCTGATCGGCCGGAAACCGTATGACATCTGCATCCGCAACCGTCAGGGCAAGCCGGCCCCACATGATTGATCCTGCGAATGAAATCGTCCGACATTTGGGAGCCAAGTGTCGGATTTCACCCCTCAGCCGGCGCTGACCCAGCCCGCCGGAGCGGCTTTCGGGAGCACGGAATGCGACGTCGCCTCGCCCTCGGTCTTGCCCTGTCCCTGACCGCCGGCCCGGTGCTGGCCGCGGGCCCGCACGACGGGCAATGGGAGGTGGAGGTGGTGGTCCAGCGCGGCGCGTGCGACCAGGGCTTCGTCTTCCCGATCCAGGTGGATGACGGCGCCATCCGCTATGCCGGCGAGATCGACATCACCGCCACCGGCAAGGTGGGCCGCGACGGGCGGCTCAATGTCCGCTTCACCCGCCAGGCGGAGTCGGTCAGCGTCTCGGGCCGGCTGTCGGGCGGCAGCGGTGGCGGGGTGTGGACGGCGCCCTCGCGCGACTGCGCCGGCCGCTGGCAGGCGCGCAAGCTCTGATCCGGCGTCCGGCCGACCCCGCCATGTGGCGAGATGGTTAAGTTTATCTTCAGATAAAGCAATATTCTACCGCTGCCCGCGCGGCGATTTTTGTGCAACTCTGCGCAAACCCTTGCGTCTTGGCCAATGCTGAAATCGCGGCAACGCGCAATCCCCGGTTCATCCGAAATTTACGGTCGTCATGTAAGGTTGAAACCGGGCCGGCAATGACGTGCTGGTCCGGGTTGTTCTTGCACAACAAGCTATTGTCAGGGTTCCGATGAGCAACAATCGTACCTTTGTGCGGATCCAGACCGGCGGCCGCATTTCCACAGCCGGCAAGATTTTCGCCGATTCCCGCAGTCCCACGATCGATTGCACGGTCATCGATCTCAGCGCGCGCGGCGCCTGTCTCGACGTGCATGGCACGGTCGAGATCCCCAAGCGGTTCACCTTCCTCCATGGCGGCCTCAAGAAGAGTTGTCGCATCCTGTGGCAGAAGGGCCGGCGGATCGGCGTGTCGTTCTGACGGCGGGGCTTCGGTCGCGCCGGCGCGGCCGCCGGATCTCCGGGTTGGGAAAATTGTGAGGCCGTCGATCCGCTGCCAGCGGGCCGGCGGCCTCGCAGTGTTGATCTGCCGCGTCCTGGCGCCGCCGGCACCCCTGGCCGGCCGCAGTGGCATCCTGCATAATCGATTTCCATGGTCGGCCCCGCCGCGAGGCGGTAGGAAGGATTTGGGCGGTTACGAAGGATCGGGCACCAGCGGTGCCAGATCCCGCCCTGGCGAAGCACGCACACAGAAGCACGCACATGAGCCGCATTCCCGATTTCACCCGCGTTGCGTTCACGGACGCACCCCTGCCGGCCGTCGCGGCGACGGGCGAGCCGTGGCTGACGCCCGAGGGCATTCCGGTGAAGAGCGCCTACGGCCCTGCGGATCTGGCCGGGCTCGACTTCCTCGACACCTGGCCGGGCCTGCCACCCTATCTGCGCGGGCCGTACCCGACCATGTACGTCAACCAGCCCTGGACAGTGCGCCAATACGCCGGCTTCTCGACGGCCGAGGATTCCAACGCCTTCTACCGCCGCAACCTCGCCGCCGGGCAGAAGGGCCTGTCGGTGGCGTTCGATCTCGCCACCCACCGCGGCTATGATTCGGACCATCCGCGCGTCTCGGGCGACGTCGGCATGGCGGGCGTGGCGATCGACTCGATCTACGACATGCGCACGCTGTTCGCCGGCATCCCGCTCGACCAGATGAGCGTGTCGATGACCATGAACGGCGCGGTGCTGCCGATCATGGCGCTCTACATCGTCGCGGCCGAGGAGCAGGGCGTGCCGGCTACGAAGCTCGCCGGCACCATCCAGAACGACATCCTCAAAGAGTTCATGGTGCGGAACACCTATATCTATCCGCCCTTGCCCTCGATGCGGATCATCTCCGACATCTTCGCATTCACCTCGGCCAACATGCCGAAGTTCAACTCGATCTCGATCTCCGGCTACCACATGCAGGAGGCCGGGGCGACGCAGGATCTCGAACTCGCCTATACGCTGGCCGACGGCGTCGAATACATCCGCGCCGGCATGGAAGCGGGGCTGACGGTGGACGCCTTCGCGCCGCGCCTGTCGTTCTTCTGGGCGATCGGCATGAACTTCTACATGGAAGTCGCCAAGATGCGGGCGGCGCGCCTGCTCTGGGCCAAGCTCGTCAAGCAGTTCAACCCGCAGAGCCTGAAGTCGCTGCCCTTGCGCACCCACTCGCAGACCTCGGGCTGGTCGCTCACCGCGCAGGACGTGTTCAACAACGTCATGCGCACCGCCATCGAGGCGATGGCGGCAACCCAAGGCCACACCCAGTCGCTGCACACCAACGCGCTGGACGAGGCGCTGGCGCTGCCGACCGACTTCTCCGCCCGCATCGCCCGCAACACCCAGCTGTTCCTGCAGCAGGAGAGCGGCACCACCCGCATCATCGATCCGTGGGGCGGCTCGTTCTATGTCGAGCGGCTGACCGCCGACCTCGCCCGGCGGGCGTGGGAGCACATCCAGGAGGTCGAGGCGCTGGGCGGCATGGCCAAGGCCATCGACGCCGGCATCCCCAAGCTGCGCATCGAGGAGGCGGCGGCCAAGACCCAGGCCCGCATCGACTCCGGCGCCCAGACCGTGCTCGGCGTCAACAAGTACCAGGTGGCGGACGAGAAGCCGATCGACGTGCGCAAGGTCGATAATTCGGCGGTGCGCACCATGCAGATCGACAAGCTGAAGCGGCTTCGCGGTGAGCGCAATGAGGCGGCGGTGGCCGCGGCCCTCGACGCGCTGAGCCACGCCGCGTCCGACCGTGCGAAGGGCAATCTGCTGGCGCTGGCGGTCGAGGCCGCCCGGCACAAGGCGACGGTGGGCGAAATCTCCGACGCGCTGGAGCGGGTGTGGGGCCGCCACCACGCCGAGATCCGCGCAATTTCCGGCGTCTACAAGCGCGAGGCCAAGAGGATGGACGACAAGATCGCCCGCATCCAGCGCCGGGTCGAGGCGTTCGAGGTCGAGGAGGGCCGCCGCCCGCGCATCCTGGTGGCCAAGGTCGGCCAGGACGGCCACGACCGCGGCCAGAAGGTGATCGCGTCCGCGTTTGCCGATCTCGGTTTCGACGTCGACATCGGCCCGCTGTTCGCCACCCCGCAGGAAGCGGCGCGGCAGGCGGTGGAGAACGACGTCCACATCATCGGCGTGTCCTCGCTCGCCGCCGGCCACCTGACGCTGGTGCCGGAGGTGAAGGCGGCGCTGGCCGCCGAGGACCGCAGCGACATCATGGTGGTGGTGGGCGGCGTCATCCCGCCGCAGGATTTCCCGGCGCTTTACGAGGCCGGCGCGGCGGCGATCTTCCCGCCCGGCACGGTGGTCGCCGACGCCGCCGAGAGCCTGCTGGAGAAGCTCGCCGCCCAACTCGGCCACCTGCCCAAGCAGGCGGCGGAGTAACAGCGGCGGCGCGGTCTTCCCTCTCCCCATGCGGGAGAGGGTGGCGAGGACTGAACAAAGTGAAGTCCGAGCCGGGTGAGGGGTGTCTTCGGACCTTACCCCTCACCCGCCCTCGCTTTGCTCGGGCACCCTCTCCCGCAAGGGGAGAGGGAAGAGAGGGCGCTTCCCGCGCCACCGGCCTTCCCGTTCTACCGCGCCTCCAGCACCGTGCGGGCGTGGCGCACCACATGGTCGGCGACCACGGCGTGGCCTTCCGCCGTGGGGTGGAAGGCGCCGCCATAGAGCGCGGCATAGACCGGCTGCAGCACGTCGAAGGGCGAGATGTCCTCGCGGTGGGTGTTGGCGGTGAGAATGGCGTCGTTGGGCGTGTGGAACAGCCGCCAGCGCTTGCCATAGGGCAGCGCTGCCGCCGGCGAATAGGGCACGAATTCGCCGCTCGACAGCGCGCGGCGCGGCACCGCCATCATCGCCTGATCGAGCTGGAGCCGCTGCGGATCGCGCGCACACAGGCCGCGCCGGCCGAAGGCGGCGAGGTGGTCGCCGACCAGGTGGAAACCGGTGCCGGCGCCGGTGGCAAGGTCGAGCGGACAGTCCGCCCCCTTGGCGCTGGCGATGCAGCCCAGGCGCCGCACCAGCTTGGCATGGAAGGCCGAGACCTCGCTCAGGCGCTGCCGGCTGAAGCGCAGATTGGGGCCGACGTCGAGGCCGAGCGTCGGCAGACTGCCGCAAACCTGGCCGGTCTCGTCGAACTGCAGCGGCTCGTACTGGGTCTGCACCACCTGCGCCGGGGCGACGCCAAAGCCCTCTTCGAGCGCCTGCTTCACCGCCTGCAGCCGCTCGTCGAGCACTTCGAGATAGGCGCCGGAGACGCTGGGCGGGAAGCGGATCTCGTGTCCGACCCACACCGCGATCGGCGCCACGTCGGCGGCGCTCTCGGTCACCGAATAGAGCGCGAGCGAGGAGAAGCCGACGTCATTGCCGCCGATTGACAGCAGCACGAGGTCGATCGGCCGCTTGAGCGCCGCACGCGCGCACCAGTCCATGGTCACCGGCGTGACGCCGATCTCGGTCGAGCCGCGCCGGAAGGCCGGCAGGCGGTAGGTGGCGGACTGGTCACGCGGCCCGGCGCACATCAGCTCGGCGAGTT
This sequence comes from Blastochloris sulfoviridis, assembly GCF_008630065.1. Lineage (GTDB taxonomy): Bacteria > Pseudomonadota > Alphaproteobacteria > Rhizobiales > Xanthobacteraceae > Blastochloris > Blastochloris sulfoviridis. The sequence continues at coordinate 29,045 of NZ_VWPL01000011.1, forward strand.
GGTCGAACTGCGGCGGCACCCGGGCGCCACCCGGCTCGGTGAAGCCCTCGCGCGCCTCGCGCGGCAGGAACAGGCCGTCGGCGACCTCCGAGCCGGTGCAGGCGAGGCTGACCAGCGTCACCGCGCGCCTTCGGTTCTCCAGCGCGAGTTCGAGGCCGACCCGCATCGGATAGCCGTAAAGCGAGCGGTGGCAATCCGGGCTCAGCCAGCGGGCGCCGGCGCGCTCGAAGGCGCGGGTGAATTCGCGCGAGGCGAGCTTGAAGGCGATGTCGCGATCCTCGTCCTCCATCCGGCGGCGCGGTAGGGTCTTGGGATCGAAATCCGGCGCCACCGATGCCAGCCCGAAGGTCTGGACCGGCGCCAGCTGCTTCTTCAGCGCCGCGATGTCGTCGCGCAGCAGGGTCGGGTCGTAGACCATCTCGCGCCGGGCGCTGAACACCACCGGCCGGTCGGGATTGCTGTCGCCGGAGGCGAACGAATCGCCCAACGCGACGATCAGCAGGTCCTCGACCACCACGCCGGGATCGGCGAGCACCTGCCCGGTCGGCAGCGTCACCGACACCGCCACGCCCGATTCCGCCATGTTGGGCGAATAGGGCACCCGCGCGATCACCAGCGGCGCCGCGCAGGCCTGCCGGCGGGTTTCGACCCGGCCGCCGGGGCGGCGCGGCTGCCACGTCCAGATGCACTCGCCCTTGACCTCGGCGGAATTGGCCTCGGCGAGGCGCGCCGGCGACAGGCGCACCTGCACGGTGTGCGCCTCGGGCAGGACGTAGGATTCCCTTGCCGTGCCCCAGGAGTACTGGCGCTCGCACGCCTGCCCGTAGCGGCGCGGGCGGACGTCGCGGTCGTAGCAGGTATCCTCGAACAGCTGCGCCGCCCAGCCGAGGCGCGACGCCTCGTAGCGCGCCCGGGCGGTCGCCTCGCAGGCGGCGGGCGTCGAGGGGTCGGCGCAATCGGGATCGTTGAGCCGGCGCTCGGTGCGCCAGACGATGTTGGCCGGCAGCCGGCCGGTGCCCTTCACCGCGCTGAAGGCGCGCTCGTGCAGCGCGAAGGCCGCGGGCTTGCGGAACAGGCGGAACGGGTTCTCCACCTCCCACACCAGATCGCCCGCCGCCGACGCGGGCACGACGAGCGCCAGCGTCGAGGCCAGCGCCAGAGACAGCGAAGAGACGAATAGACGCATGCGACACCTTCCGGCCGGTCCGCAATCGGCGGTCTCGGGACAGGTTCCCACGGGCGGCCGGCTCATATCCGCCCTATGGGAACTTGGCGGGCGGAGCCTATCGCGGTCTTGACCGGCGCGCGACCCTCCACCTCATCCCAACATCACCATCCTTCCTGTCCTTGGGGGCGCTTGGAAACCTGCGGCCGGCGCGCCTATATGTTGTGTGCGGACAGCGAGGGGGACGGTATGGCCGGCGACACCGAGGACAGGATCTTCATCGGCCGGAGCGTGCCGGCAAAGGGCGACAAGGCGGCCGACCAATATCTGACGCTGAGGTTCGGCAACCGTCATGGCCTCGTCACCGGCGCCACCGGCACCGGCAAGACGGTGTCGCTGCAGGTGCTGGCCGAAGGCTTCTCCCGCGCCGGCACCGCGGTGTTCGCCGCCGACATCAAGGGCGACCTCTCCGGCATCGCAGCACAGGGCGAGCCGAAGGATTTCCTGGTCGAGCGCGCCACGGCGGTCGGCCTCGATAACGGTTACCAGCCGGATGAATTTCCGGTGACGTTCTGGGATCTGTTCGGCGAACAGGGCCACCCGATCCGCGCCACCATCTCGGAGGTCGGCCCGCTGCTGCTGGCGCGGCTGATGGACCTCAACGACACCCAGGAAGGCGTGCTCAACATCGCCTTCAAGGTCGCCGACGACGACGGGCTCTTGCTGCTCGACCTCAAGGATCTGCGCGCGCTGCTCGGCCACATCGCCGAGCGGGCGGGTGAGCTCACCACCGAATACGGCAACGTCACCAAGCAGAGCATCGGCGCCATCCAGCGCCAGCTCCTGGTGCTGGAGAACCAGGGCGGCGCCAAGTTTTTCGGCGAGCCAGCGCTCAACATCAAGGATCTCATCCGCAAGGACCGCGATGGCCGCGGCATGATCAACCTGCTCGCCGCCGACAGGCTGATGAACTCGCCGCGGCTCTACGCCACCTTCCTCTTGTGGCTCCTGTCGGAACTGTTCGAGGAACTGCCGGAGGTCGGCGACCTCGATGCGCCGAAGCTGGTGTTCTTTTTCGACGAGGCGCACCTGTTGTTCGACGATGCGCCCAAGGCGCTGCTCGACAAGATCGAGCAGGTGGTGCGGCTGATCCGCTCCAAGGGCGTCGGCGTCTATTTCGTCACCCAGAACCCGCTCGACGTGCCCGAGAGCGTGCTGGCCCAGCTCGGCAACCGGGTGCAGCACGCACTGCGCGCCTTCACCCCGCGCGAGCAGAAGGCGGTGCGCACCGCCGCCGAGACCTTCCGCCCCAATCCCAGGCTCGACACCGCCCAGGTGATCATGGAGATGGGCAAGGGCGAGGCGCTGGTGTCGATGCTGGAGGGCAATGGCGTGCCCTCCATGGTGCAGCGCACGCTGGTCCGGCCGCCGGCCGGGCGCATCGGCCCGATCACGCCGCAGCAGCGGGCGGCAATCCTCGGCCGCAGCCCGCTGAGCGGCAAGTACGACACGGCGATCGAGTCAGAATCCGCCTATGAGGTGCTGAAGGAGCGCGCCGGCGAGCGCGCGACGGAGCGCAATGGCGGCCCCGCCGGCGCGCCCTCCGGTCCTTGGGGGCGCCAGCCGGCCCCGCAACAGCCGGCCGAGGCACCGCCCGCCGGCGGCGGGGGACTGGGCGGCATTCTCGACAGCATCTTCGGCAGCGGTACGCCAGGACCGCGCGGTGGCCGCCCATCGGGCCGCGCCAGCGTTACGGAAGTTGTAGCCAAGCAGGTGGCCCGTTCGGTGGCCAGCCAGGTCGGCACCCAATTGGGCAAGGCCATCCTGCGGGGCGTGCTGGGCGGCATGCGCCGTTAACGCGGCGCGTTTACCGTTAAGGGTGCCTAATTGCGGCGCAAGCATAACAGTTGCGCACAACCTCCCGGCTGGGTATGAATGGGTCGCGGCTTTTCGCGCGGCGACCGTACCTCCGGGACGGGCCGAATGGCGAGCTTGCCTTGGGCGCCCCGAGACGAAACTGACTCGACGATGAAACTGATCCTCTCCGCCCACGTGCTCGTGGTCGACCCCGACCCCCAGACCCGGCACGATACCGGCGAAGCGTTACGCTTGCTCGGAATCCAGCGGATCACCGAGGTCGGAACCCTTGAAGAAGCCAGCGAGACCTTCGCCGGCGCGCGGGTCGACGTCGCCGTCGTAACCTGCGTCGGCGAGTCCGAGGGCGAGCCGCCTCCCGGCCAGCTGCGCCAGTTTCCGGCGGCGCCGGGACGCGATCTCAACGCACCGAGCATCCTCCTGCTCGCCGACCCGGTGCGCGGCGACATCCGCGCCGCCAATGCCGCCGGCTACGACGCCGTAGTGGCGCTGCCGCTGGTGGCGCGTACGCTCTACCGGCGGATCGGCTCGCTGATGCAGCGGGCGCGCCGGCAGGAGCGCACACGCCCGCCGGTCGGCTTCCCCGGCGGCCCGGTGATGCTGCCGGCCGCGGCCGAAGCCAAGGAATGATACCAACGGCGGCGATGGCCGACCGTTGGTCCCGCTTGCGGATTTTCGTGAAATCGTTGATTTCCTTAAAGAAAATTCGCAAGAGTCCACGACCCCACGCGCCAGCGGTTGGGGCCGTTGGCATGATGCGAAATCCGGCATCCCGAGAGGATCGACCGGAGACCGAAGGATCCGACATCCGGCCCACGCGGCCGGATTTTCGCATCACCCGCTTCAATGATTTGCGAGCGGAGCCGCCGCCGGGCTGCACAATATGACGTGGTCCGCAAAATTCGGTATAGGGTCGGACGACATGACCGGAGCCGCCTGATGCCGGAGCTGAACCGAATCCTCGACGCCGTCGACTGCGAGCTCGACCGCAGCCTGGAGCGCCTGTTCGCGCTCCTGCGAATCGCCTCGATCTCGACCGACCCGCTGCACGCCGCCGAATGCCGCCGCGCCGCCGACTGGATCGCGTCCGACCTTACGGACCTCGGCTTCGAGGCGAGCGTGCGCGAGACCGGCGGACATCCGGCGGTGGTCGGCAGGCACCACGACGGCAGCCGCCACCGCGTGCTGTTCTACGGCCATTACGACGTGCAGCCGGTCGATCCGCTGTCGCTGTGGGAGACCGCGCCGTTCGAGCCGCGCATCACCACCGGCAAGACCGGCACCCAGCACATCGTCGCCCGCGGCGCCAGCGACGACAAGGGTCAGATCATGACCTTCATCGAGGCCTGCCGCGCCTACAAGATCGCCACCGGCACGCTGCCCATCGGCGTCACGGTGCTGATCGAGGGCGAGGAGGAGATGGGCTCCAAGCACCTGCCCGCCTTCGTCGAGGCCCATCGCGAGGAACTCGCCGCCGACGTCGCGCTGGTGTGCGACACCGGCATGTGGGACCGGGCGACGCCGGCCATCACGCTGTCGCTGCGCGGCCTGGTCTATGAGGAGGTGCGCGTCCGCTGCGCCGACCGCGACCTGCATTCCGGCCTGTTCGGCGGGGCTGCGCGCAATCCCATCCACGTGCTGTCGCGCATCCTCGCCGACCTGCACGACGAGACCGGCCGCATCACCCTTCCAGGCTTCTATGACGGGGTCGCGGAGCTGCCGGCCGACCTGCGCGACGAATATGCGCGGCTGAACCTGTCGCCGGAAGGCTTCCTCGGCCAGGTCGGGCTCAAGGTTCCGGCCGGCGAGCGCGACCGGCTCTTGATCGAGCAGATTTCCACCCGGCCGTCCTGCGACGTCAACGGCATCTGGGGCGGCTATACCGGCGAGGGCACCAAGACGGTCATCCCCGCCGAGGCCTCGGCGAAAGTGTCGTTCCGGCTGGTCGGCGCGCAGGATCCGGCCAAGGTGCGCGAGGCGTTCCACGCCTTCGTGCGCGCCCGCCTGCCGGAGGATTGCCGCGTCGAGTTCATCTCGCACAAGGGCTCGCCGGCCGTCAGCGTGCCGTTCGACCACCCCCGGCTTGAGTGTGCGCGCGCGGCATTGGCCGACGAATGGGGCAAGCCGGCGGTGCGCATCGGCTCGGGCGGATCGATCCCGATCATCGGCGATTTCAAGCGGGTGCTGGGGCTCGATTCGCTGATGATCGGCTTCGCGCTGGAGGACGACCGCGTCCATTCCCCCAATGAGAAGTACGACCTGACGTCCTTCCACAAGGGCATCCGCTCGTGGGTGCGCATCCTGCACGCGCTGGCGCAGTAAGGTTCCGCCTCGCCCGGTCCGCGTTCACGCGGCGGCGCCCGCCTGCTTCATCACGGCCGGGCGCGAAAAGTCGAGGTCGGCGGCCGGCGCCGGACGTCCGAACAGATAGCCCTGGCAGAAATCAACCCCGGCACCGCGCAACAGTTCGAGCTGGGCGTGGTTCTCGACGCCTTCGGCGATGGTCGCCACGCCCAGGCAGCGGGTCAAGGTGATGACCGAGGCAATCACCGCCGCGCAATCGGCGCGCTTGGTCATGTTCATGGTGAAGGAGCGGTCGATCTTCACCGTGTCGAACGGGAAGGTGGTCAGATAGCTCAGCGAGGAGTAGCCGGTGCCGAAATCGTCGAGGGAGATCGAGACGCCGAGCTCCTTCATCTGCCGGACGATGGCGATATTGTCCTCGGCGCCGGTGAGGAACACATTCTCGGTGATCTCGATTTCAAGCCGGCGGGCGGGAAGGCCGGAGTCCGCCAGAGCCTGCCGGATCATCGCCACCGGATTGGCGCGGCGAAACTGGGCCGGCGACAGATTGACCGCCACCACCGTGTCGTCCGGCCAGGCCGCCGCCTCGATGCAGGCGCGGCGCAGCACCCATTGGCCGATCTGGTCGATCAGGTCCGACTCCTCGGCAAACGGAATGAATTCGAGCGGCGGCACCAGTCCGCGGCGGGGGTGGCGCCAGCGCACCAGCGCCTCGGCGCCGCAGACGCGGCGCGTGTGGGCGTCGACGATCGCCTGATAGTGCAGCTCGAACTCGCCATTGGCGATGGCGTGGCGCAGCTCGCTGTCCAGCCGCTGGCGGGCATCGGCCACTTCCATCAGCCCGTCGTCATAGACGCTGTAGCCATTGCGGCCTTCGCCCTTGACCCGGTACATCGCCAGATCGGCATTGCGGATCAGCTTGTCGGCCTCGACGCCGTGCTCGGGCGCCAAGGCGATGCCGATGCTGACGCTGACCGTCACCTCCTGTCCGCCGAGATCATAGGGCGCGGCGAGGCAGGCAAGCAGCCGATCGCTGAACGCGGTCGCCGCTTCGAGCTGATTGTCGGCGCCGATCTGGATGATGGCGAATTCGTCGCCGCCGAAGCGGGCAAGCACGTCGGTCTCGCGCAACGCCGCCTTCAGCCGCTCGGCGGTCTGCTTCAGCAGCAGGTCGCCGGCCAGATGGCCGAGCGTGTCGTTGACCTGCTTGAAGCGGTCGAGATCGAGCAGCAGCACCGTGAAGGTCTCGCCGAACCGCCGCTGCCGCGCGGCCGCCTCCTCGATCTTCTCGGAGAAGGCGGCGCGGTTGAACAGGCCGGTCAGGAGATCGTGGCGCGCCATATAGGCGATCTGGGTTTCGCTGCGGTGGCGATCGGTGATGTCCTCGTGGGTGGTCATCCAGCCGCCGTCGGCCATGCGCTGGCAGCGAATGTGGATGGCACGCCCGTCCGGCAGAAGCTGCACCTCGGAGGGGCTCGCGGCGAGATCGGAAAAATAGTTGCGCGGCGGCTCGCCGGCATGCGTGCCGTTGCGGATGCGGCTGTCGAATATCGCGACGAGCGAGGTGCCGGGCGCGGCCTCGTCCGGCGACAGCCCGTAGATTTCGGCGAAACGGGCGTTCGACACGACGATGCGCTCGTCGACGTCGAACATGCACAGGCCCTGCGAAATGTTGTTGAGCGCCGAATCGAAGCGGATGTTCGACACCGCGAGCGCCCGGCTCTTGTCGCGCAGCTTGCGCTCGGAACGGCGCAGCCGCTGGAACTGCCCCAGCACGGCCGACAGCAGAACGGTCGCCGCCGACAACAGCAGTGCCGCGCCGACTGCGATCGCAACGGCGCGGCGATACCAGCGGGCCAGCATCTCGCGCTCCGAGACGCCGACATTGAGCACCAGCGGATAGGTCTGCAGCGGCCGCACCGAGAACCAGCGCGCCACGCCGTCGAAATAGCCCGGCGAACGGAACTCGCCGCCACCCTTGGCCACCAGCACGTACCAGGGCGAGGACGCCGGGATCATGGCGCCGGTGGTGGCGTTCGCCAGATCGGGATAGCGCAGCATCACCGTGCCGTCGCGCCGCACCAGCGTGAGCCGCATGTCGCTGAGCGACTTGATCGGCGCATAGATGGTCTCGAAATAGTCGACGGTGACGGTGATCAGCACGACACCGGCGAACGCGCCGGCGGCGTCGGTGATGCGGCGCGCAAACGCGATGTTGCTCACGCCGGTCATACGGTTGGTCAGAGGCTGCGAGATGTAGAGGCCGCGCGCGGCATCGCTCTTCAGCTCGCGAAAATAGTCGCGGTCGGAAACGTCGATGACCCACTTGATGTCGGGAAACGTGGTGACGAGGTTCCTGCCGTCGGCGCCATAGACCGAGGCGCCATAGGCCTGCGGCAGTCGCTCGACGCGCTCGCGCAGCAGGTTCTGGAAGCGGTCGCCGGTGACGAGGTCGGCAAGACCGCGCTGATCCCGCACGCCGGCCAGCGCGATGAACTCCATCAGATCGAGCAGCGTGATGTCGATCGCCTCGATCGAGCGTTCGAGCTGGCCGGACAGCACGATGGCGAGGTTGCGGACCTGGATGGTGCTGTCCTCGATGTCGTCGGCCCGGAACTGCCAGGTCGCCATCCCGACGCCGACGAAGCAGGCGAGCAGGAACGCCGCGGCGACGCTCAAGATACTGCGCACCGAGAAGCGGTTCAGAACCGACAGAGTCACGTCGCCCTCGCCCGGTCGCAGACGGGCAACGTCCTGCCGGCCGCCGGCATCCATGCCGGCTCAGGCCGCCAATCCGACATTGCGCACATTCGGAATGCCTCCCCGGCGGCCGGTTGCGCCGGCTCGCCCATTGCGTGTCCGCATCAGCAGCCTGCACCGTAACGTTTTAATCGGCGCTAACGGTCGCCCGGCCGGGGGAGGACATTGCCGAGAGGGTGAATTTTCTGCAACCAAGGATGGGGTGCGGTTGTTCATGTCCAAGCTGTCCCCGTGGGATGGCCACGGATGTCGCTTCGGACGGAATTCGCACGGTCTGCGGCTTGATCCGCCGGCAACCGGTTCAGGCCAGCGTGTAGGCCACCTTGACCGCGGTGTAGAACTCGCGCGCATAGGTGCCCTGCTCGCGCGGGCCGTAGGAGGAGCCCTTCCGGCCACCGAACGGCGCGTGATAGTCGATGCCGGCGGTCGGCAGATTGACCAGCACCATGCCGGCCGCCGAGCGCTTCTTGAAGTCGGCGGCGTATTTCAGCGAGGTGGTGCAGATGCCCGACGACAGGCCGAACTCGGTGTCGTTGGCGACCGCGACCGCCTCCTCGTAATCCTTGACGCGGATCACCGAGGCCACCGGCCCGAACACCTCCTCGCGATTGATGCGCATGGCGTTGTCGGTCTCAGTGATCAGCGCCGGCGACATGTAGTAGCCCGGCGTGTCGCGGTTGAGCCGCTCGCCGCCGGTGACCACGCGCCCGCCCTCTTTGCGCGCGATCTCGACATAGGCGAGGTCCTGCTCAAGCTGGCTTTGCGACACCACCGGCCCAAGCTCGCTGCCGGGGGACAGCGCATCGCCCACCTTCAACGCCGCGGTCTTCTCCGTCAGCGCCGCAACGAAGCGGTCGTGGATGCCGGCGGTGACGACGAGGCGCGAGGACGCCGTGCAGCGCTGGCCGCACTGGAAGAACGCGCCGTTGAGGGCGGCCGCCACCGCCACGTCGAGATCGGCGTCGTCGAGCACGACCAGCGGGTTCTTGCCGCCCATTTCGAGCTGCACCTTCTTGCCGCGGCTGACGCACTCCACCGCGATCGTCCGCCCCACCTCGACCGAGCCGGTGAAGCTCACCGCCCGCACCTTGGGCGACGTCACGAGGGCGTTGCCGACCTCGCGGCCCGCCCCCATCACCAGATTGAACACGCCGGCCGGCAGCCCGGCGCGGGATATGATCTCGGCCAGCGCCCAGGCCGAGCCCGGCACCAGATCGGCGGGCTTCAGCACCACCGTGTTGCCGAAGGCGAGCGCAGGCGCGATCTTCCAGGCGGGAATGGCGATGGGGAAGTTCCAGGGCGTGATCAGCCCGACCACGCCTTCCGGCTCGCGGGTGATCTCGACATCGACGCCGGCCCGCACCGAGGGGATGCGATCGCCGCCCGGCCGCAATGCTTCGCCGGCAAAGAACTTGAACACCCGTCCGGCCCGCACCACCTCGCCGATGCCATCGGCGAGCGGCTTGCCCTCCTCGCGCGACAGCAGGCGGCCGAGCTCGTCCCTGCGGGCCAGAATCTCGGTGCCGATGCGATCGAGGATGTCGGAGCGCTGCTCGATGGTGGCGGCCCGCCAGGCCGGCAACGCCGTGAAGGCTGAGTCGATGGCGGCCTCGACCTGCGCGGCGCTGGCGCGCGCATACTCGCCGATCACGTCGTCGAGGTTGGACGGGTTGATGTTGCGGTTGAGGTCGGTGCCCTCGACCCAATCGCCGGCGATGAAGTTCCTGTGCAGCATGCCCGGTCCTTCCCGAAAACCTGCGCGAAATCCTGCTCGCAATCCTCGCTGAAATCCCGCGCGGCCGACGATCTCGCCCGCGCGCGGCCCAGAGGGCGGCGGTTCAGCCCGGAAGGCCGATGTCCTCGGGCAGGACGACATAGCGGGTCGAGCAGAACTCGCACGTCACTGTGATCCTGCCGTCCTCGACCATGTGGGCGCGGTCCTCCAGCGAGAAGCGGGACAGCATGTCGCGGATGGCCTCCTGCGAGCAGCGACAGAAATTGGTCACCGGCCGCGGCGCGAACACCCGAACGCCGCGCTCGTTGAACAGCCGCCACAGCAGCCGCTCCGACGACAGGCCGGGATCGACCAGCTCGTGGTCCTCGACGGTGGCGGCCAGCGTGCGCGCCTCCACCCAGGCGTCATCCTCCTGCACCTCGTGCGGGGCGATGCCCGCCGGCGCATCGCCGGGGTCGAGATCGGCCCGCGCCAGCCGCGCCGGGTCCTTGGGCATGAACTGCACCAGCAGGCCGCCGGCCCGCCAGCTCCGCCGCGTGCCCTGGCCGGTCGCCGTCATCTCCTCGGCAACCGCCAGCCGCACGAAGGTGGGGATCTGCTCCGACTGGGCGAAATACTGGTGGGCGGCAGCTTCCAGCCCCTGCCCCGACAGATCGACCACGCCCTGGTAGCGGGCCATGTCCGGTCCCTGGTCGATGGTCATGGCGAGGTGGCCGCGCCCCAGCAGCGCCGCCGGCCGCACATCCTCCGCCGCCGCCACGGCCTCGGCGTCGAAGCGGGCGCAGGCGCGCACCTTGTCCGGGCTCTCGAAGTCGACCACCAGCATCCGCACCGGGCCGTCGGTCTGGGTCTGGAGGATGAAGCGGCCCTCGAACTTGAGCGAGGCGCCGAGCAGCGCTCCCAGCGCCACCGCCTCGCCGAGCACGCGCGACACCGGCTCGGGATAGCCGTGGCCGGAAATCATGGCGTCGACCGCCGGCCCGAGGGTGACGATGCGGCCGCGGACATCCAGCGTCTCGACCTGGAACGGCGTGATGAGGTCCTGCCCGGCGGTGTCGTCGGGCAGGCGCTCGCGAGCCTCGCCGCTCATGCCGCCGTCCCGCCGTCGAGACACCAGGCCAGGATGCTCTTCTGGGCATGCAGCCGGTTCTCGGCCTCGTCGAACACCGCCGACTGCGGCCCGTCCATCACCTCGTCGGTGACCTCCTCGCCGCGATGGGCCGGCAGGCAGTGCATGAAGATCGCGCCGGGGGCGGCCAGCGCCATGAGCTGCGCATTGACCTGGAAGGATTTCAGCATGTTGTGGCGGCGGGCGCTCTCGCGGTCGCCCATCGACACCCAGGTGTCGGTCAGCACGCAATCGGCGCCGCGCACCGCCGCCTCGGGATCGTCGCCGAAGGTGACGCAGGCGCCGGTTCGCCGCACGAAATCGATCAGTGCGGGGCGCGGCGCGAGCTCCGGCGGCGTCGCCACCCGCAGCGAGAACTCGAAGCGCTCGGCGGCGTGGATCCACGAGGCCAGCACATTGTTGGCGTCGCCGCTCCAGGCCACCGTGCGGTCGCGGATCGGCCCCTTGCGCTCCTCGAAGGTCATGACGTCGGCCATCACCTGGCAGGGATGCGACAGGCGGGTAAGGCCATTGATGACCGGGATGGTGGCGTAGTGCGCCAGCTCCATCACCGCCTCATGGTCGAGGGTGCGGATCATGATCGCATCGACATAGCGCGACAGCACGCGCGCGGTGTCGGCGATGCTCTCGCCGCGGCCGAGCTGCATCTCGGCGCCGGTGAGCATGATGGTCTCGCCGCCGAGCTGGCGCATCGCCACGTCGAAGGAGACGCGGGTGCGGGTCGAGGGCTTGTCGAAGATCATCGCCAGGATGCGGCCTTCGAACGGCCCCTTGGCGCGGGCGCCTCTTGCGCGGTCGCGCTTCATCTCGACGCCGTGGTCGAGAATGCGCCGCAGCTCCGACGCCGGAAGCTGGTCGAGATCGAGGAAATGCCGGGGCGCGCCGTTGCTGCTCATGCCGCGGCTCCCGCCTGCGGGGCGGCGGCAAGCCGCACGCACGCCCGGTCGATCGCCTCGATGGCGGCGTCAATCTCGGCCTCGCCGATGATCAGCGGCGGCAGGAGCCGCACGACATTGTCGCCGGCCGCCACCGTCAGGAGCTTCTCGGTGCGAAGCGCGGCCTGCATCGCGGTGTTGGGGATGGCCGGGCGCAGGCCGAGCAGCAGCCCCTCGCCGCGCACCTCGTCGATGATCGCGGGATGGCGGTCCTTCAGCTCGGCGAGGCGCTGCTTGAGCCGCAGCGCGGTCTCGCGCACCCGCTCCAGGAAGCCGTCCGCCAGCACGATATCGAGCACCGCATTGCCCACCGCCATGGCCAGCGGATTGCCGCCGAAGGTCGAGCCGTGGGTGCCGGCGGTCATGCCGCGGGCGGCCTCAAAGGTGGCGAGGCACGCCCCCATCGGAAAGCCGCCGCCGATGCCCTTGGCGATCGCCATGATGTCGGGGGTGATGCCGGCCCATTCGTGGGCGAACAGGCGGCCGGTGCGGCCGACGCCGGTCTGCACCTCGTCCAGCACCAGAAGCAGGCCGGCCTCGTCGCAGATCTGGCGAAGCGCCCGCAGCGTCTGCGTCGGCAGCGGCCGCACGCCGCCCTCGCCCTGGACCGGCTCGACCAGGATGCCGGCGGTGGCGGGGCCGATCGCCGCGCGCACCGCGTCGAGATCGCCGAACGGCACCTGATCGAAACCGTCGACCGGCGGGCCGAAGCCTTCGAGATATTTCGTCTGGCCGCCGGCGGCGATGGTCGCCAGCGTGCGGCCGTGGAACGCGCCCTCGAAGGTGATCAGCCGGTAGCGCTCCGGCTGGCCGCCGCTGGCGTGATGCTTGCGGGCCGTCTTGATGGCGCACTCCAGCGCCTCGGCGCCGGAATTGGTGAAGAACACCAGATCGGCGAAGGTGGCCGCGGCGAGGCGCGCCGCCAGGCGCTCGCCCTCGGGAATGCGATAGAGATTGGAGACGTGCCACAGCCGCGCCGCCTGCTCGGTGAGCGCGGCCACGAGATGCGGATGGGCGTGCCCGAGCGAGACGACCGCAACGCCGCTGCCGAAATCGAGATATCGCTGCCCATCAAGTGCGGTCAGCCACGCGCCTTCGCCGCGGGCGAAGGCAAGGTCTGCGCGGGCATAGGTCGGCAGCAAGGCGGACGGGGCGTTCGACGTCACGGGCTCGACAGTCACGGGCACCTCTCCGACACACTCGCGCCGGATGGGGCTTGACGCCGGAGCGCGAGGCGGAACGGGCAGAAAGAGGTCAACAAACGAAACGTGCCGCCCCGCGGGGCGGCACAATCACGCTTGATAGTACCCCCGAAAGGCCGTGTGTCAACCGCGCCACACTCATCGGGATTATTGCGGTTCAGCGGGCCGTTTTTTGGGGAAAATGAGTCGCGAGTCCGGCGGACTCTTGTCGGCGAGTCAACGCATATGTAGCCTCTGCTTTGCCTGATACGACATCTCGTCTGCGGCGGCTGTTCCCCTGAGTGATGCGGCGCGTTTTGCCGAACCCGTATGGGCTCGGCATGGGGAGGGATTCTGCCAAGGGCGGGGTGGCGCGACCCCGGACGAGAGGCTGACGACCATGTCGTGGAACGACGAGCGGATCGAACAACTCAAGAAGCTGTGGGCGGATGGCCTCTCGGCCAGCCAGATCGCAGCCGAACTTGGCGGCATCACCCGCAATGCGGTGATCGGAAAGGTCCACCGGCTCGGCCTGTCGGGCCGGGCCAAGACGGCCACGGCTGCCGCGCCGCGCTCGCGCAAGCAGCGCACCCCGGCGCCGGCGCCCCGGCAGAACGGGTTCGTTCGCGGCAATGTGGTGCTGGCGCCGCGGGTTGCCCCCGAGGAGGTTCCAGAGGTCGAGACGGAACTGGCCGCCGAGCCGGTGGAAAACGTGGTGCCCATCGGCCAGCGCTGCTCGATCCTCGAACTGAACGAGGCCACCTGCCGCTGGCCGCTCGGCGAGCCGGGCCGGCCCGACTTCTCCTATTGCGGCGGCCGGGCGATCTCGGGGCTGCCCTATTGCGCCTTCCACGCGCGCATCGCCTACCAGCCGGTGGCCGACCGGCGGCGCGACCGGCGCGCGAGCTGACGCCAACCGGATTCCGGCCGATCGGCTCGGCGCCCTCGTCCTCTCTCCCGCAAGGGAAGAAGGGGACCGGGCGCCTCGCCTGGAACAGGGACGATGAGGGCGGGCCCGCTCCGGCGCGCGTCACGAATTGCGGGCGAACAGCTCGTTGAAGGAATAGCCGGCGCCGCGCACCGTGCGGATCGGGTCCGGCTCGCGGCCGCGATTGATCGCCTTGCGCAGCCGGCCGACATGGACGTCCACCGTGCGCTCGTCGATATAGACGTCGTGGCCCCACACGCCGTCGAGGAGCTGCTCGCGGGTGAAGACGCGGCCGGGCGACTGCATCAGAAATTCCAGCAGGCGGAATTCGGTGGGGCCGAGGTGGATCTCGCGGCCGGAGCGATGGACGCGGCGGGTTTCGCGGTCGAGCTCAAGATCGCCGTAGCGCAGCAGCATGGCGATGTGCTCCGGCTTGGCGCGGCGCAGCAAGGCGCGGATGCGGGCGATCAGCTCGGGCACCGAGAACGGCTTGGTGATGTAGTCGTCGGCGCCGGTGGCAAGGCCGCGCACGCGTTCGGATTCCTCGCCGCGGGCGGTGAGCATGATCACCGGCAGGCGCTGCGTCTCCGGCCGCGCCCGCAGGCGCCGGCACAGCTCAATGCCCGACAAGCCCGGCAGCATCCAGTCGAGCAGCACGAGGTCGGGCAGCCGCTCGCGCAGCAGGGTCTCGGCCTCGTCGCCGCGGGCGACGGCATCGACCTCGTAACCTTCGACTTCGAGATTGTAGCGCAGGAGAAGCGTCAGTGGCTCCTCATCCTCCACGATGAGGATCTTGGTGCTCATCGTCCGGGGTCCGTGCGAAGAGTGTTCGAGGGTCACGTCTCCTCCGCCACATGCTTGGGATTGAGCGTGGTCGTGTCAGCTTTCGGCCGCTCGACCGGCAGCAGTTCCCCGGTGATCAGATAGTGCGCGGTCTCGGCGATGTTGGTCGCGTGGTCGCCGATCCGCTCGATGTTCTTGGCGCAGAACAGAAGGTGGGTGCAGAAGGTGATGTTGCGGGGATCCTCCATCATGTAGGTGAGGAGCTCCCGGAACAGCGACGTGTAGAGGGCGTCGACCTCGTCGTCGCGCTTCCACACCTGCGTCGCCAGCTCGAGGTCGCGCCGCGCATAGGCGTCCAGCACGTCCTTGAGCTGCGCCAGCACCAGCGTGGACAGGTTGACGGCGCCGAACACCACCTTGAGCGGCGGGTATTCGCCGTTCATCGCCAGAACGCGCTTGGCGATGTTCTTGGCGAGGTCGCCGATGCGCTCGATGTCGCTGGCCAGCCGCATCGCCGAGATGATCTCGCGCAGGTCCGAGGCCATCGGCTGGCGCTTGGCGATGGTCAGCACCGACCTGTCCTCGACCTCGCGCTGCAGCAGGTCCAGCCGGCGGTCGGCGACGATCGCGGTCTGGGCCAGCGTGGTGTCGCGCTTCAGCAGGGCCTGCATGGCGTCCGACAGCATCTTCTCGGCGAGGCCGCCCATTTCGGCGATGCGCTGGCGCAACTCGATGAGCTCGGCGTCGTAGGCACGCACGGTGTGGTCGGTGATCATGTTCGCTCGCTCCTCAGCCGAACCGGCCGGTGATGTAGTCGAGGGTGCGGCGGTCCTTCGGATTGGTGAAGATGCTGTCCGTCAGCCCGTCCTCGACCAAGACGCCAAGATGGAAGAAGGCCGTGCGCTGCGAGACGCGCGCCGCCTGCTGCATCGAGTGGGTGACGATGATGATGGTGTAGTTCTCGCGCAGCTCGTCGATCAGTTCCTCGACCTTGGCGGTGGCGATCGGATCGAGCGCCGAGCACGGCTCGTCCATCAGGATGACCTCGGGCGCCACCGCGATGGCGCGGGCGATGCACAGGCGCTGCTGCTGGCCGCCGGACAGGCCGGTGCCGGGCTCGTCGAGCCGGTCCTTGACCTCCTCGAACAGCCCGGCCTTCTGCAGGCTGCTGATCACGGCCTCCTCCAGCTCGGCCTTGGTGCGGGCGAGACCATGGATGCGCGGTCCGTAGGCGACATTCTCGAAGATCGATTTGGGGAACGGGTTGGGCTTCTGGAACACCATGCCGACACGGGCGCGCAGCTGCACGACGTCAAGCGCCGGATCGTAGATATCCTGGGAATCGATCTCGATCCGGCCGCTGACGCGGCAGCTCGCGATCGTGTCGTTCATCCGGTTGATGCAGCGCAGAAAGGTCGACTTGCCGCAGCCGGACGGACCGATGAACGAGGTCACCGAGCGGGCGTCGATGTCGAGCGAAACGTCCTTGAGCGCCTGCTTGTCGCCATAATAGACGTTGACGCCCCGGGCGACGACCTTGGCCGGGCGTTCCAGCTGAGGCTGCGCCGTACCGGAAGTCACCGTTTCGACAGTCGGCATCGTCGTCATCCTAATACTCCGGAAGGTTGCGGATCACCAGCGTCGCTCGAAGCGCTTGCGCAGCACGATGGCGACCGCATTCATGCAGATCAGGAACGCCAGCAGGATGATGATCGCGGCGGCGGTCTTCTGCTGGAAGGCGAGTTCGGGGAAGTCGGCCCACATGAAGATCTGGACCGGCAGCAGCGTCGCGGCATCGGAGAAGCCCTTGGGCAGGTCGACCACGAAGGCCACCATGCCGATCATCAGCAGCGGCGCCGTCTCGCCCAAAGCGTGGGCCATGCCCAGAATGGTGCCGGTGAGAATGCCCGGCATGGCCAGCGGCAGCACGTGGTGGAACACCGCCTGCTGGTGCGAGGCGCCGACACCGAGCGCGGCCTCCTTGATCGAGGGCGGCACGGCGCGGATGGCGGCGCGCGAGGCGATGATCACGATCGGCAGCGTCATCAGCGCCAGCACCAGACCGCCGACCACCGGCGCCGAGCGCGGCATGTCGAAGAAGTTGAGGAACACTGCCAGACCGAGCAGGCCGTAGATGATCGAGGGCACCGCGGCGAGATTGTTGATGTTGACCTCGATCACCTCGGTGAAGCGGTTCTTGGGCGCGAACTCCTCCAGATAGAGGGCCGCCGCCACGCCGATCGGGAAGGCCAGGAGCAGCGTCACCGACAGCGTGAGGAAGGAGCCGACGATGGCCACCCACACGCCGGCCATCTCGGGCTCGCGGCTGGCGCCGGCGGTGAAGAACTCACGCGAGATGCTCTGTTCGATCAGGCCGCGCTCCTTCATCGTCTGCAGGAAGATGACCTCGCGGTCGCCGATGCGGCGGCTGGCCTCCGGCACCGGCAGGCGCAGAATCTCCCACGCGCCGGCCTTGGCGACGGCATCGGAGGCGAGCGGCAGGATCACCTGGCCCTCGGCCTGGGCGCTGGACAGCGCGGTGAGCTTGATGACGCCGCCATTGATGCGGACGAAATAGCTTGGAATGGTCCGCTCCAGCGCCTCGCGCTCGTCGGCGGCGCCGGCGCGCGCATCGAGCTCCGCGACCCGGAGGCGCAGATCGGCGATCTCGCCACGGGTCGCATCGAGCGCCCGGGTCTCGGTGCGAATGCGCGCGTCATTGGCGGGCGAGCTCGCGCGGGCACGAAGCGCGGCCAGGTCGCTCTCGAGCCGCGCCGCGACGCGTTCCTTGCCGGCGAGGTCGGCCCGCGTGCGGGCGGCAAGGGCGCGAAGCTCGGCCTTCACCTCCGCGATGATCGGCTCGAAATTGTTGACGGTGGAGGAGAGCTGCACCGTGCCGGTGGTGCCCGAAACCCCGATCTCGCCCACGCCGGGACGTATCTCGACCGGCGTCATCCCGCCCTTGAAGAACATGTCGGCGACGTCGTCGACCGGCACGGCGATGCGCTGGCGGGTGCCGATCCAATCGGGATTGTCGAGCACGGCCCGGCGCAGCACCACCGGGGCGCCGCTCGACAGCACCGACTGCAGCGCGCGCCGGTCGGCGCGGCCGGTCACGCCGGGAAACTGCGCATAGAGGGCGTCGCGCAGCAGGCCGTCATAGTCGGCACGGCCGATGACCTGCGGGTCGCGGGTTCCCTCCGGATCGATCTTGTCCTTGCGCAGGTCGAATTCCAGCGTGGCGTAGTTCTGGAAGAAGGCCGGAATCCCCTGGCTGAAGATCGTGCCCAGGAACACCGCCAGGAAGGTGACGGCGAGCAGCACCGCGGTGAGACCGTAGGCCTTGAAGCGGGCCTCGGCGCGATAGCGCGCGCGCAGGCGCACCAAGGCGGCCTCGGTCTGGTGGACTTTCGACGGATCAAGCGGGGTCGCCGCTTCGGGCAGCGCAACGTCACTCATACTGTTCTCGATACCGCTTGACCACGCGCAGCGCGATCAGATTGAGGGTGAGCGTGATGACGAACAAGGCAAGCCCGAGCGCAAAGGCCGACAGCGTCTTCGGACTGTCGAACTCCTGGTCGCCGGTGAGCAGCGTGCCGATCTGCACGGTGACGGTGGTCACCGCCTCCAGCGGATTGAGGGTGAGATTGGCGGCGAGGCCCGCGGCCATGACCACGATCATCGTCTCGCCGATGGCGCGGCTGATGGCCAGGATGAGGGACGACACGATGCCCGGCAGCGCCGCCGGCAGCACCACCTTGCGGATGGTCTCCGACTTGGTGGCGCCCATCGCCAGCGAGCCGTCGCGCAGGGACTGCGGCACGGCATTGATGACGTCGTCCGACAGCGAGGAGACGAACGGCACGATCATGATGCCCATCACCACGCCGGCGGCGAGCGCGCTCTCGGAGGAGACGTCGAGCGTCAGCGACATGCCGGCGTCGCGGATCGCCGGGGCCACCGTCAGCGCCGCGAAGAAGCCGTAGACGACGGTGGGAATGCCGGCCAGCACTTCGAGCACCGGCTTGCCGATCGCCCGCACCGGCTTGGAGGCGTAGTCGGACAGATAGATCGCCGACAAAAGGCCGATCGGCGCGGCCACCGCGATGGCGATGGCGGTGATCAAGAGCGTGCCGACGATCAGCGGCACGAAGCCGAACGCCGCCTCGCCTCCCACCTGATCGGCGCGGAACGCCATCTGCTGCGGCGTCCAGCTCAAGCCGAACAGGAAGTCGATCGGCGAGACATAGGTGAAGAAGCGCAGGGATTCGGCGATCAGCGAGAACACGATGCCGATGGTGATGAGGATGGCGAAGCCGGCGCAGGCGACCAGGAACACCTTGACCGCGCCCTCGACCCGGTGGCGGGCGCGGAACGCCGGCGCAATCCTCCGCCAGCCATAGAGAAATCCGAGCACGGCGACGACCGCCAGCAGCACCGCCAACACAGCCATGCCGGCGGCATGAAGATCGGCATAGCTGCGCACCGCGTCCGCGAGCAGCGCATCATGGAGCCCCCGGGCGCCGCCGCCGGCGCGAATGTCGCGCCACAGCCCCTCAAGCTGCGCAGGACCGAGCCCACTGAGGCGGTCGGCATACCAGTCGAACACCAGGGCGCGCTCGACCCGCGGCGCGAGCAGCGACCACAGCACCAGCAGCGCCAGCGCCGGGCCGGCGCAGGTCATGGCCAGCCAGCCGCCATGATAGGAGGGCAGAGAGTGCAGCCGGGAGAATTCGCCGTTCACCACCGCGAGCGCACGGTTGCGGCCGAGGCCGACGCAGACGACCGCGGCCACGAAGACGCTCACGAACAGCCAGAACATCATTAGCTTCAGGTCCGCAGGAAAGAGCCGCGCCCGTTCGGGCCTGCGAGGGACCGGCGTCTGCCGCCGACCCCTCGCGTCGCATGACGGAATGCGAAACCCGGCCCGACCGGTCGGGTTTCACGTCAGATCACAGCCCGGCCATGCCGGTGGCGGCACGGGCCGCCTTGGCGACCGCCTCGCGGTCCGCCTTCGGCAGCGGCACAAGGCCCTTCTTCTCGAGATAGCCGTCCTCGCCGAAGGCCGCTTCCGAGACATACTCGTTGATGAAGTCCTGCAGCCCCGGGATCACGCCGAGGTGCTCCTTCTTGATATAGACATAGAGCGAGCGCGACAGCGGGTACTTGCCCGAGGCGATGTTGTCGACCGAGTCCTCGATGCCATTGACCTTGGCGCCCTGGATCTTGTCCTGGTTTTCCTCAAGGAAGGAATAGCCAAAGATGCCGAAGGCGTTCGGATTGGAATCGAGCTTCTGGACGATGATGTTGTCGTTCTCGCCGGCTTCGATATAGGCGCCGTCGGCACGGATCTGCATGCACCGCTTGTTGTCGATCTTGATGCCGAGACGCTTCTGCACGGACTTGCAGCCGCCTTCCATCGCCATTTCGTTGAAGGCATCGCGGGTGCCGGAGGTCGGCGGCGGGCCGAGCACCTCGATCTTCTGGTTCGGCAGGTTGGGAGCGACGTCCGACCACTTCTCGTTGGGGTTCTTCACCAGCTTGCCGTCTGCCCCCGGGATTTCGGCGGCGAGCGCGAGATAGAGCTGCTCCAGCGTGATATCGATCTCGCGCGACTTCTTGGAATTGGCCAGAACGATGCCGTCAAAGCCGACCTTGACCTCGATCGGCGTGGCGCCGTTCTTCTTGCAGGTGTCGAACTCGGACTGGGTGATGCGACGCGAGGCGTTGCTGGCATCCGGCGTGTTGGCGCCGACGCCGGCGCAGAACAGCTTCATGCCGCCACCGGTGCCGGTCGACTCGACGATCGGCGCCTTGCCGAACTTCTGGCCGAACCGTTCCGCCACCGCCGTGGTGAAGGGGAACACGGTGGAGGAACCGACCACCTGGATGCGGTCGCGGGCTTCGGCCGCGCCGGACACGAGAGCGCCGGCCGCCACAAGCGCAAGCGCGCTGGCGATAGTCGTGAGCTTCACGAGAAATCTCCTTGGTTGCGAATCCGGCCCCGGTAACGGCCGCGCAGGCGGCGACGGGCGCAGACTCATTCAGACACGGACAGTGCTACAGGTCCGCCGGCAAGCTTGTATGACTCATTCATGAAGGCCATGTGACACTTCATGGCATTGACTCCGCTTGCTTTTTAGCCGGCGGCAAAACCTGCGACAGGTCCATCCGAACGGCGAAGATCGTGCCCTTGCCGGCCTCGCTGGCGATCGACAGGCGGCCGCGATGGCGGTTGACGATGTGCTTGACGATGGCCAGCCCGAGGCCGGTGCCGCCCTGCTCGCGGCTTCTCGGCACATCCACGCGGTAGAAGCGCTCGGTGAGGCGCGGCAGGTGCTCGGGCGCGATGCCAAGGCCGTAATCGATCACCGACACCACCGCCTCCCGGCTGCCGTCCTCGCGCGCGGTCTCGGCGCAGACGACGTCGATGCCCCGCTCGGTGCCGCCATATTTCAGCGCGTTCTCGATCAGGTTCTCGAAGACGCGGATCATCTCGTCGCGGTCGCCCTGCACCGGCAGGCTGGCGGCCTGCTCGTTCAGCCGCAGCTCGATGCCGCGGTCGAGCGCAAGCGGCGCGAGCGCGTCGATCACCTCGCGCGCAACGTGCACGAGGTCGACCCGGGTGTCGGGCCGGATGTGCAGGTTGAGCTCGATGCGCGACAGCGACAGAAGGTCGTCGATCAGCCGCGACATGCGCTTGGCCTGCTCGGCCATGATGGCCAGGAATCGCTCGCGCGCGGCGGCGTCGTTGCGGGCCGGCCCCTGGATGGTCTCGATGAAGCCGGACAGCGAGGCGAGCGGCGTGCGCAGCTCGTGGCTGGCATTGGCGACGAAGTCGGCCCGCATCTGCTCCAGCCGGCGCTGCTGGGTGAGGTCGCGCAGCAGCACCAGCACCACGTCGGGCAATCCCGGCGCCACCGCCTCCGTGCCCGAGAAGCGCACCGGGGCGACGTGGGCCTCATACCAGCGGTCGACCGGGATGCGGGCTTGGAACTCGACGCGGCGGGCCGAGGCGCCGCCGGCCACCGCCCGCACCGCCTCCAGCACCTCCGGAACCCGGAGCGTGAAGGTCAGCGGCTCGCCGATGCGCGCCGGGCCGATCGTCGCCTCGACCCGCGAATTGGCGGCCAGCACCCGGGCGCGCCGGTCGACCAGCAGCGCCGGCTCGGGCAGCGCCGCGACCAGGTGGCCGAGCCGATCATCCTGGGTGGGCGAATGCGCCTCGCGCGGAAGCGCGGCCAGCGGCGACCGGCGGCGGCGGTCGGGCAGTGCTGCGGCGCCGGTCACCAGGGCGAAGCCGGCGAGGGCGACCAGGGGATCGAGCCCGCCGATCATGACACCGCCCGCCGCCGCGCCCGCCGCGGCGATCAGGACCCTGCGTGCCACAACGAGGCGCCCCGGAAGATCCAGGCCGGCCAAGTCAGCGGCGTCGGACTGCTCGCGAAAACGCATGTTGATCCGCCCGATCTGGTGCATAACCCCATGGCCGGCCGGCGCCAACCATGGCTCGCCTGCAACCACGCATGGTTCGCCCGCAACGCCGGTCGGCCCGCGCACGGCTTGGCTTTCCTTGGCCGTCCTTGCCCTGCCTTGGCTTGGCCGTCCTTGGCCGGCCGTCCCGGCGGCGGCGAATCACCGGACCTGTATGCCACGCGCGTGCCACGCGGCTATGTCAGGGACAGGAATACCATGGAGGTTTCGACGATGCGGTTCGGCCGAAGGCCGGTTGGCCAGATGCTCCTCACCCTGCTCGCGCTCTGGCCGGCGGCGGTCCGTGCCGGCGAGCCCCTGCCGCTGCCGAGCGTGGACTTCGCCGCCCACGGCACCTTCATCGGCGGCGGCACGATGACCATCCGTCACCACGGCGGCACGCTGCGCACCGACATGACCATGCCGGGCGCACCGATGCCGATGACCGGCTATTTCGACCTGGCGACCAAGAAAGCCCTCATGGTGGTGTCGACGCCGGCCGGACCGATGGCGATGGAGGTCAGCCTTGCCGACCAGGTCGGCTATGGCGCGATGATCGGCACCGGCGTGCGCGAAGGGCGCGACGCGGTGGCCGGCGAGCCCTGCGACATCTGGCGCATCGAGACCAGCCGCCCGGAGGAGCCGGTGCGCTCCTGCATCACCGCCGACGGGATCGCGCTGCGCACCGATGCCGTGGTCGGCGGCAAGCCCCAGACGGTGTTCGAGATCGCCGGCCTGACGCGTGGCGCCCAGAACCCCGCAGATCTGCGCATGCCGCGCGACGTGCCGGTGATGCGCATGCCGATGCCGCAGCCCGGCGCGCCGCGGCCTGCGGTGCCGGCGCGCTGAAGCCCCCGGCCTGAGGCCGGGGGGCTCAGGCGCCGGGGGCGGTGCCGTCCGGCTTGCCGGCGCAGGCCGTGCCGGGGTCGCGACAGGCTGGGCCGGCTTCGGAAGACGCCTTGGCTTCTTTGGTCCTGAACAGCAGGGCGTCGCGCAGGCCGCTCACGCCGCCGAGCCAGACCTCCCGCGACGCCAGCAGCACCAGCGCGACGGCGAACGGCATCAGATAATAGAACACCCGGAACAGCAGGAGCGAGGCCAGGAGCTCCTCCTTGTCGAACACCGGCACGCCCCACTTGCCGCTGGTGAAGGCCACCAGCATGGCGGCGTCGAACACGCCGATGCCGCCGGGCGTGTGGCTGGCGAAGCCGAGCAGCGTTGCGGTGATGAACACCACCGCGACGGTGATGAAGTCGGCATCGGGGTGCGCCGGCATCAGCACGAACATCGCCAGCGCGCAGCAGGTGAGATCGACGACGCCGATGACGATCTGCAGCAGCGTCGGCCCGCGCGCCGGCAAGGTGACGTACCAGCTCCCGCGGCCATAGATGCGCGGCTTGCGGCCGATCCACATCACATAGGCCACCAGCCCGCACAGCGCGGTGACGGCGATGATGCGATTGGCCAGCGGCGGAAGCTGATCCACCGCCGAGGCGGCCTCGGGATGGATGAAGATGCCGATGCCCAGCACCGTGATGTTGCCGAGCCAGAAGGTGAGGCCGGCGACGAAGGCGAGCCGCGCGACATCGAGCACGGTCAGGCCCCAGCCCGAATAGAGGCGATAGCGCACGGTGCCGCCGGTGAACACCGTGGCACCGACATTGTGGCCGATCGAATAGCTGGAGAAGCCGGCCAGCGCCGCCACTCGATAGGGAATGTGACCCTTGCCGATGGTGTGCAGGCCGAACCAATCGTAGAAGGTGAGCGTGAAGTAGCCGAGCACGACGAACAGCGCGGCCAGCAGCAGCGCGTGCACCGGCTTGCTGGTGAAGGCCTCGCCCACTTCGGCGAGGTTGATGCCGTGCAGCATCTTCCACAGCACGTAGCAGGCGACACCGAGAATGAGCACCGACAAGATGAGCCCGAGGCGGTGCCAGCCGATCCGGGTACGCAGCAGGTGGCCGACGCGACTCAACAAACTGCCGGCCATGCTCTCTCCCCGCTGCGGTCCACGCGATACTGCCCGCACCCACGTCCGGACGAGCCGGCCGTCTGGGTAGCAGAGCCGCGGCGGGTCGAGAACATCAATTTTGCAGCACCCGCCGGCCGCGGTGCCGGAGATCGGATGCCGGCGCGTCATGCGATCCCCGGCGACCATCCCCTGGCCGCCGGAAACCGGCTTGTCGGACTTCCTCGTTCGGAAGCGGGACTTTCAGCGATTTCACGCCGCCCCCCCCGGCCGGCGGCCGGGGTTCTGGTCAGTCGACGACCTGTCAGTCGACGACCTGGACGGTGACCGGGGCGAGGCCCGACGAAATCATGCCGATGCGCTGGGCCGCGGCACGCGACAGATCGATCACCCGGCCGCGCACATAGGGCCCGCGATCATTGATGCGGACACGGACCGAGTTGCCATTGCGGTGATTGGTGACGCGCACCACCGTGCCGAGCGGCAAGGTGCGGTGGGCGGCGGTGAGGCCATTGGGGTTGAAGCGCTCGCCGGTGGCGGTGCGCTGGTTCTGCCAGTAGTAGGAGGCGACGCCGCGCTGGCCGCCGCGCGACTTCCGGCCGCTGTCGGCGTCCGCACGCTCGGCTGCGGCCGGCTGCGTCCTGGCGAACCGCCCTTCGACGCTGGCAGCGGCCACGCTTGGGGCAACGACGCTGCCGGACGCGGCCAGGGCCGCAAGAATACTGGAAACCTTCAGCAACGCTCCTGTTCGTCTAAGCAAAAGCTACTCTCCTATACTCGACGTATCACCACGGTTTTGTTTCAAACCAGCGAATGGTCGGGCAATATCCACATGAATTTGACCATTATTCGATGCCTTGGCCATAACCATGGTATAATTTAGCTCTCTATGAAATTTCACCTATTATGCATAATTCCATTCATTCAAAATCGTTTTTCATGAAATTCAACCTGCCGCGCCCTTTCGATTCTCGCGTCATGGCTGCAGATCCTGGGATCCTCCCCAATAGACTTATCCCGCTACGGCCTATTCAGGATGCGGGGCGGCGAGGCCTGGAGGTCCTTGTCGATTGATGCCTCGGCGGCATGGCGCGCTGCCGTCTCATCTTGCCGGACCGCCAGCAGGGCGGCGGCGCCTGGGCGGCTCCGCGGCGAGGGGCGGCGCGCCGATGCAGGCTGAAGCTGCGGAAGCGGCGGCAGTGAACTGCCAACTTGCACCGGCTGACCGTTTCCGGCATATTGGCCTCGTCCGTTATGGATTCTCATCCGGGCCTGATCGGCCGCAGTTGAGAGTGGGCCCCACCCCGGGACCCGCTCTTTTTTATTACCTGCGGCATGACGGCCCGCGGGAGCAGCAATGAGCGTGATCGCCGCGGCCGATGAGCCGCGTTTCGCCACTGAGCAGGGGCTGGCCGCGCGCGTGGCCGCCGTGGTCGAGCCGGTGCTGGGCGGCATCGGCCTGCGGCTGGTGCGCGTGCGCATCAGCGGCATCGCCGGCAAGACCGTGCAGATCATGGCCGAGCGGCCCGATGGCACGATGACCATCGACGATTGCGAGGCGGCGAGCCAGGCGATCTCGCCGGCGCTCGACGTCGACGATCCGATCGAGGGCGCCTACCATTTGGAGGTGTCCTCGCCCGGTATCGACCGGCCGCTGGTGCGCCGCAGCGATTTCGTCCGCTGGGCCGGCCACGTCGCCAAGATCGAGATGCGCCTGCCGCAGGCACGCGGCCGCAAGCGCTTTCACGGCCTGGTCAAGGGGCTGGAGGACGACGCGGTGCGGCTGGAGCGCAGCGATGCCCGCGAGGACGAGCCGGTGGAGGTGCTGCTGCCGGTCGCCGAGATCGGCGAGGCGCGGCTGGTGCTGACCGATGACCTGATTGCGGAAGCCCTGAGGCGGAGCCGCGCCGACGAGCCGGATGAACCGCCGGCTGACGAGACCGTTCTTTCCAACGACGCCGACCGGGCGCCGCGCCGCGGCCCCGGGCGATTCAAACGCAAGGAGACCCACTGATGGCGACGGTCAGCGCCAATAGGCTGGAGTTGTTGCAGATCGCCGACGCCGTGGCGCGCGAGAAGGTGATCGACCGCTCGATCGTCATCGCGGCGATGGAGGATGCGATCCAAAAGGCCGCCCGCTCGCGCTACGGCAGCGAGACCGAGGTGCGCGCCGAGATCAACCCCAAGACCGGCGAACTCCGGCTGTCGCGCCTCCTCTTGGTCGTCGACCAGGTCGAGAACGACGCCACGCAGATCGCGGTGGAGGAGGCGCGGCGCAAGAACCCGGCCGCCCAGGTCGGCGACTACATCGCCGAGACGCTGCCGCCGCTGGAATATGGCCGCATCGCCGCCCAGTCCGCCAAGCAGGTGATCGTGCAGAAGGTGCGCGAGGCCGAGCGCGACCGCCAGTACCAGGAATTCAAGGACCGCATCGGCGAGATCGTCAACGGCGTGGTCAAGCGCGTCGAGTACGGCAATGTCATCGTCGATCTCGGCCGCGGCGAGGGCATCATCCGCCGCGACGAGCTGTTGCCGCGCGAGGTGTTCCGCAATGGCGACCGGGTGCGCGCCTTCGTCTACGACGTGCGGCGCGAGGCGCGGGGCCCGCAGATCTTCCTGTCGCGCACCCACCCGCAATTCATGGCCAAGCTGTTCGCCCAGGAGGTGCCGGAAATCTATGACGGCATCGTCGAGGTGAAGGCGGTGGCCCGCGACCCGGGCTCACGCGCCAAGATCGCGGTGTCCTCGCGCGATTCCTCGGTCGACCCGGTCGGCGCCTGCGTCGGCATGCGCGGCTCGCGCGTGCAGGCGGTGGTCAACGAGCTGCAGGGCGAGAAGGTCGACATCATCCCCTGGAACCCGGACTTCGCCACCTTCATCGTCAACGCCTTGGCCCCGGCCGAGGTGGTCAAGGTGGTGCTCGACGAGGACCGCGAGCGCATCGAGGTGGTGGTGCCCGACCAGCAGCTGTCGCTGGCCATCGGCCGGCGCGGCCAGAACGTCCGCCTCGCCTCCCAGCTCACCGGCTGGGACATCGACATCCTCACCGAGCAGGAGGAGTCCGAGCGGCGCCAGAAGGAATTCGCCGCCCGCACCCAGGCCTTCATGGAGGCGCTCGACGTCGACGAGATGGTCGGCCAGCTCCTGTCGTCCGAAGGCTTCAACTCGGTCGAGGAACTGGCCTACGTCCCGGTCGAGGAACTGGCCGGCATCGAGGGCTTCGACGAGGAGACCGCGGCCGAGCTGCAGACCCGCGCCCGCGACTATCTCGCCCGCGTCGAGGCCGAGTTCGACACCGAGCGGCAGGCGCTCGGCGTCGAGGATGCGGTGAAGGAGGTGCCCGGCGTCACCACCAAGATGCTGGTGGCGCTCGGCAAGGCCGGCATCAAGACGGTCGAGGACCTCGCCGGCTGCGCCACCGACGACCTGCTCGGCTGGACCGAACGCCAGGACGGCGAGAGCGTCCACACGGCGGGCGCGCTCGACGGCTTCGAGCTGTCGCGCGAGGACGCCGAGACGCTGATCATGCAGGCCCGTCTGAAGGCCGGCTGGATCACCGAGGCCGACCTCGTCAAGCCGGAACCCGAAGACGCGGCGGACGGGGACGAGACCGAGGCCGAGACCAGCGCCGAGACTGAGACCAGCGCCGAGGCCGGCGCCGGCGCCGGCGCTGACGCGCCGGAGGCGTGAGGGAGGCCCGTCGCGTGCTGGCAGATCTCGACCACGCAAACGCCGAGCCGGACACCGAGACCGATCGCGGCCCCCGCGACGGCCGGGCCGGGCCGGTGCGCACCTGCATCGCCACCCGCCGCCAGGGCGCGCGCGAGACGATGGTGCGCTTCGTGGTCGGGCCGGACGGCGCGGTGGTGCCCGACCTTGCCGCGCGCCTGCCGGGCCGCGGCGCCTGGACCAGCCTCAGCCGCGCCGCGGTCGCGACCGCGGTGAAGCGGCGGGCGTTCGCGCGGGCGTTCCGGCGGGAGGTGACGGTCGATCCGGCGCTGGCCGATCAGGTCGACCAGCTGCTGGAGCGGGCGGCGCTGGAGGCGCTGTCGCTGGCCAACAAGGCCGGCGCGGTGGTGGCGGGCTTCACCAGGGTCGAGGCGGCAATCGCCGCAGGCGACGTGGCGGCGCTGATCCATGCGCGCGAAGCCGCCGACGACGGCGTCGCCCGGCTCGACCGGGCGTTGCGTGCGTCTTTGTCCGGATATGGGCCTGGAAATGCCCCCAATGGCGGAGAACTACCGATCCTCCGCCTGTTCACCGTCGAGCAATTGAGTTTGGCACTCGGGCGACCAAATGTGATACATGCAGCCGTGCTCGCTGGCGCGGCGAGCAGCGGGTTTCTCGCGCGAACAACTCGGCTCGACCGCTACCGCACGGGTGACCCGGCGGAGACAGTCTAGCCGCAAACTTGCGTGCGATTTTAGGACCAGGACCGGATGACCGAGACGAAGACCCCCGGCGACAAGACACTGAGCGTCTCGAAGACGCTGACTCTGAAGCGCCCCTCCGAGCAGGGCTTGGTGCGCCAGAGCTTCAGCCACGGGCGCACCAAGGCCGTGGTGGTGGAGAAGGTGAAGCGGCGATCGAGCCCCGGCGAGACCGGTGGCGGCACGGCGCCGTCGGCCCCGGCGAAGCCCGGTCCATCAACGACGCCGCTGTCGACCAAGCCGCGCGTCGGCGGTCCGCCCGCCAGTCCGTCAGCCGGAACGCGGCCGTCGGGCGTGGTGCTGCGCACCCTCACCGAGGACGAGCGCGACGCCCGCACCCAGGCGCTGCAGGAAGCCCGCATCCGCGAGGCCGAGGAACGCCGCGCCGCCGTGGAAGAGGCGCGCCGCCGGGTCGAGCGCGAGGCCAAGGAGCGCGTCGAGCGCGAGGCCGCCGAAGCCCGCAAGCGCGAGGAAGATGCGCGCCGCGTCGCTGAGGAGGAGGCCCGCCGCAAGGCCGAGCAGGAAGCCCGCAAGCGTTTCGGCGAGGAAGAGGCCGCGCGCCGCACCGCCGCGGCCGCTGCGCCATCCGGCCAAGCGGCATCCTCGCCCCAGCAGACCCCAGGTTCGCAGCGCCCGTCCTACCGGTCGGGCGGCGGAACGGGCGCGCCGCGTCCCGCCGGCTCTGGTGCCGGTGGACCCCGCCCCGGCCCCGGTGGTGCGCCCGCGATCGCGCGTCCCGGCGGCGTCCCGGCCGGACGGCCGGGGGGCGGTGAAGAAGAGGAAGCCCGCAAGGTTCGCCGTCCCGGCGGCGGTGGCCCGGCCAAGCCGGCCATCCCGCCCAAGGCGCCCAAGGCCACGCCCGGCGAGGAGAAGCGCCGCGGGCGCCTGACCGTGGTCACGGCCTATCAGGAGGGCGAGCAGCGCGAACGCTCGGTGGCGGCCTTCCGCCGCCGCGTCCAGCGCATGACCGGCCACCGCCAGAGCGAAACCAAGGAGAAGATCTCGCGCGAAGTCATCATTCCCGAGACCATCACCATCGCCGACTTGGCCAACCGCATGTCAGAGCGTGCGGTCGACGTCATCAGGATGCTGATGCGCCAGGGCCAGATGGTGAAGATCAACGACGTCATCGATGCCGACACCGCGCAGCTGATCGCCGAGGAACTCGGCCACACGGTCAAGCGCGTCGCCGAGGCCGACGTCGAGGAGGGCCTGTTCGACGCGCCGGACGATCCGGACGCGCTGGAGTCGCGGCCGCCGGTGGTCACCATCATGGGCCACGTCGACCACGGCAAGACCTCGCTGCTCGACGCCATCCGCCACGCCAATGTGGTGGCGGGCGAGGCGGGCGGCATCACCCAGCATATCGGCGCCTATCAGGTGACCTCGCCGTCCGGCGGCAAGGTCACCTTCATCGACACGCCCGGCCACGCCGCCTTCACGGCGATGCGCGCCCGCGGCGCCAAGGTGACGGACGTGGTGGTGCTGGTGGTGGCGGCCGATGACGGCGTGATGCCGCAGACCATCGAAGCCATCAACCACGCCAAGGCGGCCAAGGTGCCGCTCATCGTGGCGATCAACAAGATCGACAAGCCCGACGCCAAGCCCGAGCGGGTGCGTACCGAGCTGCTGCAGCACTCCATCGTTGTCGAATCGATGGGTGGCGACACGCTTGAGGTCGAGGTGTCGGCCAAGCAGAAGATCAATCTCGACAAGCTGCTCGAGGCGATCAACCTGCAGGCCGAGGTGCTCGACCTCAAGGCCAACCCCGAACGTGCCGCCGAAGGCACGGTGATCGAGGCCAAGCTCGACCGCGGCCGCGGCCCGGTGGCAACCGTGCTGGTGCAGCGCGGCACGCTGCGGGTGGGCGACATCGTGGTCGCCGGCGCCGAATGGGGCCGCGTGCGGGCCCTGGTCACCGACACCGGAACGCAGGTCGAGACCGCGGGTCCCTCCTTCCCGGTCGAGGTGCTGGGCTTCAACGGCACGCCGGAGGCCGGCGACCGGCTGGCGGTGGTCGAGAACGAGGCGCGCGCCCGCGAAGTCGCGGACTATCGCTCGCGCCAGCGCCGCGACAAGGCGGCGGCCAAGGTCACCGGCCGCGGCTCGCTCGCGGAGATGATGAAGGAGCTCAAGGCCGGCGCCGGACGCAAGGAGTTCACGCTGCTGGTCAAGGCCGACGTGCAGGGTTCGCTCGAAGCCATCGTCGGCTCGCTCGACAAGCTCGGCACCGACGAGGTGATGGCGCGCGTCGTCCATTCGGGCGTCGGCGGCATCTCGGAGTCGGACGTCACGCTGGCGGCCGCCTCGGGTGCGGCGATCATCGGCTTCAACGTGCGCGCCCACAAGGAAGCGCGCGAGGCGGCCGAGCGCGCCGGCATCGAGATCCGCTACTACAACATCATCTACGACCTCGTGGATGACGTGAAGCAGGCGATGAGCGGCCTCCTGCCGCCGACCGTGCGCGAGATCATGCTCGGCAACGCACTGGTGCTGGAGGTGTTCAACATCACCAAGGTCGGCAAGATCGCCGGCTGCCGCGTCACCGACGGCACCGTCGAGCGCGGCGCCCACGTCCGGCTGATCCGCGACAATGTCGTCATCCATGAAGGCAAGCTCAGCCAGCTCAAGCGCTTCAAGGACGACGCCAAGGAGGTGCTCGCCGGCCAGGAATGCGGCATGTCCTTCGAGAACTACCAGGACATGCGTGCCGGCGACGTGATCGAGTGCTACCGCGTCGAGACGGTGAAGCGCTCGCTGTGACGCTGATCTGATCCCCGTTCTGCGCCGCCCGGGCCACTGGCCCGGGCGCCCGAACCGCGACGGCCCGGCCGTGCGCGGCCAAAGGCATCCCCATGGCCATGTCCCGAAACCGCCCCGACAGCGCCCAAGCCGGTCCGTCCCAGCGCCAGCTCCGGGTGGCCGAACTGGTGCGCCACGCCATCGCCGACATCCTGGCGCGCGGCGAGATCGCCGACCCGGTGATCTCCGGCCACCTGATCACCGTGCCGGAAGTGCGCATGTCGCCCGACATGCGCCTCGCCACGATCTATGTCGTCGCCCTCGGCGGCAAGGACGAGACGGCGGTGCTCAAGGCGCTGGAAGCCCACCACAAGTTCATCCGCACCGAGATCGCCCACCGCGTCAATCTGCGCTACGCCCCCGACATCCGCTTCCGCCGCGACGACCGGTTCGAGGAGGCCGAGCGCATCGACCGCCTGCTGCGCTCGCCGGAAGTGGCGCGCGATCTCGACCCTTCCGAAACGACGGACGATTCCGACGAGGAGACCAGGTCTTGAACGCTCCGCGCCGCATCAAACGCGATGTCGATGGCTGGCTCATCCTCGACAAGCCGGTCGGCATGACGTCGACGCACGCCGTGTCGATCGTCAAGCGCGCCTTCCAGGCCAAGAAGGCCGGCCATGCCGGCACGCTCGATCCGCTCGCCTCCGGCGTGCTGCCGATCGCGCTGGGCGAGGCCACCAAGACGGTGCCGATGGTGATGGACGGCCGCAAGGCCTACCGCTTCACCGTGCGCTGGGGCATCGAGACCGATACCGACGACGCCGAGGGCCGCGCCATCGCCACCTCCGACGTCCGCCCCGACCCGGCGGCGGTCAAGGCGCTGCTGCCGCGCTTCACCGGCGAGATCGCCCAGGTGCCGCCGCGCTTCTCGGCGATCAAGATCGACGGCGAGCGCGCCTACGACCTCGCCCGCGAGGGCGAGGAGGTGGTGCTGGCGGCGCGCCCGGTGATCATCGACAGCCTGGAGCTGGTGTCGGTGCCCAACGGCGACCATGCCGAGTTCGAGGCGGTCTGCGGGAAGGGCACCTATGTGCGCGCGCTCGCCCGCGACATCGGCCGGGCGCTCGGCACCCATGGCCATGTGGTGGCGCTGCGGCGCATGTCGGTCGGCCCGTTCCAGGCCGAGACGGCGGTGCAGGTCGCGCCGTTGGAGGCGCTGTTCGACGCCGAGCCCGAGGCGCGGCTCGCCGCCCAGACGGCGCTGCTTCAGCCGGTCGCCTCGGCGCTGACCCAGCTCGTCTGCATCCCGGTGAGCCACAATGACGCGGCGCGGCTGCACCGCGGCCAGCCGGTGCTGCTGCGCGGGCGCGACGCACCGGTGATGGCGGGCCTCGTCTACGTCACCGCCGGCGGCAATCTGGTGGCGCTGGCCGACGTCGAGCAGGGCGAGCTGGTGCCCAAACGGGTGTTCAAGCTCGCCGGCGCGCGCACGTGATCCCAACGACCCCAACGCTGACGCGTGGGGCCGGAGGTCTGACGCGGGCTCCCGGTGATTTGCCGCACTGTCGCGAAGATGTTATACGCGCCCCTTCGGGTTGGCCTGCAGAGGCACGACACGGCTGGACGACATCCCGGCCGCTGCCGCCCGGGCGGAGGACGCCTCTCATAAGCGCGTCCGCTGCAATTGTTTTCCCTGAAGATAGAAAGGACTGCCCGATGTCGATCACGGCCGAGCGCAAGGCTCAGCTCATCAAGGACTACGCCACCAAGCCGGGCGATACCGGCTCGCCCGAGGTTCAGGTCGCGGTGCTCACCGAGCGCATCGTCAACCTGACCGAGCACTTCAAGATCCACGGCAAGGACAACCATTCCCGCCGCGGCTTGTTGAAAATGGTGTCGCAGCGCCGCTCGCTGCTCGATTACGTCAAGGCCAAGGACGAGCAGCGCTATCGCTCGCTGATCGAACGGCTCGGCATCCGCCGCTGAGGCGGCGCCGTTCCGGCCCGCACCGGGCCGGGCGCCCGACCGGAGGCCGCGCACGCTACGCGGTCGCCGCAGGCGGAGGGCAATGGGGCCCTCCCGGTGGATGAAGTCCGGCAGGCCGCCATTGCGGGCCGGGCGCGTTTCATCCGCGACTTCAAATGGAGTGGGCAGGCCGTCCGGGCACACCGCAAGGTGTGCGTGCCCGGGAAAGGCACTGCCAGGAAATTCACCCGTGACGAAAGCCATCGGCAGGATCGCCGGATGCTGTGGTGCGCAGGAGTTTTTGCTCCGCGACACAGCCTCTCGCCGTCTTGCTCGTGGCTTTCGCGCGGCCTCAAGTCATGGAGACAGACCGAATGTTCGAAATCCATCGTGAAGAGCTGATCTGGGCCGGCCGCAAGCTGACGCTCGAGACCGGCAAGATGGCCCGCCAGGCCGACGGCGCCGTCGTCGTCACCTATGGCGAGACCAAGGTGCTCGCCACCGTGGTGTCGATGAAGGAGCCCAAGCCCGGCGTCGACTTCTTCCCGCTCACCGTCAATTATCAGGAGAAGTTCTACGCCGCGGGCCGCATCCCCGGCGGCTTCTTCAAGCGCGAAGGCCGCCCGACCGAGCGCGAGACGCTGATCTCCCGCCTGATCGACCGGCCGATCCGCCCGCTGTTCCCGGACGGCTACCGCAACGACACCCAGGTGATCCTGACCACGCTGTCGCACGACCTGGAGACCGATCCCGACATCCCGGCGATGATCGGCGCCTCGGCGGCGCTGACGATCTCGGGCATTCCGTTCATGGGGCCGGTCGGCGGCGCCCGCGTCGGCTACATCAATGGCGAGTTCGTGCTCAACCCGCAGCTCGACGAGATGAGCGAGTCCAAGCTCGAACTGATCGTCGCCGGCACCGCCGACGCCGTGCTGATGGTGGAATCGGAAGCCAAGGAACTGCCCGAGGACGTCATGCTCGGCGCGGTGATGTTCGGCCACAAGCACTTCCAGCCGGTGATCGACGCCATCATCCGCCTCGCCGAGAAGGCGGCCAAGGAGCCGCGCGAGCTGACGGTGTCGGATTCCACCGAGCTTGAGAACGCCATCCTC
Organism: Blastochloris sulfoviridis; assembly: GCF_008630065.1. Taxonomy (GTDB): domain Bacteria; phylum Pseudomonadota; class Alphaproteobacteria; order Rhizobiales; family Xanthobacteraceae; genus Blastochloris; species Blastochloris sulfoviridis. The sequence goes on from NZ_VWPL01000011.1 coordinate 63,534, forward strand.
GGCCTGGTCGAGGGCGACCTGCGCGAGGCCTACCGCACCCCGGCCAAGCAGGAGCGCCACGACAAGGTCGACGCCGCCCGCGCCAAGGTGGTGGCGGCGCTGCTGCCGGAGGGCGGCGAGGCGCGCTGGACCGCCTCGCAGGTCAAGGAGGCGTTCAAGACGGTCGAAGCCAAGATCGTGCGCTGGAACATCCTCGACACCGGCATCCGCATCGACGGCCGCGACGTGAAGACGGTGCGCCCGATCGTCGCCGAGGCCGGCGTGCTGCCGCGCGCCCACGGCTCGGCGCTGTTCACCCGCGGCGAAACCCAGGCGCTGGTGATCGCCACGCTCGGCACCGGCGAGGACGAGCAGTTCGTCGACGCGCTGGAGGGAACCTACAAGGAGCCCTTCATGCTGCATTACAACTTCCCGCCATTCTCGGTCGGCGAGACCGGCCGCATGGGCGGGCCCGGCCGCCGCGAGATCGGCCACGGCAAGCTGGCCTGGCGCGCCATCCACCCGATGCTGCCGCCGCACCACGAGTTCCCCTACACCCTGCGGGTGGTGTCGGAGATCCTGGAGTCGAACGGCTCCTCCTCGATGGCCACCGTGTGCGGCACCTCGCTCGCGCTGATGGACGCCGGCGTGCCGCTGCGCCGGCCCACCGCCGGCATCGCCATGGGCCTGATCCTGGAGGGCGAGCGCTTCGCGGTGCTCACCGACATCCTGGGCGACGAGGACCACCTCGGCGACATGGACTTCAAGGTGGCGGGCACGTCCGAGGGCGTCACCTCGCTGCAGATGGACATCAAGATCGCCGGCATCACCGAGGAGATCATGCGGGTCGCCCTCGGCCAGGCCAAGGACGGCCGCCTGCACATCCTCGACGAGATGTCCAAGGCGCTGACCACGGCGCGCGCCGAGCTCGGCGAGCACGCTCCGCGCATCGAGGTGATGCACATCCCGGTCGACAAGATCCGCGAGGTGATCGGCTCGGGCGGCAAGGTCATCCGCGAGATCGTCGAGAAGACCGGCGCCAAGATCGACATCCAGGACGACGGCACGGTCAAGGTCGCCTCGGCCAATGGCGAGTCGATCCGCGCGGCGATGAACTGGATCAAGTCGATCGCCTCGGAGCCGGAACTCGGCGTGATCTATGACGGCACGGTGGTGAAGACCACCGACTTCGGCGCCTTCGTGAACTTCTTCGGCTCGCGCGACGGCCTCGTCCACATCAGCCAGCTCGCGCCCAAGCGGGTGCAGAAGGTCACCGACGTCGTCAAGGAAGGCGACAAGGTCAAGGTGAAGCTCTTGGGCTTCGACGAGCGCGGCAAGGTGCGCCTGTCGATGAAGGTGGTCGACCAGGAGACCGGCGAGGACATCGAGGCCAAGATCAAGGCCGAGGCCGAAGCCCAGGCGCAGGGCGAGGCCGGCGCGGCGGAGTGATCCGGTTTCCGGCCGATCCCTTCGGGATACCGGAACCGGTCTCGCCGAAGAATCCTTGAACCGATGGGGATTTTTCGGCGATCGGACTGCGAGGCTCCGGCCTGATCGGCCGGATTTCGCAGGCGCCCGCGCCCAAAGGTGTGAAGATCGAAAGGGCGGCCGCAGGGCCGCCCTTTTTCGTTGGTCCGGTGATGATCCATCGGCGCGAGGCTTGTCGGCCGCGTCGCGAAACGCTACCTCCGCAGCGTCGAGGTCCGCTCATGATCCGTTTCCTGATCCGTCTTGCCGGATTCCTGCTGCTCGCCGGGGGGTTCGCCTCGCTGGTCATCGACGGCACCCGCTCGATCGCCGTCTCGGCGGTCACCGTCACCCGTGCCGGCGACGCCTGGTACGCGCTGTCGCCCGCCACGCTCAACCTCGTGCAGGCCGCCACCGAGCGCTATGCCGCGCCCTGGCTGTGGGACCCGGTGCTGGTGAGCGTGCTGTTCGTGCCGGTGTTCGCGCTCCTTGGCGGCCTCGGCTTCCTGCTGCTGGTGATCGGCCGCCAACCCGCCACCCCGATCGGCTGGTCGTCGCGCGACTGAGCCGGCGGACGCCCGCTCGCCGGCAGCCGCGCCTCGTCCCCTCGCGATTTGTTGACCGCTGCCGTGATCGCAGCCCGGCGGGCGCGCGCCCATATCGTGTGGGCGCGACGCGAACGCTGGGCGGGCAGGCCTGCGTTTGGCGGCGCGCTCGCCGGAAATCGCCCCCCCAATGCGGATTTCCGGTGACAGTCGGATCCGGGAGACCCAACACTGGTCTCCCGGATCCCGTGTCGGGAGGAACTGACGATGTTTCCCTTCAAGATCGCCTCCGCCTTGCCGGGCGCGCACGAGGCCTTGCCCGGCCGTCTCGTCCCGATCGACACCGCCGAGCGCCACGCCGTCTCCGGCCGGCCGCTGAAGGGGCCCTATCCGCCGGGCTCGGAGACCGCGGTGTTCGGGCTGGGCTGCTTCTGGGGCGCCGAGCGCAAGTTCTGGCAGATCCCCGGCGTGTGGGTGACCGCGGCCGGCTATGCCGGCGGCCACACGCCCAACCCAACCTATCGCGAGGTCTGCACCGGCCGCACCGGCCACGCCGAGGTGGTGCTGGTGGTGTTCGACCCTGCGCGCGTGTCCTACGCCACCCTGCTCAAGACCTTCTTCGAGGCGCACGACCCGACCCAGGGCATGCGCCAGGGCAATGACGTCGGCACCCAGTACCGCTCGCTCATCCAGGTCGCCGACGACGGCCAGCGCGCCCAGGCGGACGCGGCCCAGCGGGCCTATGCGGCGGCGCTGGCACGAAACCGCTTCGGCCCGATCACCACCGAGGTCGGCCCGCGCGGCCCGTTCTATTTCGCGGAGGCCGACCACCAGCAGTATCTCGCCAAGAACCCGGCGGGCTATTGCGGCCTGGGCGGCACCGGCGTGAACTGCCCGGCAGGCGAGGCGGCCGGCGCCGCCTGATCCGGTTCCCGCGCGATCCCTCCCGGATTATTGAAACGGCTTCAAGCTTGCCCTGTGCCGGGCCGCCATGGCATCAATCCAATATGGTTTCCGGCTCAACAGGACGCGGTCTCAGGAAACATACCCGCCGAAGATCCCTGTTCGGAAACGGGATTTTCGACAACCGGACGACAATGCTCCGGCCCCTCGGGCCGGAGTTCGCGTGATGCGACAGGCGGAGGGGCGCGATGCTTGAAAAGCCGATCGAAAAGACGATCTTCCTCAGCCGCTGGCTTATGGTGCCGTTCTATCTCGGCCTGCTGGTCAGCCTCGCGGTGCTGGTCATCACCTTCCTCAAGGAGCTCGGCCACCTTCTCGGCCACGCCTTCGACGCCACCGAGGCCGACATCATTCTGGGCGTGCTGGCGCTGATCGATCTGTCGCTGGCGGCCAATCTGGTGCTGATCGTGGTGTTCTCGGGCTATGAGAACTTCGTCTCCAAGATCGACGCCGCCGGCCATCCGGACTGGCCGGACTGGATGACCAAGGTCGATTTTCCCGGCCTGAAGCAGAAGCTGATGGCCTCGATCGTGGCGATCTCGGCGATCCAGCTTCTCAAGGCGTTCATGCACATCGACACCTCGTCCGCCGGCACCTTCAACAGCGAGGCGCTGATGTGGCTGGTGATCGTGCACATGGTGTTCGTGGTCTCCGGCGTCATCCTGGCCTGGACCGACGCTATCGGCTCGAAGGGCCATGGCGAGGCCGGGGACGCACATTGACCCGCCCGCCGCCGAGAGGATCCTCGACCATGCGGAACCGATCGCTGCTTGCGCTTTTCGTCCTCGCCGCGAGCGTGCCCGCCGCGGCGGCGCAGAGCCCGCGCGAGGCGCTGCGCAGCGCCTGCAGCGCCGACGCTAAGAGCTTCTGCGCCAACGTAACGCCGGGCGGCGGGCGCATCCTGCGCTGCCTGCAGGACAATCGCGACAAGCTTTCCGAAGCCTGCCGCGCCGCCTTGGCGGCGGCGAAACAGGCGAAATAGCGCTTCCCTTCCCACGAGATGCCGACGCGCCGCCATGCCGGATTCCGTCTCATGTCGGCCCAGGCGCGGCCGCACAGCTCAGATTGGCCGACATCTGCATCAGCACCGCCAGGAACTCCCGCGTCTGCGCATCGCTGAGACCGCGACCGGCCAGGCGGTTGACCTCGTGGGCGGCGGCGACGGCGGGCGCCTGCACCGACCAGCCGCGGGCGGTGAGCCGCACCAGGGCGCGGCGGCGGTCGTCCGGGTCGGCGGCGCGGGCGATCAGGCCGTCGCGCTCCATGCGGGAGAGTATCTGCGCCATGGTCGGCTGCTCCACCCGCACGATCCTCACCAGCTCGCTCTGCGCCAGGCCGTCGCGCTCCCACAGCGCCAGCAGCACCGGAAACTGGCCGGTGGTGAGGCCGAGCGGCGCGATGCGCTCGGCGAGCGCGCGCTCGAACAGCCGCGCCGCCAGATTGATCATGTAGCCGCTGGATTCGTAGCGCCAGGGCAGCGGCCGGGCCGGTTCGGCCGGCGGCGGCTGAGCGGTCCCGGCGGGCGCCGGTGCTGGTTCGGGTTTCGCCATCGGGGTTCTCCGGCTGCAACCGGATTGACTTAACATAGGCTCCTATGCAATAAAAGATAGGTTGCTATGCAATTGCCCGCCGCCTGCCGTGCAGGCCCATCCGCCAGGGAGACCGCCATGACCAAGACCGACACCGCCGACGCCACGGTCGAGCTCGACCGCTCCGACATGCCGCCGCTGCTGCGCCTGATTCACCCGCTCGCCGGGGCGGTCGCGCTCCTCACCATCGCCACCTTCTGGATTTCGACCGTCGCGGTCGAGGCGCTGGGCACGCCCACCGACATCGCCCGGCTCAAGGATGCGATTCTGTGGGGCATGCTGGTGCTGGTGCCGGCGATGGCGATTGCCGGCGCCTCCGGCATGCGCCTGGGCCGCACATCGCTGCACCCGCTCGTGGAGGCCAAGCAGAGCCGCATGCCGATCATCGCGCTCAACGGCCTCCTGGTGCTGGTGCCGGCGGCGTTCTTCCTCGCCAATCGCGCCGCGGCGGGCATGTTCGATCAGGTCTTCTACACCGTGCAGGCCATTGAGCTGGCCGCCGGCGCGTTCAATTTCTACCTGCTGGTGCTGGCGATGCGCGACGGCTTCCGGCTGACCGGCCGCTTCGGCTTCCAGCCGGCCGCGCGCTGAGCGTCGCCGTCACTTATGCCAATGGCAGCGAAAGCTGGCCGTTGGCCCCGGTCGCGGACTTTCTCGAAATCTTTGATTTCCCAAAATAAAATCCGCGAGTGTCAACGGCCCCACGCGTCAGCGTTCGGGGCCGTTCGTATTACACCGGCGCCCGCTCGGCGAGCAGGCGGGCCAGCGAGGCCCGCAGCTCCGGAATGCCGGCGCCGGTGCGGCTGGAGGTGACGAGAATCTCCGGATACGCCGCCGGGTGCTTGGCCAGCGCCGCCGTCACCTTGGCGACGGTGTCGGCCAGCGCCGCCGTCTTGGTGTCGTCGGCCTTGGTCAGCACGATCTGGTAGGACACCGCGGCGCGGTCGAGCGTGTCCAGCACCGGGATGTCGGCGTCCTTCAGCCCATGGCGGGCGTCGATCATCACCAGCACGCGGGCGAGGTTCGCCCGTCCGCGCAGGAAATCGTGGATCAGCCCGGTCCAGGCCGCCACCTTCTCCTTGGCCACCGCGGCATAGCCGTAGCCCGGCATGTCGACCAGCGTCAGCGGGCCGCCGGCCGAGAAGAAGATCAGATCCTGCGTGCGCCCCGGCGTGTGCGAGGTGCGCGCCAGCGCGTTCTGCCCGACCAGCGCATTGATCAGGCTGGACTTGCCGACATTGGACCGGCCGGCGAAGGCGATCTCCAGCCCTGCCATGGCGGGCAGCGAGGCGAGCGAACTGGCGGCGGTGGCGAACGCCCAGGGCGCGGCGAACATCCGCCGGCCGGTCTCCATTTCGTCGGGCGCGAACGGCTGGGCGCTGGGCATGGCGGGTCTTCGGTACTCGGTTTCGGGAGAGCAGTCTGCGCAAAACCGATACCGGTCTTGCGAAAGAGAATGCGGCAATTCGGGTTTCCGGCAGATCCCTTCGGGATGCCGGAAACGGATTCGCCGAACCCCCCTTGTTCGATAACGGGATTTTCGTCGGCCGGAGCCGCCGGCGAAGGGGGCCATTCAGCCGAAGTCCCGGCGCGGCGTGCGGCGCCGGCCGGGACCACGGGCAGGGGCAAACGCGGCGCCGCCTCAGCTCGACGCCGGCTTCTTCTTGTTCGGCTCCGGCTTCTTGACCGTCTTCTTGAGGTTGTCCCAGAGCTCGACCTTGACGCCATGCTTGCGCATGATGACGTACTGTTGGGTCACCGACAGGAAGTTGTTCCAGGTCCAGTAGATCACCAGCCCCGCCGGGAAGCTCGCCAGCATGAAGGTGAACAGAACCGGCATCCAGGCGAAGATCATCTGCTGGGTCGGGTCGGGCGGCGGCGGATTCATCTTCATCTGAACCCACATCGTCACGCCCATGATGATCGGCCACGCGCCGAGCATCAGGAAGGACGGCGGCGCCCAGGGAATCAGCCCGAACAGGTTGAAGATGGTGGTGGGATCGGGCGCGGCAAGGTCGTGGATCCAGCCATAGAACGGCGCGTGCCGCATCTCGATGGTGACGAACAGCACCTTGTAGAGCGCGAAGAACACCGGGATCTGGATCAGCACCGGCCAGCAGCCGGCCAGCGGATTGATCTTCTCCTTGCGGTAAAGCTCCAGCATCGCCTGCTGCAGCTTCATCTTGTCGTCGCCGTAGCGCTCCTTGATGGCCACGAGCTGCGGCTGGATCGCCTTCATCTTGGCCAGCGAGGCATAGGACTTGTTGGCCAGCGGGAAGAAGATCAGCTTGATGAACACCGTGACGATGAGGATGGCGAGGCCGAAATTGCCGACCAGCTTGTAGAAGAAGTCCAGCGCATAAAACAGCGGCTTGGTGATGAAGTAGAACCACCCCCAGTCGATCAGCAGCTCGAAGCGCTTGATGCCGAGATTGACCTCGTAGCCGTCGACGACCTGCACCTCCTTGGCGCCGGCGAACAGCCGGCCGACCACCTCGGCGGTGGCGCCGGGCGCGACGGTGACGGCATCCGACAGGAAGTCGGTCTGGTAGGTCTTGAGCGCGCCGAGCTGGCCGGCCGAGAAGCGCGACTGGACCGGGCTCGCCTGATCCGGGATCAGGGTCGCCGCCCAGTACTTGTCGGTGATGCCGAGCCAGCCGCCGGTCGACTTCCAGGTCTTGGGGCCGTCGTCGGTAATGCCGGAATAGCCCACCTCCTGCAGGCCGGCGTCGCCGAACACGCCGATCAGGCCCTCGTGCAGGATGTAGAAGCCGGACACCGGCGGCGTGCCGTGCCGGGAGATCAGGCCGTAATTGTAGAGATTGACCGGCTCGCCGCCGCGGTTCTCGACCTGGTCCGTCACCGTGAACATGTAGCGGTCGTCGACCGCGATCGTGCGGCGGAAGACGAGGCCCTTGCCATTGTCCCAGGTGAGCACCAGCGGCTGGGCCTCGCTCAGCGGCCCCGACGTCTTGGGCGTCCATTCCGTCGTCGGCCCCGGCAGCGGGATCGCGCCGTTCGCCGGGCCGACCCAGCCGAACTCGGCATAGAACGGGTGCTCGGAGCCCGACGGCGACAGCAGCACGATGTTCGGGCTCTTGCGGTCGACCGTCTCGTGAAAATTGAGCAGCGACAGGTCGTCGATGCGTCCGCCGCGCAGATTGACCGATCCCCGCAGGCGGCCGGTCTCGATGGCGACGCGCGGGCTCGCGGCGAGGGCCGCGGCGCGGTCGACCGCCGGGCTGGCGGTGGTGGCCGGCGGCGTGGCGCCCGCGGCGGGCGCCGGCGGCTGGCCGGGCTGGGCGGCCGGCTGCGGCGCGCCTTGGGGGGCGCCTGGAGCGGCCGGTGCGGGCTGGGTCTGGCTGGTCTGGGCCTGCTGGGCGGCCTGGCGCTGCTTGTCCGCCTGCGGCACGCCGACAAAGTACTGCCACACCAGCAGCACGATGAGCGACAGGCCGATGGCCAGGCCCAAATTCTTGTTGTCATCGCTCATCGCGATCATCTCCGGTACGCGCCGGCGCCGCCCGGCCGGATCGACCGCGGCGGTCTGCGGCGTGGACGCGGCTGAGCGTCCGCGAAAACTCTCGGGCAAGCTCCGCGAAGGGAGCGTTGATGGCGTCGCGCCGAGCCACGACGACATAATCGAAGCCCGGGCGGGCGGCGGCGCCCTCCTGGCGCACGATCGCGCGCAGGCGGCGACGGACGCGGTTCCGCTCGACGGCGGTTCCGACCTTCTTGGTAATTGTCAGGCCGAACCGCGGACCGGCGTCATCGCCGCGGTCGCGGCTCTGTAGCACAAAGGCGCCGGCATGGGCACGCGCGCCGCGCTGGGCGGCGATAAAATCGGCGCGTTTCCGCAGGCGGTCCGTCGCTGTCGACATGTGGCCCGTCATACGCGGCCCGTCACGCTTGGCCAGATGCAGGCGAGGCCGGGAACACGCCCCGGCCTCCCGCCCCGCTCAGGCCGACAGGCGCTTGCGGCCCTGCGCCCGGCGCGCCGCAATCACCTTGCGGCCGCCCTTGGTTGCCATGCGCGCGCGAAAGCCGTGGCGGCGCTTGCGCACCAGCTTGCTCGGTTGATAGGTCCGCTTCACGATCGATCTCCGGAAGTTGCGGCGAGAGCCCTCTGCGATCGCATCGAATCGGGCCCTGGATCCTCGGTCAGTCGCGCCCCCGTTGGCTGGCCCCGTGGCGGCCGCTGCGGAAGACGCTGCAAATCCTTGAGTTTGTCGCGTCTTCCGGCGCCGGGCTGGACCCCAGCCTTCGCCGAAAACGCTCCGCCCCCGGGAACCGCTGCTGGCAGGCCAACCGATACCGGCCCGTCAAGCCGTCCCGGCTGCGAGTTGGCGGCGCTTATACTGGCGCCCCGCCTGCGAAGTCAATTGAAGCCGGCCGAGGCCCGGCCGGCTCCGGCGGCGCCGAAGCGCACAGGTGGGTGTTCAGCGCTCCTCGTCGTCCTCGACATCGCCGATGACGTCGGAGAGATCGTCGTCCCCCTCCTCCTCCTCTTCGAGGAAGGTCTCGTCATCGTCGTCGAGGGTCTCGTCCTCGATCTCGATGTCCTCCTCGGAGGTCACGGTCTTGCCCGCATCCTCCTCGGCCTCCTCGAGCGGCACGATTTCGACGTCGCTCGCCTCCTCGGTCTCGGGTTCCTCTTCCGAAGCCGGCGCAACGGCAGCACGCGCCGCCACGCCGCGCGCGCTCAGCCGGCCCGCAACGGGATCGAACATGCTGCGGGGATAACTCTCGCCGGTATAAGGCGAAACGATCGGGTCCTTGTTCAAGTCGTAGAACTTGCGCCCCGTGACAGGGCAGACCCGCTTGGTGCCGAGTTCGTCTTTGGCCACCGCGGACGTTCCTTCGAATAAATGTCTTCGGAGAAACGATGCGGTTAGCGGCGCCGGGCGCCCCCGTCAATACCCTCCCGTGCCCCGGTTGACGGTCCCGGCCGGCCATGTCACAGCCCGCGGCCGAACGAGGCAGGCCACGAGCCCACATAGCATGACACCAGACACCGGCTCCCACGCCGCCACCCGACCCGTCACGGCGCGCCGCTCCGGCCCGCTGCGCGGCCAGATTCGCGCGCCCGGCGACAAGTCGGTGTCGCACCGGGCGCTGATCTTCGGGCTGCTCGCCTGCGGCACCACCGAGATCGCGGGCCTGCTGGAAGGCGCCGACGTCTTGGCCACCGCGCGAGCCTGCGCCGCGCTCGGCGCCAAGGTCGACCGGCTGGGCGAAGGCCGCTGGCGGGTCAAGGGGGTCGGCGTCGGCGCCCTGCTCGCGCCCACCGAGACCCTCGACTTCGGCAATTCCGGCACCGGCGCCCGGCTGATGATGGGCGTGGTCGCCGGCCATCCCGTCACCGCGCGGTTCGACGGCGACGCGTCCTTGCGCAAGCGGCCGATGAAGCGGGTGCTCGATCCGCTCGCCCTGGTCGGCGCCCGCGTCGTCGAATCCGCCGAGGGCGGCCGCCTGCCGCTGGTGCTCGCAGGCGCGCGCGAGCCGCTGCCGGTGACCTATGAGACCCCGGTGCCGTCGGCGCAGGTGAAGTCCGCGGTGCTCCTGGCCGGCCTCGCCGCGCCGGGCGAGACCGTCGTGATCGAGCGCGAGGCGACGCGCGACCACACCGAAGCCATGCTGGCCTATTTCGGCGCCGACGTCCGCGTGGTGCCGGAAGGCGCCCACGGCCGGCGCATCACGCTGGCGGGACGGCCGGAATTGCGCCCCGCCCCGGTGAGGGTGCCCTCCGACCCCTCCTCCGCCGCCTTCCCGCTGGTGGCGGCGCTGCTTCTCAAAGGCTCCAAGCTGGCGATCGACGGCGTGATGGCCAATCCGCTGCGCAACGGGCTCATCGTCACCCTGCGCGAGATGGGCGCCCGCATCGAGGTGCTGGATGCGCGGCGCGAGGGCGGCGAGACCGTCGAGGATCTGGTCGTTCAGTTCTCGGAGCTGACCGGCGTCGAGGTGCCGGCCGCGCGCGCGCCGTCGATGATCGACGAATACCCGATCCTCGCCGTCGCCGCCGCCAATGCCCGCGGCGTCACCCGCATGCGCGGTCTCTCGGAACTCAAGGTCAAGGAGAGCGACCGGCTGGCCGCGGTTGCCGCCATGCTGCGCGCGGCGGGCGTCGACGCCCAGATCGAGGGCGATGATCTCATCGTCGAGGGCAAGGGCCCTGGCGGGGTGGCGGGCGGCGGCACCGTCGTCACCCACATGGACCACCGAATCGCCATGAGCGGGCTTGTGCTGGGGCTGGCCGCCGAGGCCGGCATGACGGTGGACGACGCATCTTTCATCGCCACCTCCTTCCCCGACTTCCTGCCCATGATGGCGGGACTCGGCGCGGAGATCGGCTGATGGCCGCCACCCTGATCATCGCCCTCGACGGCCCGGCCGCCTCCGGCAAGGGCACGCTCGCCAAGAAGATCGCCGGTCAGTTCGGCCTGCCGCATCTCGACACCGGCCTGCTCTACCGCGCCGTCGCCCGCGGCGTGCTCGACCGCGGCGCCGACCCCGGCGACACGGCGGCCGCGGCGGCGGTGGCCGCAGCGCTCGATGTCGCCGCCCTCGACGAGGACCGGCTGCGCGGCGCCGAGATGGGCGAGGCGGCGAGCCGGGTGGCGGCCATTCCGGCGGTGCGGGCGGCGCTGTTCGACCTGCAGCGCGCCTTCGCCGCCCGGCCGGGCGGGGCGGTGCTCGACGGGCGCGACATCGGCACGGTGATCTGCCCCGACGCCACGGTGAAGATCTTCGTCACCGCCACGCCCGAGGTGCGGGCCGAGCGGCGCTACAGGGAGCTTCAGGGCCGCGGCGAGAGCATCGCGTTCGCCGACGTCCTGGCCGACATCCGCCGGCGCGACGCGCGCGATTCCAGCCGCACCGCCGCGCCGCTGGCGGCGGCGGCCGATGCGCACTTGCTCGATACCACCACTTTGGATATAGACGCGGCGTTCCAGACGGCCCTCGGCATCATCGGTCGCAGGTAGCGCGGACGGCGCGGTTCAAGTCCACCGTCGGCCCGGCTTCCTCCGCTCCTGCCACGGCCATCGCGAACAGAACCCTGTCCCGATCGACGTGGTTCACGCGCCGGCCCGCCGGGAGTCTCCGGCGGCTCGTCCGATCCGCATCATGCGGCGGGCGCGCGTCGAACGGGGCGAACCGCAACACGTGACGCCGGCGCCGCCCATCCAACCAATTCAGGACACTGCATGACCGCTGTCGCCGCTCCGACCAAGGAGGACTTCGCCGCACTTCTCGAAGAGAGCCTTGCCCATACCGAACTCAACGAGGGAACGGTCGTCAAGGGCATCGTCGTCGGGATCGAAAAGGATCTCGCCATCATCGACGTCGGGCTCAAGACGGAAGGCCGCGTGCCGCTGCGCGAATTCGCCGGCCCCGGCCGCGAGGCGGCGCTCAAGATCGGCGACACTGTCGAAGTCTATCTCGACCGGGTCGAGAACGCGCTCGGCGAAGCGGTGATCTCGCGCGACAAGGCGCGCCGCGAGGAAAGCTGGGGCAAGCTGGAGAAGGCGTTCCAGAACAACCAGCACGTCTCCGGCGTGATCTTCTCCACGGTGAAGGGCGGCTACACGGTCGACCTCGACGGCGCGGTGGCCTTCCTGCCCCGCAGCCAGGTCGACATCCGCCCGGTGCGCGACGTCGGCCCGCTGATGCACCAGCCGCAGCCCTTCCAGATTCTCAAGATGGACCGCCGGCGCGGCAATATCGTGGTCTCCCGCCGCACCGTGCTGGAAGAGACCCGTGCCGGCCAGCGCCAGGAACTGGTGGCCTCGCTCGAAGAGGGCCAGGTGATCGACGGCGTGGTGAAGAACATCACCGATTACGGCGCGTTCGTCGACCTTGGCGGCATCGACGGCCTGCTGCACGTCACCGACATTGCCTGGCGGCGCGTCAACCACCCGTCCGAGGTGCTGAACATCGGCCAGCAGGTCAAGGTCAAGATCATCAAGATCAACCACGAGACCCACCGCATCTCGCTCGGCATGAAGCAGCTTCTCGCCGACCCGTGGGAAGGCATCGAGCGGCGCTATCCCGAAGCCACCCGCTTCAAGGGCCGGGTGACCAACATCACCGACTACGGCGCGTTCGTGGAGCTGGAGCCGGGCATCGAGGGCCTGATCCACGTCTCCGAGATGAGCTGGACCAAGAAAAACGTCCACCCCGGCAAGATCGTCTCCACCTCGCAGGAGGTGGAGGTGGCGATCCTCGAGGTCGACCCTGTCAAGCGCCGCATCTCACTCGGCCTCAAGCAGACCCTGCGCAACCCCTGGGAAGTGTTCGCCGAGAAGCACCCGCCCGGCACCGCGGTCGAGGGCGAGGTCAAGAACAAGACCGAGTTCGGCCTGTTCCTCGGCCTCGACGGCGAGGTCGACGGCATGGTCCACCTGTCGGATCTCGACTGGAACCGGCCCGGCGAGCAGGTGATCGAGGAGTTCAAGAAGGGCGACATGGTGCAGGCGGTCGTTCTCGACGTCGATGTCGACAAGGAGCGCATCTCGCTCGGCATCAAGCAGCTCCAGGGCGACCCCTTCACCACCTCCGGCGAGGTGCGCAAGGGCTCGGTCGTCACCTGCGAGGTGATCGAGGTGAAGGAAGCCGGCCTTGAGGTGAAGATCGCAGGATCCGACCTCACCGCCTTCATCAAGCGCGCCGAACTCGCCCGCGACCGCGCCGACCAGCGCCCCGAGCGCTTCGCGGTCGGCGACAAGTTCGACGCCCGCGTCACCCTGATCGACCGCCGTGCCCGCAAGGTCACCGTCTCCATCAAGGCGCTGGAAATCGCCGAGGAGAAGGAGGCCGTGGCGCAGTACGGCTCGCAGGACGCCGGCGCCTCGCTCGGCGACATCCTGGGCGCCGCCCTCAAGGAGCGCGAGAAGCAGCGCCGCTGAGGCCGCCTCGCCACGACACGCTGATCAGCCCCGGCGGGCCTCCCGCCGGGGCTTTTCGTTGCGCCGAGCCCGGCCCACGGGCGAGGCGCGCGGTTTCCAGTGCGGCAAGGGGTGAACGATCCGCGCCGCCGTACTATATGTGCGCTTATCAATGTCCCGCGCGCCGCTTGGGCGGCCGGGGCCGTCCCTGACCGCCGCTTCGGGAATACCGCATGTCGCTTGATGCCGATCTCATTGTCGAACGCCGGCGCCTGCGCCGCGCGCTGACGAAATGGCGCGTCGCCGCCGTGCTGGCGGCCGCCGCCGCCATCGGCGCCCTCGTCGTCGGGCTCGACGGGCCCGGATTCGTCGAGAAGCGCCAAGCCCACATCGCCCGCATCCCGATCACCGGCCTCATCCGCGCCGACCGTGAACGCCTCAAGATGATCGAGGAGGTCGCCAAGTCGGGCGCCAAGGCGGTGATCGTGGCGATCGACAGCCCCGGCGGCACGGTGACCGGCTCCGACAGCCTGCACACCGCCATCCGCCGGCTGGCCGAGAAGCGGCCGGTGGTGGCGCTGGTCGAGGGCATGGCGGCCTCCGGCGCCTATGCCGCGGCGCTGGGCGCCGACGAGATCATCGCCGGCCGCAACAGCATCGTCGGCTCGGTTGGGGTGATCGTACAGTTCCCCAATGTCAGCGGGCTGCTCGACTCGGTCGGCGTCAAGGTCGAGGAGGTGAAGTCGACTCCGCTCAAGGCGGCGCCGTCCGCCTTCGTGCCGACCTCGCCCGAGGCGCGCCAGGCGCTGCAGTCGGTGGTCGACGACAGCTACGCCTGGTTCAAGGATCTGGTGAAGACGCGGCGCAGCCTCGATGATTCGCTGGCCCAGACGGTGTCGAGCGGCCGGGTGTGGACCGGCGCGCAGGCGCTGGAGCTGAAGCTGGTCGACCGGCTGGGCGACCAGGAGGCCGCCGTGGCTTGGCTCGCCGAGACCCACGGGATTGACAAGACCCTGCCGGTGCGCGACTGGCAGGCGAGCCGGTCGGCGACCGACGAGATCCGGCTGTCGACCCGCGTCCTCGCCTGGCTGGCGGAGGCCGCCGGGTGGCCGGTCTTGGCGCAAAACCTGCGGACGGAGGCGTCTGCGCTCTCCACCACGCTTGACGGTGTTCTGGCGGTTTGGCACCCTCCTGCCGGTCAGTGAGGGTTGAAATCCACCACGCACTTTCGGACGCTCGAGCGTCCGCCGATCTGATTGAACCGGGCGGCCGCTCTAAGGTATTGAGTTGTCGCATTCTCTTTCGCAAAACCGGTTCCCACTTTTGCGGAGAATGCTCTAGCGGCGGGCCTCATGATCAAATCCGAACTCGTTCAGAAGATTGCCGAAACCAATCCCCACCTCTACCAGCGCGATGTTGAGACCATCGTGAACGCGATTCTCGACGAGGTCACCGCCGCCCTGGCGCGCGGCGACCGGGTGGAGCTCAGGGGGTTCGGCGCATTCTCGGTGAAGGCCCGGCCGGCGCGGGTCGGCCGCAATCCCAGGACCGGCGAGCATGTGCCGGTCAATGAGAAGTACGTGCCGTTCTTCAAGACCGGCAAAGAGATGCGCGACCGGCTGAACGCCGACTGACCGACGCCGAAGGAGGATCGCGGTGCTCAGGAAGCTGCTGTTTCTGGTTCTCGGCCTGCCGCTCGGGATCGTGCTGGTGGTGCTGTCGGTGGCGAACCGTGCGCCGGTGACGCTGGTTCTCGACCCCTTCACCGGCGACGCGGCGACGGCGGCCTACACCGTCTCGGTGCCGCTCTATCTGCTGATCCTCGGCACGCTGACCCTGGGCGTCATCCTCGGCGGCGTCACGAGCTGGCTGACCACCGGCCGCTGGCATCGCACGGCCAAGCGGGCGCGCGCCCATATCCACCAGCTCCAGGCCGAGATCGAGCGGCTGCGCGGCGGCGGCGCATCGGCGCCCCCCGCCGAGGCCGTGCCGGCCCTGCCGCGGCCGCGCCGCAACGCCACCTGATCG
This sequence comes from Blastochloris sulfoviridis, assembly GCF_008630065.1. GTDB lineage: Bacteria > Pseudomonadota > Alphaproteobacteria > Rhizobiales > Xanthobacteraceae > Blastochloris > Blastochloris sulfoviridis. The sequence continues at coordinate 78,993 of NZ_VWPL01000011.1, forward strand.
GCACGTCGCAGATCGCGACCGACGCGCCCTCCTGCGCCGGCGGAGCGAAGCGGAACCCGCAAACGGGCCGCGGGTGACCGTGCGGTTTTGGGGTAGAATGCCGGCCGCAAAGCGTGGCTCTCGCAGAGCAGGTGCCTGCAAGGCGCGGCGCTCGATCAGGGGCGGGGTGGTTGGCGGAGGGCTGCATGAACGTTCCGATCCTCGACCGGTCGGCCCTGCTCAAGCATATCCGCGCCGTCGAACAGGACCATCCGCTGAAGATCATCGCGCTCCTGCCGCGGGGCGCCGCGCCGCACGTCGAGGGTGACGATGCCGTCGACTTTCTGGCGGAAAAGCGTGAGGGACTGTCGCTGCTTGGCCTGACCCGTGCCGAGCTCGACCTCGCCGCCCGTCTCGGGCGCCCCGTCGGCATCGTGCTGGCGAGCGAACTCCGCGGTGCCGAGAAGGCGCGGATCGAACGGTCCGCGAGACCCTTATGAGCGGCCGCACGACCGTCGACTTCCTGACCGACGCACGAAACCATTGCATCATGCTGGCCGACCGGGCGCGCGACGTTGCGCCGGCCGCCTTTGCCGGCGACGAGGTCCGTCTGCAGTCGGCGATCTATTGCGTGCTGGTGATCGGCGAGGCGATGAACCGCGTCCCGAAGGAGGTCCGCACGCTGGTGCCCGAAGTCGCCTGGGAGCCGGCGATCGCCATGCGTCACCGCCTCGTCCATGCCTCTTGGCTGGCCGATCCGGAGATCGTCTTCCGCGTCGCCGCCGACGATGCGCCGAAACTGGCCGGACAACTCGACCGTCTGATCCTTCGCCTGAGCTGAGCGCCGATGACCCTGCTCGTCAAGATTTGCGGGCTCTCCACCCCGCCCACCCTTCAGGCGGCGCTGGAGGCCGGCGCCGACATGGTCGGGCTGGTGTTCTTCGCCAAGAGCCCGCGACACGTCTCGCTCGACGCCGCCGCCGGGCTGGCGGCGCAGGCGCGCGGCCGGGCGCGGATCGTGGCGCTGACGGTGGACGCCGACGACGCGACGCTTCAGTCGATCGCCGGGATGGTCCAGCCCGACCTGTTCCAGCTCCACGGCCGCGAGACTCCTGAGCGGGTGGCAGAGGTCCGCGCCCGCTTCGGCTTGCCGGTGATCAAGGCCCTTCCGGTCGCGACGCGCGACGACCTCGCGCCGGTCGAATCTTTCGCGCGGGTCGCCGACATGCTGCTGTTCGACGCCAAGCCCGCCCCCGGCGCGGCGCTGCCGGGCGGCAACGGCCTCGCCTTCGACCATACGCTGGTGGCCGGCCTTGACCCCGGCGTGCCGGTCATGCTGTCTGGCGGCCTCGATCCTGCAACGGTGGCGCAGGCGATCGGCCTTGTCCGGCCCGCCGCGGTCGACGTCTCCTCGGGGGTCGAACGGGCGCCGGGCGACAAGGATCCGGCGAAAATCCGCGCCTTCGTCGCGGCGGCGCGGGCCGCGGATGCGCGCGCGACGCTATAGGAGCCGCTTCGGTGACGGTGCACCAACCCAATTCCTACCGGTCCGGCCCGGACGAGCGCGGCCGGTTCGGCAAGTTCGGCGGCCGCTTCGTCGCCGAGACCCTGATGCCGCTGATCCTTGAGCTGGAAGAGGCCTACGCCGCGGCCACGGCGGACCCGGCCTTCCGGCAGGAGATGGACGGCTATCTCGCCCATTATGTCGGCCGCCCCAGCGCGCTTTATTTCGCCGAGCGGCTGACGGAGCACTTTCGCGCGGTTTCGACGGCCTCCGGCCTGTCGGGCGGCGCCAAGATCTACCTGAAGCGCGAGGAGCTGAACCACACCGGCTCCCACAAGGTGAACAACGTGCTGGGCCAGATCATGCTGGCGCGGCGCATGGGCAAGAAGCGCATCATCGCCGAGACCGGCGCCGGCCAGCACGGCGTCGCCACCGCCACGCTGTGTGCGCGGTTCGGGCTCGACTGCGTGGTCTATATGGGCGCGGTCGACGTCGAGCGCCAGAAGCCCAACGTGTTCCGCATGAAGCTTCTCGGTGCCGAGGTGGTGCCGGTCGAATCGGGCACCAGGACGCTGAAGGACGCCATGAACGAGGCGCTGCGCGACTGGGTGACCAATGTCGAGACGACGTTCTACTGCATCGGCACGGTGGCTGGCCCGCACCCCTACCCGATGATGGTGCGCGACTTCCAGTCGATCATCGGCCGCGAGACGAAAGAGCAGATCCTGGCCATTGAGGGCCGGCTGCCGGATTCGCTCGTCGCCTGCATCGGCGGCGGCTCCAACGCCATGGGGCTGTTCCACCCCTTCCTTGACGATCCCGCCGTCGAAATCTACGGCGTCGAGGCCGCCGGCCACGGCATCGCGACCGGTCTGCACGCCGCCTCGCTGTCGGGCGGCAAGCCCGGCGTCTTGCACGGCAACCGCACCTATCTGCTGATGACCGAGGACGGCCAGATCAAGGACGCCCATTCGATCTCGGCCGGGCTCGACTATCCCGGCATCGGACCTGAGCATTCGTACCTGCACGAGACCGGCCGGGTGACCTATCTCTCCGCCACCGATGAGGAGGCGCTCGAGGCGTTCCAGCTGCTGTCCAAGCTCGAAGGCATCATCCCGGCGCTGGAGCCGGCCCATGCGCTGGCCAGGGTCGCCGAACTGGCGCCCAGGATGCCGAAGGACCACCTGATGGTGGTCAACCTCTCCGGCCGCGGCGACAAGGACGTGCCGCAGGTCTCCGAGATGCTGGGGAGCAAGGTGTGATGACCGCCCGCCTCGACGCGAAGTTCGCCGCGCTCGCCCAGGAGGGCCGCGCCGGGCTCGTCACCTTCCTCACCGCCGGCGATCCCGACCCGGCGACCACGCTTGAGCTGCTGAAAGGTCTGCCCGCCGCCGGCGCCGACGTGATCGAGCTGGGCATGCCGTTCTCCGACCCGATGGCCGACGGCCCGGCGATCCAGTGGGCCTCGCTGCGGGCGCTGAAGGCCGGGCAGACGCTGGCCAAGACGCTCGACCTCGTGCGCGCCTTCCGCGCCGCCGATGCCGCCACGCCGCTAGTGCTGATGGGCTACTTCAACCCGATCTATGTCTATGGCGTCGAGCGCTTCCTCATCGAGGCCAAATCGGCCGGCGTCGACGGGCTGATCGTGGTCGACCTGCCGCCGGAGGAGGACGACGAACTCTGCCTGCCGGCGCTGAAGGCGGGGCTCGCCTTCATCCGGCTCGCCACCCCCACCACCGACGATCACCGCCTGCCCAAGGTGCTCGCGAATACCGCCGGATTCGTCTATTACGTCTCGATTACCGGCGTCACCGGCACCGCGACGCCCGATTTCGACAGGGTCGGCTCGGCCGTGGCCCGCCTGAAACGCCACACCACCCTGCCGGTCGCGGTCGGCTTCGGCGTCAAGACCGCCGCACACGCCGCCGCGGTGGCCAAGGGCGCCGACGCGGTGGTGGTGGGATCGGCGCTGGTGGAGCGGCTGCGGACCTCGCTCGATGCCGAGGGCCGCGCCACGGCGGCCACCGTGCCGGGCGTGCTCGACCTCGCCAGGGAACTCGCCGCCGGCGTGCGCGCCGCCGCCAAGGCGGCTTGAAAGGACCGGCCATGAACTGGATTTCGACGACGCTGCGACCCAAGATCCGCACGCTGTTCAAGACCGAGACGCCGGAGAATTTGTGGATCAAGTGCCCGGAAACCGGGCAGATGGTGTTCCACCGCGACCTCGAAGCCAACCAGTACGTGGTGCCCGGCTCGAACTACCACATGCGGATGGGCGCCACCGCGCGGCTGAAGTCGGTGTTCGACAACGCCACCTGGTTCGACGTGCCGCTGCCGGAAGCGCCGGTCGATCCGCTCAAGTTCCGCGACGAGAAGCGCTACATCGACCGCCTCAAGGATGCCCGCACCAAGACCGGCATGCAGGACGCCGTGAAGCTCGGCTTCGGCAAGCTGGAGGGCCTGCCGGTGGTGATCGGGGTGCAGGATTTCAGCTTCATGGGCGGCTCGCTCGGCATGGCGGCCGGCGAGGCGATCATCAAGGGGCTCGACACGGCGCTGGAAAAGGGCACGCCCTTCATCCTGTTCGCGGCGTCGGGCGGCGCCCGCATGCAGGAGGGCATCCTGTCGCTGATGCAGATGCCGCGCACCACCGTGGCGGTGCAGCGCCTGCGCGAGGCGAAGAAACCCTACATCGTGGTGCTGACCAACCCCACCACCGGCGGCGTCACCGCCTCCTACGCCATGCTCGGCGACGTCCAGATCTCCGAGCCCGGCGCGCTGATCGGCTTCGCCGGCCCGCGCGTCATCGAGCAGACCATCCGCGAGAAGCTGCCGGAGGGCTTCCAGCGCGCCGAATATCTGCGCGCCCACGGCATGATCGACATGGTGGTGCACCGCCACGAGATGCGCGCCACGCTGGCCCGGCTGTGCCACCTCCTGACCAAGACGCCGCGGCCGGAGCCGCCGGCACCGCCGGCCCCCGCGCCGGTGCAGGACGCGGCACCGCCGGAACCCGAGACGCCGCCCGCCGCCGAGGCGGCCCCGGCGGAGACCCCGGCTGCGTGAGACGGGGGTGCCACGGCCACCTGAGACCGGGTTGCGGGGTCACGGCGTGACCCCGCGGTGGCGAAATCGCCCGAAATCCCTGCTTGAACGTGTGATTTCGGCACTCCGAGTGCGAAGCTCCAGCTTAGTCTGCTGAATTCTGTGCCGCAAAATCCGAATGTCACTGGCGAAAGACCGCCCCTGCAATTCAATGCCCGGGGCAGCATAAGCTGCTCAGGACTGCAGTAAGCGGCCACATGACTCACCGAACGATAGAAATTTTTTCCTGTTCCCACGGTGTTCGTGTAAGCAACAAAGGGGGATTTTGTTTTTATCTGCCTTTCACTATCGAATAAGCTGTAGCTATAAGAGACACCATCACCTTCCGACACAGAGTAACCGCGTCCCTTTGTTTTTAGGAAATTCGCCAACGGCCACATAGCCGGCTTGCAATTGCGCCATCAGGGCCGACAGCAGGCCGCCGAACACCCCAACCGGGCGCGTTGCATTGGCGGTCGACAGGGCCGACCACGACACCGTGCAGTCTCCGAGATGATACAGCTTGCCGGCGTGGGTCTTCAGGTTGGTTTCGAGATCGCGCAGGCTCCGCACACCGAACAGCTGCGCATACAGCATGGCGATCAAATGAGCCTTGGTCTTCAGGCCGCGATCGTCCCAGTCGGCGTTGTGCCCGTCCACTAGCCGGTCGAACACCGCCCACGGAACGTGCTTCAGAAGGCCATGGAAGACGCTATTCTGGTGCTGCACGGCGTTGATCCTCTCGGGTCCAATTGATTCGCAACCAACTGGAAACAAGCAGAATCAATGCCGTGCACCTCTTCAAGCACAATCCGTGCCGGACAGCCGTGGGCCAAGCGCGGGCATGACGAGTCATAGTCCGCGACCGTTGGTATAAGGGTCAGGGCCGCAGGCCGTCGGCCCGTTTGGGGATCGCGCCGACGATCGTCGGGTCGGGGTCGAGGATCGAGGTGATGACGCGGGTCCGCACAACCGGCGGATCGCCCGGCTTGCGGGCAACCTGGCTCGTCAGCGAATCCCCGACCGTCGCTGCGATATTGGCGAGCCAAGTGAACGCTATGGCCGCGACGACCGCCGCAAACGCCATGATCTGCACCCTCGACATGCCGTCCTCCTGCGCGCTTCGCACAGGATCGGCAGCATGGATGGCGGCGGTGGACATAGCGTTAACCGCCGCTGTCCCGACTGCGTAAAATTTGAAGGATCGGCGGACCTTCGTTGAGGCAACAGCCCGGCGGGATGCGGGTGACGGATGAAGGTCGCGCGCACCGGGATGTTCCTGTTCAACCGGGAAGATGGTCGACACTTTGGACCGGGATGATGGTCGACAGGTCTGGGTTGGGGTTTGCGGTTTGTTCCGCCGGTTCGCGGAGCCCCGTCCGGGGCGGAGCGAAGCGGCGGAAAACGCGGCCGTGGCGCCGCCGGCAAGACCCCGATCGTCGCGGCGGTCGAGACGACGGCGGAGGGCAAGCCGGTGCGCATCAAGCTGCGGCGGGTCCAAGGCTTCCGCCGCAAAGAGGTCAAGGCCCTGGCGCGCCGCAATTTCGAGCCGACCAGTACGGTCGTCAGCGACGGTCTCGGCTGCTTCGTCGGCATCGCCGACGCCGGATGCAGCCATCAGCCGATCCTTACGGGATCCGGAAAGAAGGCCGTTCAGACCCCGGCCTTCAAATGGGTCAACACCATGCTCGGCAACATCAAGAACGCCCTGACCGGCACCTACCGCGCCATTCGCAGCAAGCATATTCCCCGCTACCTGGCCGAATTCGAATACCGTTTCAACCGACGCTACGACCTCGCCGCCATGATGCCCCGCCTCGGATGGGCCGCCGTCAGGACCCCGCCAATGCCCTACCGCTTCCTCAAATTGGCGGAGGATCATGCGTAATCAGGTTCTGTTTAGCTCTCGCTCCGGCTATTCCTCGTTGCGATAGCGCTTGATGTCCATGCGCAGCTCGCCGAACTGCCGGGTCAGCTTGGCCAGATCATGTTCGAGCCGGGCGACCCGCTCGGCGAGACTGGCGGCGGCCGGCCCCTCCGGCTCGGCCGCCTCGAAATGCACGCCGATGTCGCGGTTGCGGGTCCAGACGATCCGCACCGGCCGGGACGCGAAATCGAGCTGCGGCACCGCCAGCGCGAAGGTTTCCGGCAGGGCGGCGTCCGTCTGCACCTCGAGCCGCGCCCCGCCGACCGACACGTCGCGCACGGTGCAGTCCAGGCTGACGCTGCGGCCGGTGTGCAGGATGGTTCCCCGGTAGAAGGTCCGGCGGCGCTTGGTGCGACGGCGCTCCTCGATCATCGCTGGTCTCTCCGCAATCCGCTGCCCGGTTTCGCCCAGGCGAAATCCGACCGATCGCGCGGAGCATCGCACCAGTCGCTGAAGATCCGGTTTGCAGCGGCAGCGTTCGGTGCGCGTGGCGCCGAAGATCACGAAGAAATCATTCGAGCCTTTATCATACGGCTTCGGCGCCGGCCGGTGCCGCGGGCTTCGCGGCCGGACCTTGCGCGAAATCCGTCACCGCCCGGCGGATCGCCGCGAACAGCCGGGCGCGGTCCTCGGCCGCCACCGCCGCCTCGACCTCGGCCACCAGCCGCCGCATCTCGGCCAGCGGCGGGAACACCGGCTGGGCCGCCACCACGCCGGGGATGCCGATATCGGCGGTCGGCTCCTCGCGGGCGAACAGGATCTCGTTCAGCCGCTCGCCGGGCCGCACGCCGGTGAAGGCGACCTCGATGTCGCGCCCCGGCTCGAGCCCGGACAGGCGGATCATGCGCTCGGCCAGATCGAGGATCTTCACCGGCTGGCCCATGTTCAGCACATAGACCGAGATCCGGTCCTGGTCGGGCGAGGCGTGCGGCGCCAGCGCGTGGCTGGCCGCCGTCACCACCAGATTGCACGCCTCCCGGATGGTCATGAAGTAGCGCACCATGTCCGGGTGGGTGACCGTCACCGGGCCGCCGGCGGCGATCTGGGCCTTGAACTTCGGCACCACCGAGCCGTTGGAGCCCAGCACATTGCCGAAGCGCACGGCGATCAGCCGCGTCGGGCCCGACGCCAGCTCGGCGTCGAGCGCCTGGCAGTACATTTCGGCGAAGCGCTTGGTGGCGCCGAGCACCGAGACCGGCTCGATCGCCTTGTCGGTGGAGATCATCACCATCGCCCGGGCGCCGGCGGCGACCGCGGCCTCCGCAACGTTCACCGAGCCCAGGATGTTGGTCTTCACCCCCTCGATCCAGTCGGCCTCCAGATAGGGCACGTGCTTCAGGGCGGCGGCGTGGAACACCAGGTCCGGCTTGAACTCGGCCATCAGCCGATCCATCCGCGACCGCTCGCGCACATCGCCGATGCGGCCTTCGACCTGGGTCTCGGGATCGAGCGCGGCGAGCTTTTCCAGCACCGCGTGCAGCGCCGGCTCGGCATTCTCGACCACCATCAGGTGCGAGGCCCGGTGGGCGACCGCGCGCTCGCAGATCTCGGCGCCGATCGAGCCGCCGCCGCCGGTGACCAGCACGCGCCGGCCGCCGACCGCCGCCTCCAGCCGGCGATAGTCGATCGCCACCGTCGGCCGCAGCAGCAGGTCCTCGACCTCGATCGGCGCGAGGCGGACCGCCCCGCCCTCGTCCAGCGTCTGCATGCGCGAGATCGGCAGGCCGAGTTTGCGGGCGCGCGCGAGCAGGGTGTCGGGCGCGGACTCCGGCGCCAGGGCGGAGGGGGTGACGATCAGCCGGCCGATGCGCAGGCCCCGCGCCTCGTATTCGGCGACCGTCGCCTCCAGCAGGTCGAAGCCGCCCAGCACCGGCACCGCCCGCAACGACTGATCGTGGTCCGAGGCGTTCGGCGACAGGATGGCGATCGGCATCAGCTTCTTGAGCGCGCCGGATTCGAAGGCGCGCACCACCACCTCGGCGTCGTGGGCGCGGCCGAGCACCAGGGCCCGCGTCGCATTCTCGACGCTGGCGCCGTGGCGGGTGCGGGCATAGCGATAATAGCGATAGGCGATGCGCGGCCCGCCCAGGAGGAACATCTGAATCACCCAGTAGAGGGCGATGGTGACCTTGCCGAAGAAGAACTCGTTATAGAATGTCGAAGATGCGAGAATGTAATCGAGCACCAGCAGGCTGAGCGCCAGCACCGTCACCGCGCGGAAGATGCTGGAGAGATCCGGCAGCGAGGCGAAGCGCCACTTGGCCCGATAGAGCGAGAAGAACGAATAGACCAAGCTGGCGTAGAGGGCGAACAGCGGCAGGAACACCGCGAGCACCGGCCAGCGGGCTTCGAGCCCGGCCGCATCGAACCGCACATAGAAGCTCGCCAGCACGGCGAGGCACGTCATCACCGCGTCGTGGATGACGACGACGACTTGGCGGACGTTCCGAAATGGCGTGAGCAATGACGGTATCGGCAAGGGCTTCGACTCGTTGAACACCGGCGACCGTGTCTAGCCGCGTTCGTTCGCCAGCGCCACTGCGTCGATCATCCGGACGCCAGTCTCAGAGACGTGTAGATTCTCTCCCGAATCAAATGGCACACTTTGCGCGCGCGAGTTCGAGAAGACGTAGGAATATTTACGGAAATGAAGCGTAATTTGGTCACGTTTGCTACAGTTCTAGTGGCGATTTTTGCGGTTACGCTGACCTTCTGGCTTTATGGGGCCAGCGGAATCGTCGAAACCATTCTCGGTTACTCGCCGGGGTCCATCCTGTTAGCCTTGGCTTTCCTTAGCCTTAACTATGTCATCGCCTTTGCGAGGTTTCTCTTTGTTATCAGGCGCTTGTCGGGGGAGTGCCTCGCGTGGCCGGCGGCTTTCGCCGCCTACAATGTCGGCCAGATTTCGAGCATCTTCCTTTTCAACATCGTCGGACAGAGCCTGGGACGGGCCGCGATGCTCTCCCGGCAAGGCATCGGGGTGGATGCCAGCGTCGTCGGAACCTATGTCGAGCGGCTGGTCGCCACCGCGGTGCTGGGCCTGTCGGCTGTCTTCGCCGCCATCCTGCTGTTCGGAACGATTGGCCTGACGTTCGAGGGCGGCTTCGACTACCTGCTCGCGGTGACGCTGTCGCTGACCATTGCCGCGTGTTTCGCGTGGCTGCTGGTGTTGCGGGGCCGGCAGGAGTGGCGCGTCTGCACCAGCATCGTGCCGACAGGGTCGCTCCTGTGGCTGACGGTCCTTCTGACCGTGATCGCCCAGATCGCGATGGGGGCAGCCTATTGGGTACTGCTCTCTCCGCACACCGCCGGCATCGATGCAGGCCAGATTGCCGCGGCCCTGGTCATCGTGATGTTCACCTCCAGCCTGCCGATCAGCTTCTCCGGCTGGGGAATCCGCGAGCTCAGCGCGGCCAAGGCGCTTGGGCTTCTCGGCGTGCTGCCGACGGCGGCCGTTGCGTCGGCGTTGACGATCGGGACGATCTCGCTCGTCATTCCGCTGATCGGGGCCGCGCTATCGGCGATCCTGGCGCGCGTTCTGCCGGATCGTCGGCGCTCCGAGGCAAACACCGCCGGACGGGTGGCGGTGCCGGGAGCCGCGGCGCTCGTCCTGATCCTGGCGTTCGCGACCGCCATCCTGGTCCTGTTCCAGGTTCGCGTGCCGTTCGAGAACCATGTCGCGACGGTCAGCCCCGGCGACGCCGGTGCGCTCACCGCGCTCGGTCTTGTCGGTTACCTGCTGTGGCGTCAGCATCGCGGGCACGCCGTCCTGCCGCCGGCAGTGCTGGGATGCCTCGGACTTCTCAGCCTCGTGGTGGGATATGCCCTTTGCATCGGCTATGTGCGCTTCGGCACGATCGACTGGGCCTGGCTCAATCGCGGGCTCGGTTGGATCGTCTGCCTCGGCTACGTCTCGGTCGGCGCCGGCGTGGTTCTGGTGGCGGGCGACCGCGGGCGGCTTCGCGTCCTGGCCGTGTTCCTGGTGGCGCTGCTCACGGTCTCGATCATCCAGATCGGTCTCTATGCGGCAGCGCATCTGCAATTGTTTGATGAAGCCTGGTTCAACAGCAGTTGGATCGAAGGCTTCGCGCTCAACCGGAATGCCTTCGGGTTCCAACTGGCCATTGGCCTCGTGGTGGCGTGGCTGTTCGTATTTCGCGATGTCGGTCCGAGGTACTGGCGGTGGCACTGGCGGTGGCACTGGTTTTCGGCCTCCTGTCTGTTCCTCGCTACCTACCTCACTTTGTCGCGCGCGGCCTTTGTCACGCTGGGCGTGCTGATCGTGCTGGGCGCCGCCTTCGCGTCCCGGCCGCGGTGGCAACGCCTGTCGGTGTTCGCCGCCGCTCTCGCCACCGCGACCGTGCTGGGGACGGCCGCGCCGACCCTGGAGCCGCTCAACGGCTTCGCCACGGCGATCGGCCGGCAGGTCGCGGGCGATTGGCGGGCACACAGTCCAAAAGCCGAATTGTCCGCGGATTTGGCGGCAAACCGGCAAAGCTCCGATGCCGAAAGGTGGCAGACCATCAATGACGGTCTGGCGCTGTGGCGCCGGCATCTGCTGTTCGGGGCGGGCCTCGGTGGCTATGTTCAGGAGCGGTTGCAACGCGGCGAGAGCTTCCAGGTCATCCACAGCGTGCCGGTCTGGCTGCTCGCCGAAGCGGGAGCGGCCGGCCTGATCCTGACGCTGGCCGGTGTCGGCTGGGTTCTGCTTTGGCTGTGGCGGCAGCGCGACGGCCGGCAGGGACTTCAGGCCCGCGCGGCCGCGATGGCGCTGGCCGTGTTCGGGGTCTTCGGGCTGGTTCACGACGTGTTCGCCCAGCGAACCTTCTGGTTCGTGTTCGGGCTGCTCGTCGCCATGAACCTGCCTGGTCGTTCCTCAACGACGACTTGGAGCGACGCTCCCAACCGCGAGTCACCTTCCGTCGCCACTGGGTAAACCTGTGATCAGGATGGCATCAATCTCTTGATATCCAGAAAATGAAAGCCAATCAATCTCTGCAAGTCCGTCATAAAAAATCAGCGAATCACCGCCGCGAATTCGATAATTGATATACTTTTCTCCGGAATTAATCGGATCAACATTTGTTTTAACGAAATATTTGTTCATTTTGTTGATAGTAAATATTGTAATTTCTGCATCGTTTTTGAATCGCATTGTTCTTACCCAGGATCTGTCGTAGCGACTTCCCAAATAGTCCCAAAATGTCGTCAGCTTGAGATGGGAAGAATTGCGCCGAACATCTTTTGATGATCCATCAACGGTGCCGATGTGCATTTGCTCGCCGGCGCCAATCGGTACTTCGACTTCGATGTTGAGTGTGTCGCCCTGGCGGGCAAATCTCGGCGAGTGCATTTCCAAGTAAAAATCCGCGCGACCGGAAGCGGCAACAGCATGCCATTGCATCGGCCTCCCGGAGCGCGTCAGGACGGGTTCGGGTCCTGCAATCCGCCCATCCTGCAGGGGGACGACTCCGAAGAACGGATCCAAGAAAATGTGCCTGCCGCCATCAATCTCTGCGACCACGCCGGAGTGGCCCGTCGTGTCGTCTACGATGTTGATTTGGTCCGCATCGATCCCCCGGGATTCGAGCAGGAATATCAGGGCTCGCGCCGCGGAATCGCACAGCCCGTAGGGGAACAAGAGATCGACAGCTTCCTGATTGACGCGGAAAAACTGCGGAATATGCCGACTTGATAATATGTATAAAATGGATTTGTATCTCGGAAGTTGGCTGGATTTTACGAAGGATGCGTGAATATGTCGCGTCATTTCGATCGCAAGACGATCTTTGTCTGTTGAAATCTCAGAGGATGCCTTTGATATGGTGGCTGCCTTTGACAGCGCGGCTATCTCAATGCCGATTTTTGTTATAATGAGAAATACGACGACAATCAGTGACAAAATAAAAACAGATCGGACTATTTTCCAGCCCACAACGGTGCTCCACGATCTAGAGCGGGATCCGATCTGACGCTCTAAGTTTTGGTTTGTCGCATTTTCTTTCGCACAACCGGTGTCCACTTGTGCGGAAAATGCACTAACGAAATACCTCTTTCGACGAGGCTAGTGTGGCGTCATCATAGGAATTAAACCCTGCCGCGGCCTGAATGAATCGCACGCACGGCGTCATCGCGCGGCCGATTCCAATCCTGGGGAACACTGTCGCAGGTCGGCGGTAGATGGTCTAGACAAGGCGCATGGCCAATCCCACCACCATCACCATTCGCCGGCCGGACGACTGGCACCTGCATCTGCGCGACGGTGTCATGCTGGCCGCCGTGCTGCCCTTCACCGCCAGCCAGTTCAGCCGCGCGGTGATCATGCCCAATCTGGTGCCGCCGGTCCGCCGCGCCGCCGAGGCCTGCGCCTATCGCTCGCGCATCCTGGCGGCCCTGCCGCACGGGCTGAACTTCCACCCGCTGATGACCTGCTACCTGACCGACGAGACCGATCCCGACGATCTGATCGAAGGCCAGCGCACCGGCGCCTTTTTCGCCGCCAAGCTCTACCCCGCCAACGCCACCACCAATTCGCAGTTCGGCGTCACCGACCTCGAACGGCTGAACCGCGTGCTGGAGGCGATGGAGTTCGCCGGCATGCCGCTGCTGGTCCATGGCGAGGTCAGCGATCCCGCCGTCGACATCTTCGACCGCGAGGCGGTGTTCATCGAGCGGGTGCTTGAGCCGATCCGCCGCCGCTTTTCGGCGCTGCGCATCACGCTGGAGCACGTCACCACCGCCGACGGCGTGGCCTTCGTCACCGAAGCCGGCGAGCGCACCGGCGGCACGGTGACGCCCCACCACCTCACCTTCAGCCGCAACGCCCTGTTCCAGGGAGGCTTGCGGCCGCATTTCTATTGCCTGCCGGTCGCCAAGCGCGAGCGCCACCGTCAGGCGCTGCGCGCCGCTGTCACGTCGGGCCACCCCCGCTTCTTCCTCGGCACTGACAGCGCCCCGCACCTGCGCAGTGCCAAGGAGAGCGCCTGCGGCTGCGCCGGCCTGTTCTGCGCGCCGACCGCGCTTGCCGCCTACGTCCAGGTGTTCGCCGAGGAGGGCGCGCTCGACAAGTTCGAGGCCTTCGCCGCCGAGAACGGCGCCCGCTTCTACGGCCTGCCGCTCAATGGCGACCGCATCGCTTTGACCGCCGAGGAGACCGACGTGCCGGAGGACGTGCCGGTGCAGGGGCTCGGCACGCTCCACCCCTTCCTGGGCGGCACCCGCATGGCCTGGCGCGTCGACGGACGGCCGGTGCCCGCCCGGTCTGACACGAGGACTCCATGACCGACACGTTCCACGGCAAGCGCCTGATCGCCCGCGAGACCGCCCGCATGCTGCTGGAGGTGAAGGCGGTGCTGTTCAATGCGACCGAGCCGTTCCGCTTCACCTCGGGCCGCATGAGCCCGGTCTATATCGACGGCCGCAAGCTGATCTCGTTTCCGCGCCTGCGCCGGCGACTGATGGAGTTCGCGGTCACCACCATCGAGCGCGAGGTCGGCTACGAGGCGTTCGACGCGGTGGCGGGCGGCGAGACGGCGGGAATCCCCTACGCCGCCTGGATGGCCGACAGGCTCGACCTGCCGATGCTCTATGTGCGCAAGAAGCCCAAGGGCTTCGGCCGCAACGCCCAGATCGAGGGCGACCTGAAGGAGGGCCAGCGCGTGCTGCTGGTCGAGGATCTGGCCACCGACGCCGGCTCGAAGATCAATTTCGTCAGCGGCCTGCGCAATGGCGGCGCCGTGGTCGAGCACGCCTTCGTGGTGTTCTTCTACGGCATCTTTCCGGTGGCCGAGACCAAGCTCGCCGAGCTCGGCCTCAAGCTGCACCACCTCGCCACCTGGTGGGACGTGCTGCAGGTGGCCAAGGACGGCGGCTATTTCGACGCCCACACTTTGGGCGAGGTCGAGGCCTTCCTCAACGCGCCCGAGCCGTGGTCGCTCGCCCATGGTGGGGCGCCGGTCGAGGTCGCCTGATTCCGAAAGGGTCTCCGGCCGAAGGGCCGGAGAACCTTATTCCGAGTCACACCGGCGGCTGGAAGCTCTTCAGCGTCCGGGTCTTGAACTCGTAGATGCGGCCCGAGTCAGTGAAGCTCGGCAGGCACATCTCGACGATCTTCTCGGCCGGCGCATCGGGCGGCGGCAGCGTCTCGGGATCCTCGCCCGGCATGGCGGTGGCGCGCATCTTGGTGCGGGTGGGGCCGGGATTGAACAGATTGACCTTCACCGGCGTGGTGGCGACCTCGGCGGCATAGGTGCGGCCCATGCAGTCGACGGCGGCCTTGGTCAGCGCATAGGGGCCCCAATAGGCCCGCGGCGACTGGGCGACGCCCGACGACAGCACCACCACCCGGCCGGCGTCCGAGGCGCGCAAGAGCGGGTCCATGGCGCGGATCGCCCGCCAGGTGGCGGTGATATTGACGGCGATCAGATGGTCCCAATGATCGACCTCGACATGGGCGAGCGGCGAGATCGGCCCCAGCGTCGCGGCGTTGGCCACTAGGATGTCGAGCTTCTTCCAGCGCTCCCAGATGGCGGCGGCGAGCCGGTCGAGCCCGTCGCCATCCTTGACGTCGAGCGGCACCAGGGTCGCGCCCTCGCCGGTGGCGGCCTTGATCTCGTCGTCGAGCTCAGTGAGGCCGCCCTCGGTGCGGGCAATGGCGATGACGTGGGCGCCGGCCTTGGCGAGCGCGAGGGCGGTGGCGCGGCCGATGCCGCGCGAGGCGCCGGTGACCAAAGCGATGCGGCCGGCGAGAGGTTGGGTCATGGCAGGATTCCGAACTCTTCTCGAAGGTGGTTGAAATTCACAGCATCCCGTTCGTTCTCGAGGAGCGCGACGTGCAAGGCGCTGTCGGTGGTGATCACGAGAACGCCGTCGGAGGCAAGGAGCGTCGCGCAATCGGCAACGCCGAGACCGGGGTATCGCTCACTCTGAACGGCCTTGATCGAGGCAATGGGAACTTCATGGATCACGGAGATCAGCTCGCGAACTTGGGTGCGGATGTCCTGTCCTCTCGGGTTTTGTCGGACAAGATTATCCGTCTCGGTGATGATGTTCGGGGTGGCAACGACCCGGTCTATCTGGTCAACAATGGACACAAGCAGGTGGAAGTCTTCGACTGAGAAATCTTTCGTGTTCTTGTGTTGGGAAATGTAGTTCGAGTCAAACGAACCCACAGCGAGCATCAACAGGATATTCGTATCGAGGATCACACCGGCGCGCCGGTAGCGTGCGATGAGGCGGTCGATGTCCACCGGTTTACTCGATCGGCAGGAGCTGGCGAACCTTCATGGATTTGACTTCACCGCTGCGCGCATCAATGCGGAAGACCTTGTAGTTGCGTTTTCCTTTTTCGAGCGCGAGCACGCGCCGCATCGTCTCCCCGCCGATGGTGGGCGAGGGCGGGATTTCGATCGTGCTCAAGGTAATCAGCCAGAATCCCCCATCGTCGTATTCGGTTTCTTCCAGCCGGATGTTCTCTCCGGGAATGAAGTCGCCAAGTTCCTGCAGGTAGCGGATCGCAATCCGCACCGCGGCTTTGACGTCGATGATGTCCTCGGCCATCTCCGTCTCCCTGGGCTGCCCCGCCCTCAGCTCGCCTCCGCCAGCAGCGACAGCTGGCGCGGCGGCGGCGCCTCGCCATTGCGGTCGGTCAGCGCGGTCGGGTACTCGCCGGTGAAGCAGTGGTCGGTGAACTGCGGCCGCGACGGGTCGCGTTTCTCCGCCCCCATGGCGCGGTAGAGCCCGTCCACCGACAGGAAGGCCAACGTGTCGGCGCCGATATAGCGGCGCATGCCGTCGAGATCGTGGTTGGCGGCGAGCAGCTTGTCGCGCTCGGGCGTGTCGATGCCGTAATAGTCGGGATGGGTGATCGGCGGCGAGGCGATGCGGAAGTGTACCTCGCGGGCGCCGGCGTCGCGCATCATCTGCACGATCTTCACCGAGGTGGTGCCGCGCACGAGCGAGTCGTCGACCAGCACGATGCGCTTGCCGGCCACCACCGCTTGGTTGGCCGAGTGCTTCAGCCGCACCCCCATCTCGCGGATGGTCTGGGTCGGCTGGATGAAGGTGCGCCCGACATAGTGGTTGCGGATGATGCCGAGCTCGTAGGGGATGCCAGCCTGCTGGGCGTAGCCGATCGCCGCCGGCACGCCCGAATCGGGCACCGGCACCACCACGTCGGCTTCGACCGCGGTCTCGCGGGCCAGCTCGCGCCCGAATCCCTTGCGCACCTCGTAGACCGGCCGGCCGCCGACCATCGAATCCGGCCGCGCGAAATAGATGAACTCGAAAATGCAGGGCCGCGGCGGCATCGGCGGGAACGGTTTCAAGCTCTCGACGCCCTCGTCGGAGACCACGATCACCTCGCCGTTCTCGACGTCGCGGACGTAGCGCGCGCCGATGATGTCGAGGGCGCAGGTCTCGGAGGCGAAGATCGGGTGGCCGTCGAGCATGCCCAGCACCAGCGGCCTGATCCCTTGCGGGTCGCGGGCGCCGATCAGCTTCTTGTTGGTCAGGCCGACGAAGGCGTAGGCGCCCTCCAGGTGGCGCAGGGCCTCGACGAAGCGGTCGACGAAGCGGTTGCGCTTGGAACGGGCCACGAGGTGCAGCATCACCTCGGTGTCGGTGGTCGACTGGCAGATGGCGCCGTCCTTGACGAGCTGGTGGCGCAGCGTCAGCCCATTGGTGAGGTTGCCATTGTGGCCGATGGCGAAGCCGCCGCCGTCGATCTCGGCGAACAGCGGCTGGACGTTGCGCAGGATGGTCTCGCCGGTGGTGGAATAGCGCACGTGGCCGATGGCCGAATCGCCGGCAAGCTGGGCGATGATGCCGGGATCGGAGAAGGTGTCGCCGACGAGGCCGAGCCGGCGTTCGGAATGGAAGCGCTGGCCGTCGAAGGTAACGATGCCGGCCGCCTCCTGGCCGCGGTGCTGCAGCGCGTGCAGGCCCAGCGCGGTGATGGCGGCGGCGTCGGGGTGGCCGAAAATGCCGAACACCCCGCACTCCTCGCGCAGGGTGTCGCCGTCCAGATCCTCATCGCGCCCGATCATGTCGTGCATCCTGTGCTGTGCCGGAAATGGAACCCGGGCCGGCGCCGCAGCCGTCACCACGTCAGCTTGTCGCCTTTTATCAGGTGCGGCCGGGCGTGCCGATCCGGAAGTCCCATCACGGTTTCGTGCCCGGGGGGCGCGGCCGGGCGGCGGGCTCGGCCTCCTCCGTGGGCGGCTTGAGATTGCGCAGCATCGCCTCGGGATCGTCCGGCAGCAGCGACATCAGCCAATCCCCGGTCGAGCGCAGCACCGCGTAGGACTTGGCGTCCTTGATCCAGGCCGGCTGCTTGTCCTCCAAGAGCCAAGTCAGGAACAGGAAGGCGACCACCATCACGATCAGGCCGCGCCCGAGCCCGAACACGAACCCCAGCGAGCGGTCGAGCGCGCCGATCCGGCTGTCGAGGATGGCGTCGGAGATCTGGGCGGTGAGGATCCATACCACCAAGAGCGTGACGAGGAAGATGCCGGCGGCCGAGGCGGCGAGCGCCAGCGTGTCATGGCTGATGTACTGGCGGGCGAACGGCAGCACCTGCGGATAGAACGCGACCGCGGCGGCGGCGGCGGCGATCCAGGAGCCGATCGAGAACAGTTCCCGGACCAGCCCGCGCACCATGGCGAGCAGCCCGGAGATCAGCATGATGACGAGCAATGCGATGTCGAGAGGGGTCAGCGGCATAGCATATCGCCGGAACGAATCGGCGCTTTCGGGCGGGACGGGAAGGATGGAACGGACAGGCTCGCAGCCCTCTATACCCTTGCCGCGCGCCGAAAGTCACCCGTCTTGTCGCCGGCTTGTGACAGCCGGGGGACGCTCGAGGTTTTCCCGGCGCGGCGGTTCGGTCCGCTCGCGGCGCGGGTCGCCCGTCCGCTCCCGGCGCGGGTCGCCCGTCCGCTCGCGGCGCGGGTCTTCTTGCCGCTCGCGGCGCGGGTCTTCTTGCCGCTCGCGGCGCGGGTCTTCTTGCCGCTCGCGGCGCGGGGCCTGGGCGGCGATGTCGGCGACGAGGCCGGCGAGCGCTCCGGTTGGGGACAGCGCGAGTCCGGGCTCGACGGGGTCTCGCCCGCCCTCCGGGCACACCGCCCGCTTGAAGCCGAGCTTCATCGCCTCCTTGAGGCGCGCCGCCGCGTGCGCCACCGGCCGGATCGCCCCCGACAGGCTGACCTCGCCGAAATAGACCGCGTCCGCCGGCAGCGGCGCCCCGGCCAGCGACGACACCAGGGCTGCGGCGGCGGCGAGATCGGCGGCGGGCTCGCCGATGCGCAGGCCGCCGGCGACGTTCAGGTACACATCGTGGCTCCCGAGCCGGACGCCGCAATGGGCCTCCAGCACCGCGATCACCATGGCCAGCCGGTTGGCATCCCACCCCACTACCGCCCGGCGTGGCGTGCCGAGTGGGCTCGGCGCCACCAGCGCCTGGATCTCGACCAGCAGCGGCCGCGTGCCCTCCATGCCGGCGAACACCGCGGTGCCCGGCGCGCCGAGGTCGCGCTCCGACAGGAACAGCTCGGAGGGGTTGGCCACCTCGGCCAGGCCCTTGCCGGTCATCTCGAACACACCGATCTCGTCGGTCGGGCCGAAGCGGTTCTTGAGCGCGCGCAGGATGCGGAAATGGTGGCCGCCCTCGCCCTCGAAGGACAGCACCGCGTCGACCATGTGCTCGACCACCCGGGGACCGGCGATCTGGCCGTCCTTGGTGACGTGGCCGACCAGGATCACCGCCGCGCCGCTGGTCTTGGCGTAGCGGATCAGCGCCTGGGCCGAGCCGCGCACCTGGGCCACGGTGCCCGGCGCCGATTCCACCGCGTCGGTCCACATGGTCTGGATCGAATCGATCACCGCCAGCCGCGGCGGCGGGCCGTCGGACAGCGTCGCCAGGATGTCCTCGACATTGGTCTCGGCGGCGAGCGCCACCTTGGCGCCGGCAAGGCCGAGCCGCTCGGCCCGAAGCCGCACCTGGCCGGTCGCCTCCTCGCCGGAGATGTAGACCACGCCCTCGCCGCGGCCGGCCATCGCGGCGGCGGCCTGGATGAGGAGCGTCGACTTGCCGATGCCGGGGTCGCCGCCGATCAGGATCACCGAGCCGCGCACGAAGCCGCCGCCGGTGACGCGGTCGAGCTCATGGATGCCGCTCGGGGTGCGCGGCGCGTCGGCGCTGCCGCCGGCCAGCGTCTCCAGCGCAACGAGGCGGCCCTTGCGGCCGGGGCGCTGGGCGGCCGGGGCGCTGACGAGGGGGCTCGTCTCCTCGGCGATGGAGTTCCACGCGCCGCAGGCGTCGCACTTGCCCTGCCAGCGCGAAGACACCGCGCCGCAGGCTTGGCAGACGAAATTGACGGTGCGCTTGGCCATGGCGCCATCGAGACGGAATCAATCCGGAAGTCAACGCTGAGTCGCGGCCGGCGTCGAAGAGCGGTGGGCGTCCCGCCTCGTCCGCAGGACGAACATCACTGGGGTTCAGTGACTACCATGCACACGGCCGACGATCTTCCCGCAAAGATCGCATTGCGTTACTCTAGGTTGCCAAAACGGTGGCACACTGAGTCAAATGGAGACGAAATGTCCAGTCAAGATGTTCTTCTTCAACGTGAGTACCACCGCAGGACAGCTGGCGCATATGACGATATGCACGTCGAATCTCATGATGAGCATGCCTTGTCTCTGGCGATATTGTCCGCTCTTATTGAGTTTAATGGGGTAAATAGTATCCTCGACGTTGGCAGTGGAACCGGAAGAGCGCTAAAGGTTCTTCAAAAGCATTTTCCAGAACGAAAAATCGTCGGTATAGCGCCTGTTGCAAACTCATCAATCTATAGTTGACGTACATCTATGCACAATCTATAGTAAATTTCGCTGGCTTTGCCAGTTCGCTTCGCGCTCGATTGTGTTGCCCGAGTTTCCGCATGGCCCACTATTTCCGCGAACCTGATCGCCGCCAGCGCTTCTTGTTGCCGGTCGACATGATGGACTGGCTGCCGCAAGGCGACATCGTTCATCTGATCGTCGACGCCGTGGCGCTGATGGACCTCTCCAAGTTCGAGGCGACGTGCAAGATCGGGCGGGCCGGCCAGGCGCCGTTCGCGCCGCGGGTTCTGCTCGCCCTGCTGATCTACGCCTATAGCCATGGCGTCCGCTCCAGCCGGGCGATCGAGAGATTGTGCGAGCGCGATGCGGGCTACCGGTTCATCGTCGGCGAGCACGTGCCCGATCACTCGGTGATCGCGCGTTTCCGGCAACGCCATGCGGAGCGGATGAAGGGTCTGTTCCTGCAGGTCCTGGAGCTGTGCCGCGAGGCGGGCCTGATCCGGCTGGGGCTGGTGGCGCTGGACGGCACCAAGGTGAAGGCCGCGGCCGGGCTGGATGCGAACCGCACGGCGGCACATCTGGACGGTGAGATCGCCCGGATGTTGACGGAGGCCGAGACTATTATCCGGATCCTGCGATCCCCGATCCGGCTTGCCGGACGATTTGTCGCAAATTCGCCCGATCGCGGAGAGGTTTCGTTAACCTTTCGGTCACCACCGGGCGCCTAGGCTTGGCGCGGCCTTCCGGACACGCCGTTCGCAATCCCGGAAGACGGCCTTGCCCGAGCGCCGGACGTGCGCGGCGGCCTTCGGCGGGCGGACTACGCGTCTCCGGCCTCGTGAGCCGGACTCCATCTCTTGATCGTGGGAGGCGCGCGTGAGTGTTGCTTTGAGACGGAATCTCCGACGGATCACCCTGATGCGCCGTGTGGCGACGGGCATCGAATACGGCCTGCTGGCGGTCGGCGCGGCGATCGTCGGCTTCGCCGCGCTGATCCTGGTCGAGGACACCGGCCGCGACAGGGTGGCCGTGCGCACCCAGCCCGGCCTCATCGAAGCCGGCCCCGTCCGCCCGGTTGCGTCGCCCGAGACGGTCGGCAGCATCCCCGCCGCCGAGCTGCGGCGCTGAGGCGGGCACCGCCTACGGCGACACCTTGGCGCGGGCCTGCTCGGCCATCTCCTTGAGGCTCTTGCGCAGGTCGGCCGGCGCGGTCAGGCGCTGCGGGAACGCCACCCGCGCCGTCTCGTCGCCGCAGGCCAGGTCGAGCCCCTCGGGATCGCAGCCGGTGACGCTCCAGCGCCCGTCCGGCGCCTTGGCGAGCCGCGTCGCATAGAGGCGGACCGCGTCCGCATGGTCCTCGTTCATGTGGTCGAGGATGCCGGGCTCGGCCTCGATCAGCGCCTCGGCACCGGCGACATCGGTCAGCACGTCGGCCGGGGTGACCGCGGCCGCCCGGCCGAAGCCGCCATTCAGGTGGACGGCCGCCAGCTCCATGCGCCAGAAGCCGAAATCCGGAAGCTGCACATAGAGCTGCGACTTCGGATGCTTGGCCAGGAAGCGGCGGCGGGTGCGGGCATCCGCCACGCGCGTGCAGCGACCGACCAGCGACAGGCGCGGATGGGCCAGCGGATCGCCCTTGCCGGTCTCCGCCAGCAGCAGCGAGGCGCGGCCGTCGGCGGCGAGGTTGCGGGTGTGCAGCGACAGGCCCGACAGCAAGAGCAGCGGCGCGCCGTCGATGTCGGTGGCGACATTGACCAGGGTGGTCAGCGGGAAGCCCGACTGCGGATCGTTGGTGGCGAGCGCGCCGGCGCGGGCGGTGCGAAGCAGGGTCTTGGCCAGTGCGGCGGCATCGAATCCGGCGGCCGGATTGAGCGGCAATTCGATGCCCGTGCCGGTGATCGGCGGCACGGCGTCAGGCGGCTGATTGCCCATCGCCTTCTCCGTATTGGGTTTTTTGTTTTCGGCTGCCGTCTTTCCGCCACCCTTCCGGCAGCGTCTCGGACGGGTATCGCGCAACTGACATCGCACTATATATTGGTGTCGGCGCGAGCCGGTCACAGATCGGCCCCGATCACGGTTTTTTTCGCAGCCACGCGGGCTGCGCCGGCTTGGCCGCGCGCCCAAATTCCCCGGTGACGCTTCGTCGCCGCGATGCAAAGGTCCCTTTCATGCCGACCATCGCCCTTGTCGACGACGACCGCAACATTCTCACCTCGGTCACGATCGCACTCGAGTCCGAAGGCTATCGCATCATGACCTACACGGACGGTGCGTCCGCCCTCGAAGGCTTCAAGACCAGCCCGCCCGACCTCGCCATCCTCGACATCAAGATGCCGCGCATGGACGGGATGGAGCTGTTGCGCCGGCTGCGCCAGAAGACCGACATGCCGGTGATCTTCCTCACCTCCAAGGACGAGGAGATCGACGAACTGTTCGGCCTCAAGATGGGCGCCGACGATTTCATCCGCAAACCGTTCTCGCAGCGCCTTTTGGTCGAGCGCGTGAAGGCGGTGCTGCGCCGCATCACGCCCAAGGACGGCGTCACGCCGCCGCGCGAGACCGACGCGGCCAAGGTGCTGGAACGCGGCCTGCTGCGCATGGATCCCGAGCGCCACACCTGCACCTGGAAGAACGAGCCGGTGACGCTGACGGTCACCGAATTCCTGATCCTGCAGGCGTTGGCGCACCGGCCGGGCGTGGTGAAGAGCCGCAACGCGCTGATGGACGCGGCCTATGACGACCAGGTCTATGTCGACGACCGCACCATCGACAGCCACATCAAGCGCCTGCGCAAGAAGTTCAAGGTGGTCGACGACAATTTCGAGATGATCGAGACGCTGTACGGCGTGGGCTACCGCTTCAAGGAATAAGGAACACCGCCGCCGATGGCGCCCGTCCGGCCCCCGCTCCCGCCCCAGCTCCAGGCAGACCGCCGATGACGGCCGACATTGAGGCGCGGCCGGCAAGCAAGCGGCGCGGCGCGCGCAAGGTGCGCGCCGCCGGCTGGACGGTGCGGCTGCGCCAAAGCGCGACGACGCTGGTGTTCTCCAGCCTCACCCGCCGCATCGTCGTCCTCAACCTCACCGGCCTCGTCGCCCTGGTCGCCGGCATCCTCTATCTGTCCGAGTTCCGGGCCGGGCTGATCGATGCGCGCATCCAGAGCCTGTTGATCCAGGGCGAAATCATGGCCGGCGCGGTGGCGGCGTCGGCCACGGTCGAGACCAACACCATCACCATCGATCCCAACCGGCTGCTCGAACAGCAGCTCGGCGAGTCCTATTCCGACGACGCCGTCTCGCCGCTCGAATTCCCGATCAATCCGGAGCGCGTCGCGCCGCTGCTGCGCCGGCTGGTGTCGCCGACCAAGACGCGCGCGCGCATCTACGACCGCGACGGCATGCTGGTGCTCGACAGCCGCGGCCTCTACGGACGCGGCGACATCCTGCGGCTCGATCTGCCGCCGCCGGTCGACAAGGCCAGCGGCCTGGAGAAGATCTGGGGCGAGGTGCAGCGCTGGTTCACCCGCGGCGCGCTGCCCTTCTACAAGGATCTGCCGGCCAGTGCCGGCAAGAGCTATCCCGAGGTGGCCCAGGCGCTGGCGGGAGCCAAGTCCAGCATGGTGCGCATGAACGACCGCGGCGAGGTGATCGTCTCGGTCGCGGTGCCGATCCAGCGGTTCCGGGCGGTGCTCGGCGCGCTCCTGCTGTCGACGCAGGGCGGCGAGATCGACGCGCTGGTCGAGCAGGAGCGCTTCGTCATCGTGCGGGTGTTCGTGGTGGCGGCGCTGGTGATGATGGTGCTGTCGGTGCTGCTGGCCGGCACCATCGCCGGCCCCGTGCACAAGCTCGCCGACGCCGCCGAGCGGGTGCGCCGGCGCATCAAGGGCCGGGTCGAGATTCCCGACTTCACCACCCGCGCCGACGAGATCGGCCATCTGTCCGGCGCGCTGCGCGACATGACCGACGCGCTCTACCGGCGCATGGAGGCGATCGAGAGCTTCGCCGCCGACGTCGCGCACGAATTGAAGAACCCGCTCACCTCGCTGCGCTCGGCGGTGGAGACGCTGCCGCTCGCCCGGAGCGAGGAGAGCCGCGGGCGGCTGCTGGAGATCATCCAGCACGACGTCAAGCGGCTCGACCGGCTGATCTCCGACATCTCCGACGCAAGCCGGCTCGATGCCGAGCTGCAGCGCCAGGTGGCCGAGCCGGTCGACCTTGTGAAGCTGCTGTCGGCGGTGGTCACCGTCGCCAACGAGGTGCGGCGCGACGACGGGGTGAACGTCCTCGCCAGCTTCGTCGAGCTTGCCGGCGTGGCGCCGGCCCGCCAGTTCGTGGTGCCGGGCCACGATTCGCGGCTCGGGCAGGTGGTCCACAACCTGATCGACAATGCCCGCTCGTTCTCGCCGCAGGGCGGCACGGTGCAGGTGACCTGCCGCCGCCTGCCCGACGAGATCGAGATCACGGTGGAGGATGACGGCCCGGGCATCAGCCCCGACGCGCTGGAGAAGATCTTCACCCGCTTCTACACCGACCGGCCCAACCAGGGCTTCGGCCAGAATTCCGGGCTCGGCCTGTCGATCTCGCGCCAGATCGTCGAGGCCCATGGCGGCGACATCTGGGCCGAGAACCGGACCGGGCCGGCCGAGGATGGCGACGACGCCGTTCTCGGCGCCCGCTTCGTCGTCCGCCTGCCGGCGGCGTGAGCGCGCGACGGGGGCCGCCATGCTCGCCACCGGCCGGACGATCCATGCCAGCGCGGTGCTGGTGGGCGAGAGCGCGGTGGTGATTCGCGGCCCCTCCGGCTCCGGCAAGTCGCGCCTCGCGCTCGGGCTGATCCGCCTGGCCGAGGCCGGCGGCACGCTCCCCTTCGCCCGCCTGGTCGGCGACGACCGCGTGGCGCTGGCGGCGGCCTCTGGCCGGCTCCTGGTGTCGCCCGCCCCCAACATTGCCGGTCTGATCGAGGTGCGCGGCCTCGGCGTGCTGCCGCTCCCCTACGAGCCGCTGGCGGTGGCCGGGCTGATCGTCGATCTCGCCGCCGAGGACGGCGCCCGGATGCCGGCGGCGGACAGCGCCCGGACACGCGTTTTCGGCGTCGAGGTGGCGCGCCTTCCGGTCGCCGCCGGCGCCGATCCGCTGGCCCTGGTGGCGGCCCTGATCGCCGGCCGGCGCGTCCCCTCCGCCGCGGCCCTGTGGGACCACCACTTGCGCTGGGGGAACCGGTGCGGCAATGATGCCGGCGGTCCGGGAGATGGGCATAGCTCCGTCTCCGGCGGAGCGGGGGCATGATCGGTCTGGTATTGGTTACCCACGGGCGGCTGGCCGTCGAGTTTCGCGCTGCCCTGGAACACGTCATGGGCGCCCAGCGGCAGATCGAGACCGTGACCATCGGTCCCGACGACGATATCGAACAGCGCCGCCACGAGATCATCGCCGCGGTCGAGGCGGTCGACAGCGGAGAAGGAGTGGTGCTGCTCACCGACATGTTCGGCGGCACCCCCTCCAACCTTGCCATCTCGGTGATGAACCGGCCGGGAATCGAGGTAGTGGCCGGGATCAATTTGCCGATGCTGGTCAAGCTCGCCACGGTGCGGGACGAAATGCCGCTCGCCGACGCCGTTTGCCAAGCGCAGGAAGCTGGCCGTAAATACATCTACATCGCGAGCCGGCTGCTGAACGGGAAGTGAACCAGGCGTCGCCGCACGCCGCCCGGACCGGAAACCTGCGGTGTCGCAATGGGGGTGGCGCCATCATGAACGAGTCCCAGGCGAACGGCGGCGGCCACAATGGCGAGGCGGCGGGATGCGATGGCGCGCTGCGCCGCGAGCTCCTGATCGTCAACAAGCGCGGCCTGCACGCGCGCGCCTCGGCCAAGTTCGTGATGCTGGCGGAGACCTTCGAGGCCGACATCACCGTCTCGCGCTGCGGCGAGACGGTGGGCGGCACCTCGATCATGGGGCTGATGATGCTGGCCGCCGCGCCCGGCACCTCGATCGAGATCGCCGCCAGCGGCCCGCAGGCCCAGGAGGCGATGGAGGCGCTGAGCGCGCTGGTCGCCGACCGGTTCGGCGAGGGCGAGTAGCCCCTCCGGCGGCATAAAGAAATCTTTATATGTTTATTGACTCGGGGGGCGGGTCTGCTAGACCAGCGCCGAACGCGGCCGGGCTCGCCCCGCCGTGCCCGATCCATATGCCGAGGTGGTTATGAGCAAGGATTACGTGGTCAAGGACATCGCTCTCGCCGAGTGGGGCCGCAAGGAGATCGACATCGCCGAGACCGAGATGCCCGGCCTGATGGCGACCCGCGCCGAATACGGCCCGGCGCAGCCCTTGAAGGGCGCGCGCATCGCCGGCTCGCTGCACATGACCATCCAGACCGCGGTGCTGATCGAGACGCTGGCCGCGCTCGGCGCCGACATCCGCTGGGCGTCGTGCAACATCTATTCGACCCAGGACCACGCCGCCGCGGCCATCGCCGACCGCGGCATCCCGGTGTTCGCCGTCAAGGGCGAGAGCCTGGAGGACTATTGGGAGTACACCCACAAGATCTTCGAGTGGGCCGACGGCGGCGCTCCCAACATGATCCTCGACGACGGCGGCGACGCCACGCTCTTGGTCCATCTCGGCCTGCGCGCCGAGCAGGGCGATGTCGCGTTCCTCGACACGCCGACCTGCGAGGAAGAGGAAGTGCTGTTTGCCGCCATCAAGCGGCGCCTCAAGCACAAGCCGGGCTGGTACTCCAAGCTCGCCGGCTCGATCCGCGGCGTCACCGAGGAGACCACGACCGGCGTCCACCGCCTCTACATCATGGAGCGCGAGGGCAAGCTCTTGTTCCCCGCCATCAACGTCAATGACTCGGTGACCAAGTCGAAGTTCGACAACCTCTATGGCTGCCGCGAGTCGCTGGTCGACGGCATTCGCCGCGGCACCGACGTGATGATGGCCGGCAAGGTGGCGATGGTCGCCGGCTTCGGCGACGTCGGCAAGGGCTCGGCCGCCTCGCTGCGCCAGGCCGGCTGCCGGGTGCTGGTGTCGGAGATCGATCCGATCTGCGCGCTGCAGGCGGCGATGGAAGGCTACGAGGTCACCACGATGGAGGATGCCGCGCCGCGCGCCGACATCTTCGTCACCGCCACCGGCAATGTCGACGTCATCACCATCGACCACATGCGGGCGATGAAGGACCGCGCCATCGTCTGCAACATCGGCCACTTCGATTCCGAGATCCAGGTGGCGACGCTCAAGAACCTCAAGTGGCACAACGTCAAGCCGCAGGTCGACGAGATCGAGTTCCCGGAAGGCAAGCGCATCATCCTGCTGTCGGAAGGCCGCCTGGTGAACCTCGGCAACGCCATGGGCCACCCGTCGTTCGTGATGAGCGCCTCCTTCACCAACCAGACGCTGGCGCAGATCGAACTGTTCACCAAGCCCGGCGCCTACGACAAGAAGGTCTATACGCTGCCCAAGAAGCTCGACGAGAAGGTGGCGCGGCTGCACCTCGACAAGATCGGCGTGAAGCTGACCCAGCTCTCCGACAAGCAGGCCAAGTATATCGACGTGCCGGCCGAGGGCCCGTTCAAGCCGGAAACCTACCGGTATTGAGCACAGCGCGCAGGGTGTAAGGTCGTCGTCCCGGGCAAGGGCCGCAGGCCTGCGACCCGGGACCGTTTTCAGAAAGGGGTGCCCTTTCCTGAGGACGATCCCGGCTCTCGCTGACGCTCGGCCGGGATGACGCCGGGAGCGATGATGACGCTGGGAACGATCCCGGGGTGAACGCAGGCGCAGGGCGCAATCGCGAGAGCGTCGTGCGCCGTTCGTCGGCGCGTCAGCGGCGGATCACGCCTTCGGCTGATCCGCCCTACGCGTTACTGGCCGCCATCGACCTCGACGATGAGCCGCTCCTCCCGGCAGACGAAGTCCACCACGAAACGGTCGATCGGCACCTGCCGGACGAACTTCCTCCCGAGCAGAGCGCGGCTGCGCAGGCGCTGCCAAAGCGCGGTCTCGGCATCCGTCGACTGCCGACGCAAGTGGCGCGCAAGATGGGTTCGAGGCTGATTGGCACCGCGCATCGTACCGAGGCGACGCGTCGAAATCCGAACCCGGAAGCCCGAATCTCGAAGCCACCCGGCCGCAAACCGCCTCAGACCACGGCCTTGCGGCTCGCCATCATCTCGGCGAAGCGGGCGAACAGATAGTGGCTGTCCTGCGGGCCGGGCGAGGCTTCGGGGTGGTACTGCACCGAGAAGGCCGGCCGGTCGGTCAGCGCGATGCCGCAATTCGAGCCGTCGAACAGCGACACGTGGGTCTCCACCGCATTGCCCGGCAGCGTGTCGCGGTCCACCGCGAAGCCGTGGTTCATCGAGGTGATCTCGACCTTGCCGGTGGTGAGATCCTTGACCGGGTGATTGGCGCCGTGATGGCCCTGGCGCATCTTGCGCGTCCGGGCGCCGACCGCGAGGCCCAGCATCTGGTGGCCGAGGCAGATGCCGAAGGTCGGCACCTTCGCCTCCAGCAAGGTGCGGATCACCGGCACGGCGTAGCGCCCGGTCGCCGCCGGATCGCCGGGGCCGTTGGAGAGGAACACGCCGTCCGGGCTCAAGGCCAGGATGTCCTCGGCCGGGGTGGTCGGCGGCACCACCGTGACCTTGGCGCCGGTGGTGGCGATGAGGCGCAGGATGTTGCGCTTGATGCCGTAGTCGATGGCGACGACGTGGCGGTTCGTCGCCTGCTGCCGGCCATAGCCGCCGGGCCACGCCCACACCGTCTCGTCCCAGCCGTAGCGCTGGGTCGAGGCGACCTTCGGCACGAGGTCGAGCCCGTCCATCGAGGGCAGCGCCGCCGCCGCGCGCGTCAGCGCCTCGACGTCGAAGCGGCCGTCCGGCGCATGCGCGATCACCGCATTGGGCATGCCGGCCTCGCGGATGCGCGCCGTCAGCGCCCGGGTGTCGAGCCCGGAAATGCCGATGATGCCGCGCGCCTTCAGCCAGGCGTCGAAATGCTTGGCGGCCCGCCAGTTCGAGGCGCCGGTGATCGGCGCGCGCAGCACCACGCCGCAGGCCCCCAGCACCGCCGCCATGTTGACGGTCTCGATGTCGTCGTCGTTGGTGCCGACATTGCCGATGTGCGGGAAGGTGAAGGTGATGATCTGCCCGGCATAGGACGGGTCGGTCAGGATTTCCTGGTAGCCGGTCATCGCGGTGTTGAAGCACACCTCGCCGGCGGCCTGGCCGGTGGCGCCGAGCCCGAACCCTTCGAGCACCAGCCCGTCGGCCAGCACCAGCAGCGCGGTGGACTTCGGGTCTTGCCAGACGTGGCCCTGCCAATTGTCTTGTTCGCTGCCCATCGCTCGCCTACATATGTGGCCGCGCGCGGGCGCACGCCGCAAACGCGACGCCCGGGCGCGGGTCGTTGTCGGATCTTGATCTGCGAACCTAAGTGACAAAGGTCCGCACGTCAACCGCCACCCAGATCGAAATTTCCACGTTTTATCAATTAGATAAAGCGATGCCGCCGTCGTTTCGGCGAACGCGTTGCCATCTCGCGAAACGCGTCGCCATCTTGCGAAAGGTCTGTTCCGTGTTCCGCACCACCCTCACCGAGGCGCTGACCGCCGCCGTCAAGGCCCAGGACAAGCGCAGGATGTCGACGCTGCGGCTGATCACCGCCGCGCTCAAGGACCGGGATATCGACGCCCGCGGCAACGGCAAGGGTCCGCTGGCGGACGACGAGATCTTCGCGTTGCTGGCCAAGATGATCAAGCAGCGCCAGGAATCGGCGACGATCTACGCCGATGCGGGGCGGCCCGAGCTCGCCGCGCAGGAGCGCGAGGAGATCGACATCATCGCCGCCTTCCTGCCCCAGCAGCTCGGCGAGGACGAGGCGAAGGCGGCCATCGCCGCGGTGGTGGCCGAGACCGGCGCCGCCGGCATGAAGGACATGGGCAAGGTGATGGCGGTGCTGAAGGAGCGCTTCGGCGGCCGCATGGATTTCGGCAAGGCCTCCAGCTGGGTCAAAGCCGCGCTGGGGTGACGCGCCTTCCGGCCGATCAGGTCGGGAAGCCGCATGCCGTTCGCCGAAAAATCCTCGTCCGATCAAGGATTTTTCGGCGAGACCGTTTCCGGTATCCCGAAGGGATCGACCGGAAACCGCACGATGCGCCTTCCGGCCGATCCGGCCGGCCACCGGCCCATCAGCCCGGCGCATGCTCCAGATCCACCACCTGCGCCCCGGTCAGCGCCGCGAGGCGGGCGGGCGCAAGCTCGATCTGCAGGCCGCGCCGGCCGCCATTGACCAGCACGGTGGCGTGCGCCATTGCCGCCGCGTCGAGGAAGGCCGGCACCCGCTTCTTCTGGCCGAGCGGCGAGATGCCGCCGACATGATAGCCGGTGATGCGCTCGGCCGCCGCCGGCGCCATCATCGCCGCCTCCTTCACCTTGGCCGCGGCGGCGAGCTTCTTGAGGCTCACCGTACGGTCGGAGGCGATGATCGCCACGGCCGGCTTGCCGCCGGCCTCGACCATCAGCGTCTTCAACAGGCGCGCCGGGTCGATGCCGAGCGCCTCGGCCGCCTGCAGGCCGATGCGGTCGGCATCGGGGTCGTAGTCGTATTCGTGCAGCGCGAACGGCTCGTTCGCGCGCTCCAGCGCCAGCGTCGCCGGCGTGCCCTTGGCCATGGACGGATCACCTCATGCGGTTTCCGGTCGATCCCTCCGGGATACCGGAAACGGTCTCGCCGAAAACCCCTTGTTCGATGCCGGGCTTTTCGGCGATCGGAATACGGTTTTCCGGCTTGATCAGCCGGAAGCCGCATCAAACGCCGAACCGCCCTGCACCGCCAGGGGATTGGGGCGGATGCAGGGCGGCCGCTCGCTTCGGGCGCGCCGAAGACGAACTCAGGCATGGGGGGACGCCGCGTCATAGGGTTGCCGGGTGATCCCCTCGGGCTGCCGGAGACGGTCTCGCCGAAAATCCCGTGTTCGATAACGGGCGTTTCGGCGACCGGAACGCGGCTCGAAGGCTTGATCAGCCGGAAGTCGCATCAGCGGCACACCCGCACGGTGCGGACATAGTTGCCGTAGCGGTCGAAGCGGTCCTGCAGGTAGCACTCGCGGTAGGAATTGGACGCCGCGGCCGCGGCGATGCCGCCGAGCAGCAGGCCGGCTGCGACGCCGCCGGCGATCGCGCCGCCATGGCCGCGATGCCAGTGGCCGCCATGGTGGTGGTGATGGGGGTGCGGATGCCACGCCTGGGCCGGGCCGGCGGTGCCGAGCGCGGCGGCGCCGAAGAGGACGGCGGCGAGTGCGG
Organism: Blastochloris sulfoviridis; assembly: GCF_008630065.1. Classification (GTDB taxonomy): domain Bacteria; phylum Pseudomonadota; class Alphaproteobacteria; order Rhizobiales; family Xanthobacteraceae; genus Blastochloris; species Blastochloris sulfoviridis. The sequence continues at coordinate 110,630 of NZ_VWPL01000011.1, forward strand.
TGGCGATCGAGGTCTTGGCGATCGAGGTCTTGGTGATCGAGGTCTTGGTGATCGAGGTCTTGGCGAGGCGGATGGTGGCGGAGCGGGTCATGGTGGTCTCCTCGGGCTGGCGTGTGGGGCCGTGCGGCGCCGTCCTCCTTTGGTCGCGGCGTCCGCCGGGGAGGTTCAAGGGGTGCGCACGAAATTCGGATGCGCACGAAACTGCCGACGGCGGCCGGCCGGAAAGGGCGGCGTGTGTGCGCGCGTCGCGATGGCGCTCGCGGCAAATCCTGCGTAGATTTCGGCAAATCCGTCCGCCGGGGCGCGTCTCGGTTCAGGTGCAACCGGATTCCGGGGCGTGACGAACGCCTGTGGTGGGGGGCGGGTTCGGTCGCAAACCGGTCGCGCGAGCGGGCAACGTTTGCGCCTCGACAGGGGGCGATGCCGGCTCGCGACGCCGAAATTCGCATGAGTTCTTGATCGGACGCAGTTTCTTCCGCAAAACCGCGATCCCGTATCGCGATCCACACGTGCCGACCAATCGTGCCGACCACTTTTGCAGATGACCGCTCTGGGGAGCCTCGCCCGATGACCGACCTTTCGCTCGCGTCCGACTTTCCCGCCGCCACCCGCGACGACTGGCTGAAAGTGGTCGAAAACGTGCTGAAGGGGGCGCCGTTCGACAAGAAGCTGGTGTCCGCCACCGCCGACGGCATTCGCATCGAGCCGATCTATCCGCGCCGCGCCGACCGCGCTCCGCTGGCCGGCCGCGCCGCCGGTGCGCCCTGGCGGGTGATGGCCCGCCTCGACATCCCCGATCCGGCCCGCGCCAACGCCCAGGCGCTGGAGGATCTCGAAGGCGGCGCCACCGGCCTGACGCTGGTGTTCAACGGCGCCATCGGCGCCCGCGGCTTCGGCCTGCCGGCGTCGGCCGACGCGATCGCGGCCGTGCTCGCCGACGTGGTGCTCGACGCCATCGCCATCGATTTCGACCTCGGCCCCGAGGCCAAGGCGGCGCCGGGGATCTTCGCCGCGCTGGTGGCCGGGCTCGGGGTCGATGCGTCCGCACTCGACGTGTCGTTCGGCATCGACCCGCTGGGGGCTGCCGCGGTGCGCGGTGGGCTTGCCACCCCCTGGCCGGCGCTGGCGCCGGATTTCGCCGCCGAGATCGCGGCGCTGGCCCAGGCCGGCTTCCGCGGGCCGTTCGCGGTCGCCGATGGCCGCCCGGTGCACGATGCCGGCGGCTCGGAGGTGCAGGAGCTGGCCTTCGTGCTCGCCGCCGGGGTGGCCTATCTGCGGGCGCTGGAGGCCGGCGGCATTCCGCTGGAGGACGCCCGCCGCTTCGTCTATGCGCGGCTGTCCGCCGACGCCGACCAGTTCCTCACCATCGCCAAGCTCCGGGCGCTGCGCCGGCTGTGGGCGCGGCTGGAGGCGGCCTGCGGGCTTGAGCCCGCGCCGCTGCGCATCGTCGGCGAGTCCGCCTGGCGCATGTCGAGCCGGCGCGACCCGTGGGTGAATTTGCTGCGCAACACGGTGGCCTCCTTCGCCGCCGGCGTCGGCGGCGCCGACGGCCTCACCGTGCTGCCGTTCACCGCAGCCCTCGGCCTGCCCGACGCCTTCGCCCGCCGCATGGCCCGCAACACCCAGATCGTGCTGATCGAGGAATCCCACCTCGGCAAGGTCGCCGACCCGGCGGCCGGCACCGGCGGCATCGAGACGCTGACCGACGAACTCTCGGCGCGCGCCTGGGCGCTGTTCCAGGAGATCGAGGCGGAGGGCGGGCTCGCCGCGGCGCTGCAGGCCGGCCTGGTGCAGGCGAAGGTCGCCGCCACGCGGGCCGAGCATCGCAAGGCGGTGGCCCGCCGCAAGGAGCCGATCACCGGCGTCTCCGAATTCCCGCTGATCGCCGAGGCCGAGGTGGCGGTGCTGGACACCGCCCCGGTGGCGCTGCCGGCGCCGTCGCTCGCGGTTGCCTTCGCCCCGCTCCAGCCCGGCCGGATCGCCGAGCCGTTCGAGGCGCTGCGCGATGCCGCCGACCGCTACCTGGACAAGACCGGCAGGCGGCCGGCGCTGTTCCTGGCCAATCTCGGCCCGATCGCCGCCTTCACCGCCCGCGCCACCTTCGCCAAGAACTTCTTCGAGGCCGGCGGCATCGAGACCGTCTCGAACGACGGCTTCGCGGCCGACGGCGCCAGCACCGATCTTGCGGCGCTGGCTGCGGCCTTCAAGGCCAGCGGCGCCGCCGTGGCCTGCATCTGCTCGTCGGATGCGCTCTATGCCGAGGAGGCGGTGGCGGCCGCCGCGGCGCTGAAGGCGGCCGGCGCGACGCACCTGTGGCTCGCCGGCAAGCCGGCGCCGGAGCTGGAAGGCCCGGTGACGGAGGCCGGCGTCGGCGGCTTCGTCTTCATGGGCGCCGACTTGCTGGCCGTGCTGGCCGAGGCGCACCGGGTCATCGGCGTCTGAACCGTAAGAGTCCGGGCCAACCCCACGCCAACGGCTCCTGGCGCGAGGCGTTTTCGTTGTCGGCGTGCCGGGTTTCCGGTGGCAAGCCGAGACGGCTTCCGGCCAATTTCGGGTTTTGGGTTTCGCGCCCCCCACCCCCGACCCCTCCCCACCGCTCGCGAAGCTCGCGGGGGGAGGGGAGAAAAGGGGGCGCCTCTTCTCCCCTCCCCCCATGAACGCAGTGAATGGTGGGGAGGGGTCGGGGGCAGGGGAATCGCAGATGAGTATAAGGGCATTGCGCGGGAGGTAGAGAAGGATTCATTCATGAGGCTTCTCGATTCGGGGAGGCTCCCATGCAGGCTCTCATCTCGATTTTCCGCCAAGTTCACGATCCTCGCGACATCAA
>NZ_VWPL01000012.1 GCF_008630065.1 Blastochloris sulfoviridis
GGCGGGCGCGCTGGATGATCGAGCTGATCCGCTGCCGGGCTGGCGAGTGCGCCGAGTTCATGGTGGACGCCTGCGATGAAACGGGTCGTCTCGCTCTATCTGCCGAGGTGGCCGACCGACCGGCTGCGGCGCAAGCTCGCCGCCGCCGCGCCTCCGCCTGACGTGCCGGTCGTGCTGGTCCGGCGCGAGGGCGGCCGGCGCGTGGTATCGGCGGCCGATGTGGCAGCGCAGCGGCTCGGCCTCCGCCCCGGCATGGCGGCGAGCCAGGCCCAAGCGCTGGTGCCGAACCTCGCGGTGTTCGAGGCCGAGCCAGTGGCCGACGAGGACGCGCTGCACCGGCTGGCGCTGTGGGCGCAGCGGCTGTTCTCGCCGGTGGTGGCGGCCGATCCGCCGGACGGCCTCCTGATCGATGCCACCGGCGCCGCCCATCTCAAGGGTGGCGAGGCGGCGATGCTCGACGAGCTGGTGGCGCGGCTTCAGGCGTCCGGCGTCTCTGCGCGGGCGGCGATGGCCGCCACCTATGGCGCCGCCCACGCCTTGGCGCGCTATCGGGCGCGGCCGACGCGGGTGGTCGCGAACGACGAGACGGCGGCGGCGATTTGCGACCTGTCGATCGCGGCACTGCGGCTCGATCCCGCCACCGTCGATGCGCTGCACCGCCTCGGCTTCGAGCGCATCGGCGAACTTGCCGCCCAGCCGCGCGCGCCGCTGGCGCTGCGCTTCGGCCCGGAGCTTGGCCGGCGGCTCGATCAGGCGTTCGGTCGGGTGGCGGAGCCGGTCGTCCCGGTGGTGACACCGGAGCTTGCCCAGGTGACGCGCGGCTTTGCCGAGCCGATCGCTGCGCCCGAGACTATCGCGCGCTATTTGAGCCGGCTGACGGTCGAGCTGTGCGCGGCGCTGGAGGATCGCGGCCTCGGTGTCCGCCGGCTCGACCTCCTCTGCCACCGCGTCGACAACCACATCGCGGCGGCGCGCATCGGCACCGCGAAGCCGGTGCGCGATACGAAGCGCCTGACCCGGCTGCTGGGTGAGAAGATCGAGACCATCGATCCCGGCTTCGGCATAGAGCGCATGACGCTGATCGCTTTGATCGCCGAGCCGCTCGGCTATCGCCCGGCGGCGACGGAACTCGGCGAGGCGCCCGCGCCCGACATCGCCGGCCTGATCGACACCCTGGCCAACCGGGTCGGCGCGCGGCGGCTCTACCGCTTTCAACCGGTCGAGAGCGACATTCCCGAGCGCGCGGTGTGCCGGGTGGCGCCGCTCGCCCCGCCGGTCCAGGCAACGTGGAAGGCGGAGTGGCCGCGGCCGGTGCGATTGCTGGATCCGCCCGAGCCGGTCGACACCCTGGCGCTGTTGCCTGACCATCCGCCGGCGACCTTCACTTGGCGCGGCGTGCGGCGCCGGGTCACCCGCGCCGATGGCCCCGAGCGTCTGTTCGGCGAATGGTGGATGCACGAAGCCGAGACAGCGGCCGTGCGCGACTATTTCCAGGTCGAGGACGAGGCGGGCCATCGCTTCTGGCTGTTCCGCGCAGGCGACGGCGAGGACCCCGCCACCGGTTCGCAGCGCTGGTTCATCCATGGGCTGTTCGGATGAGCCGCTACGCCGAGCTTCAGTGCACCTCGCATTTCTCGTTCCTGCGCGGGGCGAGTTCCTGCGAGGAACTGTTCGCCACCGCCGCCGAACTCGGCCTTTCCGCCCTGGCGATCACCGACCGTGGCAGCCTTGCCGGCATCGTCCGCGCCCATGAGGCGGCGAAGACGACGGGCGTCCGGCTGATCGTCGGCTGCCGGCTCGATCTCACCGACGGCGCGACCGTGCTGGTCTATCCCACCGACCGCGCCGCCTATGGCCGGATGTGCCGTCTGTTGTCGCTCGGTAAGCGGCGCGGCGGCAAAGGTGCGTGCGTGCTGTCGTGGGACGATGTCGCTTCGGCCGCGCAAGGTCTGGTCGGCGTGCTGGTGCCGGATGTTGCGGATGAGACGTGCGCCGGCCACCTCCACCGCATGGCGGACATTTTCCGTGAAGACGCCCATCTCGCGCTGACATTGCACCGCCGGCCGCGCGACCAGCTTCGCCTTCATCAGCTTGCGACGCTCGCCGCCAAGGCCGGCGTGAAGACCGTCGTCACCAACAACGTGCTGTTCCACCATCCATCACGCCGCAGGCTGCAGGACGTGATGACCTGCATCCGCGAAGGCTGCACCATCGATGCGCTGGGGTTCAAGCGCGAACGCTCCGCCGACTGCCATCTCAAATCGCCGGACGAGATGCACCGGCTGTTCCCGCGCTATCCCGAGGCGCTGGCGCGCACAATCGCGATTGCCGAGCGTTGCCGCTTCTCGCTCGACGAATTGGCCTATCAGTATCCCGAGGAGCGCACGGATGTGGCGCTGACGCCGCACGAGACGCTGGAGAAGCTGACCTGGGAGGGCGCAGCAAGCCGCTATCCCGAGGGCGTTCCGAACAAGGTGGTGCGCGACCTCAATCACGAGCTCTCCTTGATCGGCGAGCTCGGCTACGCGCCGTATTTTCTCACCGTCAACGCCATCGTCCGCTATGCCCGCAGCCAAGGCATCCTGTGCCAGGGCCGTGGCTCGGCCGCCAATTCGGCGGTGTGCTTTGTCCTCGGCATCACCTCGATCGACCCCGAGCGCAACGACCTTTTGTTCGAGCGCTTCGTCAGCCAGGAGCGCAAAGAGCCGCCGGACATCGACGTCGATTTCGAGCACGAGCGGCGCGAGAGGGTGCTGCAATGGGTGTTCGACCATTACGGCCGCAACCACGCCGCGTTGTGCGCCGTCGTGATCCGCTATCGCGCCCGCGGCGCGTTACGCGACGTCGGCAAGGCGCTGGGCCTCTCCGAGGATCTCATCAAGCTGCTTTCAACCCAGGTCTCGACCTGGAGCCGCGGCGCCGAGGAGAAGCACGCCCAAGACCTCAACCTCAATCTTGACGACCGCCGGCTGCGCCTCACGCTCGATCTGGCACGCGCGCTGATCGGTACGCCGCGCCATCTCTCCCAGCACCCCGGCGGCTTCGTTCTGACTCAGGATCGGCTCGACGAATTGGTGCCGATCGAGCCGGCGGCAATGGCGAACCGTCAGGTCATCGAGTGGGGCAAGGACGACATCGACACGCTGAAATTCATGAAGGTCGATTGCCTGGCGCTCGGCATGCTGTCCTGCATGAAGCGCGCCTTCGAGCTGCTCAATCAGCACAAGGGCACCGAGCTCGACCTCGCTGCCATTCCCGCCGAGGACGCGGCGACCTTCGCGATGATCCGCAAAGCCGACACCGTCGGCGTGTTCCAGATCGAGAGCCGGGCGCAGATGGCGATGCTGCCGCGCACCAAGCCGCGTACCTTCTACGACCTCGTCATCGAGGTTGCCATCGTGCGGCCCGGTCCGATCCAGGGCGACATGGTCCACCCTTACCTGCGCCGCCGGGAAGGCAAGGAGCCGGTGGAGTTCCCCAAGCCGGAGCTGGAAAGGGTGCTGGGCAAGACGCTCGGCGTGCCGCTGTTCCAGGAACAGGCGATGCGGATTGCCATTGAATGCGCCGGCTTCACGCCGGGCGAGGCCGACCAGTTGCGCCGCGCCATGGCCACCTTCAAGCACACCGGCACCATCGGCACCTTCCGCGACAAAATGATCGCCGGGATGGTGGCGCGCGGTTATGCGCCGGAGTTCGCCGAGCGCATCTTCCGCCAACTCGAAGGCTTCGGCTCCTATGGCTTCCCGGAAAGCCACGCCGCGTCGTTTGCGCTGATCGCCTACGCCTCGGCGTGGATGAAGTGCCACCATCCCAACGTGTTCTGCTGCGCGCTGCTCAATGCCCAGCCGATGGGCTTCTACGCCCCGGCGCAGATCGTCCGGGACGCCCGCGAACACGGCGTCGAGGTCCGCCCGGTTTGCGTCAATGCCTCGCGCTGGGACTGCACCCTGGAAGATACCGGCGAAGGCCGGTTCGCGGTGCGGCTTGGCCTGCGCATGGTGAAGGGCCTCGGCAATGCCGCCGCCGCCCACCTCATCGCCGCGCGGGACCACCCGTTCGCCAGCGTCGAGGAGCTGTGGCAACGCTGCGGCGCGACCGCCGCGAGCCTGGTGATGCTCGCCGAGGCCGACGCCTTTCGCCCGGCGTTTGGCCTCGCCCGGCGCGAGGCGCTGTGGGCGCTCAAGGCACTACGCGACGAGCCGTTGCCGCTGTTCGCTGCAGCGTCACAGCGCGAAGGTGCAATCGTTTCTGAGATCACCGAACCGGCAGTGGCGCTCAACGCGATGACCACCGGACGTGAGGTGGTGGAGGACTATGGTCATGTCGGTCTGACGCTGCGCGCCCACCCGGTCGCCTTCCTGCGCGCCGATCTTGCGCGCCGGCGGATCCTGACCTGCGCGGAGGGCACCGCGCAGCGCGATGGCGCGCTCGTCCGCGTCGCCGGCCTGGTGCTGATCCGCCAGCGGCCGGGCTCGGCCAAGGGCGTGATGTTCATCACCATCGAGGATGACACCGGCATCGCCAACATCGTGGTGTGGCGAGACCTGTTCGAGCGTGAACGCCGCACCATCCTCGCCGCGAGCCTGCTAGGTGTCGAGGGCAAGATCCAGCGCGAGGGCGAGGTGGTGCATATTGTTGCCCGTCGCCTCGAAGATCTCACCGACGCGCTCGCTAGCGTCGGGGATCGCGACGCCGCATCCTTGCAGCCGCCAAGAACGGGAGACGAGGTTCGCCACGGCGCATCGGGCCGGGATCGGCGCGAGTGTTCGCCAGGCACCGAAGCGCTGCACGACGTGCCAATCCCCGAATCGCCACCGGAGGTGATCAGATTGAGGCCGCGGGATTTCCGGTAAGACACCGTATCTGAACGCCACGTTTTGCGGCGCGATCCCTGGTCGTTCTCGGCAAACCCAACATCGTCCAGTGTCCGTCTTGCCCTTGGCAAGGACCGGAGCGGTCGGATCGTTGCCATGAAGCCGTTCGGCCGCAAAGACATGCGCATCAAGGCGCTTGAGGAGCGGCGCCAGCACCGCAGCGGAGGCACCCACCTCGTCGGCCAGGGTCGACAGGCTGAGCGGCGCGCCTCCCGGCTGGAGCGCTTGGCCTGTCGGCTGAGCGGCTGATGCTGTTGCCCAGAAAGCAGGCGCAGGATGGGTGCGGCGCCGGCAATGACATCCCGGCCGAGAGCGAGAGGGTGGCGGCTGTCGCCGTGACGGGTTTTGAGGTCGAGAAGGGGTTCCGGCCGGCCCGTCGCGGAGAACCGCGATGTCACGCTCCTCTTCCCACGCCGTATCTCGTAGTGATCGGGCCAGCCTCTACGAGGAGATCACATCCAAGATCATCACGGAACTCGAAGCCGGCCGCGTGCCCTGGGTCCAGCCCTGGGGAACCACCGCCACCAAGGCGCCGCTCGCGATGCCGAAGAATGCATCCACCAACCGCCACTATTCCGGGATCAATGTGCTGATCCTGTGGGGCGCGGTCATCGAGCGGGGCTTCTCCGGCCAGAGCTGGCTCACGTTCCGCCAAGCCCTGGACCTTGGCGGCAACGTCAGGAAGGGCGAGCGCGGCACCACCGTGGTCTATGCTGATCGTTTCATCCCCGATGACGAGCGCAAGCGTGCCGCCGAGACCGGCGAGGAGCCCGGCGCGATCCCATTCCTCAAGCGCTTCACTGTTTTCAACACCAGCCAATGCGACGGCCTGGCGGACGGCGTTGCCACCGCCGCTCCGCCGCCACCAGAGGGGCTGATCCTGCCGCAGGCGGAGGCGCTGATCAAAGCCACCGGCGCGGATTTCCGCATCGGTGGTCAACGCGCCTTCTACGACCCTCTGGCCGATTTCGTGCAGGTACCGCCGCCACAGGCCTATTTCCAGCCGATCAACTGGCATCGGACGGCGTTTCACGAGCTGGCGCATTGGAGCGGTCACGGCTCCCGTCTTGCCCGGGATCTTTCCGGCTCATTCGGCTCCAAATCCTATGCCCGCGAGGAACTCGTCGCCGAAATCGCCGGCGCCTTCGTGTGCGCCACCCTCGGCATCAGGCCGACCGTGCGCCATGCCGACTATGTCGGTTCCTGGCTGGAGGTGCTGCGCGAGGACGACCGTGCCATCGTCCGCGCCGCCAGCGCCGCCTCCAAGGCAGCCGACTACGTGCTGGCGTTACAGCCCGATGCGACCTCAGCATCAGACGAACAGTCAACCGACAATGAGCGGGACGCGGCGTGAGGGTTGCGCTTTTCCTGCTTTCCTGAAGATCGGATTTCCTGCTCCATGGATTTCCGGTTTTACGCCTTCAAGGAGAGCGAGAGGAAGGCCGGGTTTTCCGTGACGGGTTGGAGATCGAGAAGAGCTTTCGGTCGCCCGTCATGGAGACACCGCCGTGACCAGTGCCGTTCAGAAGATACGTTTGAGCGCCTCGCGCGACATTCCCTTCAACAAGCTGGTGCTGAGCCAGTCGAATGTCCGGCGCGTCAAGGCCGGCATCTCGATCGAAGATCTGGCCGAGGACATCGCCCGGCGCACGCTGCTGCAGGGCCTCAGCGTCCGGCCGGTGCTGGACGCTGACAGCCATGAGACCGGAATGTTCGAGGTTCCGGCCGGCGGCCGCCGCTTCCGCGCGCTCGAACTCCTCGTCAAGCAAAAGCGTCTGGCCAAGACCGCACCAATCCCGTGCGTGGTGCGCGAGGATGGCTGGGCGGAGGAGGACTCACTGGCCGAGAACATTCAGCGCGTCGCCCTCCATCCGCTCGACCAGTTTCGAGCCTTCCAGGCATTGCGTGACAAGGGCCTCAGCGAGGAGGACATTGCGGCGCGGTTTTTCGTGAGCGGAGCGATCGTGAAGCAGCGGCTGCGCCTCGCCGCGGTCTCGGACAAGCTCCTGAGCATCTATGCCGAGGATGGCATGACGCTGGATCAGCTCATGGCGTTCACCGTCACCAGCGACCATGCGCGGCAGGACCAGGTCTGGGAAGGTCTGTCGCAATCCCACAACACCGAGCCCTATTATATCCGCCGCCAGCTCACCGCGGGTGCGGTCCAGGCGTCCGACCGCCGGGCGCAATTCGTCGGCATGGAGACCTATGAGGCTGCAGGCGGCATCGTCATGCGCGATCTGTTCCAGCACGACGATGGCGGCTGGTTGCAGGATCCGGGTCTGCTCGACCGGCTGGTGACCGAAAAGCTGCAGGTCGAGGCCGATGCGCTGCGTGCCGAGGGCTGGAAATGGATCGTCGCCGCGGCCGACCTGCCCTATGGCCACACAGCCGGCTTGCGGCGTCTTCCCGGCAAGACCGCTGACCTCACCGATGATGAGCAAGCGAACCTCGCCGCGCTCAGGGCCGACTATGCGGCTATTGAGCAGCAATACGCCGAGGCCGACGAATTACCTGACGACGTCGATCACCGGTTGGGCGAAATCGAGACCGCCATCGCGGCCTTTGATGACCGCCCCGTCATCTTTGATCCGCAGGACGTCGTCCGCGCCGGCGTTTTCGTCAGCGTCGATGGCCGGGGTAAGCTGAAGATCGAGCGTGGGTTCGTTCGCCCCGAGGATGAAGCACCGGTCGCGGCCGAGCCCACCAAGCGCGACGCTGAGATTCCGATCGTCGCCAGCTCCGACCCTGATGTCACGCGGACGGTCATCCACGTTGGCGGCACACCGGCTCCTGGAGCCGAGACGCCGGACGAAGACGACGCCATCCGTCCGCTGTCCGAGCGACTGGTGATGGAACTCGCCGCCCATAGCACCTTGGCGCTGCGCGACGCGGTGGCAAACAAGCCGAACATCGCCTTCCAGGCAGTGTTGCACGCGCTCTGCCTCAGCGCCTTCTACGCGAGCGCCGCAGATACCTGCCTGGAGATCGTGGCGAAGAGCTCCGGCTTCAGCGCCCAGGCACCGGGGTTGAAGGAGAGCGCGTCAGCCAAGGCGATCGACGCGCGGCACGAAAGTTGGGCGCGGCAATTGCCAAAGACCGTGGGCGAGCTCTGGGATGTGCTCACCGGCTTCGACGGCGACAGCCAGGCCGCGCTGTTTGCCCACTGCGCCTCGCTCACCGTCAATGTCGTCAAGGAGCCGTGGAGCCGGCGTGATGCCGCGCTCGATCACGGCAACAAGCTCGCGCAGGCCGTCGATCTCGACATGGCGGCGGCGGGCTGGCGGCCGACGATCGATAATTATCTCGGTCGGGTGCCGAAGGCGCGAATTCTTGAAGCCGTGCGGGAAGCAAAGGGCGACGCCTCCGCCCAGCTCATCGATCATCTGAAGAAGCCGGACATGGCGAGGGAAGCCGAACGGCTGCTTGATGGCACGGGTTGGCTGCCCGAACCGCTGCGCATGACCGAGGCACGGACGTCCGCCGAGGAGCCGACGGGTGAGGTCGAGGCGCTGCCCGCCTTCCTCGGCGATGACGAGGACGGCGACGCCAGCGGCGCCGATCCCGAACAGCCCCAGCCGCACGCCGTCGCGGCCGAATAACCACGGCCGGTGCGGGGGAACGGCTTCGGTCGCCCGTCTACATTTCGCGTTCAATCCAACCCGGAGCCCGGCCGTCGCGCCGGGCTTTCGCATCAGGAGTTCCAACATGGCCGACTATTTCTCGCCCACCGTGATTCAACAGCCGATCCCGATCGTCGACATGACGCCGCTCGAACGTCTCGTGCTCAGTCACATCTTCGACGCCGAAGCGGACGGCGAGACGTTGTATTTTCACGCCGCCGATGGCCCGAGCAACGCCATCGGGCTTCACCGCGGCAAACTCCAAACGGCACTCGAAGCCTCTGCTGGAATCGTCAGCACGGCGGCCACTTATGTCACAGATCATCTGCCAGCCCCGCCCCCTGACGATGCCACGATCGAAATCGATCTCAGCGGCACGTCCTGGGAGTTCATCTTCCAGGACATTGTCCGGCGCTCATCCACGCTGCGCTACGTCACGGTGGTCACATCCTTCACCTGTTCAAGAATGCGACCGGACGGCTTCGGCGGTATGGCCGAACTGATCACCGCAGACGCGATTCTCGGCAAATCCACCAACGACATCCTTGAGGGCTTCCTCGCGGAGATGGAGGAAGATGCCGGAGATGACGGTGTTCATGTTCTGCTCCGCCTTTGCGAAGACACCGTCAGGCGACAGGTCGCCCAGATCATCGAGGCCGACCCCGCACTCACCCGACTGACGACCGACGCGGTCAGTGCCGCCGATGTTCACGCCGCCTGCCTTGCCGTCATCGCCTGCAGCGACCTGTCGGAGGAGCAAGGTGCAGCCGGGTTCCGCGCCGCGCTCGCCGCGATCCGTCACGCCGAGCAGCGGCTCGCTTCGGCCGGCTGATCGCCGGGATTGTCCATCCATCACGGTGCGGCCGCTCACCTGCGCGCTGCATCGCCATCCCTCATATGATCAGGAGACGGCCATGGGCTGGCTCTACATGCAATCCCTCAAGGGCCATTCCGGCCCGCGCCAATATCTCGATGCCCAGTTCACTTATGAGCGTCGAGATGCGATTTCAAACGTGCTGCGCTCAGCACTTGTCGGCATGCGCGTCTATTATGCCGCCGTGGAACAGCTCCGGATCGCCGCCGGCGAACGCGAGGTCGGGGCCGTCATCTGTCTCGTCCGATACAGCCCGCGCGACCGTGAGGGCTATATCTTTGGCTATAAGGACATGTGCGAATCAATGGGGCCGAATGCGTGTGATTGCCCCGAATCGATCCTCGATCTGCTGACCCCGACCGATTCTCAACTTGCGTTGCAATGGCGGGCCCGCTGCCGCGACAGCATCAGAGCTCGCCGCATCAATGCCGCCAAACCGAACCCGCGCGCAGGCCAAGTGATCGTCTTTGACGAACCGCTGGCCTTCGCGGACGGAAGACGCTTCGATCAGCTCGAGGTGGTCGCCAACCCGCGCAGCCACCGTTCCGTGCTGTTCCGTGCGCCCGGCTCCAACAGCCTTTATCGCATTCCCAATATCAAGAACCGAACCTACCGGCTCCTCAATCCACCGCCGGGATGAGCGTACAGAATAGGGTCCGGCGATCAGCGCCGGGCCCTTTTCTTCTTGGGCCGCACCGAAAGGCAGAGGACAGCCGGGACGGGGTTTGAGCCGATGGGGTGGAGAGAGCGCCCCTCGGTTCGTCCCGGTCCCGCTCTCTCGAGCTTTTCCCATGACCCACCTTGCGCTCTCGGCCGCCGTCGCGGCCGCGCCTGCCTGCGCGCCCATCACCCAGCAGGCCAGCACCGGCTCCGCGCTGATCGCGGCGGCAAGCCTGCTCCTTGCCGATCTCGAACGCGGTCGGCGCATTGACGCCGCGATCCTCCGCACCGCCATGGCCACGACCTTCAATGGTTCGGACGCTGGCGGCGCCTGGGACTGGAAGAGCGCCTATGACGCCTGCGAAGCGGCCACCGTCCTGTTTCTGCGCAAATTTGGCCCGGTGATGCGCGCGCGGGCTGCTTCGCCCGCCGCCATGCTGGCGATGCTGGGCAAGGTGGCCGGGTTTCTGCCGACCCATACCCGGCGTACCGAAGAGAGCCAGGCGCTCCAGCAATTCTCAACGCCGATCGGCCTCGGATTCGTGGCGGCGCACGCCGCCGGCATCACGCCCGCCGACCTCGTGCTGGAGCCCTCGGCCGGAACCGGACTTCTCGCCATCTTCACTGAGCTCGCCGGCGGATCGCTTGCGCTCAATGAACTGGCGCCAGCTCGCGCCGATCTGCTCGGCCACCTCTTTCCCGGCTCCGCCGTCACCCGGTTCGACGCGGCGCAGATCGACGATCATCTCGACATCGGCCTTGTCCCGAGCGTCGTGTTGATGAACCCGCCATTCTCCGCCATGGCCAACGTCACCGGGCGAATGGCGGACGCTGCCTACCGCCATGTTGCCGCCGCGCTCGCGCGCCTCGCCGATGGCGGCCGCCTCGTAACCATCACCGGGGCAAGCTTCACATCGGACAATCCCGCTTGGAGGGATGCGTTCGTCCGTCTGCAGGAGCGAGGCCGCGTCGTGTTCTCCGCCGCAATCGACGGTTCGGTTTACGCCAAGCATGGCACAACCATCGATACGCGCCTGACCGTGATCGAAAAGCAGCCGGCTGCCGACCCGAAGCTGTTCCCTGATTCACCCGGGATTGCTCCAGATGCCGCCACGCTGCTCGGCTGGGTCATCGACCATGTCCCAGCCCGAGTGCCGGTGGCGCCGTCTGCCTTTCGGGCCGCCGTCATCCGCGCGGCCCCTCCTCGAAAAGGTCGCACGCAGGTTGTGCGGCCGTCTTCCGGTTCGGCGGTGGCGCCAGAGCCGGAGGCGGTCGAACTCGCTTATGAGACCGTCGATTGGACGCCGGTCGAGGGCGGACGCATCACCGATGCGCTTTATGAGACCTACGGATTGCAGTCGATCCGCATTCCCGGCTCTCAGGCCCACCCCACCAAGCTGGTGCAATCGGCGGCGATGGCGTCGGTCGCGCCGCCCAAGCCGTCCTACCGGCCGCACCTGCCGGCGAACGCCGTGTCGAATAGCCTTCTGTCCGACGCCCAATTGGAGAGCGTCATCCATGCCGGCGAAGCCCACGGCCGCCACCTCGCCGGATCATGGACGGTGGACGAGACCTTCGATGTCGTCTCGGCAGCTCCCGAGGACGCGGCGAAGGCCGTCCGGTTCCGCCAGGGCTGGTTTCTCGGCGACGGCACCGGCGCCGGCAAGGGCCGTCAGGTCGCCGGCATCCTGCTCGACAACTGGCTGAAGGGCCGCCGCCGCGCGGTGTGGGTGTCGAAGTCCGACAAGCTGATCGAAGACGCCCAGCGCGACTGGTCGGCGCTCGGGCAGGAACGGCTCCTGATCACGCCGCTGTCGCGCTTCCGGCAAGGCACGGCGATTCGGTTGGAGCACGGCATCCTATTTGCCACCTACGCCACGCTGCGCTCCGAAGGTCGCGAGGAGAAGGTTTCGCGGGTACGCCAGATCGTTGAATGGTTGGGCGCCGATTTCGACGGGGTCATCGTGTTCGACGAAAGCCACGCCATGCAGAACGCGGCCGGCGGCAAAGGCGAGCGCGGCGATCAGGCCGCCTCGCAGCAGGGCCGCGCCGGCCTGCGTCTGCAGCATGCGCTGCCCGACGCCCGGATCGTCTATGTCTCGGCGACCGGCGCCACCACCGTCCACAATCTCGCTTATGCCCAGCGCCTCGGTCTCTGGGGGGCTGAGGATTTCCCGTTCACCACACGCGCCGAGTTCGTCGAGGCGATCGAGGCCGGCGGCGTCGCCGCCATGGAGGTGCTGGCGCGGGATTTGAAGGCGCTCGGCCTCTACGCGGCGCGCTCGCTGTCCTACGACGGCGTGGAGTACGAGCTGGTCGAGCACCGGCTGACCTGTGAGCAGATCCGCATCTATGACGCCTATGCCGGGGCGTTCCAGGTTATCCACAACAATCTCGACGCCGCGCTGAAGGCGACCAACGTCACAGGCGAAACCGGCACGCTGAACGCCCAGGCCAAATCCGCGGCGCGCTCGGCCTTCGAGAGCGCCAAGCAGCGCTTCTTCAACCACCTCATCACCGCGATGAAAACGCCGACGCTGATCGCCGCGATCGAGCGCGATCTCGACGCCGGCCATGCCGCTGTGATCCAGATCGTCTCGACCGGCGAGGCGCTGATGGAGCGCCGGCTCTCACAGATTCCGACCGAGGACTGGGGTGACGTCCAGCTCGATATCACGCCGCGCGAATACGTCCTGGACTATCTGGCGCACAGCTTCCCGACCCAGCTCTACGAGCCGTTCACCGACAGCGAGGGCAATCTGTCGTCGCGTCCGGTCTATCGCGACGGCCAGCCGGTCGAGAGCCGGGACGCCGTCGCGCGGCGGGACAAATTGATCGAGACGCTGGCCGCGCTGCCGCCGGTTCCGGGCGCGCTCGATCAGATCGTCCAGCGCTTCGGCACCGACATAGTGGCCGAGGTCACCGGCCGCTCGCGCCGGATCGTCCGCAAGCGAGGGGCGGACGGTGCCGAGCGTTTTGCCGTCGAGACCCGCGCAGGATCGGCAAACCTCGCCGAGACGGCAGCCTTCATGGATGACCAAAAACGCATCCTGGTGTTCTCGGATGCTGGCGGCACCGGCCGCAGCTACCACGCCGAGCTTTCCGTGCGGAACCGCCGTCTGCGGGTCCATTATCTCCTCGAGCCCGGCTGGAAGGCCGACGCCGCCATCCAGGGCCTGGGACGCACCAACCGCACCAACCAGGCCCAACCGCCGCTGTTTCGGCCGATTGCGACCAATGTGAAGGCCGAAAAGCGCTTCCTTTCCACCATTGCCCGCCGGCTCGACACGCTGGGCGCCATCACCAAAGGCCAGCGCCAGACCGGCGGCCAGGGCCTGTTCAGGCCGGAGGACAATCTGGAGAGCCATTACGCCCGA
The DNA here is from genome assembly GCF_008630065.1 of Blastochloris sulfoviridis. Lineage (GTDB taxonomy): Bacteria > Pseudomonadota > Alphaproteobacteria > Rhizobiales > Xanthobacteraceae > Blastochloris > Blastochloris sulfoviridis. The sequence continues at coordinate 13,409 of NZ_VWPL01000012.1, forward strand.
GATGCCTTGCGCCAGCTCTATCTGCTGCTGGTCATGGGCAAGGTCGAGAATTGCGCGCTCCAGGCTTTCGAGGATGCGACCGGCCTCAAGCTCACCGACAGCACCGGCATCAAGGACGAACTGCCGCCGATCACCACCTTCCTCAACCGGATGCTGGCGCTCCCCATCGACCTCCAGAACGTCCTGTTCACCGCGTTCGAGCAGCTTCTGGCCGCCCGCATTGAGGGGGCGATCGCGTCGGGAACCTATGACGTCGGGCTGGAGACGCTGACGGCCGAGAGCTTTGTCGTCACCGACCGGCGGACCATCTACACCCATCCCGGCACCGCCGCCGAAACCCGGCTCCTCACCATCACCAAGCGCGAGCGCAATCGGCCGCTGACGCTCGATGAGGCGCTGGACAGGCTGTCCGATCCTCGGAGCCAGCTGCTGGTCAACAGCCAGTCGGGCCGCGCCGCCGTTCAGGTGCCGGCTCGCAGCGTGATGCTGGATGACGGCGATGTCGAACGCCGGGTGCGGCTCGTCCGGCCGATGGACCAATTGACGATGCCGCTCGCGACGATGCTGCAAACCCACTGGCAGGAAATCGACCGCGAGACCTTCGCCCGGGCATGGCAAACGGAACTTGCTGACGTGCCGGAGTTCACTGACAGCACGATCCACATCGTCGCGGGCCTTCTTCTGCCGATCTGGAAGCGCTTGCCGAACGAATCGAGCCGCGTCTACCGGCTGCAGACTGACGCGGGAGAGCGCATCGTCGGCCGCAAGGTCTCGCCGGCCTGGGTGGCCAGCGCGTTCGAAACCAGTACGCCCTGCCTGTCGACGGAGGGCGCCTTCTCCGCGCTGATCGACGGCAGAGCCGTCCTTGATCTCACCGAGGGGCTCCAGCTTCGCCGCGCCCGGATCATGGGCGTGGACCGCATCGAGCTGACCGGCTTCACCGACGCGATGCGCGATCGGCTGCGGGCTTACGGACTGTTCCACGAGATCATCGCCTGGAAACTCCGGATGTTCGTGCCGACCGACGCGGCCGGCCCGGCGGTCCTGGCGAAGGTGATGGAGCGCTACCCGCTCTTGCGCATCATTGATCGGACGGCAGCCTGACGATGGCCGCGTATGCTGCCGATCTGGCGCAGCGTCTCGCGCGCGAGGCCGAGGCGGTGTGCCGCCATTATCTTTCCAACGGCCGCCGCGAGGGCCGCTACTGGCTGGTGGGCGACGTGCGGAATACGCCCGGCCGTTCCCTTTTCGTCCGGCTGAAAGGACCGGAATCCGGTCCCGGCGCCGCCGGGCATTGGCGTGATGCCGCCTCAGCCGAACATGGCGATCTCCTCGACGTGATCCGCAAGAGCTGCGGTTTCATCGACTTTCGCGATGTCGCCGAGGAGGCCCGTCACTTCCTCAGCCTGCCCCGACCCGAGCTGAAGCCGGAACTTGGATGCCGACAACGGCCGTCATCGGCGTCGGTCGGATCCTCGGATTCGGCGCGGCGCCTGTTCGCCATGTCGGTGCCGATTGCGGGTACAACCGCAGAGACGTATCTGCGCAAACGCGGCATTACGGCTCTGCCCGGAACCGGCAATCTCCGCTTCCACCCGCGCTGCTACTATCGCCCTGACCCTGCCTCGCCGACCGAGACCTGGCCGGCGATGATCGCTGCCGTCACCGACCTGACCGGCACGATCACCGGGGCGCATCGCACCTGGCTCGACCCAACGGGCCGGGACAAGGCGCCAGTCGACACGCCGAGACGCGCGATGGGCCATCTCCTCGGGCACGGCGTGCGGTTCGGTGTCGCCGACGATGTCCTGGCCGCCGGCGAAGGCATCGACACCCTGCTGTCTCTGCGCATGAGCTTGCCCACCATGCCAATGCTGGCGGCACTGTCGGCCGCGCACCTCGCCGCCATCCTGTTCCCGGCAACACTGAGCCGGCTCTACATCGCCCGCGACACCGATCCGGCGGGCGACAGCGCAGTGCAGACCCTGACCAGGCGGGCGACCACGGCCGGGATCGAGGCGATTACGCTGTCGCCGCGGCAGGATGACTTCAACGCCGACCTCCGGGCACTCGGCCTCGACGCACTGCGCGCGGCTGTCCGGGTTCAGATCGTTCCCGAAGACGTCGCCCGTTTCATGGGACCGTGGCACTCGTCCCGAACCAGGTGAGGTTCCTCTGCGCTTATGCCACCGCCGCGTCGTCCCGGCGGGCTTCCCGGCGGCGTCGGAGAGCACCGCGCCCGCGGCCTTCTGAAAGAGGGCGATCGGGCCGGCAAGCCGCCCGGACCGGCAATGGCGGGGGCCGACTATTTTCCGTCGGCGGCGGATCACCTAACGCGACAAATCGCGCCGGGACCAAAGGTCCGCCGCCTTTACATCGCGAGGCAAAATAGCCGGCCCCCGCCATCCTCCGCTTCGCTCCGGCCGCTCCCGCTTTGCTTCGCGGTGCAGGTCCGGTGCGTCCGCCGGCTTTCGTCGCCAGGAAGGCCGCGATGGGCGCGGCCACCCCGACGAAGGAAGCTCACCATGACCACCGATCACGACGACGCCGGATTTGAAGCGCTCACCTCATCCCCGACCGGGCACGTCCTCGCCGAACTCCAACTCTACGGCTTCCGACCGTTCGAGGACGACCCCGATCCGCGGCCGCTCCCTGACGCTCGCCTCATTGCCGGCGCTGTCGCCGACATCTTCGACGCCCTGATCGTCGCTTTGAACGACACCCGCCTTGAACCCGACCTCGACGACCTCTTGTGGTCAACCGTCAATCTGTTCCACCGCGCCGCCCTTCGAATCGAGCGCGAACTCGACGACAATGAGCAGGCACAAAGGCGCAGCCAGACTGAGCAGGACGGCTCCGAAGTCCGCTCTGTCGAACTGGAGCGCCTCACCGCGCAGGGCATCACGCTGATCGAACGGCGCAACGGCATGGAATTCTTCCGCGACCAGGCCGCCGACCAGTTCGAGCGCCACACCCACTCGGCCTGGCGGCCACGGTCAGGCTCGATGGTCAACCATCGCACCCTGACCTCGGCCATGATCGACAGCCGCGACTTCCTCGCCGCCAAACGCCGCATCGAGACCGAGGTGCTGCTGCCGGCCGGCCCCAAGGTGGCCTTCACCGGCGGGCTCGATTTCAACGATCATCACCTGATCTGGGACAAACTCGACAAGGTCCACGCCAAGCATCCCGACATGGTGCTACTGCACGGCGGATCACCCAAGGGCGCAGAGCGCATCGCCGCACGTTGGGCCGACCACCGCAAAGTGCCACAGATCGCCTTCAAGCCGGACTGGACCAAGCACGCCAAGGCCGCGCCGTTCAAACGCAACGACCAGATGCTCGAGGTGCTGCCGATCGGGGTCATGGTGTTCCCGGGCTCCGGCATTCAGGCCAACCTCGCCGACAAGGCCAAGAAGCTCGGCATCCCGGTGTGGAAGTTCGGCAGCGGCACGTGAGCGCCGCACGCCACCTCCAACACCACGTCACCGAACCACAGCGTCGTGCCGGCGGCGATTGGCGACGCTCGCCGCATCAACGCCATCATTGGTTGCTGCAATTCCATCGTGCCACGGTGAAGGTGGAGGCACGATCGCTCAGCTCATCTTTAGCGGAGACCTCCATCGTGCTCATCCTCGGCATTCTCCTCGGCATCGGCACTTGCTGCTGGCTGTTCTTCACCCTCGCCGTCTACGCCCTCCCGCTGTACGCGGCGATCTCCCTTGGCATGTGGGTCTATCACGACGGCGGCGGGGCAGCCGCCCCCGTCGGTATCGGCATCCTGGCTGGCGTTGCGGTGTGGCTCGGCGGCCAGCTGATGCTCGCCTTCGCCCGCTCGGCCTGGATCCGCGGCCTTGTCGCACTGGCGTTCGCAGTGCCGGCCGGCATGGCCGGCTATTCCGTCGCCCACGGCCTGTCGACGCTGGCGATCGCTGATCCGCGCTGGCAGGCTGCGGTCGCGATCATCGGTGCGGTCGCCGTCGCCGGGAGCGCCCTGGCCCGCCTCGCGCTCGCCCCGATGACGCCGGAGACGCCGTCAGCCGGCGGGCCGTCTCACCAATCGCTGGGCCCACCGCCCAGCGACCAGATGGTGACCGCGCCGACGCGCCGTCTGTGACCGGTCGGGTGATCTGCCGACAATCGGCATCGTTCGCTTGCCGAGATCGAGCGGCATTCGGCGATCGCGGGAACTTCGGCAACACCGGCTGCACGGCCCATCTTATTCGATGGGAACCGGCGCGGTGTCGTTTCTGGCGCTGCCGGGTTTGATTCGATGCGCAGCAAGTCTGACGCGGGGGTTCTCTCGCCAACCGGTCCGGCCCGTTAGCGCCGACAGTCGCCACGGCCTCCTTGAGCATCATCGCTGCCAAGCCGGCGTCCCACCCGGCCTCTTTGGATGGCGTGATCGCGCCGGAGACCGGCTTCGCCTCGATCGCCTATGCCGCAATGGCCGGTCCCGACTTTCTTCCCCTGAGCGCTGGCGCGCTCATTCCTCGCGCAACAACAAAGTCGGGCCCGCGCCATCCTCCGCTGCGCTGCGGTCCTTAACGGATGCGGCGTCGATCGCCTCCGGCCTTTCGATCGCCATCGAGGCCGCGATGGGCGCGGCCCGAATTCAGCGATCAAGGAGAACGACCATGGCGACCATCGGCACCTTCAAGAAGTCCGGCACCGAATTCCTGGGCGAGATCGTCACCCTCAGCGTGCAGACCAAGAACGTGCGCATCGTTCCCGAGGCCAACCGCGCCAGCGACAACGCCCCGAGCCACCGCATCTTCGTGCATAGGGCGGAAATCGGTGCCGCATGGTCAAAGCGCTCCGCCGAGGGCCGCGACTATCTCTCGGTCAAGCTCGACGACCCCTCCTTCACCGTGCCGATCTACGCCAATTTGTTCGACGACGAAGACGGCGACGGCTTCACCCTGATCTGGTCGCGAAGCCGCAAGGCCAACGGCGAGTGAAGCTCGCCCGCAAGGCTCCGTCCGGATCGACCGGGCGGAGCTTCAACCAGCCGGCGGGCCTTAAGAGGACGACGAGCCGTCCGGAGCGGAACTGTCGCTGCCAGCTGCAAGATCTTCGTTGAGCAGGTCCGCGGGCCGAACATGCAGCGCGTGCGCAACCTGCCACAGTGTCAGCAGCGTGACGTTCTGCTCGCCGCGTTCCATGGCGCCGATATGAGCGCGGTCCACACCCGCGAGATCGGCGACACCCTCTTGGCTGAGGCCAGCTTGCTTGCGAAGCCGTAAGAGGTTTTTGCCGAACACGTCCCGAATGTCCATCGCCAGGATGGACACCAGATGCGTATTTTAACGCTACGTATTATAATACGCGGCGTTTGGTCTGACCGGCCGAGCCCACACCGCAAGTCGTGAGTCGACTCGTCGCCTCGAAAGGCGATAATCTTCCAAACTTCAGATTTCGAGATGAACCCATGCCTTCTCCGCCGCCGCCTCCGGTTGCCGAGACTGCGCCGACAAGCACGCAAGTGACGGACTATGATCGGACGCACACCGTGACCTATCTTCGGCTGCTCGATGCGGCAGCCGATGGTGCATCCTGGGAAGAAGTTGCGCGAATCGTGCTGCAGATCGACCCGATGCTGGAACCAGATCGTGCACGGCGCACCTTTGATACGCACCTTGCTCGCGCCCGTTGGCTGAGCGACCAGGGCTATCGTGGCCTGCTTCGGTCGGCGAACTGATTGCGGTCATCGGCGGCCCTGGCGTCAGTTTCTATCCAAACCCGCACTGCCGCTTTTGCGTGACTGCGGAATGCTGATCCGCCATCGGCACCGTGATACCAATTTGCGCCCGGTAATCGCCGCATCTGAGACACGAATCAAAAGTTGAATAGGTCAAGCTCTGGTTTAACCGAAGGGAGAGCTGCCCGTGTCGAAGGAAGACTGGCGGTCAAGCGCCGCCTACGAATACGCCGACACCTTGGATCCAGCGGCCCTTGCGTGGGAATTTCTGCGCCGCAATCCAGACTACCACCTCGCCTTTGGAGCTTCCTCAGCGCACGCGGATGACAGGACCGATGGTCCGGCGCGGCGCTGGGGATTGCGATTTCCTCGCCGATCCCGCTCAACGCGCTGATCAATCCCCGGTCTTCTGGCGCGCCGACGAATTGGCGTCTGTCGTCGTCCTGACTGCGGCGCCCGCCGACACGTTGGCGCCGGCGATTTCGCTGCTGGATTTGCCCGACGGCTTCATCCGGCGCGACGCCGAAGACGGCACCCACCTGATGATCCACGATGGCACGGTCGATCACCAGCTTCTGGTGGTTGGCGTGCTGGACGCCGCCACGCCGATGGCTGCGATCATTCCACTCGATGACACCGCGCCGCAGCGCGCCGAGGCGGCCGTGCGATTCTGGCGGTTTGTCGGCCGGGCGCGGCCACCAACGCCCTCGCGTCCAGTTCGCCGTCGTGATCGCCTGATCGCGGCCTTGCGGGCGCTCGATGGCCGTCTGGCGGGTGCGAGCTACCGAATCATTGCCGAAGCACTGTTCGAGCCGAGGCACCTCGCATCCGAGCCCTGGAAGACCTCGTCGGTTCGCGATTCGGTCATCCGCTTGGTCCGCACCGGCTACGACATGATGCGCGGGGACTATCGCAGGCTTCTCGGTCTCCGCCGGTCCGACTGACCGAGGACGATCAGGATCGCCCGTCCCGGAGGGGTGGTGAATTTAGCCCCCCCCAACTTCACCATCCCCCTTCGCGGCTCGCCTCCGCCACCGTGATCGCCATCGGCCGCCGGTTCTCGGCAGCCACCGTCGGCATCACGGAGGTCACCATGTCCGCCGCCAATTCGCAGCTCCCGCCGCGCTATCTGCGCACGCCCGAAGCCGCACGCTTCCTCGGTCTCTCCGGCCGCACCCTGGAAAAGCACCGCACCTACGGCACCGGGCCGCGCTACTGCAAGCTCGGCGGCCGGGTCGTCTATCGCCTCGAGGACCTGGTGGCCTGGGTCGAGCTCGGCCTCAAAGCATCGACCTCCGACCCCGGCATCGGCCAGGTGCTTCCCGCCAAGCGCCATGCCGCGATCTTGCTGGCCAATGCCGGCCAGCCCCGTCGTTGATCGCATCGTTGGCTCATCCCATGTCGATGCGACCTCGCACAGGCTCTGGCGAACAGCTCGAGCTGTTCCGCGCACTCCGCGGTGATCTAGCGCCCCGCGACGCGCAGGATCTCATGGCCTACCCGTTCTTCAGCCTCGCCAAGACCCACCGCACCACGCCGATCGACTTTACGGCCGGCGACGTCACCATCCGGGTCGAAGCCGTGCCGGAGCACGGCATGGCGACGATCTGGGACGCCGACGTGCTGATCTGGGCGGCCTCCCAACTCGTCGAGGCCCGCGACGCCGGCCTCACCACGTCGCGGCTGATGGCGGCAACGCCCTACGAGATCCTGACCTTCATCGGCCGCGGCACCTCGCTGCGCGACTACCTGCGCCTCAAGGCGGCGTTCGACCGCCTGCAGTCGACCACGGTTCTAACGTCCCTCCATCAGCGCTCAGAGCGCCGCCTGCACCGCTTCTCGTGGATCAACGAGTGGACCCAGCTCGACCGCGGTCCCGGCCGTCCTGGAGGCATCCAGATGATCCTGCCGGACTGGTTCTACCGCGCCATCGTGGAGGGCGCGCTGGTCCTCACCATCGACAAGGCGTACTTCGCGCTGACCGGCGGTCTTGAGCGCTGGCTCTATCGCCTGGTGCGCAAGCATTGCGGCCGCCAGCGCTCCGGCTGGCGGTTCGACTTCCGCCATCTTCATGTGAAGTCCGGCAGCCTGTCGCCGTTCCGACGCTTCGCCTTCGAGCTGCGCGACATCATCCGCCGCCAGCCGCTGCCCGGCTACACCCTGTTCGTCGAGGTCGAGGCCAGCGGTCGCGTGCTGCTGGCGTTCGAGCCGGCCTGTGGAAAACCTGCCGGCGGTTTCGTGCTGTCAGGAACCCAACCCGACGTGACATCAGGAACGGCCCCTGCGTGCCATCGGGAACGGAAATCGAGCCTAAGCCACGGGCAGAAAAGACAAATCGGCGCCCCTAACTTAGAATCTAACTTAGATAGATCTAACTTTAGAGGGGCGCCCCTGTGGAAAACTTCGCCGCAACAGCCCCTTAAGTCGGGTTCAAGGGGCATTCGAGAAGACGCTGATCCGTCGGCGCTCTCAAGGCCCCGCGCCCTCGAGGTGAGGTCTCCCGCGACCTCTCGTCCGGTCCCGCCGAAGCCGGAGGGCGCATCATGATCGTGGCGCTCCTCAACCAGAAGGGTGGTGTCGGCAAGACGACGCTGGCGCTGCATCTCGCCGGGCAATGGGCTCGGCAGGGTCGGCGCGTCACGTTGATCGATGCAGACCCGCAGGGCTCCGCGCTCGACTGGTCCGAGCAGCGCTCCAGGGAAGGCCTGCCGCGGCTGTTCGGCGTCGTCGGGCTGGCCCGCGACACCTTGCACCGCGAGGCACCGGAACTCGCCCGGCATGCCGATCATGTCGTCATCGACGGACCGCCACGCGTCGCCGCGCTGATGCGCTCGGCGCTCCTCGCCGCCGACCTCGTGCTGATCCCGGCCCAGCCCTCGCCGTTCGATGGCTGGGGCTCCGGCGAGATGCTGAAGCTGATCGTTGAGGCCCGCATCTTCCGCCCGGAACTCCGTGCCCGCTTCGTTCTCAACCGTTGCGATGCTCGCACCATCATCGCGCGCGAAACGGCCGAGACGCTCGTCGACCACGATCCACCGGCATTCACCGCGACCATCGGCCAGCGCGTCGCCTTCGCCGATGCGGCGCGAACAGGCCGGCTGGTGTTCGACGTCGACCCTATGAGCGCAGCGGCGCGCGAGATCGCCGCGCTCGCCGCCGAAGTCGAGAGGCTGATGCGATGACCCAGCGCGAGGACCGCCGCCGCTTCGCCTCCCGGCCTGGCAATGCCGAGAGCTGGGTGAAGGCCTCCGCCGCGCCGCCAGCAGGCCGCGCCAATGCCGATGGCTTCACCGCTCGCCTGACCATCGACATCACCCCGGCGCTGCGTGGCCGCATCAAGATCGAAGCCTTCCAGCGCGGCATCACCGTCGCCGACATGCTGCGCGATCTCTTGTCCCGGACCTTTTCCGACACCGATGGAGGCACACCATGATCGGCAGCCCGCTGCTTGGTCAAACAGTCCTTGATGGCGCGACGGCGACCCTCACGCATGTCGAGCTGACGTGGCACGAAAAGCGCATCGAACATTGGCTGCGCTTTGGCCGCTATGCCGAGGAGAAAATCCTCGATCGCCACCGGCGCATCGTCAGCTTCGCACCGGACAGCATCTTCGCCTTCGTGCGATGGGCGTCGAATGACTTCGGTACGGTCATCTCGCGCATCGATATCGTGCGCGCCATTGCGCCGGCCGAGCCCTATACGACCTTGCCATTCGTGCGCCCGGGCGGTGATATCCTGCTGCGGATTGACGGCTGGCCCAAGGTCGAACGGGCGCTTCGGGCCATCGATGCCGTTCAGGCTGTCGGCATCGATCCGGTTGACGCCGCGCCGGATCATTGGCGACACGTCCAGAGCCGCCTGACCGCCGGCTATGAGCCGCGTCCCTACACAAGAGAACGGCATGCCGCCTGGTTGTTGCGCCGGAGAACCGAGCCATGACGCGCCGCGGATGGCTCACAGCAACCTTTTTCGCAACGATAGGGATCGCCATCCCGCCGTTCACCGAGCTGCCCAAGACGCTCATCTGGAACGCCAGCGCCAGCGTGCCGATCGGGCTCTATGCGATCAATCCGCTGGGCGGATTCGAGGTCACCGACCTTGTCGTGATCGAGCCACCCGAGGCGATCGCCAGCTTCCTTGCGGCGGGCGGCTACGTCCCGCGCGGCGTGCGGCTGATGAAGCGGGTGCTGGCACTGGCAGGACACAAAGTCTGCCGCGACAACCTCCGCGTCACGGTCAACGGTCTCGCCATCGGCAGCGCACGTGAACGCGACAGCCGGGGTCGCGATCTGCCGGTCTGGCAGGGCTGCCGGACGCTTCGCCAGGGCGAGGTCTTCCTGATGAACTGGCAATCCTCCGATAGCCTCGATGGCCGATATTTTGGGCCGGTTCCAGTCAATTCGATCGTCGGCCGCGCGACGCCACTGTGGACCGACGAAGACGGCGACGGCCATTTCCGATGGCGCGCCCCGACGCGATGACATTCCGCTTCACTCCACCAACCGGAGACCGATCATGGCTCATATCGGCAGCTTCAAGCGTACCAGCGACGGCTATTCCGGGCGCTTGCGGACACTCTCGCTGGACGTCGAACTCACCCTCGTCCCCGTCGACAAGACCAATGGCACGACAGCTGCAGCCCCGGACTACCGCATCCATGTCGGCACGGACGGCAATGGAGCTGAGGTCGGCGCCGGCTGGCATCGCACCAGCGACAAAGCCGGCGCGTACGTGTCGGTCGTGATCGACGATCCGGCCTTTACGCAGCCGATCCGCGCCAATTTGTTCCAGGCTGATGCCGAGGGATTAAGCTTCCATCTGGTGTGGACTCGTCCCTCCCGGCACGATGATCGGACGTGACATCATGCATGCCCGGCAGTCTCTGGCCCTATGGTCCCGCCACGCATCCAAAGCGCAGTCGCCCGTCAACAGGGTGGCCGTTGTCGTGCTTGCCGTCATGCTGACCGGCGTGCCGCTGACGACAGTGTCTTTGTCACCGGTCTATGCTCAAAGCGCGCCCTCGGCGGCCGCAAAATCGGCTGATCCCGTCGCTGCCTTCATCGCGGAGGCGGCGCATCGCTTCGACATGCCGGCGCCGTTGATCCGCGCCGTGATCCGCGCCGAGAGCGGCGGCGATGCACGGGCGGTGTCGCCAGCTGGCGCGATGGGCTTGATGCAGATCATGCCCAACACCTGGGCCGAGCTTCGCATCCGGCATGGTCTGGGGATCGATCCCTTTGACCCTCGCGACAATATCCTGGCCGGTGCGGCTTATCTCCGCGAGATGCGCGAGCGCTTCGGTGCGCCGGGGTTCCTGGCCGCCTACAATGCCGGTCCGGACCGTTACGAGGAGCACCTGACGACGGGTCGGGCGCTCCCTGCCGAGACGCAGGATTATGTCGCGGCTCTCGCTCCGCTGGTCGGGGGCAATCAGGCCGATGGCGCGGTCGCGACCATCGCCAATCCGCAAGCCTGGGCCCGTGCGCCGCTGTTCGTTGTTCAGGCCCAGACCGCGCCGGCTGCCTATCGAACGACGCCCGGCGTGCAATCCGAGCTCACGTCGACGCACCATTTTGTTGTCGATCTTTCGGCGATTGCGCCGCAATCCGACGGTCTGTTTGTGCAGCGCTTTGGTGCGGAAGCGACGCAATGAGCGCAATCGCATGCCTTCGCGCTTTGGCGTGGCCTGTCGCGTGTCCAGGATGGACGCGAACTTTGCTGATGAGCACGACCGTCAGATGGCAGGATAAAGGGCCGCGAGGTGCGCTCCGGTCCGGTCGTGGTTTTTCAGTCGCTTGCGCGACAATTTTACGAGGTGCGCCGAACCGGCGCAGCCTGCGAATTCAGCAATTTTCCAGGAAAATTATCGCCATAACGCGATGGGCGGGATTGCGGCCATGAGCGGCGAAGACGATTTCCGCATCCGGCCGGGCCGCATCCGCTCGACAAGAGCCCAGCGCGCCCGACCCTTCATCGCCCAAGCGCTGGCCGCTGCTGAGCGCGCCGGCGGAGCTGTCTCCCGGAACGGGACGATCGGGGCTGGTCACCGCTCGCGGTTCGGCCGGGGCCAGCGCGCCTCCGTGCAGGCCAACCGGTTCATCACCGCGCGCTCGCGCGGCGCTGTCGTCAAGGCGCGGGTGGTCCGCCACAATGGACGCCAGGCGCCGCTCGCCACCCACCTTGGCTATCTGCGCCGGGCGGGCGTCACCCGGGACGGAGAGAAGGCCCGGCTTTTCGGCCCCGGCACTGAAGACGCCGATCCCGCGGCGTTCGCGGAGCGGTGTGCGGAGGATCGACATCATTTCCGCTTCATCGTCTCGCCCGACGACGCCTTGGAGCTGTCCGACCTCAAGGCCTTTACCCGGGATCTCGCCCAGCAGATGGAGAAGGACCTCGCAACGCGCCTCGATTGGGTCGGTGTCGATCACTGGAACACCGAGCATCCCCACGTCCACCTCATCGTCCGCGGCGTGCGCGAGGACGGCGAGAACCTCGTCATCTCGCGCGACTACATCAAGGAGGGCATGCGCGATCGGGCGCGGGATCTGATCACCCAGGAACTTGGGCCGCGCACCGATCAGGAAATCCGCCGCACCCTCGAGCGCCAGATCGGCACGGAGCGCTGGACCAACCTCGACCGGCAGCTTGCCCGTGACGCTGACCGGACCGGCGTCATCGACCTTGCGCCACATCCCGACCGGCAACCCGACGAATTCCATGCCCTCAAGGTCGGCCGTCTGCGCAAGCTGGAATCCCTCGGCCTCGCCGACCAGGTTGGTCCTGGCCAGTGGGTCATGGCGGACAAAGCCGAGCCGACCTTGCGGGAACTCGGCGAGCGCGGCGACATCATCAAACGCATTCACCGCGGCCTGACCGAACGCGGCATCAAGCGTGGCGCCGCCAGCTATGTGCTGGCGGGCGAGAGCCTGGACGTTCCCGTCATCGGCCGGCTGGTCGCTCGGGGCCTCGACGACGAGCTGAACGGCACGGCCTATGCGGTGGTCGACGGCGCCGACGGTCGCACCCACCACATCAAGCTGCCCGATCTCGACGCCGCCGGCGATGGCGCGGCGGGCTCCATCGTCGAGCTGCGCAAGTTCGATGACGCCCACGGCCGGCGCCGGGTGGCGCTGGCGGTCCGTTCCGACCTCTCGATCGAGCGGCAGGTCACCGCGACCGGTGCCACCTGGCTCGACCGCCAGGCCATCGCCCGCGAGCCGGTGGCCCTCGGCGGCGCGGGCTTCGGTGCGGAGGTGCGCGAGGCGATGTCCCGTCGCGCCGAGCACCTGATCGGACAGGGCCTCGCCGAGCGCCAGAGTCGTGGCGTCAGCTTCCAATCCAATCTGATCGAGACGCTGCGCCGGCGCGAGCTGGACGCGCTCGGCCGGCGGCTGGCCGCCGAAACCGGCCGCCCACTGACACGCGCCGGGACCGGAGAGTATGTCGCCGGGACCTACCGGCAGCGCTTCGCGCTCGCCTCTGGCCGCTTCGCCATGATCGACGACGGAATGGGATTTCAGCTCGTGCCCTGGTCGCCGTCGCTCGAAAAGCAGCTCGGCCGCCATGTCTCAGGCCTCGCGCGAGGCGACGGAGGCGTCGATTGGAGCTTCGGGCGGCAACGGGGGCTCGGGCGATAATAGACACCAATCACTCTCGTTTCAGGAGAGCGCGAGCCGACTTTCGTGCCCGCGCGTCCAGCGCCCAGGGGACTGCGTTTCGACGGCCTGCTCGACCAGCGTCCCGAGTTGGTATGCCTGATGACGCGACACCGTCGAACAAGGTTGCTCGCGCCATTCGCAAGCCGTGGCACGGCATCCGGCCAGATCAAGCCGAACCTCCGTTCCCGAGCACTCTTCAAGTCCGAATGATCCTGGCGCGGACGGTCGCCGACGGCCTCAAGGTGCGGCGGCGGATTTGAGCTTCGAAAGCGCCCGGATTTTCACACGCATGCTCGCCGGCTTCGCGGCGCCCTTCATCATTTCGCCGGTGGCCGGGTTGCGGACCAGCGTTCCGGCCCGGCGGGCCGGCACCTTGCGGAGGGTCACCTTGAGGAGGCCCGGCAAGGTGAACTCGCCAACGCCCCGCGGATGAAGGGAGCCGAGCATCACGCTCTCCAACGTGGCGTAGACGGCCGCGGCGGTCTTCCGCGGCAGATCATTCTGTTCCGCGAGGAAGTTGATCAGCGCCGCCTTCGTCATGGTCTCCTTGACCGGACGAATGGACGCGGCTTCCGGCTTGGCCCGCGTGCTTTTCGCGGCCGGCTTGCTGCTCTTCCGTGCCGCCGCCGGCTTCGTCGTCTTCGCCTTTGCCACCAAAGCTCTCCTTTGCATGAGGCGTCAAACGCCCGGATATCGAATCGAATGCGCGTCGGTGCTATCGATGCTTTGATGAAAGCGCAACATGCGCGACCTGCATCAACGCTGAAAGCCCAAGGAATTATGGGTCGGGATGCGAGTTGAGGCCACGGCCGGGCTAACACCATCACGCCCTTGTCTGTTGCTGGCCACCCGTTCTGGTTCGTCTTTGCCGACCTGCGATCGTCCTCCTTCGGCGCCGATCCGATTTCTGCGACATCCTCGCCGATTCCACGACGCGCGCACAGAAACCCTTGCGCTCTGTGGATTCCTGCCAGCTTGAGGTCGATGGTGATCGCAGGAGCTGGCATGTCGGCGACGAAGATCCTCTGGGGCCAAATCCTGCTCGTCGTCTTGATCGTGCTCTCCACAACATGGGGCGCGACCCAATGGACGGCGTGGTGCCTCGGCTTTCAGCCGCAGCTCGGCCGGCCCTGGTTCGAGCTGTTCGGCATGCCGGTCTACTATCCGCCGGCTTTCTTCTGGTGGTGGTTTTCGTTCGAGGCCTACGCGCCGCACATCTTCCTGCAAGGCGCCTACATCGCCGCCTCCGGCGGCTTCCTGTCGATCGCGGCCGCCATCGCGCTTTCGGTATGGCGGGCCCGCGAGGCATCAAGCGTGGAGACCTATGGCTCGGCGCGCTGGGCCACGGCGGCGGAAGTGACGGCCGCCGGGCTGCTCCGCCCGGACGGCGTGGTGCTCGGGAGGCTCGGCACCACCTATCTCCGCCACGATGGCCCCGAGCACGTGTTGTGCTTCGCGCCGACGCGCTCCGGCAAGGGTGTTGGCCTCGTGGTGCCAACGCTCTTGACTTGGCCGGAGAGTTCGATCGTCCACGACATCAAGGGCGAGAACTGGCAGCTCACCGCGGGCTTTCGCGCCCGGCATGGCCGCGTGCTCAAGTTCGATCCGACCGATGCGAAGTCGGCCGCCTATAATCCGCTGCTCGAGGTCCGCCGTGGCGAATGGGAGGTCCGCGATGTTCAGAACATCGCTGATATCCTGGTCGACCCCGAAGGCTCGCTGGAGAAGCGGAACCATTGGGAGAAGACCAGCCATGCCCTCCTGGTCGGCGCCATCCTCCACGTGCTCTACGCCGAAGCCGACAAGACGCTGGCCGGCGTCGCCGCGTTCCTGTCCGATCCGAAGCGCGCAATCGAGGCGACGCTGGAGGCGATGATGGCGACCGCCCATCTTGGCGCCGCCGGACCGCACCCGGTGATCGCGTCCGCCGCACGCGAGCTCCTCAACAAGTCCGACAATGAGCGCTCGGGCGTGCTGTCGACCGCGATGTCCTTCCTCGGGCTCTACCGCGACCCCGTCGTGGCGGAGGTCACCCGCCGCTGCGACTGGCGCATCACCGACCTCGTCGGCGGAGCCCGGCCGGTGACGCTCTACCTCGTGGTGCCGCCCTCCGACATTGCCCGTACCAAGCCGCTGATCCGCCTGATCCTCAACCAGATCGGCCGCCGCCTGACCGAGGACTTGAGCGCCAGGTCCGGCCGCCACCGGCTGCTGTTGATGTTGGACGAGTTTCCCGCTCTTGGCCGGCTCGACTTCTTCGAGTCGGCGCTCGCCTTCATGGCCGGCTATGGCCTCAAGAGCTTCCTGATCGCGCAGTCGCTGAACCAGATCGAGAAGGCCTATGGCCCCAACAACTCGATCCTCGACAACTGCCATGTCCGCGTCAGCTTCGCCACCAATGACGAGCGGACCGCCAAGCGCGTCTCGGACGCCCTGGGGACCGCGACCGAGATGCGGGCGATGAAGAATTACGCCGGCCATCGGCTGTCGCCCTGGCTCGGACACTTGATGGTGTCGCGTTCGGAGACCGCGCGGCCGCTGTTGACGCCCGGCGAGGTGACGCAGCTCCCGCCCACTGAGGAGATCGTGATGGTGGCGGGGACGCCGCCGATCCGGGCGACGAAGGCGCACTACTTCGAGGACGGACGGTTTCAGGAGAGAGTTCTGCCGCCGCCCATGCTCGCAAAGTCGGTGGAGACAAGGGCCGACGATTGGAGCGGCCTGCCGTTGCCGCCGCGCCCGGCGATCGAGAAGACCGTCACACAGGATCAACCGGGCGATGACGACGATCCGACCGGCTCGGAGCGTCGGCAGCAACCCGAGCTGACCAAGGCGAAAACCGTCGAGAAGAAGGCCCCGATCGATAATGAATTCGGTGCCGACTTCGCCGGCGACGAGGAAGAGGGCCGCGCCAGGATCAGCCGGATGAACCAGATCCTGCAGGGCGTCGCGCGGCAGGCCTCGCTCGATCCCAATGACCGCATGGACCTTTAGAGGCGTTGATGAAAAAACTTCCGAAGAAGCAGCGGCTGTCGGTCTATCTCGATCCGGACGTCATGAAGGCATTGGCCGACCACGCGGCACGTCGTGACCAATCGCGCTCGCTGATCGCCGAGGCGGCCATCGCGTCGTTCCTGTCGCCCGACGCCGCCGAGCGCCAGGAAGCAGCACTCACCAAGCGCCTCGATCAGCTCGACCGGCGCATGACGCGGCTGGAACGCGATCTTGGCATCTCGGTCGAGATGCTGGCGGTGTTCGTGCGCTTCTGGCTCACCACCAATCCGCCATTGCCGGAACCGGCCCAGGCCGCCGCCCGCGCTCAGGCCGCCGAGCGCTATGATGCCTTCGTCGCCACGCTCGGGCGCCGGCTCGCCACCGGGCCAAAGCTGCGCCAGGAGATTTCCGAAGACGTCGCGGGGTCCACTGGCGCGGAATAATCATCGCGCGCCGCATCGCACGTCGTCTTCAGCTCCGCCGTTCTCCTGTCTTTCCACGCCAGCGCGCGATGAGGTCTTGAGGCTTGTTGCAAGAGCCTCAAGCCTGCCTTTTCTAATCATCCCCGATCCAGGGCCGCTCGCCGAGCCAGCCCTTAAGCGACGGGGATAAGTGTGGCGGCATCGTACCGGAACTCTGAAGCCGCCTCACGCGGGGCGCGGATGTTGCGGACCGCGTTCGGCCCCGCCATCACCGGGTATCTGGAGGCCCCCGACGTCGTCGAGGTGATGCTGAACCCGGACGGGCGGCTCTGGATCGACCGATTGTCCGAAGGCCTCGCCGACACCGGCCATCGCCTATCACCGGCCGACGGCGAGCGCATCATCCGGCTGGTCGCCCACCATGTCGGCGCCGAGGTTCATTCAAGCCGCCCGCGCATCTCGGCCGAGTTGCCGGAGACCGGCGAGCGCTTCGAGGGCCTCATTCCGCCGGTGGTGGCCGCGCCGGCATTCGCCATCCGCAAGCCGGCCGTCGCGGTGTTCACCCTGGAGGACTATGCCGCCGCCGGGATCATGACCTTGGACGAGGCCGCGCTGCTGCGCTTGGCGGTGGCGGCACGCTGGAACATCCTCGTTGCCGGCGGCACCTCGACCGGCAAGACCACGTTGACCAATGCGCTCCTCGCCGAGGTCGCCAAGACCTCCGATCGCGTGGTGCTGATCGAGGATACCCGCGAGCTGCAATGCGCCGCGCCGAACCTCATCGCGCTGCGCACCAAGGACGGCGTGGCAACGCTTTCGGACTTGGTGCGATCCTCGCTGCGCCTCCGCCCCGACCGCATTCCGATCGGCGAGGTGCGTGGCGGCGAGGCGCTCGATCTCCTCAAGGCCTGGGGCACCGGCCATCCCGGCGGCATCGGCACCATCCATGCCGGCACCGCGATCGGTGCGCTGCGGCGCCTGGAGCAACTCATCCAGGAAGCCGTCATCACCGTGCCGCGCGCCCTGATCGCCGAGACCATCAACCTCATCGCCGTCCTTTCCGGCCGCGGTTCGGCACGCCGTCTTGCTGAACTCGCCGTCGTCCGAGGGCTCAGCCCCGGCGGCGACTACCTCCTCATCCCCGCAACCTCTGACCCAGGTGACCTGCCATGATCCACCGTGCCGTCCGCATTCGTCATGCCGTTGCAGCAACGATCGTCACCACGATCGTGACGCTGTCCATCCCGTCCGCAGCCCTTGCGGCCGGCTCATCGATGCCGTGGGAAGCGCCGCTGCAGAAGATCCTGGAGTCGGTGGAAGGCCCCGTCGCCAAGATCATCGCGGTGATGATCATCATCCTCACCGGCCTGACGCTGGCGTTCGGCGACACCTCGGGCGGCGCACGCAAGCTGATCCAGATCGTGTTCGGCCTGTCGATCGCGTTCGCCGCATCGAGCTTCTTTTTGTCGTTCTTCTCGTTCGGCGGCGGAGCGCTGGTGTGATGGAGACGAACGCAGCCGTTCCAGGCCTTGTCGTTCCCGTCCACCGTGCGCTGACCGAGCCGATCCTGCTCGGCGGCGCGCCGCGCGCTGTCGCAATCCTCAATGGCACGCTGGCCGCCGCGCTGGGCCTCGGCCTTCGTCTGTGGATCGCCGGGCTGCTGCTGTGGGTCATCGGCCACGCGGCCGCGGTCTGGGCAGCCAAACGCGATCCGCTGTTCGTGGAGGTGGTGCGCCGGCATCTGCGCATCCCCAGCCATCTCTCCCTCTGAGGCGGCCAAATGATGAACCTCTCCGAATATCGCGACCGCGCGACGCTCCTGGCCGACTTCCTGCCATGGGCCGCGCTGGTCGGCGATGGCGTCGTCCTCAACAAGGATGGCTCCTTCCAGCGCACCGCGCGCTTCCGCGGACCCGACCTCGACAGCGCGGTGCCAGCCGAACTGGTCGCCGTCGCCGGCCGCATCAACAATGCCTTGCGCCGTCTCGGCTCCGGCTGGGCGGTGTTCGTCGAGGCGCAGCGCCAGCCGAGCAGCTTCTATCCGAGAAGCCGGTTTCCCGATCCGGCGTCGGCCCTGGTCGACGCCGAGCGCAAGGCCGCGTTCGAGGAAGAGGGAGTCCATTTCGAGTCGAGCTATTTCCTCACGCTGCTCTATCTGCCGCCGGCCGAGGACGCCGCACGCACGGAGCGCTTTCTCTATGAGGGCCGCGATCGCGCTGAGGGCACCGACGCCCACGAGATCCTGCGCGGCTTCATCGATCGCACCAACCGCGTGCTGCACCTCATCGAGGGCTTCATGCCCGAAAGCGCCTGGCTCGATGACGCCGAGACGCTGACCTACCTCCACGCCACCATCTCGACCAAGCACCAGCGCGTCCGCGTGCCCGAAGTGCCGATCTATCTCGACGCACTCTTGGCGGATCAGCCGCTCATCGGCGGCCTCGACCCGTGCCTTGGAGAGGCACATCTGCGCGTCCTCACCATCGTCGGGTTCCCGACCGCAACCACCCCCGGCATTCTGGATGAGTTGAACCGGCTTGCCTTTGCCTATCGCTGGTCGACGCGGGCCCTGATGCTCGACAAGACCGACGCGATCAAGCTGCTGACCAAGATCCGGCGGCAATGGTTCGCCAAGAGGAAATCGATCGCCGCCATCCTGAAGGAGGTGATGACCAACGAGGCCTCCGCGCTGATCGACACCGACGCCCACAACAAGGCGATGGATGCCGACGCCGCTCTCCAGGACCTGGGCTCCGATCTGATCGGTGAGGCCTATGTGACGGCAACGGTTATCGTCTGGGACGACACCCCGAGCATCGCCGACGAGAAGCTCCGGCTCGCCGAGAAGGTGATCCAGGGCCGCGACTTCACCTGCATGGTCGAGACCCTCAACGCCGTCGAGGCCTGGCTCGGCAGTCTGCCCGGCCACGTCTACGCCAATGTCCGCCAGCCGCCGATCTCGACCCTGAACCTCGCCCATATGATCCCGCTCTCAGCGGTGTGGGCCGGCCCGGCGGAGGATGAGCACTTTGGCGGCCCGCCGCTGTTGGTCGCCCGGACCGAAGGATCGACGCCGTTCCGCTTTTCGCTTCATGTCGGCGATGTCGGTCACACCTTGGTGGTGGGCCCGACCGGCGCCGGCAAGTCGGTACTGCTGGCGCTGATGGCCCTGCAGTTCCGCCGCTACGCCGGCTCCCAGGTGTTCGCCTTCGACTTCGGCGGCTCGATCCGCGCGGCGGCGCTGGCAATGGCCGGCGACTGGTTCGACCTCGGCGGCGCGCTGTCGGAGGATGCCTCCCGCCCGGTGGCGCTCCAGCCGCTCACCTGCATCCATGATGCCGCCGAGCGCAGCTGGGCGGCGGACTGGATCGCCGCGATCCTGGCGCGCGAGACGGTGACCGTCACGCCCGAGGTCAAGGATCTTCTGTGGTCGGCGCTGACCTCGCTGGCCTCAGCTCCCGTCAATGAGCGGACGCTGACCGGCCTGTCGGTGCTGCTGCAATCGCAGTCCCTGAAACGGGCACTCCAGCCCTTTTGCCTTGGCGGACCCTACGGCCGGCTGCTCGACGCCGAAACCGAGCGGCTGGGTACAGCTTCCGTCCAGGCGTTCGAGACCGAGGGCCTGATCGGCACCGGCGCCGCGCAAGCCGTGCTCGGCTATCTGTTCCACCGCATCGAAGGCCGGCTCGATGGCCGCCCGACGCTGCTGATCATCGATGAGGGCTGGCTCGCGCTCGATGATGAGGGCTTCGCCGGCCAGCTCCGCGAATGGCTGAAGACGCTGCGCAAGAAGAACGCGTCCGTCGTGTTCGCCACCCAGTCGCTGTCCGACATCGATCACAGCGCCATCGCGCCCGCCATCATCGAGAGCTGCCCGACCCGGCTGTTCCTGCCGAACGAGCGGGCGATCGAGCCGCAGATCACCACGATCTATCGCCGCTTCGGTCTCAACGACCGCCAGATCGAGATCCTGAGCCGGGCAACGCCCAAGCGCGACTATTACTGCCAGTCGCGGCGCGGCAACCGCCTGTTCGAACTCGGCCTCGGCGACGTCGCTCTGGCCTTCACCGCCACGTCCGCCAAGTCCGATCAGGCCGCGATCGAGCGGGTTCTCACCGAGCACGGACACGACGGCTTCGCGGAAGCCTGGCTTCGCGAGCGTGGCGCCGATTGGGCCGCCGATCTCATTTCCGACCTCACCAACCTGGAGGCGCTATCGTGATGGTGCGTCAGTTCAAGCTGCGAGAGGCGCTCCTCGCGGCCGCATGCCTCGCCTCGCCCCTGTCGGCGGCGCACCTTGTTGTCGCTGCCCACGCCCAGGTCATGGTCTATGACTCGAGCAACTATGTGCAAAACGTGCTGCAGGCAGCACGCGCGCTCCAGCAGGTCAACAATCAGATCACCTCGCTGCAGAATGAGGCGCAGTCCTTGATCAATCAGGCCCGCAACCTCGCGAGCCTGCCGTATTCCTCGCTTCAGCAGCTCCAGCAATCGATCCAGCGCACCCAGCAGCTCCTCAATCAGGCGCAGCGCATCGCCTATGACGTGCGAGAAATCGATCGCGCCTTCTCCACCACCTATGGCGCGGCCTCAAGATCAGCGTCAGATCAGACGCTGATCGATGGCGCGAAGGAGCGCTGGCAGATCACGGTGGCCGGGCTGCAGGATGCCATGCGCGTTCAGGCCGGCGTCGTCGGCAATCTCGACGCCAACCGCACCCAGATGTCCGCGCTGGTGTCCTCCAGCCAGGGTGCGACCGGCGCGCTGCAGGCGGCCCAGGCCGGCAATCAGATCCTGGCGTTGCAAGCTGGCCAGCTCGCCGACCTCGCCGCCGTCATCGCCGCCCAGGGACGGGCGCAGAACTTGGAAGCCGCCCAGCGCTCAGCCGCCCAGGACCAGGCCCGCGAGCAGTTCCGCCGGTTCCTCAGCCCTGGCACGGGCTATCAGCCCGGCAACGCCAGGATGTTCCAGAACTGATGCTGATCATCGACATGACGATGCTGATCCGCGCCGGCGCGCTCGCCATGGTGGCACTGGCAGCGGTCTTCCTCACCACCACCACTGCCCGGACGGACCATGCCGCGGCGCTGGCTGAGGCGCCCGCGCCGGCGATGGTCGGCGAAGCCGCGACCTCATCCGGTCTTGTGTTCTTCGCACGGCCCACATCGGCGGGGCGCCATCTCGATGTGCGGGCGCCAAACTCCGCATCCCGCTCCTGGCGCCCAGCGCGGGGCCGGCGTCGCGGCTGCAGCAGGTGGGGCACCGGGTGCGCCACCCCGACCGACGCCAAGTCCATCGCCCTCACGCCGGAGGTCGATTGATCTCATGGGGGGCACCGGTGTCATCGACCGCTTCCTTGAGGTCTTCACCCGCTACATCGATTCCGGGTTCGGCCTGCTCAGTGGCGAAGTTGCCTTCCTCGCCACCACGCTGATCGCCATCGACGTCACGCTCGCCGCCCTGTTCTGGTCGTTTGGCACGGATGAGGATATTCTCGCCCGCCTCGTTAAGAAGACGCTGTTCGTCGGCGTCTTCGCCTACATCATCGGCAATTGGAATACGCTCGCCCGCATCGTCTTTGAGAGCTTCGCCGGGCTCGGATTGCAGGCCAGCGGCACCGGCTTCAGCGCCACCGATCTGCTCCGCCCGGGCCGCGTCGCCCAGGTCGGCCTCGATGCCGGACGACCGATCCTCGAATCGATGTCCGGCCTTCTCGGCTATATCGGCTTCTTCGAGAACTTCCCGCAGATCGCCGTCCTGCTGTTCGCCTGGGTGCTGGTGCTGTTTGCCTTCTTCATCCTCGCCATCCAGCTCTTCGTCACCCTGATCGAGTTCAAGCTGACCACGCTCGCCGGCTTCGTGCTGATTCCCTTCGGCCTGTTCGGCAAGACCGCGTTCCTCGCCGAGCGGGTGCTCGGCAATGTGGTCTCCTCCGGCGTCAAGCTGCTGGTGCTCGCCGTCATCCTCGGCATCGGCTCGACCTTGTTCGCCGAGTTCACGCGCGGCTTTGGCGGCAACCAGCCGACCATCGAGGATGCCATGGCGATCGTGCTGGCGGCACTGTCACTGCTCGGCCTTGGCATCTTCGGCCCCGGCATCGCCAGCGGCCTGATCTCGGGCGGACCGCAGCTCGGTGCTGGCGCCGCGGTCGGTGCCGGCCTCGCCGCCGGCGGCGCCGCGGCCGCGGGCGTAGCCGGGATGGGGATGGCGGCGGGCGCTGCCGGCTCCGCCGGCGGAGCACTGGCCGGGGCAGCGCGCGGCGGCGCCGCTCTTGCTGGTGGTGCCTCCACCTCCTATGGCCTCGCCTCGGCCGGACAGCGTGGCGCGGCCGGGATTGCCGCCGGCTTGAGCGGCGTGGCCAGGGCCGGCGCGGGCGCGGCGGTCCAGCCCTTGAAGCGGGCCGCGACCAAGGCCGCAGACGCCTTGCGGGCAAGCCATCGCGGCGGCGCCCGAGGTGCTGTCGCGGCCACCGGCGGCGCCATCACCGGCAGCGCGGCTGGCGATGGCGCGGCGGCTACGAGCCCGTCGTCGTCAGCCGCATCCTCTCCGCCCGCCTGGGCACAAGCCCTCAAACGCTCCCAATCCCTCAATCACGGCGCCAGCGCCGCCGCCCATGCCGTCCGCGCCGGTGACAGCCATGGCGGCGGCGCGTCCGTCAGTCTCACCGAGAAGGACCGCTGATGTTCAAAAGGCCTTCCGTCCGCTACGGCACCAACCCCGAGCCGGTGACGCCCTATCAGAAAGCCGCCCAGGTCTGGGACGATCGCATCGGATCGGCCCGCGTTCAGGCCAAGAACTGGCGGCTGATGGCCTTCGGCTCGCTCCTGCTGTCTGCCGGTCTCGCCGCAGGCCTCGTGTGGCAGTCGGCGCGCGGCACCATCGTGCCGTGGGTGGTCGAGGTCGACCGTCTCGGCGAGGCGCAGGCCATCGCGCCCGCGCAAGCCGATTATCGGCCGACCGACCCACAGATCGCCTGGCATCTGGCGCGCTTCATCGAGCAGGTCCGCTCGATCCCGGTCGACCCCATCATCGTCCGGCAGAATTGGCTGCGCGCCTATGACTTCGCCACCGATCGCGGCGCGCTTGCGCTCAACGATCATGCCCGCGCCAATGATCCCTTCGCCAAGGTCGGCAAGGTGCAGATCGCCGTCGAGGTGTCGAGCGTCATCCGCGCCTCGCCTGACAGCTTCCGCGTCGCCTGGTCCGAGCGCCGCTACGAGAACGGCCAGCTCGCCGGCACCGAGCGCTGGACCGCTATCCTCACTATCGCCGTTCAGATGCCGCGGGACGCCGAGCGTCTTCGCAAGAACCCCCTCGGCGTCTTCGTCAACGCCATCAACTGGTCGAAGGAGCTGGGTCAATGACCGCACCGCATCCGTATCGCGCAGGAGCAGGCCTTCCGGCTCCGCGGATCTGCGCACAGCCAGGACTCCGCAATCCCGGATTTACGACGTTCCGCAATCCCGTCCTTCCGGCTTTGCTGATCTCCGCCCTCACGCTGTCGGCGTGCGCCACCAACAAGCCGCCCCAGATCAGCTATGACGATCCCCAGCCCGCCGTGCTCGAAGTCGATCCGCCCGCGCCGGTGGAGGTGGTCGAGCTGCCGACGCCATTGCCGTTGCCCGGGCAGTTGAAGCCGGTCGCACCATCGAACCGAACTCCGGAACCGCGCGATCCGACCGCGCGCGTCGATAAGGCCAACGCCGCCGCACGCGTCCAGCCGGTGCGCGACGGCTTCATCAACGCCGTGCAGGTTTACCCGTTCTCCTCGGGCGCGCTCTATCAAGTCTACACCGCGCCCGGTCAGATCACCGACATCGCCCTGCAGCCGGGCGAGCAGCTCGTGGGATCCGGCCCGGTTGCCGCCGGCGACACCGTGCGCTGGATCATCGGCGACACCGAAAGCGCCACCGGCGCCGCACGCCAGATCCACATTCTGGTCAAGCCGACCCGGCCGGACCTCACCACCAACCTCGTCATCAACACCGATCGGCGCACCTATCACCTCGAGCTGCGCTCCACCGCCTCGACCTACATGGCCTCGGTGTCCTGGCAATATCCGCAGGACCAGCTCATCGCTTTGCGCCGCCAGAATGCCGCAGCTCTTGCCGCGGCCCCGGTCGCGAGCAGCGTCGACCTCTCCGCGTTGAACTTCCGCTATGCGATCGAGGGCGACACGCCGCCGTGGCGGCCGCTGCGCGCCTTCGACGACGGGCGGCAGGTCTTCATCGAGTTCCCGCGCGGCATCGGCCAGGGCGAGATGCCGCCGTTGTTCGTGGTCGGCCCCGAAGGCAACACCTCCGAACTCGTGAACTACCGGGTGCGCGGCAGCCACATCATCGTCGACCGGCTGTTTGCCGCCGCCGAATTGCGCTTCGGCTCCGAGCGCAGCCAGAGCCGCGTGCGCATCAGCCGAACCGACGGGAGGCCGGCGACGTGAGCGATGGTCTCAACGAACAGGGTACGTCGCGCCCCGGATCTGGAACCAGCAGCACGCCAGACGGCTCGATGCGGCTTCGGGCCGAGGCCCCGCGCGTCACCCGCCTGTCGCGCAAGGTGCTGGCCGGTCTTGGCGTCATCGCCGGCGCCGGCCTCGGCGGCGCGCTGATCTTCGCCCTGCAGGGACGCCATGACGCCGGCACACCCACAGAGCTGTTCTCAACCGAGCACCGCACCACGGCCGATGGCCTGCAAGGCCTGCCGCGGGATTACACCGACGTGCCACAGCTGGGCCCACCGCTGCCTGGCGATCTCGGCCGCCCGATCCTCAGCGGCCCGAATGGCGCAACGCCTGCACTCGGACCCGGGCCGCAGCCCGCGCCCGGCGTCAGCGCCGAGGAACAGCGCCAGCTTCAGGAGATGGAAGCGGCCAGGATTAGCCGGCTATTTGCCCATACCGAGACACGGGCAACGCCATCAGCTCTGCCGTCACCCCCCGCCGAAACGTCTGCTGCGATGTCTCCCGCGACATCCGCCGTCGCCCCCAATCTCGGCAGCCTTGGCCTTGCGCCACAGCCCGCAACGCCGACCGCACAGGAACGCCAGCTTGCCTTCCTCAACGCAACGGTCGATCGGCGCATCGTCGCGCCGGATCGAATGGCTACGCCGCCGTCGCCCTTTATTCTGCAGGCCGGCGCCGTCATTCCCGCCGCCCTGATCACCGGCATTCGCTCAGACCTGCCCGGGCAGATCACCGCGCAGGTCACCGAAAACGTCCATGACAGCCCGACTGGGCGCCTCCTCCTCATTCCGCAGGGAACGCGGCTGATTGGCCAGTACGACAACGCCGTTGCCTTCGGCCAGCGCCGCGTGCTGCTGGTGTGGAACCGGCTCATCCTGCCGAACGGCAAATCCATCGTGCTGGAGCGCCAGCCGGGCGCGGATGCCGAAGGCTATGCCGGGCTCGAAGACGGCGTCGACCATCATTGGTGGGACCTCGCCAAGGCGGCCGCGCTCTCGACCCTCCTCAGCGTCGGGGCGGAACTTGGCACCGACGACAATGACCGCCTGGTTCGCGCCATCCGCAACGGCGGGCAGGACACCATCAACGATGCCGGCCAGCAGATCGTCCGCCGGCAGCTCTCGGTCGCGCCGACGCTGACCATCCGGCCGGGCTTTCCCGTCCGCGTGGTCGTGACCCGCGACCTCGTGCTCGAGCCTTACGGAAATTGATGTCGTTGGAGGTTGAACCATGGCAAAATTGAAACTCGGCGCCATCACTGAGGACAAGCCGGTCAAGCTCACCGTCGAGCTTCCTGCGGCGCTGCATCGCGATCTCGTCGCTTACGCCGACATTCTCGGCCGGGAGACCGGCAAGCCCATCGGCGAACCCGCCAAGCTGATCGCCCCGATGATCGAGCGCTTCATGGCAACTGACCGCGCCTTCGCGAAGGCGCGGCGGGTCCGACCGCACGAAGCGGGCCGGCCCGAAACCCGTCGTCAGCTGCCCGCGGGCAACCCGGAGAGTGTTCCACCAGCAACGTGATGGAATGCCAGGCCGTTCGAATATCGCGGCAGGTGCCGTCGCGGGGTTGGTTGGAATTTGAGGTGGCGTAGTCTCTGGGTTGTCAAACCCTAACGATTCCCGGCGTTAGCGCGCCGGTGGAGACCACGCCATGACGAAGACTACCACGAAGCCTTCCTGCGTTCAGCCCGAGGCTATGCGCCGGCGCGGCCTTGCTGCTGCCCCAAATCGGGCGTGCGATCTCGATGGCATCTTCCTGAGCCATACAGGTGTCGACAAGCCCTTCGTGCGTCAGCTCCGCAAGGACCTCATGGCCCATGGCGTGCCGCGCGTGTGCCTGGACGAAGCCGAGATCGACATTGGCGATTCGCTCATCGCCAAGATCGAGGAGGCATGAAGCTCAGCCGATACATCGCCGTCGTGTTGTCGTAGAAGTCGATCGGCGCGCCCTGGGTGAAGAAGGAACTGGACGTGGCGATGAACAGGGAGATCGCCAGCGGCGAGGTCGTGGTGCTGCCGCTGCTCTACGAGGAGTGCGAGCTGCCTGAATTCCTGAAGGGCAAGCTCTACGGCGACTTCTCGAAGGCCGAGGACTATGAGGCCGTCTTGGGCAAGCTATTGCGGCGGCTTCGGATAACCTGATGAGCGAGGCGGTGATCGGCCCGAGCGCCGCAATGCTCGATGCGATGGCCGACTTGTGGCGGGGCCAGTTCCGTCGCGCGAGGACTTTCTGGATGGCCTGCTCGATGCGGGGGCTCCGTTGATCTAGCAGTCTGTCGGAGTTAAGGATTTTGCGCAATTATTGCAAAGAAGGCGTTCAAAAGCAGTAATAATACTGCTTGCATTTACGTTTCTGCGCATCATTGTTTCAATTCTCGTTCGATTTTGGTCTAACTCCGACAGGCTGCTAGCCGGACGACAGCAAGCCGCCGATTGCAAACTGTCAGAAAACTGCGTATATTTCTGACAGGAGATCAGCATGCAACGGATGAGCGAACAGATTTTGGCGCATGCGGGCGGTTTGCCCGAGGGTACGCCCGTGTCCGCGAAGAGCTTACTTCACCTCGGCAATCGGGCTGCGGTGGACCAGGCGTTGTCGCGCCTGGCGGAACGTGGCCAGCTGATCCGCGCTGGTCGCGGTGTCTATCTGCGTCCCGTGACGAGCCGGTTCGGCACGCGGTCGCCTTCGGTGGAGCAGGCGGTCGAGGCGCTCGCCAGCCAGCGTGGCGAAGTCATCGTGTCCAGCGGTGCGGCGGCCGCCAACACCCTTGGCCTCACGACACAGGTTCCGGTCCGCTCGGTCTATTTGACCTCGGGCCGCACCCGCAAAATGAATCTCGGCAAGCAGGTGGTCGAACTGCGGCACGCACCGCGCTGGCAGCTCGCCTTGGCCAATCGGCCGGCCGGTGAGGCGGTCCGGGCGCTGGCTTGGCTTGGTCCCGAGAAGGCCGAGGCGGCGCTGTTGGCTTTGAAGCGCAACCTTCCGCAGACTACCTTCAACGAGCTGGTGGCGGCGGCGCCGCAGCTTCCGACTTGGCTCGCCCGCAGCGTGGGAAAGGCGGCGCATGGCTGACGCATTCCTCAGCCTTGCGGCCGCGGATCGCCGTGAAGTCTTGGGCGTCGCGGCCGACCGATCCGGGCGCCCCGCGCACCTGCTCGAAAAGGATGCCTGGGTGGTCTGGGCGCTTGCCGCCCTCTATGGCTCGCCCCTCGGCGAACACCTGGTCTTCAAGGGCGGCACATCGCTGTCGAAAGCCTATGGGGTCATCCGTCGATTTTCCGAGGACGTCGACCTCACCTATGACATCCGCGCGCTTGCCCCCGACCTGGTGGGCGACAACGGCGAGGCCTTGCCGAAGACCCGGAGCGAGGAAAAGCGCTGGTCGAGCGAAGTGCGCAAGCGACTGCCCGAGTGGGTGGCGGGAACGGCGCAGCCGACCATCGCGAATGCGCTGGCCAGCGAGGGATTGTCGGCCGCGGTCCGCGTCGAAGAGGACAAGCTGTTCATCGACTACGAGGCGACGGCGACCGGTTCGGGATATGTCGCGCCAAGCGTGATGCTCGAGTTTGGGGCGCGTTCAACCGGTGAGCCGGCAAGTCCGCGCGATGTCGTCTGTGACGCGGCAGGCTTGGTGGAGGCTGTTGAATTTCCCACCGCGCGGCCGCGCGTTATGCACGCCGAGCGGACGTTCTGGGAAAAGGCGACAGCGATCCATGTCTTCTGCCTGCAGGCACGGCTGCGCGGCGACAGGTTCGCGCGTCATTGGCACGACATCGCCCGGCTGGATGAGGCTGGCCTGGCGACCTCTGCATTTGCGGACAGAGAGCTCGCCCAAGCGGTCGCGCGCCTCAAAAGCATGTTTTCGCCGAGAAGGCGGCCGACCGCGAACCGATCGATTACGCGGTCGCGGTCAACGGCCGCCTGCGTCTTGTGCCCGATGGCGACGCACTGAAGGCGCTGGAAGACGATTATCTTCGTATGGTCGAGGACGGGCTGCTGCTGGAGGAGGCCGAGCCCTTCGAGGCGCTTATGGCGCGATGCGCCGACATAGCCGCGCGGGCCAATCGCGTGGGCGCATAGGGGGAAGATGCTGACTCGAGGATCGGAATGGCGACGGTGGGAGCCGCATATTCACGCACCGGGCACCGTCATGAACAACCAGTTCAGCGGTCCCACGGCGTGGCACGACTATCTCACCGCGTTGGAGCAGGCCACGCCCGTGATCGAGGCGATCGCGGTCACCGACTATTATGTGACCGACACCTATGAGGAGGTGTTGAGTCAAAAGGCGGCCGGGCGACTGCCGGCGGCCAAGCTGATCTTTCCCAATGTCGAGCTGAGGCTCGATGTCGCGACCGCCAAAGGCGGCTTCGTCAACCTCCACCTGTTCGTCAGTCCGGAGGATCCTCAGCATATCGAAGAGTTGAGGCGTCTGCTGTCGCGCCTGCGTTTCAACGTCATGCAGGATCATTTCGACTGCACGCGCGCGGACCTTATCCGGCTTGGCAAGAAGGCCGATCCGGCTATCACCGACGATCGCGCGGCGCTGAGTTATGGGGCCAACCAGTTCAAGGTCAATTTCCAGCAACTGCGTGACCTTTTCACCGGAAACGGCTGGGCGAAGAAATACATCCTGATCGCGGTGGCTGGCGGCGCCACAGACGGTACGTCGGGCGTGCGCGAAGCTGCCGACCAGACGATCCGGCGTGAAATCGAAGGGTTCGCCGACGTCATTTTCGCCGGCAGCCCTGCGCAGCGGGAGTTTTGGCTCGGCCTGCGGGATCTTGGCCCGGAGGAGATTCGGGCACGCTATGCCGGCCTGAAACCCTGCCTGCACGGGAGCGATGCCCACAAGCTTGACGATGTGGCGTCTCCGTTCGGAGACCGCTTCTCGTGGATCAAAGGGGGTCTGGAGTTCGACGCCCTTCGGCAGGCGTGCATCGACCCCAGCGGCCGCGCGCATGTCGGCGCCGAGCCGCCCGGGTCGGCCACGCCGTCGCAGGTGATCTCGGAAGTCCGCGTGCTCGACGCCCCCTGGATGACGACGCCCGTCATTCCGCTTAATCCGGGCTTGGTCGCGATCATCGGCGCGCGTGGTTCTGGCAAGACCGCACTCGCCGACATGATCGCTGCGGGCTGTGACTCCATCCCTGACGAGTCGTGGAACGCGGAGGAATGGGCCAATCCGTCCTTTCTCGTGCGCGCTCGACCGCTGATCGCAGACGGGAAGGTGAAGGTGAGTTGGGCGGCCGGGGAACCCAGCACGCGCGCACTCGACGGATCGGATGCGAACGGACCCTACAGCTACGAGCGCGTCCGATATCTGTCGCAGCAATTCGTCGAGGATCTGTGCTCGTCAAGCGGCCTGACGGACGGCCTGCTGAGGGAGATCGAGCGGGTGATCTTCGAGGCACACCCCGATGACGCACGGGACGGCACATTGGACTTTGAAGAGCTGCTGGAGCACCGCGCGTCCCGGCATCGTCTCGCTCGTGATCGTGAAGCCGAGGCCGTCTCGCAGATTTCGGAGCGGATCGGCGCCGAGCTGGAGAAGGAAAAGTTGGCCGCGACCTATGAGGCGCAGGCCGCGCAGAAGAAGAAGCTGGTCGAGGCCTACACCGCAGACCGTGCGAAGCTCGTGTCGGCCGGCAGCGAAAAGCGAGCCCAGCGCCATACCGACCTTGCTGGAGCGGCCAACCAAGTCCGGTCGAAGCTGAGGCACTTTGCCGGCCAGCGACAGACCTTTCTTGCCCTGCAGGACGAGGTGAAGGACCTGCGTCGCAACCAAGCCCCCGAGATGTTGCGACAGGCGCAGACACGTCATACCCACAGCGGCCTGTCGGCTGACCAGTGGGCGGCTTTCTTGCTGGACTACAAAGGCCCGGTCGACAGCGATCTCGCCGACTATGTGAAGTGGGTGGACGGCAAGATCGCTGCCCTGAAGGGGACGACGCCGGCGCTGGGCGATCCGAACACGCCGTATTTTCCAGACGACACCGATCTCTCCACGCTGTCACAGGCGGTCCTCGACGCGGAAATGGCGCGGCTGGAGAAGCTGGTCAGCGCGGACAAGGAAACCCAGCGGCGCTACACCGCGCTTTCGGGCAGCATCGCGACCGAGACCGCGGCGCTGCAAACGCTGACCGAGAAGGCGACCGACGCGAAGGGCGCCAAGGATCGCGCGCGCGACCTGCAGACCCAGCGCGAGGAAGCCTATGGCAGGGCCTTCGATGCGCTCGTCGCGGAACAATCGGTGCTAGCAGATCTCTACGCACCGCTCATGGCGCGGCTTGCCGTCTCGTCCGGCACGTTGAAGAAGCTGTCGTTCTCGGTCGCGCGCGTGGCCGATGTGGAGCAATGGGCGAACGAGGCCGAAGACGGCCTGATCGACCTCCGCAAGGCTGGCGCGTTCCGGGGTAAGGGCACATTGCTGCAAAAGGCAAACGAGGTGCTCAAGAGCGCGTGGGAGACCGGCGATTCCGCAGCCGTCATCGCCGCGATGGCGGAGTTCCGGCGGCTCTACCAGAGGGACCTGCTGGACCATTCCCCGGTCGCGCATACGGATCAGGCGGAATTTCGACTCTGGTCGAAGCGCTTCGCCCAATGGCTTTTCAGCACCGATCATATCGCGATCCGCTATGGCATCGACTACGACGGCGTCGATATCCGCAAGCTGTCGCCCGGCACCCGCGGCATTGTTCTTCTGCTTCTCTATCTGGCGCTGGATGACAGCGACAACCGGCCGCTGGTGATCGACCAGCCCGAAGAGAATCTCGATCCAAAGTCGGTCTTTGATGAGCTCGTTCACCTCTTCGTCGAAGCCAAGTCCCACCGTCAGGTGATCATGGTGACGCACAATGCGAACCTGGTGATCAACACCGATGCGGATCAGATCATCATTGCCGAGGCGGGACCGCATCCACACGGCTCCCTGCCGCCGATCTCGTATCGGTCGGGCGGTCTGGAGAACGCGGAGATCAGGAAGGCGGTCTGCGACATTCTCGAAGGTGGAGAGGGCGCCTTCCAGGAACGTGCTCGCCGATTGCGCGTGCGGTTGGAACGATAATGAGGTCAATGAGAAGAACAAATAGGCTGAGGCTATGGCCTGCGTAATGTAGGCGAAGGGGGGGAACTATGTTCTTGAACGATCAGGAGACGGCGACCGATATCCTCTACTACGAGGCCATCGCGAAGACAGTCGTCACCCTGATCCGCAAGACGCCCGACGCGCCGGTGACGATCGGCGTCCACGGTGATTGGGGCGCAGGCAAGTCAAGCGTTCTCAAAATGCTGGAGGGCGCCTTCGCGGAGGACGATCGTGTCCTCTGGCTTTGAAGCTCAACGGCAAGGATGACCGCCTCAACGCGCAGGACTTCCTTGCCCTGGCGCGGACGATTGGCTTGACCGCCGGTGACGCCGGCGCGGCAATAACTGAACTCGCCGCGCGGCTGGCCGAGCGCGCGCTTACGCTGCGCCTGCCTGATTTCGCGGGCCACGCCGAAGCGGCAAAATCTGCGCAAGAGAAGCTGATCGCCATTGTCAGTGAGCGATCCGCAGCCATCGCCGGATAGCGAATAGAAGTGAATCCACCCAACCCACAGCGTGAGCGCGACCTTGGTCCGAGCTAGGGTTCCAGGCGAATTTGAAGCTCGGCGAGGTCTTCGGCCGCTATGTCCGTTCCCAACAAGCTGTGGAGATATTCCAGCAGGTCCTCTTGGCGTGGCTGTCCAAACGCGAGCCGATAGACCGTCAGGCTGCGTTTCAGCCATTCGAGACGGCGGATCTCGCGGCTGAAGGGCAGCATGGGAACGCGACGCTCCACTTTCACGGGGCCTTCGTAAATCCAATAGGGAATGAGATCGGTATCGACGTCAGTTTGCGCTCGTGCGGCATCGAACATTGTCTTCCAAGGATCTTCCGAAGCCGAGGCGTGGCCGCGAACGACATCGATTTGCCGATGTGTTCGACTCGCCGCCGGCCTTGAGAGCGTTCGCAAGGCGATTCTCGAGGGCGCGGGCTTCGGCCGCAAGCTGTTCAGCGCCGCTGCTCGAACTCTCCAAAATCTGGAATAGCCATGGAATGAACAGCATATAGCGCAGCCGCGTCTGGATTGTGCTGGTGCCCGGAAAGAGGTGATCGGCAATGGAATCACGGATGCCGCCCAAGCCGAGTTCGTCACGGCTCTCCCTTTCCTGGAACAGCGCCATGATCCGCTGCGCACGCTGGCGCTCGGCTTCATCGAAATCAATCCAGGCTAATGATGACACGCGCCGTTCTCCGTTCGCGTTTCTAGGCGGCGCTGGCCCCAGAGACTGGAGAGGGCGAAACCGGCAGCACCAAACCCGATGTCACCAGCACGATCAGCCCGCGTTCGGTGCCGGTCATATCCAGATAGTTCCGGACCTGTGCGCGGTAGTGCTCGATCGTTTCGGGGCTGGGCTGGACATCGCTTTTCCAGTCGATGACGGCCTGTGGCTTGCCATCCTCACCAACGCTCGTCGCGTCGGTGATGCCGGCCGTCGCCTGTTCCAGATTGTCGGCGAACAGAGAGGCATAGACCGGAAACTCCGGCGCGAGGGTTGGACGAAGCCGAACGATGTCCGGCAGGGCCAGAGTGCGTGTGACGCACTCCGCGAGTTCGACTGGCGAGAGACCCTTGGCGGGGTCATCGACGACGGGCTTTCCGATCGCAACGACGAGGGCGCGCGCTCGCTCGGTTAAAGCCGTCACGGTGTCGGCGGTTTCGCCGGTCAGCACTTCCTCGAGGAGCTTGTGGAGGATGAGGCCGCGTTCACGCCCACCCTGGATCGCGGCCGGGACTTCGGCGCTGCTCGGCTGATCAGAATCGCTCGACGCCCACACCTCCGCCGCTTCGGGCTGGAGCAGAAGTCCCGTGCTATTTTCGTCACGGCTGGGGGCCAACCAGAGCAGGCGGCGGTGACTGTCGGCGATCGCGGCAGCTTCTTCGGCAAATTTCTCGCGGGTCTGCAGATTAGGTTGAACCGCCGCCGCTGCGCCCATGTCGGCCGGGAGGTGCGAAAGATCTAGCGCTGGCAGATCAGCGATCGACAGATCCAAAAGCGAGATCCAGGCTGACTTCGACGGCGCGACGTCGAGCCGTGGCAGGACCAGCAGCTCGCGCGCCCTGGTGGCGGCGACATACCAGAGCCGGATCCGCTCGCGGTCGAGCTCGGCTTTCTCGGCATCGCGGGCTTCGTCATATCCAACTGGATGAACGCCGAAGACGGGGCAATAGAAGATGTCGTTGTCACGGTCGGTGACCGCGCTTTCCGGCGCCATGATCCCCGTCATCGTGTTCACCGGCACGACGATCGGCCATTCCAAGCCCTTGGCGGCGTGCATGGTGTAGAGTGCAACGGCTTCTTCCTGGGCGTCGGGTCGACCTTCGACCGCGCGCGACTCATCGGTCCACGCGGCTGTGATTGTCTCTGCGAAAGCTCGTAGGCCACGCACCGCATAGGCCGTCGTTAGGCTCAGATAGAGATCGACATTGGCCAGCGCGCGCTCAGCCTGCCCACGATGACGTTCCAGCAGGATCGGGCGCACCCGCATCACGTCGACCGCTTGAGACAATAGATCGTGGGGCGTGGTGCTGTTCGTCCGACGATAAAGCGCTCGCAGCTTCTCGATGGTAGCCCGCGCCAGCGGGTGTGCAATGCCACTGGTATCCACACCAAGATCGAGTCGGGGCAGCATGTCTGGATAGTCTTCCGAACGCGGCAGCGCCCAGATGATGTCGAGCAACTCCTCCTCTGTCAGTCCGACGAGCGGACCGCGCAGCAGCGCCCCCAAGGCAAGAGTGTCGCGGCGGTCGGCCAGCACACGGGTCAGAGCGATGAGGTCTTGGATCTCCTGACGGCGAAAGAGGCCCTTGCCCGCCTGTGTCGCGACCGGGATGCCGCGACGTTCGAGCGCCTCTTCATAGCGCCACAGATCACTACCAGTGGGCGCAAGAAGAGCAATGTCGCCCGGCCGGCAGATGCGGCTGACACCGCTGCGGCGATCAATGATCATTTCGCTGCCGATCAGCCGGACGCACATTTCGGCGACGGCGTCGGCTTCAGCGTCGCGCTGCTGTTCGGCTGTGGCCTTGCCGTTCTCGTCGGCGACGGCGACGTCGAGGGCGGCGACGCACAGCGCCTCGCCACGATCAGCATGGAACGGATCGAGCGCTGTGAAGCCAGGTTGCCCGTCGCTCGAGAGCAAGGCTTCAAAACGCTCGTTCACATAAGTGAGAATGGGGGCACAGGAGCGGAAGTTGGTTGAGATCGATAGGACGCTGTCTGGATCCTGCGCGAGAAACGCATCACGCGCTCGCACATAGGCGCTGACGTCGGCTCCGCGGAACCGATAGATCGCCTGCTTGGGGTCGCCGACAAGGAACAGCGCGCCAGGGAGGATGCGGAAAGCGGTCCAGTCGCCCGTCGCACCTTCAGCCGGTGGCTCGCCGCACAGGCGCCAGAAGATTTCCGTCTGAAGCGGATCAGTATCCTGGAACTCATCCACAAGGACATGGGCAAAGCGGCCCGCGAGGGAGCGACGAACGTCGTTGTGGTCACGCAAGAGGCCGCGGGCGGCAAAGATCAGGTCGTCAAAATCGAGCAAGGCGGCCGAGCGCTTGTGGTCACGGAAGCGCTGTAGAACTGGCTGCACCTGGACGATCACGTCAGACAACACACGGCTGGCGATATTTTGGACCATTTGCCTCCAAGCTTCGCAGCACGTGGCGTAGTGGCCTTCGGCCGCTGTGTTAAGGCGCTCGCCGTCCGCCTTGGCCAAGCCTTCGCGCTTGGCCGCTTCGGCCCATTTGCCTTTTTTCTTATATGCGGAAAACGTACCGCTCTTGGTGCAAAGGTCACGGTGTGGCCGTGACACCAATAAGCGGACCAAACCCGCAGGGGTCTCCGCGGTCGGGCCAGCGTCAATCTCCCGCGCCATTTCCGAGAAGCGTTGGGCGATTGCGACCGTCTCTGGCTCGACCGCCGGCGCCGTGCGGATGAACGCGGCGAACGCGTCGGCAGCGTCGCGGAAAGCCTGAAGGTGGAGCGTCAGCGGCGATACTGGCTGGGCCGATACTGTGCGCCGGCGGCGCAGGTTCGCGACGATTTTATGGATCAGTCCGACAGTTTCGCCGGGATCCTGAAGAACCATTTCAGCGATGATCCCGCCTTCACCTCCCGACAGTTGCTCGCGCAGCCAGGTGTCCACAATCTCGACAAAGGCGAGGTCAGCCTGGTTGCGATCCATCACGCTTGCACCCGGATCAATATCGGCCTCGACCGGATAGGGCTTGATCAGGCGCTGGCAGAAGCCGTGGATGGTCGAACAGGTGATCTCGTCGATCGACGCGCTCGCCGCCAAGAGATGCGCTTGCTGAACTTCTGACAGGCCGGCAGGCAACGCGACGCGCAGCTCCGGCGCGATATGTCCAGCTGCGAGGTCGCCGACGAAGTCGCGTACGCGGATCAGCAACTCGCTGGCCGCCAATTCGGTGAACGTCACCGCCGCGATGGATTTCGGCGCGATGCCCTCGGCCAACATCACTGCGATGCGACCCGCCATGACGGCGGTTTTGCCGGAGCCGGCGCCTGCTTCGACCAGGATTGAGCGATCATGCACGTTGATCGCGTCGCGTCGGGCTGCATCATCTCTGAGCGCTTTGGTCGCGTCGATCATCACTTGGCCTCCCAGACATGTACGGCGTCGCCAAAACGTTCGGTCGCGGCCGAAAGCTTGCGCTTGCAATAGGTTGCGCCAGCGTTCGCCGGGAGGGCGAAGGCCAGATCGTCAAAGGCGCCGCCAGTGTCAGGTCCGATCAAAGCGTTGCCTGCTGTCAGATTTGCGCGTGCTGCTTTCAGATAACCGGTGATCTCGATCAGCGTGGCTTCGGGGTCTTCAAGCTGGAGATTGATCTGGTCGCGCGGGTAAAGAAGGGAGGCGCTGATCGAGATATCCGCACCCAGCAACGCCTTCACAGCGAAGGCGTACAGGCACCGCTGCAATTCCCGCCCTCCGTCGAGGCTAATGCTGTGCCTGGGGGGGCGACCGGTTTTGTAGTCGCGAACCAAGGCGCGCTGACCATCACCGGAGATGTCGAGACGGTCGATGTATCCGGCGATACGGAACCCGGCGTCCGGAATTTCGACGACCATGGTTGGATTCCAAGGGGCCTCGGCCGTCGATTTGGCGGTCGCACCGCCAAACGGGACTTCCCCGTAGGCGCGCGCACCCGGCAGAGGCTCATCGCGGTACGTAAGCGCACGGCTCGTCAGAAGGCGCGCTTCATCGAGCGTTCGGCGCCAGATCACATTGGGCGGGACAGCTCGCTCGCTTTCCCAGACAACGGCGACCTCGTCGGCGGCGCTGCTCACCGCTGTCGCGATCTGGGTTTCGCTGGCGTGGCCGAGGCCGCCCGCCGCTTCCAGTTTTTGGAGGGCGAGGTCAAGCGTCATGTGAACCAGGTCGCCCATGCCGAGCGCGTCGAGAACAAGCGGATCCGTCCCGCTCTCGGGCGTGCGCATGTGCATGGCATAGACCCAGACAAAGCCGAGCGGATTGCGTAGCAAGCGTTTGAGCGAGCTGGCTGACTGCATCCGGTCCAGAATGGCCAGAAGCAGGGGGTGGTCCGCGCGAACCAGGCCGTCATGGGGCGTGATTTCTTTGCGGTTCCAATTGCGCCAGCAGGTCCAGGCGCTGATCGCCTGCGGCTCATGGGCGAACTCCTCAGGCCGCGCCATCAGTCGATCGGTCTCGCTGAAAGCATGGCCTGGGACGGCGTTGCGGCGGACGTAGATCTCAGCACCTTGGCCACCGAGCAGGGAGCTGCGTCCAAGAAGCCGGCCCTCGCTGTCACGGCGCGAGCGAGACAAGACAACCTGGCCCGCGGTGGTCGCCAGAATGGTTTCGAAATCACGGCGATCGGCTGCACCGACCGGGAGCGGATCAAGCTCGCTGGTGGGAATGATATGGTCCGAGATCAGGCGATCCTCGGAGATGGCGCGCGGCCAGCGCGAAGAGTTGAGACCGATCAGACGGACGAACGGGCGCGGCGATGCCGCCAGCGCACTGGCCGGCATCCAGGCGACGGACACACACGCTTCCAGGCCGTCATCCTGCTTCAGGGTCTCCAATGTCGCGTCGAGTGACCCGGAGGGGCCGGCCAACAGCGCCTTGCGCCAGATCTCCAAGGCCCGTCTATTCAGAAGCGTTGATCCGATTTCCGCCGCCGCGCTTGAGCCCTTGGCGAGAATGGCGACGATGCCGCGTAAGGTCGGGGCGTGATCCTTACCGTCCGGCCAGTCGGCCGGGGTCAATCGATCAAGCAGGCGGGTCCATGCCTGTGCCGACGCCAGCGGTGCATCGGTCGGCAGGACGCGCATCCAACCCGCGGGCAGGGTCCGGAACGGTCCCGTTTCCGAGCTACATAGGGCCGCCAGACGGCGCATCCGGGTCTGAGACAGGCCCCGTATGATGATGTCGGCGAGCGCGGCGGCTGCTTGGCCGTCGCGGGTCGTCGTGACTTTGACCCCGTGGACGAAGTGCAAATCGATGTTGGCGTCGGCGCGAAGCGACAGAAAATGATCGTCGTACTCTCCGGGCGATGCCGCAGCGATCGCGATGTCAGCGGGCTGGGCTTCACCGGATGCCAGAAGAGCGCGGGCCCATCGGATCGCCTCGATGGCTTCATGATAGGCCGTGGCGGCGCTGACGGCGTTGATTTCCGGAGTCTCTGGCTTTGATCGTAAGACAACGACGTCGGTCCGCTCGAGCCAAGCGGGCGCGGAGCGTGGTCCAGCGGTCCATTGCACGGGCGTATGATCGGTCAACGCTTGGAGCAACGGTCGCCAACAGGGCGAAAGCTCCGTGATGCCGATGATCTCGACCGGCCCGAGAATCTTGGGGGCATGATCAAGCCGCCGGCAGGCTGCCGCTACGATATCGGCCGGTCGCATCATGGCGGGCGGCAGTTGTGCCAGAACCGCAGATTCGAGACGCGCGATAGAGTCGAGGCGGGGATGGTCGTCAGCCCTCGCGGCGAGATCGATGCCGGCCCGCCAAGCCTTGTGGAGTGTGTCTGCAGCGGCATCAACCATGCCCGGAAGCAGCTTGATGCTCTCCAATTCGCCAAGCGGTGTTGCGGGCAAAACTGCCTGAATCGCTGAGCGAAGGCTATCATCGTCGATCGCCGACGCGAACCCGCCCGCCATGCGGACCGCTAGTTGCTCGAAAGACAGAATCTGTAGGCCGTGACGCCGCTTGCGCGCGGCATCGAGCCTTACCTCGCGCATCGCCAATCGGCCGTGGACGACGATCGTTCGCCGGTTTGAGATGCTCATCGCTGATCGCCTTTTGCCAATTCTTGCTGGGGTGCTGGATGAGCGACGGCGAAACAGAGGCTTCGGCAGCTTCTGCACGAGCGGGAATTGCGAGGTGTATGCGAACTGGCGCCTGGGCCTCGTAGTAGAGGAGATCCGTCGCCGTCTCGTGATCGTGCAGGAACATCGTCTTCCCCCACTTGGCCGCGCCAAACGGCTCCACTCGGCCAGCGCATCAATCTTGCCCGCGGCGCAACCGTTAGCGACCAGCACCTCCGTGGACAGTGAGTGATTCCGCGTCCCGAGGACTCAACGGTCGTCAGCCAGGTTGTCAGATGCATTGAGTAAATCATTGTCGTTTATGCCATGTAGCTCGCTTCACTGTCTTCCTCTTGCCGAAGCGTCTGAAGTGCTACCTTGTTCGCAGTCGCTTTAAACCTGTCGATGAATTCGGCCCTATCGGCATGCTCCAGCGAACGATCATCTAGTCGGGCATCGATGAGAAATTGTCGGAGTGCATTCCGCACGGCGATGTCATCACGTGAGCCGCGGCGATTTCGTAAGAGATCTTGAGCGGAGAGCGACTGTGCACGCTCCGCCAGCCTCTCTGGAGCGAACACTGGGTTGCGTTCCTCAGCGCTTCTCGCGATCAAGATCGTGCGCACGCACCAGAGGGCCCGCTTCGTCAGGAGCTGCGGGTTCAGTTCGGCACCAAAGCTGACCAGGAACCACCCGAAGTCGCTGGCTCGCGAGATCTCGGCCGCATAGCTGGACCGGAATTGAAAGACTTGCCGGAGTCTCGGCAGATAGTTGTCCGGATCGATGAGCGGCTTCGCTTCCCGCACGAGGTGGCAGACGAATAGGTCGCCGTCGCGCGCGTCCTGTTCGAGCTGGCGCCAAGGGTAGAGAAAGAGGGAGAGGTTCCCGATCGAGACGTGGCGCGTCTCTTCATCGAGACCGATCATCAGCAGGTCGGTGTCTGAGCCTTCAGATTGATCGGCCCGAGCCAGGCTGCCGAAAAGCAAGGTGGCCGCTATCGGCATCTTTGCTTACCGGAAATGGTGATGCGATGGTGCGAAAGGAGAATGCGCTTCATCTTATTCGCCCCCGGTCGAGGCCCGCGCCAGCGCCTCGATCGACATCTGGCGCGACGACGCGCGCGCCTGGGTGACTTCATCGCGATTGTGCAGAACGATCTGTTGCTTCTCTGGCTTCAGCACGCCCGGCTCGACGTCGAGATTATACTCGCTCATTAGGTAGAAGCTGAGGCTTAAACGGCATGGCCGGATGAGCTTGCCGTCCGTCATGGCGTGCTCGCTTGCGACGGCAGCCTGACGTTCCGGCGGCAACCCCGGATTCGGACGAATCACGAGATTGATTTTCTGCGCCCACTCATAGTCGAGCGAGACGTCCACAGACGCTGGCCGGTGGTCGATGACCTTGGCGATCCGGTTGAGATTGTAATCTCGAAAATCATTGTGGTCGCGCGACCATGAGCGCACGTACCAGCGGCCGGCGCTATGGGCGAGTGCATGTGGTGCAATCGTCCGAGAAGGCTGCACCGAGCCCGTTAGCGACGCGTAATCGATGTCGATCTCCTGGTGCTTGCGGATTGCGTCGAGCACGCGCAGCAGCACTGCGGGGTCGGTTGGCCTGCGCCCTAGCGTGAGGACCTCGATCGGCGGGATGGCGTCGAACCAGGTGTCGCCAGGCCGCATCCAGCGGTTTTCGATCGCTACGAGCTGCA
Source organism: Blastochloris sulfoviridis (assembly GCF_008630065.1). GTDB lineage: Bacteria > Pseudomonadota > Alphaproteobacteria > Rhizobiales > Xanthobacteraceae > Blastochloris > Blastochloris sulfoviridis. The sequence continues at coordinate 54,732 of NZ_VWPL01000012.1, forward strand.
GAAGATAGCGCTCGATCGTCTCGCCGATGAACGCCGGCGCGAAGTCATCTGTTCGGATGTAGGCTTTCTCGGCCCGGTCATAACGGAGGTTGGCGGCGGCGATCTTCTCGTAGTGTCCGATGTCGGCCGACGCCTGCTGCGCCGAGATGCCGAACGTGGTGGCCAGGTCGCTGCGGTTGAAGCGGCCATCCCAAAAGAGCCGAAAATCGATGAATTCGAGCCGCCGTCGGACTCCCCAACGCAACCGTTCGCTTCCATCCTCCACTCCAAATCCTCCAAAAACACGATTCTGGCTGACTTATCGCGTCCAGTTACTTGACGCGATCAGGGGCCGTCCCCATATCATATGGACGGACGATGGGGGCATGGCAACCTCGCCGTTAAGCAGCGAGGGTCGCCTGAATGGAACCGTGTGAGGAAGATCAACAGCTTAGCGCCCCTTTTCGCGTCCTAAGCCTGGATGGCGGCGGCATGCGGGGCATCTATACGGGGGCCTTCCTCGCTCGTCTGACCGATCAGTTCGCGCGGATCCGAGGCGAATCGGCGCTCGACCTCGGCCGTGGCTTTGATCTGATCACTGGCACGAGCACTGGCGCGATCGTGGGCTGCGCGCTCGCAGTCGGACGGCCGATGATGGAAGTTGTCGCGCTCTATCGCGAGCACGGGCCGAAAATTTTTCCGCACAGGCTCACGGGCAAGCTCAGTGCGATCTATCGCGCTTCCCAAGGCGACCGCTTCGTGCGGGCGGGCGATCATGCGCTGCGGCAGGCCCTGACGGCGGTTCTCGGCGACGTCACTATGCTCGACGTCTTCGAGGGGCGTGGCATTTCGCTGTCCGTCCCGACAGTGCTGATGAGCGAGCATCGGGCCTGGGTGTTCAAGAAGACACCGAAAAGCGGCGTTCGCGACGATCGCTACCCGCTCGTAGATGTGTGCATGGCGAGTAGCGCCGCGCCGATCTACCGATCGCTGGCTGCGATCGACGACCCGAACACGCCAGGCGGACCGAAGCAGGTGTTCGCTGATGGCGGGTTGTGGGCGAACAACCCGATCATGGTCGGGCTTGTCGATGCGTTGACGATCGCCGCGCCAGAGAGGCCGATCGAGATCTTTTCGCTGGGAACCTGCCCGCGGCCCGAGGGCGATCACCTCGACGCTGAAAGTGCACACAGGTCGATGCTGGACTGGCGGCTTGGCGCTGACGTCGCGCCGCTCAGCATCTCGGCCCAGGAGTTCGCCTTCGATAACATGGCGCGGTTGCTTGCCAACGCCATCACGATCTGCGGGCGCTCGATCCGTCGGGTGCGGTTTCCCAACAAGCCGGTCCCCGCGAGCATGATGCCATACCTGGCGCTCGACGATACGCGGCCAGAGGCGATGGACCGCCTGATCGGCCAAGCCAACACCGACGCCGACCTGACCAAGAGCGCGTGCGACGACCTGAACAGCGAGGACGGCCGGATGATCCGGCGCCTCATGCTCGACCTGCCGGCGATGCCGGCGACCGGCGCGGTCTGGGACCGTGCCTCAACTCAGAACCTGAAAGGATAGTGATGTTCGACTGCGCCAAGGACGTCCGTGCGTATCACGACCAGGACGTGACTCTGCCCAAGAGCGAGCAGGATGCGATGCGCGACCGGCGCAACTCGAACCGCACCCGGCTGCGCAAGGGCTTGTCCGACGCCGGGAAACCGGCACCGATCGAGTTCGTCAAGCAGGGCAGCTACGCCATGAAGACGATGGTCCGCGACGCTGACAACGACTACGACATTGATGACGGCGTGTATTTCCGAAAGGAAGGCCTCGTCGGCGACCGCGGCGCCGAGATGACGGCGCTACAGGCCCGGCAAATGGTCAGGGACGCTGTTGACGAAGGGAAGTTCAAGCGGGCCCCGGAAGTCCGCTCCAATTGCGTGCGGGTCTTTTACGAAAAGGGTTACCATGTCGATCTGCCGGTCTACCGGCGGGTCACGACTTCGACGGTCTTTGGAGACGAGTCTCACTACGAGTTGGCCGCCAGCAGCGGGTGGAAGCGGTCCGACGCCCGCGATGTGTCCGACTGGTATGAAGACGAGCGGGCGAGATCTGCCGATGGCGTCCAGCTACGCCGCATTAACCGCGATCTGAAGAAGTACGCACGCAGCCGCTATAGCTGGCGGGGCGGCATACTCAGCGGATTCGGCATCACCGTGCTGACCACCGAGCGCTTTCGCGTCAGCGACCGCGAGGACCGAGCCCTCTACGATACGATGGTGGCGATCCGCGATCGGCTGAACTGGAACCTGCAGGTGGCTCACCCGGTGACGCCGGGCGATTACATCACCAGCGGGACGGACGACGCGAAGGCCCGCTGCTTCCGCGAGAAGCTTACGGAGGCGATCGACACGCTGGCACCGCTCTTCGACGCGGACTGCACGCGCGAGAAGGCGCTCAAAAGCTGGGACAAGGTGTTCGCCACCACCTTCTTTAGCGAGCGGTTGGAAGAGGAGCAACGCGCGTCCGTGGCCGCACCGGCCATCATCGGCTCTGCCGCCTTGTTGAGTGCGACGGCCGCGGCTGCTAGCGCGGTCAGCAGCGCCGGCGGCGGCCGTCATGCATGAAGACTGGCTACCGCTCGGCTGGCGACAGGCGACGCTTCGCCTCGAAGCGACCCTGCGCGAGCGGGCGGGCCAGGCGCCCGAGCGTGTCGACCGTGCGACCGTTGCCGCAGATTATCCCGGACGCGACTGGATCGTCGCCGCGTGGCGCATCAGCGTTGCCTTCTCCGACGGCGTCACCCGGCGGATTGACGTCGTGGCCGGCGCCCAGTTCATGGCGACGCCGGTCAGGACCGCGCTGGTTGATCACCCCGATCCGATGACGTGGCCCCACGTCGAGGGCGACGGCATCCTGTGCCTGTTGCCGAACATGGCGGAGTGGGATCCCGACGATCCTACGGAGGTCGCCATGGACCTCTTGAATCGCTCAGTCCGACTGATCGAGGAGCTGCTGGAGGGCAGCATCATCGAGCACGACTTCCGCGAAGAGTTCGTTACCTATTGGGGCTACAAGGCGCATTCCCGGGGCGAGAACCTGTTCAGCCTGATTACGCCCAGTCCGCCATCGCGAGCCGTGCAGGTCTGGCGCGGGAAAGGCCTTGAAATCGTCGGCGAGGACAAGGACGCGATCGCCGACTGGGTGCGTCGCCGCTTCGGGGACAAGACGCCTGTGAAGACCGAAGCAGCAACCCTCCTATGGCTCGACACGCCGCTGTTGCCCGCCGAATACCCGGAAACTGCGGCCGATCTCTACCGGCTAGCCGAACGGCTGGGGCCGGATGCGAAGTCGGCGTTGGAACAGTCCGCGAGTGGGGAGCCTGACGAGGTGTTGGCGCTGCTCGGCGCAATCGGGCGCGGCGGTGCCGCACTGATCGGCGCGAAAGCACTTAATCCGAAGCGGCGCAAAGCGCGGCCGCGTGCCCCTGACGAGCCGTTGTCCGTTGGTTTCCGGCCTCACCACACTCCGCAGGAGCTCTTTCTCGGACGCTTCTTCGGAGCAGTCCCAGTCGTCAGAACCCTCGTGCAGCGTGCTGACGCCGACTGGGTGCATGGGCGCGGACGGGACTCCCGAACGGGACGGCTGCTCGGCGCGACCGCTGTGGTGGTCGGCTGCGGCTCTGTGGGCGCCCCGGTCGCCTGCGCCTTGGCCCAGGCTGGGGCCGGACGCATTGTGCTGGTCGATCCGGAGGTGCTGAGTTGGGCGAATGTCGGACGCCATCCGCTCGGCGCGGCAGACGTAGGGCGCAACAAGGCCGAAGCCTTGGCCGAGCGGCTGCGGACAGACTATCCGCACCTGACCGTTGAACACCGCGCTTGCGGCCTGCATCACCTGATCTCGCACGAGGCGGAGCTGCTTGCCGTTGCGGATCTGATCATCGCGACGACCGGAAACTGGGTCGCTGAAAGCGCGCTAAACCGCTGGCATGTCCGGCAAGGGCGCGCTCAGCCGATTCTTTACGGTTGGACGGAAGCGCAAGCCTGCGCCGGCCACGCGGTCGCGATCGGTAAAGAAGACGGGTGCCTACAATGCCATATCGGCCGCACCGGCGCGCCGGACCTGACGGTTGTCGAATGGCCCAACGGGGGAGACGTTCACCAGGAGGAGCCGGCCTGCGGCGCGCACTATCAGCCGTATGGGCCGGTGGAGCTGGCCTATGTGACGGCCATGATCGCCGAGGTCGCGCTCGATTGCCTGCTCGGCCCGCCTGATCGTTCCTTCAGTCGTGTGTTCGTCGCAGCGCCGCGCCGCATCTCGACGCTTGGCGGGCGGTTGACAGAGGCGTGGCGCTCGGCCTTCGGCGATGGCGACAGCGGCGTACGGACCGTCGATCGGCCGTGGCTTGCTGTCGGCTGCGCGGCTTGTGGACCAGGATGTCTGGACGAACCCGCCTGACGCCAGCCGGGGGCTAGACCGCAACCTCAGCATGAAGGTGATATGTTAGATATAACGCGCCTATTCGAATGGGGGCCTGCCCGTGGGAGTTGCGCTAGAATCCGTGTTGCCGAACCTCAAAATGGGCCTGGAAAATACCGGGTTCATCTTCGGCGCCGGCACGTCATTTGAGGCGGGATATCCACTCATCAGTGGGTTGACCACAATCGTCGTCGATGGACTGAACACCACCGAGCGGCAGACCCTTGATGATGTCTTGGGGACCGCAGGCAAGCCTTACGACAGCACAAAAGCGTCGCCCAACATGGAAGAGATCGCCGATCTGGTCACAGAGCATTCGATCAATTCGGGAAGCGGATCATCTTCGGCCCTCGTAGCGCGTCTCCGCGCGCTCGTGACCGAGGCAATTCTTGGGGTGACCACCCCCAAGCTAGATAACCACATGCGCTTCCTTAAATTATTGAAACAGCGTGCGTTTGGACGGGCCGCTTGCATCTACATTTTCACCACGAACTACGATGTCCTTTTTGAGCTCGCTGGGGCCGAAGCTGGTGTCGTTGTCGAAACGGGCTTTATAGGGTCCGTCGAACGGTTCTTCGACCATCAACGCTTCTCGTTGGCATGCGGAGCGCTCCAGCCGCAAAGCCGGTTTACTGAACATCCGGTTCTCACGGTGCGCCTCATCAAGCTCCATGGATCAATCTCCTGGATTGCCCGCGACGGCCAGGTATTCGAGCGGCATCCCGGTGCAATCGCCCCATCAGAGAAGCGCGTCATGGTGTTGCCGAGGCGTCGAAAGGTCATCGACACGCTGATGGCGCCCCATGATCAGCTCTTTGGCTTAACCAGCCGGACGATCGGAGCGGATTGCAAGTACTTAGCAACCTGCGGCTTTAGCTTCGGCGACGATCACATCAACCAAGACCTTCTCGCCCCACCGCTGGCGGGTGGGAAAGCACGCGTGTTTGCATTCTGTGCGGAGGAGACCAAGGGCATAGCCACGCTTCGCGGCCTAAAAACCTTCAGTGCCGGTTTCCAAACGGGCGGGATTAAGGAAGGGATTGACCATACGGACGGGACGGACTGCTGGAAATTCAGCCGGTTCGTCGATTTGTTCGAATAAGGGGGCAAAAATGAATTATCGCGTCGGCAAAGTGGTGGCGGTAACAGGCGACGAAATCCTTGTCTCCCTCGTCGAACATGATGGTTTGGAGCCACCCTCGGGTGTGCCAAGCAGTATGACTGTCAACGTGCCCAGTCCTGCTGGACCGGTCCCCCTGCTCATCGGCCAGCCAGGCACATTCGTATTGGTGTCGCTACCCGCCGGATACCTTCTGTGCATGGTGACCGGCATCCAGATGAAAGAGGAGCGGATCGGATCCGCTGAGGTGAAGGCAGCCGCAGAAGAGAGCGTCCTGCTATTGGATCGCGTGACCCGCACTCTATCGACTGTACCGGTCGGCATGCTCACCGCCACCGGTGACTTTGAGCGCGGAACCGATGTTATGCCGACGGTAAACGCGCCGGTCTTTGCGGTTGAGCCGCAAACGATCGACAAAATCTACCAGAGCTATGCGGAAGGAGACTTTTCGCTCGGCAAGCTATCGCTTATTCCCGACCAGCCCGCCAAAATAAATCTCGACGCGTTTCTAACGAGACATGCGGCCATCCTTGGGCAGACGGGCGGCGGCAAGTCTTGGACCGTGGCATCCGTCATCCAGAAGATGTGCGGATTTCCCCAGTCGACAATTGTTCTGTTCGACCTGCATGGAGAATACGGCTCGACGTTCGGCGCCAGCGCCGATGTGATTCCGGCATCCGACCTCGAGCTGCCCTACTGGCTTATGAACTCGGAAGAGCTGCTCGGGCTGATGGTCGATCGCAGCGAATCGGCTGCCCCAAATCAGATAGCTAAGTTCAAAGAGCTGCTGCAGGCGGTGAAGGAATCTGATCCGGAAAATAAAAAGCTGGGAATACCGAAAATCACCATCGATACCCCGGTTCATTTTAACTTTGACCAGCTGATCAATGAATTCCGCAATCTGGATACGGAACGGGTTACTGGATCCTCTGGGAGGGAAGTGAACGGACCGCTATATGGACAATTTACTCGACTGCTTATGAGGATCGATTCTCGGCTGAACGATCGCCGATACGATCTGATATTCAAGCCGAATAAATACGCCACCAGCGCGTCGATGGACGACCTATTCCGTCAACTGCTCGGCGAGAAAGCGGCCGACCGCAAGAAGATCGTCGTAGTCGATTTGAGCATGACGCCCTTCGATGTTCGGTCGTCGGTGATTTCGCTGATCCTTCGGTGTTTGTTCGACTTCGCCTATTGGTACAGACGCGTGAACAAGGAGCGCTATCCGATCGCAGTGTTTGCCGATGAAGCCCACATCTATCTGTCTGATGACGATACGGCTTCGGAGGCAGCCCGGCGCTCGGCAGAACGCATCGCGAAAGAAGGACGCAAATACGGCATAAGCCTGACCGTCATCAGCCAGCGACCGCGCGAACTCTCAAGCACGATCCTGTCGCAATGCGGCAGCTTTCTGTGCCTGCGAATCTCCAATCCCGATGACCAGAGCTACGTCCGCAATCTCCTGCCGGACTCCGTCCGCGGGATCACGGCGATGTTTTCGACACTGCGTCGGGGTGAGGCGATCTTGCTGGGCGATTCGGTGATGATGCCCACTCGCATCAGAATTGATCGTCCCAATCCGCCTCCAGAGAGTGACGACGCGTCGTTCGCCAAAACTTGGGCGAAAACGCCCACACCTCTGGACGTCGCGTCCGTGCTCAAGGCCTGGCGAAATCAGGCGGCGAGCTAGCGCGCTGGTAAGCACTTGAAACAGTGGACGTAGCATCTGTGGCAAACTCCCGAATCCGCTCCTGCTTCATCACCGCGCCGGCCGAGGCAAGGTTGGACGTGCTCACGGATGTGCTCAAACAGCGCAACATTCGCGTCATCGGTCCCAACGCCATCGGAATGGGCGACGACTTGGAAACTGAGATTTCCAAACTTCTGACCAGCGCGGATTTGATTATCGGCGTACTGACGCGGTCGCGGCGCTCGGACTGGACTCTATTCGAGCTTGGCCACGCTTGGGGCCAAGGGAAGCAGATCTTGCTATTTGCTCCTCCAGACAGCGCCTACATTCCATCGACCTTGCGCAGGTTCCTCACCGTTCGGGCTAATCTGTCCAATAGGGAGGCTATCGCCTTCGCCATCGACCAGCTTCTCGCGGCGCCGGAACCCAGATTGTCATTGGTCCGTCAGCCGAAGGAAAAGCCCCCTCTGGGCAGTTCGGCCAACCGCTACCTCGCGGGCAGTCTGCCGATGATCACGTCGGTCAATACGCTTGAACTCGAATCTCTTGTCGCAAGCGCCCTTCGAGAGGCGGGAGTCGAGGTTCTGGCACAGTCGCAAGCGATCGACCGCGGCGCCGACTTAGCGATCTGGTCAGACGAACTGCAGCCCTTCGTCGGCAACCCCTTGCTCGTGGAAATCAAGGCGCGATTGACGTCGTCGAAGGGTGCGGCGGCGACTGCACAGCAGCTTTCGAAGTATGTTGCCGCGGCGGGCGGACTCTGGGGCTTACTCTTATACGGAGAAGGCCCGAAAGACCTGGGTTCATTGCCTCCAAACGTCTTGGCCCTGTCGATCGAAGCGCTGTTTACGCGCCTGCGCGCCGAGTCATTTGACCGGATCGTTCGCGATCTTCGGAACAGGCGTGTTCACGGGATTGGCCTGTAGTGCCGGCAATCGATCAAGCGCGCGTCGATGCCTTCATCGACACCGGGCTCAATGCTGCAACCACGGCAGAGCAAGGACGAGCGCTCGAGGATTTGATTTGCTACGTCTTTGGCCTCGTTCCTGGCATCGCAATCACGCACCGCAACGCGATGAACGCCTTCGACACGGAAGAAATCGATGTCGCCCTTTTCAACGAGGACATCTTATCACTTCCCAACATCATTCTGGTCGAGGCGAAGAACTGGTCGAACCGGGTCGGGAGTGCCGAGGTCGCATGGTTTCTGACTAAGCTCCAAAATCGAGGATTGGATTTCGGAATCCTCGTCACCACGCGGGGGATCACCGGCGACGCCACCGAGCAAAGTCGAGCCCATGCCCAGGTTGCCGCCGCCCTTATTCAGAAGCGCCGTCTCATCGTAATCACGACAGATGAGCTTCGGGGGCTCGCGGATAGCGATGGCTTGGTGAAGCTGATCAAAACCAAACTGTGCGACCTCGCCGTAACCGGAACGATTGCGTGATCGGAGCGCATGCCAGCGTCGGAGCGCTCGGCCGTCCCTCGCGGGGCCAACCATCTTACGGAGATTGATTTGCATGGTACGCATACGATGAAGGCCGCGTGATTGGCGCACGCGCGAGGGCACGGCGGGCTCTATGATGGCGTTACGTGAAGCTCAGGCGGCCTGCTGATCGGCGGGCTTGTCGGCTTGGCGCAGGCGCCTCCATTCCCAGGGCAGCAGTTCGTGCAGACGCGATATGGGAAGATCGGCGATACGGGCGAGGATGTCGGCGAGCCAAGCTTTCGGATCGACGTCGTTGAGGCGACAGGTCGTGATCATCGTCAGCATGACGGCGGCCCGATCGGCGCCGCGCTGGGAACCGGCGAAGGTCCAGTTGCGCCTTCCCAACGCGATGCCTCTCAATGCGCGCTCGGCACAATTGTTGGTCAAGCAGATCCTGCCATCGTCGAGGAAGCGGGCGAAGTCGGTCCAGCGCCTGAGCATGTAGTTGATCGGCTTCAAGACCTCGGCGGAGCGAGAGAGGGTTTCGCGCTCACGCAGCAACCAGGCATGCATATCGTCGAGAAGAGGTTTGCTCTTTTCTTGGCGCACGGCACGCCGCTCGTCGGTGCTGTGGCCGTTGATGTCGCGCTCGATCTCGAACAACGCATCGAGGCGCCTGACCGCCTCCAGCGCGATCGGGGAGACCGGCTTGCCCTTCTTGCCTTCCCGGGCATTTTTCTCGATGTCGGCGAGCTCGAAGAAGCCGCGCCGCGCATGGGCGAAGCAAAACGCCGGCGTGATCGGCAGCGCCTTTGTCTTCGGGTCGAACAACGGCTCGAAGCCATTGTAGCAGTCGGCCTGCAGGATACCGGCGAACCCGGCCAGATGCTTTTGCGGGTGCTCGCCGCGTCGGTCGCCCGAGGCGTAATAGACCGCCGCCGGTGGCGCCGGCCCGGCGAAGGGTCGGTCATCGCGCACATAGGTCCAGATCCGCCCGGTCGTGCACTTGCTCTTGGCCAGGATGCGGATGGTGGTGTCATCGCCGTGAAGGCGCTCGGCCGCGAGCACATGGCGCTCGATCATATGGAAGAGCGGCATGACGGCGAAGGTCCCGTGGCCGACCTGATCGGCCAGCGTCGACAGCGGCAAGTCGATCCCTTCGCACTTGAAGCGCGCACTCTGGCGGTTGAGCGGCGTGTGCATGCCGAACTTATCGAACAAGATCGTCGCCAGCAACTGCGGGCCGATGAAGCCGCGCGGCGTGGCATGGAACGGTGCCGGCGGCTGGGTGATCGTCTCGCAATCGCGGCAGGTGAACTTCTCGCGCACCGTCTCGATGACCTTGAAGCGGCGCGGACTCTCCTCCAGCGTCTTGGTCACATCCTCGCCGATCTTGGCCAGCCGCGACCCGCCGCAGCAGGCGCAGGTCGTCGGCGCCTCGATGACGACGCGCTCGCATTCGATGTCGTCCGGCCAGGGCTTGCGCACCGGTCGCTTGCGCGTGAAGGCGCGCACGGTCTGAGCCTTCGCCGCTGCCGCCTGCGCGGCAAGCTCGTCCTCGCTCGCCGTGGTGACGAGGTCTTCGAGCTCCAATTCCAACTGTTCGATCAGCCGTGCCGTGCGCTCGGAGCGCGGCCCGTACAGTTCGCGTTTGAGCTTCTCGATCCGCAGCTCGAGATGGGCGATCAGCGCCTCGGTGTCCGACAGCTTCGCCCGCGCGTTGGCCGCTTCGGCCTGCCAGTTGGACGCCTGCGCGACGGCCACATCGCGTTCGATCTGCAACGTCTCACGCTCTGCCAGCAGCGCCATGTAGGCGCTCACGAGGTCCGAAGGAAGAGCAACCGGCTTCGGTGTCATGAAGCCATTCAAGCAGATCTGGCTGTAAATTCAATCGTAAAGTGCTATCCGACCCGCGTCGGACGCCAGGTTTCTTGAGGATTCCGCCAGTCTATCCCAGATAAGAGATAGCTCAACTGCGCCGTTGATATCGTAACGCTTCCATCTGCCAGAGATGGCCAGATAAAGCGACCGCGCTCAAGGCGCCTCGTGAACAGGCACGAGCCTTGTCCATCATGCCAAATGACCTTCAGGAGGTCACCATTTTTACCGCGAAAGCAAAAAATATGACCGCTCAGCGGATCCTTCTTCAAGATCTCCTGTACGCGTAAAGCCAGGCTCGCAAAGCCGCAGCGCATGTCGGTGTGTCCCGTTGCCAGCCACACCCGCACTCCCGTCGGTACAGAGATCATCAGCGCCGCCTCGCCATCCCAGTGGCGATTGCCACGATCAGAGTCGCCGAAGATCCCGAAGGAAGCCGAACCGTCACACCGCTGCCGGAGGCGATCTCGATCCGGTCGTTCACGCCGTCCAGCACCGGCGCTGGATGTTCCAGTGGACAATCCAACTCCGGCACTGGTGCTGGAAGTGCCGTCGGGGGATCGGCGACAAACGAAACGGAAACGAAGCCCGCCGGCTCTGCCGGACCGAACAGGCGATCACGCCAGCGATAGATCTGTTGGGCCTGGATCCCGTGGCGCTTGGCCGTGCCGATCACATTGCCGCTCGTCGCGGCTTCTTTGACGATGGCCCGTTTCTCATCACGGCTCCACCGCCGGCGCCGGACGTACTCTTCATCCTGATCCACCAACCAGCCCCCAGCACTGCTGCCGGCATCAGTGCCGGATCAGCCTGCGGCGAAACTGGCCGGGACGACCGCATCAGACAAGGCGGCCGGCGCCGGAGGGATACTTTGCATGCGCTCTGACGGTAGTTTTTCCAACGCGGAGCTTTGGGCGGCGATGGAAATGGGGCGACACTTTTTTGCCCGCCGTACCGATAGCCCCTGAAACCTCGAAAATTTTTTTCGCTTGAATCCCCGTGCTAAATCAACACGGTAGGTTTTTGACGGGCTGCGTGTCGGTAGTTCGAGATTTAGAGAGAGGGTTTTCCAACGAAATCAAATGGTTATATACGTAGAAAATAATCGAGTGGGAGTGAGGGAGGCGACGCCATTTGGCGCCGATTACCTTTATGAATGAGGAATTGCGGCAGATTCCGCAGCGAATTTTTAAGCTGGCAATCGCGTCTTTGACGCAAGCAAATACCCATGCGGTTTATGTAGATCCTCGCAATGACCATTGGGATGTATTGTCTATATTAAATTCAGCACACGCAGGGGAGCTTTTCTTAAAAACAATAATAGCGCTTGAACACCCTCTTCTGATATTTAGAGAAATATTTAGTATTGACGATGGTTCTTCGCCGGATATTGATCTTTCTAGCCTTTTGCAGAAAGGCAGGACGCATGATTTTGAGAGACTTCCTCAGGCCCTTTGGGTTTCGACTGGAATTCGATTGCCAAATCCCTCTTGTTACGAAAGATTAAGGCGCGCTCGCAACTCTATCCAGCACTTCTGCGCTCCGAAAGATGTGGAGCTTGGAAGACTCTCCCTGGAGTTTATATATACAATCATAGATCCTTTAATATATCAACAATTAGGTATCTGTGCGATAAATTTTCACGAAAACCCGAGCGTTGGTTATGATTACATTGCGCAAAGACTCATAAGAGAATCTTTTAAATTTTCGATGCCAGATGATTTTGGTATCACAGAGTTTGATTTGGCAGATGAGTTAAAATCTGTGGAGCAAGCTTATAGGTGTTGGTTCGCTGGCGAACTCGAACGTATCGGAAAGACAAACCTGCTCAAATTCTAGCGCGCACCCCCCACTCACCCCACCTTCCTCGTCGGCACGCCCAGGACCGGCCCGGCTTGGGCGAGGCGCTGGTCGAGCGTCACCACCGTCGCGCCGTGGCTTGATGCAGTAGCGAGGTGCAGCGCGTCGCCGGCCCGTAAGCCCAGCGCGTGCTGGTCGACGAACTTCGCCGCCATCCTGAAATGCCCGCCGGTCACCGGCAGCACGGTGAAGCTGTCGGCGGCCAGCCGGTTGAACATCGCCAGCGCCGCCGCCCGCTGATCGAGATCGATCTGTCCGGTCCTGAGCTTGATCGCCAAGGCGGAGGACATCTCGGTGATGGTCCAGTCGCTGATGACAAGCTGCGCCGGGTCCTGCTCTGCCAGCCAGCGCTGAACCCGCGCGGTCGCCGCTTCGTTGGACAGCGCCGCGACGATCAGCGAGGTGTCGAGATAGAGCATCAATAGCGCTCGCCATCCCGCATCATTCGCACCAGTTCGGCAGCGCTCTCGGCGGCCGGCGGCATGGTTGCGGTGAGCGCCTGGAGTGCCGCGAGATCGACCGGTTGGCGCGGCTTGGCCGCAGCCGTGAGCCGGGCCACCGGCTTGCCGCGCCTTGTGATGTCGATGGATTCGCCGGCCTCGACCCGGTCGACAAGCTCGCTCAGGTGCGCCTTGGCATCCGCCAGACTGATCGCGTCCATCCCCGCTCTCCTGACCATGTAGATAGTCATATAGCGCACCCCATGCCATGATTCCAGGGGATGACGCCTGGTGCGACACCACCGGCCGGATTTTGTATTAGGTTTCGCTGCCGCACCCGCTCCGATCCGGAAACGGGATCCGGACCACAATGTCATAGCCCCGCATGCCGGCCTCCTCGTTCCAGTTCCTCCACGCCGCCGATCTGCATCTCGACAGCCCGCTGCGCGGCTTGGCGCGGCGCGGCGAGGCGGCGGGCGCGTTCGTCGAGGCCACGCGGCGGGCGCTGGAGAACCTGGTGGATGCGGCGATCGCCGAGCGTGTCGCCTTCGTCATCATCGCCGGCGATCTCTATGACGGCGACTGGCGCGACTATGCCACCGGCCAGGTGTTCGCGCGGCAGATGGGCCGGTTGGCGCAGGCGGCCATCCGGGTGTTCCTGGTGCGCGGCAATCATGACGCTGAGTCGGTCATCACCCGCCAGCTGCCGCTGCCCGATGCCGTCCACAGCTTCTCGGTGCGCGCGGTCGAGAGCGTCGCGATCGAGAACCTGGGCGTGGTGCTGCACGGGCGCGGCTTCGCCGGCCGCCATGTCGCCGAGAACGTGGCGCGGAGCTATCCGCCGGCCGTGCCCGGCCGCCTCAATATCGGCGTGCTGCACACCTCGCTGACCGGGCGCGACGGCCACGACGTCTATGCCCCCTGCTCGATCGAAGACCTCAAGCAGACCGGCTACGACTACTGGGCGCTCGGCCATGTGCACCAGCGCGAGGTGGTGGCGGCGGATCCGTACATCGTCTTCCCCGGCAATCTGCAGGGCCGCCACGCCCGCGAGACCGGGCCGAAAGGGGCGACGCTGGTGCGCGTCGAGGGCGGGCGCATCCGCGCGGTCGAGGCGCGCACGCTGGATGCGGCGCGCTTCGACCATGCCACGCTCGACCTTGCCGACATCGAGGCGCCGGCCGACCTCGCCCGCGCGGCGCGCAGGGCGATCGCCGCCGCCCGCGAGGCCGCGGACGGACGGCCGCTGGCGCTGCGGCTGACGCTCGCCGGCGAGACGGCGCTGCACGACCATCTCCACGCCCACACCGAGCAGGTGGGCGAGGAGATGCAGGCGCTCGCCTGGGATGCCGGCAGCGACGTGCTGATCGAGAAGGTCTGCCTCGCCACCCGGCCCAGGCGCCGCGGACTGTCGCTGTCGGCGATCGCCGGCTTCGACGAGATCGTCGCCGAGGTCGCCGCCGACCCGGCGTTCCGCGCCGACATTCAGCGCACGCTGGCCGACCTGCGCAGCAAGGCGCCGGCCGAGGCGCTCGACCTTATCGGGCTGGGCGGCGCCGATGGCGAGGCGCTGGCCGAGGCGGCGATCGCGGCCGCCAGGGACGCGGCGATGACGGCGATCGCCGTCGCCGCAGCCGCGCCGGAGCGCGAGGCATGAGGTTCAGCGCGCTGGGGCTCGACCGCTATGGCTGCTTCACCGGGCGGCGGCTCGACTTCGATCCGCGTGCCCGGCTCACCGTCATTGTCGGCGCCAACGAGGCCGGCAAGAGCACGGCGCTGGCCGCGGTGGCCGACGCGCTGTTCGGCATCGAGGAGCGTTCGCGCTTCAGCTTCCTGCACGACTACAAGAGCATGCGGCTGTCGGCGGAGGTGGCCGGCGGCGACGGGCGGACATTGGCGTTCGCACGGCTCAAGCGGCGGGCGGCGACGCTGGTCGATCCGGCGAGCGATGCGCCGCTCGCGGACGACTGCCTCGCCCCCTTCCTCGGCGCGCACGACCGGCGGGCCTTCCTCGAAATCTACGGGCTCGACCAGGCCCGGCTGCGCGAGGGCGGGCGCAAGCTGCTGGCCGGCGGCGGCGACCTCGCCGACACGCTGCTCGCCGCGGCGCCCGGCCTCGGCCGCATCGCCGCGCTGCGCGACCGCCTGCGCGACGGTGCCGCCCAGATCTTCAATCCCGAGCGTCGCAACGCCAACGCCGCGTTCTATCGCGCGCTCGACCGGCGCACCAAGGCACAGCGGCTGATCCGCGATACCGAGCTGCGGGTCGAGGATGCCCGCGCGCTGCGCGAGGGCGCGGACGCTGCAGCCAACGCGCGCGCCGGGGCGGTGGCGGCGGAGATCGAGGCGGCGCTCGCGCTGTCGCGGGCGCAGACGCTGGTCCTCGCGGCGCGGGAGCTGCGCACCATCGATGGCGAGCTTGCCGCCCGCGCCGCGCTCGGGCCGCTGCCGCAGGTGCCCGGCGGGTTCGTGGTGCGGGCCCGCAAGGCCCTCGCGGATCTCGCTTTGGCGCGGGACGCCGAGGCGCGGGCCGGCACTGAGGCGGTGGCGGCGCAGGAAACGCTGGCGGCGATCGCCGTCGACGGCGCCATTCTCGCGCTGGCCGAGCCGGTCGAGGCGCTGGAGGACGAGCGGGCGGCGGTGGAGAAGGAGCTGAAGAGCCTGCCCAACCGCCGCACCGAGGCGACCGAGGCGCGCGCCAAGCTCGAACGCATCGCCAAGGGCCTCGACCTGCCGGACGTCGACGCCTTGCGGGCGCGGATGCCCGGCCCGCCGCTGTTCGCCCGCGCCGAACGGCTGGCCGGCCGCCTTGCCGCCGCCGCGGCGCGCGCCGAGACGCTGGAGAGCGAGCGGGCGAAGCTCGCCCAGCAGCGCCGCAAGGCGGAGGAGGCACGCGCCGGCCTCGGCCATGTCGCCGACCCGACCCCGGTGCGCCGCCGTCTCGACGCGCTGGACGGTGCGGAGGAGCGCGAGCGGGCCCTGCTCACGCTCGACCGCAAGCTCGCCGCCGGCCGGACGGCGCTGGCCGAGCGGACCGTCCGGCTCGGCCTTGCCATTGCCGGGCCCGACGCGCTCGCCACGCTGGCGCTGCCGGCCGCCGCCGCGGCCGAGGCGGCGCTGCGCTGCGTGCGCACGGCGGGCGATACCGTGAGTCGGCAAAATGAAGTCGTTAGCCAACTGTCGGAACAGTTCGCGCTGGCCGAGACCCGGCTCGCGGCGCTGACCGCCGGCCGGCCGGCGCCGACCGACAGCGTGATCGCCGCCGCCCGCCAGGCCCGCAACGACCTGTGGGCGGCGCTGCGGCCGGTGGCGATGGGCGAACGGGCGGCGTCCGAGGCCGATCGCGCCGCCGCGCTGCGGCTGGAGCCGGCGATCGCCGCCGCCGACCGGCTGGCCGACGAGCGCCAGACCGAGACGCAGCGGCTGGCGGAGCTGGCGCAGATCGAGCTGAAGATCGCCGAGATCAAGGCGCAGCTTGCGGCGGCGCGCCTGCGCGCGGCCGAGGCTGCGGCGCAGGCCGAGGCGTCCGCTAAAGCGTGGCAGGCGCTGTGGGCGGCGAGCGGCCTCAATCTGCCGGCGGACGAGACGGCACTCGCCGTGCTGCGCGAGGCCGGTGCCATCCTGGCGGCGCGCGAGGCGCTGGGCCAGGACGCGGCGGCGGGCGAGGCGCAGCGCGAGGCGGTGCGGTTCGAGCGCGCCGAGATCGACCGGCTGCGGCTCGACCTCGGCCTGCCGGCGCTTGGCGCCGCGCCCGCGCGCATGGCCGATCTGCGCGAGGCGGTGGCCGACCTCGAACGCCGTTTCGGGCAGGCGCGCACGCACGAGCGCGAGTTTGCGCTGCTCGACCGGCAGGCGGCGGACATCGGCGAGCGAACCGATGCGCTCGCGGCCGAGATCGCGGCGCTGTCGGCGGAGGCCGCCGAGCTGTTCCCGCACCTGGCGATCCGTCCCGGCGCATCGCACGAGGAAGCACGCGCGGCACTCGATCTGTGGCGCGAGGCGCCGGCCCTCGACGAGGCGCTCCGCACCGCCGAGCACCGGATCGCCGGCATCGAGCGCGACGAGGCCGCCTTCATCGCCCGTCTCGACGAGCTGCGCCGCACGATCGGCGCCGGCGTGCCGGATGGCGATGCCTTCGCCACGGCCCGGCATCTGCGCCACCGCCTCGATCAGGCGCGGCAGGCGCGCTCCAAGGCCGACGCCGCCACCGACATGCTGGCGAAGCGCCAGGAGGCGCTGGCGGCGGCGAGAGCCGGCCTCGCGCGGGCGGACGCCGCACTGGCGGCACTTCTCGCCGCGGCCAAAATCGAGGACGCCGAGGCGCTGGCGCCGCTGCTCGACCGGCTGGATCAGGCCACAGCCATCGACGGGCGGCTTGCCGAGGCACGCGCCCGGCTTGCCGGCCAATGCGAGGGCCGCAGCGAGGACGACGTCCGCGCGGCAATCGCCGGCCAGGATGCCGAGACGCTGGCGCGCGCCGTCGCCGAGGCCAAGGCGGCGCACGATCTGGCCCGCGCCGCGCGCGACCGGGCGATCGAGGCCGACACCGAGGCGCGCACGGCGAAGGAGGCGATGGAGCAGCGCGAGGGTGCCGCCGCGGCCGCCCAGGAGGCGCAGGACGCGGTGGCCGAGATCGCCCAGGCGGTGGAGCGCTTCACCCGTGATCATGTCGCGGCGCGGCTGCTGTCGGCGGCGATGGACCGCTACCGCGCGAAGCATCAGAGCCCGATCGTCGAGCGGGCCTCGCGCCTGTTCGCGACGCTGACCTGCGGCCGCTGGAGCGGCATCGGCATCGACTACGACCAGGATCCGCCCCACCTCGCGACGCTGCGCGACGGCCAGTTGCACAGTGTCGATGCGCTGTCGGAAGGCACGGCCGACCAGCTGTTCCTGGCGCTGCGCATCGCCGCGATCGAGGAGCACGCGCGCCGCGCCGCGCCGCTGCCGTTCATCGCCGACGACATCCTCGTCAGCTTCGACGAGGCGCGCACCGCGAGCGGCCTCAAGGCGCTGGCCGAGCTTGGCGCGCTGACGCAGGTGATCGTCTTCACCCACCACGAGCACGTCGCCACGAGCGCCGAGCGGGTGCTGGCGGACGCGGCGTCGATCATCCGGCTCTGAGCGACAGCCGGGGCTCCGGACCGGCAACCTGGATTCCATCGCTGGCAAGTCGATTTGCAGTCGTGGTCACGCCGTACCGGCGGCCGAAATCCGGGCGCGTCGCACACCCCTTTGTTTCCAAATGCAAACCTGCTATTTGATGCAGCCGCAACCAGTCTGGCCCGGTTCTTGCGGTCGGACTGGTGAGCGCGGCGCAACAAGCCAAAACGGCAGGCACGCTCGTCTAGGGGGGAAACGGCCAATGCGCGCTCACACCGAGACGTTCTATGAGGTTATCCGCCGCCAGGGGATTTCACGACGCTCCTTCGTGAAATTCTGCAGCCTGACGGCGGCCAGCCTCGGGCTGGGCTCGACCGGCGCCGCCAATCTGGCGCAGGCGCTGGAGACCAAGCCGCGCATCCCGGTGATCTGGATGCATGGGCTGGAATGCACCTGCTGCACGGAGAGCTTCATCCGCTCGGCACATCCGCTGGCCAAGGACGTCATCCTGTCGATGATCTCGCTCGACTATGACGACACCATCATGGCCGCCGCCGGCCACCAGGCCGAGGCGATCCTTCAGGAGACCCGGCAGAAGCACAAGGGCGGCTACATCCTCGCCGTCGAGGGCAATCCGCCGCTCAACGAGGACGGCATGTTCTGCATCGACGGCGGCCGGCCGTTCGTCGAGCGCCTCAAGGAGATGGCGTCCGACTCGCTGGCGGTGGTCGCCTGGGGCTCGTGCGCCTCGTGGGGCTGCGTGCAGGCCGCCAAGCCCAACCCGACGCAGGCGGTGCCGATCGACAAGGTGATCCGCGACAAGCCGATCATCAAGGTGCCCGGCTGCCCGCCGATCGCCGAGGTGATGACCGGCGTCATCTCCTATGTGCTGATGTTCGGCACCCTGCCCGAGCTCGACCGCCAGGGGCGGCCGAAGATGTTCTATTCGCAGCGCATCCACGACAAATGCTACCGCCGGCCGCATTTCGACGCCGGCCAGTTCGTCGAGGCGTGGGACGACGAGGGCGCCCGCAAGGGCTATTGCCTCTACAAGATGGGCTGCAAGGGACCGACCACCTACAACGCCTGCTCGACCACGCGGTGGAACGGCGGCGTGTCGTTCCCGATCCAGTCGGGCCACGGCTGCATCGGCTGCTCGGAGGACGGGTTCTGGGACCAGGGCTCGTTCTATGACCGGCTGACCACCATCAACGCCTTCGGCGTCGAGGCCAATGCCGATCAGGTGGGCCTCGCCGCGGCGGGCGTGGTCGGCGCCGGCATCGCCATCCACGCCGGCGTCACCGCCGTGCGTCGCCTGACGTCGAAAGCGGGCCCGGAGAAGCCTCCCGGCAATGGCAATGGCGCGACGGGCGCCTCCAATTCGACCGCCGGCTGACAACAGGGGGCATCGCCATGGGCATCCAGACTCCGAACGGCTTCACGCTCGACAACTCCGGCAAGCGCGTCGTCGTCGATCCGGTCACCCGCATCGAGGGCCATCTGCGCGTCGAGGTGAACGTCGACGACCAGAACGTCATCCGCAACGCGGTCTCCACCGGCACGATGTGGCGCGGCATCGAGGTGATCCTCAAGGGCCGCGACCCGCGCGACGCCTGGGCCTTCACCCAGCGCATCTGCGGCGTGTGCACCGGCACCCACGCGCTGACCTCGGTGCGCGCGGTCGAGAACGCGCTCGGCATCGCGATCCCGGAGAACGCCAACACCATCCGCAACATCATGCAGCTGGCCCTGTATGTGCAGGACCATCTGGTGCACTTCTATCACCTGCACGCGCTCGACTGGGTGGACGTGGTGTCGGCGCTGAAGGCCGATCCCAAGGCGACGTCCGAGCTGGCGCAGTCGATCTCGCCCTGGCCGATGTCCTCGCCCGGCTACTTCAAGGATCTGCAGCTCCGGCTCGCCAAGTTCGTCGAGTCCGGCCAGCTCGGGCCGTTCAAGAACGGCTATTGGGGCCACCCCGCCTACAAGCTGCCGCCGGAAGCGAACCTGATGGCGGTGGCGCACTATCTGGAGGCGCTCGACTTCCAGAAGGAGATCGTCAAGATCCACACCGTCTTCGGCGGCAAGAACCCGCATCCGAACTGGCTGGTCGGCGGCATGCCGTGCTCGATCAATGTCGACGGCGACGGCGCGGTCGGCGCGATCAATATCGAGCGGCTCAATCTCGTCTCGTCGATCATCGACCGTGCGATCGCCTTCATCGACCAGGTCTATCTTCCCGACCTTGCGGCGATCGCCAGCTTCTACAAGGACTGGCTCCACGGTGGCGGGCTGTCGTCGAAGGCGGTGATGTCGTACGGCGACATCCCGGAATACGCCAACGACTATTCCGACAAGAGCCTGCTGCTGCCGCGCGGCGTCATCATCGACGGCAATCTGAAGGAGATCCACCCGGTCGATCTCCACGCGCCCGACCAGATCCAGGAATACGTCGTCCACTCCTGGTACAAGTACCCCGACGAAGCCAAGGGCCTGCATCCCTATGACGGCGTGACCGAGCCGAACTTCGTGCTCGGGCCGAACACCCAGGGCACCCGCACCAACATCGAGGCGATCGACGAGGCGGCGAAATATTCCTGGCTCAAGGCGCCGCGCTGGAAGGGCCACGCCGTCGAGGTCGGGCCGCTCGCCCGCTACATCATCGGCTATGCGCAGGGCAAGCCCGAGTTCAAGGAGCCGGCCGAGAAGCTGCTCACCGATCTCGGCCTGCCGGTCACCGCGCTGTTCTCGACGCTCGGGCGCACCGCGGCGCGCGGCCTGGAGTGCCAGTGGGCGGCGCACAAGCTGCGCCATTTCCAGGACAAGCTGGTCGCCTCGATCAAGGCCGGGCAGCTCGACACCGCCAATGTCCAGAACTGGGATCCGGCAACCTGGCCGAAGGCGGCCAAGGGTGCGGGCTTCACCGAGGCGCCGCGCGGCGCGCTGGCGCACTGGATCCGGATCAAGGACACCAAGATCGACAATTACCAGTGCGTGGTGCCGACCACCTGGAACGGCAGCCCGCGTGATGCGAACGGCAATATCGGCGCCTTCGAGGCGGCGTTGCTCGGCACGCCGATGGCCGATCCCAACCAGCCGCTCGAAATCATCCGCACGCTGCATTCGTTCGATCCCTGCCTCGCCTGTTCCACCCACGTGATGAGCGAGGACGGGCAGGAGATGGCGACGGTCACCGTTCGCTGACGCGCGTCCGACGCGTCGTTGGGAACATGGTCATTGGTGTCGAGGGGAAAACCCATGACGCAAGTCAGCGAGCTTGAGGGTCTTACCGGCAAGGGCGGGCGCGGCAGTGCCACGGTGGCGCGCGTCGGCGCGCTGCAGGGCGCGATCGACAGCCATGGCGAGCGCGCCGCCCGCCGCCAGACGGTCTATGTGTATCAGGCGCCGGTGCGGCTGTGGCACTGGGTGACGGCGCTCTGCATCGTCGTGCTGTGCGTGACCGGCTATCTGATCGGCGCGCCGCTGCCGACGCTGTCCGGCGAGGCGAGCAACCACTATCTGATGGGCTATATCCGCTTCGCCCATTTCGCCGCCGGCTACGTGCTCGCCGTCGGCTTCGTGTTCCGGCTCTACTGGGCCTTCGTCGGCAACCGCTATTCCCGCCAGATCTGGATGATCCCGGTGTGGCGGCGGCTGTGGTGGTGGGGCCTGTTCTACGAGCTGAAGTGGTATCTCTTCCTCGTCCGCGATCCGAAGAAATACATCGGCCACAATCCGCTCGGCCACGCGGCGATGTTCACCTACATGCTCGTGCTGGCCTTCATGATCTGCACCGGCTTCGCGCTCTATTCGCAGGGCGCGGGCGCCGGCAGCTGGCAGGCGGCGATGTTCGGATGGGTGTTCGACATCTGGCCGAACTCGCAGGAGGTCCACACCTGGCACCGCCTCGGCATGTGGTCGATCGTCATCTTCTTCATCGTCCACGTCTACGCCGCGGTGCGCGAGGACATCCTGTCGCGCCAGAGCATGATCTCGTCGATCGTGTCGGGCGAGCGCGTGTTCCGCGACGATTTCCGGGATTGAGCCGTGAGCGAGGCTTCCGCCGTCAAGACACTGGTTCTCGGCATCGGCAACATCCTGTGGGGCGACGAGGCGTTCGGCGTGCGGGCGGTGGAGGCCTTCCACCGCCGCTATGCGGTGGGCGGCGACGTCACGGTGCTCGACGGCGGCACGCAGGGGCTCTACCTCGTCGATGTCGTGCAGGAGGCAGAGCAGCTTCTGGTGTTCGACGCCATCGACTATGGGCTCAAGCCCGGCACGCTGAAGATCGTGCGCGACGGCGACGTGCCGAAATTCACCGGCGCCAAGAAGATGAGCCTGCACCAGACCGGCTTCCAGGAGGTGCTGAGCGCGGTCGACCTGCTCGGCCGCTATCCGCGGCGCCTCGCGCTGGTCGGCTGCCAGCCGCTCGACCTGGAGAACTGGGGCGGGCCGCTCACCGACCCGGTGCGCGAGGCCATCGGCCCGGCGCTGGAGGCCGCGCGCGACATTCTCCTCGGCTGGGGGGTGCCGGTGCGGGCGCGCGAGGAGGGAGCCGCCGTCGACGGCCTCCTCGCCCACGACATCGACATCGCCGCCTTCGAACGCCGCACGGCATGGTGAGAGCAGATGTGTATCGGACTTCCCATGCGGATCGTGCTGGGCGGCGAATTCACCGCCGCCTGCGAACGGCGCGGCGAGACGCAGGCGGTGTCGCTGGCGCTGGTCGGCCCGCAGCAGGTCGGCACCCACGTGCTGGTGCATCTCGGCGCGGCGGTGCGGGTGCTCGGCGCCGAGGAGGCGCAGCGCATCGACGACGCGCTGGATGGCGTTGCGGCAGCGCTGCAGGGGCGCGCCTTCGACCATCTGTTCGCCGACCTGATCGACCGCGAGCCGCAACTGCCAGACTTCCTTGCCGCAGGACGCGGTGGACATTCATCCGGCAAGTGATCATCCTGGGGTGGAAGAGCACTTTCTACCGCGCGATGTTTTTCGCCGACCCTGAACGGGCGCACCAAGACGCCCGCAAAGCGACTCTTCGGGAGGACTGCGATGACGTCCACGCCCCTCGCGGCGTTGGCGACCCGCCATGGGCTGGCGGAGGTCGACAGCCGCAACATTGACGCGTTCCTGGCCGCCGAAGGCGAGCCGCCGCACGCCTTGCTGTTCTTCACCGGCGACCCTTTGGTGCGTCCCGAGGCGGCCGACGTGGCGGTGGCGTTGCCCGAGCTGCTGGCCGTCTTTCGCGGCCGGCTGCGCGCGGCGGTGATCGCGCGCGGCAGCGAAGATGCGCTCAAGGTGCGCTTCCATGTCGCGATGCTGCCGAGCCTCGTGCTGGTGCGCGGCACCGAGACGCTCGGCGTGCTGGCCCGCATCCGCACCTGGCCCGATTATGTCGCGCGCATCTCCGCCTGGCTCGACCCGGCGACGCCGGCAATGGCACGGGCGGCGGGCCCGCGCGTCGCCTTCACCTTTTCCGGGCAGGGGAGCCAGACATGAAGGCCGCGTCGCTTGCCGACCTCGCCGCTCCCAACGGCACCGCGTCCCCGCTCGCCAATGGCGGCAAATTCACGCCGCTGCTGACGGCTGCGAACGGCGAGGGCTTGGCCATGCGATCGCCGCGCATCGCGGCGCTGCTGCCGCTGATGATCGAGGCGCTGGCGACGCAGGATGCGGACCGGCCGGGCCACCTGTTCGATCTCGACGGGCTCGACGCGGCCGAGCTTGAGCTGATCGCAGGGGTGATCGGTGCGGGCGAGGTCTCGGCCACCGTCGCGCTGCCCGATGGCGTCGTCGCCCAGATTCACGAGTCGGTGATGGCCGGCCTGTGGCGGGTGCGCTTCACCGGCGCCGACGGCCGGCTGGTGGCCGACTATCTGGAGGTGGGGGCGATCCCCGAGGCGGTGCGCCGTGCTGCGGCCATGACGCGGCGCGCGTTCAAGATCGGCACCACGCCGGCGGCCTCCCCCACCGCCCTGTCGCTGCTGTCCGAGATCGCCCAGCGCGCGGCGCAGCACGCGGCAAGCCAGAGCATGGCGCAGCGCCCGGGCCTGCCCGGCCACACCATCACCTTGTCGCTGCTGCCGGTCTCGGACGCCGACATGGCCTTCCTGCACCAGACGCTCGGCGACGGGCCGGTGCAGATCGTCTCGCGCGGCCACGGCAGTTGCCGGGTTCTCGCCACCGCCACCCGCCACGTGTGGTCGGTGCAGTATTTCAACGCCTCCGGCGACCTCGTGCTCGATTCGCTGGAGATCGGCGACGTGCCGCCGGCCGCCTGCGCCGCCACCGAGGATTTCCGCGATTCGGCCGAGCGGCTGCGGCAGATCGAACAGGCCTATTTCACATGAGCGCCGCGGCCATCGGCGAACGGCTTGCTTCGATCTATCGCGCCATCGCCGAAGGCGCGATGCGCGGCATGCCGATCTGCAATCGCGATCTCGAGGTGCAGGCGGTGGGATTTCGCGACCATGCCGGCCACGCGATCGGCGTCGTCGTCACGCCCTGGTTCATGAATATCGTGCTGGCCGAGGTCGAAGGCGGACCGGCGCTGCCGCCGGCCCGCTTCGGCGACAGCCGCGCGGTCTCGCTTCCGGCCGGACGCATCGAGGTCACCGTCGGCGAGCTGGACGGCATCGGCCGGCTCGATGCCGCCTCGCTGTTCTCGCCGATGTTCGGCTTCGCCGATCCTGCGGCGACGCACCAGACCGCGACGGCTGCCATGGCGGCGCTGTTCAAGCCGGACGGATACGATGTGCCGCCGCCGGCGCGCGACCGCCGCGCGCTGCTGTTCGGCCGCGGGAGCAGCGCGCCATGACCCCGCTGCTCGACGGACATGTGCGGATCGCGGCGATTATCGCCGATGGCGCCGTCCTCGATGCCACGGTCGCCTGCCACCGGCCGCGCGGCGTCGGCGCGGCGCTGACCCCCCCGCCGGCCGCCGAGATCCCGGCCATCGCCGGGCGGCTGTTCGCGCTGTGCAGCGTCTCGCAATCGGCCGCGGCGCGCGCAGCCTTGGCGGCGGCGGGCGCGGCGGTGGAAACCGGTGATCCGGCCGAGACCCATGCCGCGCTGGCGGCCGAGCGCCTTGCCGAGCATCTGCGCGCCACCGTGCTGGGTCTCGGCGGCGCGGTGCCGCCGACGCGGGAGGAGGCCGCGGCCGTGCGCACGGTGCTGGCCCGCCCCGAACAGCCGGCGCGCGAGGCGCTCGAACGTCTCGGCCTCGGGCCGGACGCGCCACCGTTTGGACCGCAGGCCGGTGCTCCCGCCCAAAGCTGGGCCGCTCGCCTGATGGCGTTTGCCGCCGCCCTCGATGCCGGGCCGCTCGATGCGAGTCCTGGTGTCGTCGATGCGCTGACGGCCGCCGACGACGCGGCGGTGGCTGCCGCTCTGCTGGAGGCGGGCGACGCCTTCGCGGGCGAGCCGCATCTGCCGGGCCGGCGGCCGGAAGCCGGCCCGCTGGCACGCGCCGCCTGCCACCGGGACGCGACAGGCGGCGCGGCCCGCCTCGCCGCGCGATTTGCCGAGATCGCCGAGGTGGCGCGTGGCGGCACCGTCGCCGCCGGCCGATCCTGGATTCGCGCCGAGCAGCTTGCGCCCGGACTCGGTTTTGCGGCCGTCGAGAGCCCGCGCGGCCGGCTCCACCATGTGGCCGAGCTCGACCGGCAGGGGCGCGTCAAGCGCTATCTCATCCTCGCGCCGACCGAATGGAACTTCGCGCCGGAGGGCCCGTTCGCCCAGGCGCTGCGGCGGCTGCGCACGCCTGAGGATGCGGCGGCTGCCCGCGCCATCGAGGCGCTCGCCGCGCTGTTCGATCCGTGCGTCGCCTGCCGGGTTTCGGTCTCTCCCGCGCCGCCCGCCGAGATGGCCCAGGAGCTCATCCATGCATGAGATGGCCCTCACCGAGAGCGTGGTCGCGCTGGTGGAGGAGGCCGCCCGCAGCGAGGGCTTCTCGCGCACCAAGGCGATCGTGCTGGAGATCGGCCTGCTCGGCCATGTCGAGCCCGAGGCGATGCAGTTCTGCTTCGAGGCGGTCAGCCGCGGCACCATCGCCGAAGGGGCGCGGCTCGACATCATCCGCGTGGCCGGACAGGGCTGGTGCCTCGACTGCGGCAAGAGCGTGCCGCTCGCCGAGCGGTTCGGCGCCTGCCCCGAATGCGGGCGGCATCATGTGCAGATGACGGCGGGCGACGAGCTGCGCGTCAAGGAGCTGGAGGTCGAGTGATGTGCAAGGTCTGCGGCTGCGGCACGGCATCCATCGAAGGCAAGGAACCGGCGGCGCACGCTCCCAGCCAAGCGCATGCGCACACCCACGCGGACGGCACCCGCCACAGCCATGCGCACAGCCACAGCCATTCGCACGATCACGCGCACGATCATGAGCATGATCACGACCATCTGCATGATCACGACCACGTGCATCATCACGATCATGCGGAGGGCACGCACGACTACGGCGCCGGCCTTGCCGGCGTGCACGTGCCGGGGATGAGCCAGGAGCGCATCGTCCGCATCGAGCGCGACATCCTGGCCAAGAACAACGCCTATGCGCGCGCCAACCGGGCGCGGCTCGCCGCCCGCGGCGTCTTCGCGCTCAATCTCGTCTCGAGCCCCGGCTCCGGCAAGACGACGCTGCTGGAGCGCATCATCGCCGAGCTGTCGGGCCGGGTTCCGGTTGCCGTCATCGAGGGCGACCAGCAGACCGCCAATGACGCCCAGCGCATCCGCGCCACCGGTGCCCCCGCCATCCAGATCAACACCGGCAAGGGCTGCCACCTCGACGCCCACATGGTCGGGCATGCACTTGACGACTTGGCGCTGGACGATCTGGCGCTGGACGATCTGGCGCTCGACGGCCCGCCGCTCCGGGCCGGCGGCGTGCTGTTCATCGAGAATGTCGGCAATCTGGTATGCCCGGCGGCGTTCGATCTCGGCGAGGCGCACAAGGTGGTGGTGCTGTCGGTGACCGAAGGCGAGGACAAGCCGCTCAAATATCCCGACATGTTCGCGGCCGCCGACGTGATGCTGCTCAACAAGTCGGACCTGCTGCCCCATGTCGAGTTCGACGTCGCGGCCTGCATCGCCAATGCGCTCCGGGTCAATCCGCGCCTGAAGACGCTGGTGGTCTCGGCCCGCACCGGCGAGGGGCTGGCGGCGTTCATTGCCTTCATCGAGGCCGGCGTCGCCATGGCGCGGGCCGGCGCCAACGCAGCGGCAGGATGACCATGCTGAGCTCGCCGCACACTCCCAGGGAGCCGGTGTCGCGTGAGGCGATCCGCCTGCGCGGCATCGTGCAGGGCGTCGGCATGCGGCCGTTCGTGTTCGCACTGGCCGAGCGCTTCAAGCTCGCCGGCTTCGTGCGCAACGACGCGAGCGGCGTGTCGATCGAGGTCGAGGGCAATGCGCTCGACGCCTTCGCCGCGGCGCTCCGGGCGGAGGCGCCGCCGCTTGCGCGCATCGACGCGCTGGAGCGCACGCCCATCCCGCCGCGCGGCGCGCAGGGCTTCGGCATCGCCCGCAGCGGCGAGGGCCTGGCCGCCACCGGCATTCCGGCGGATGCGGCCGTCTGCGACGCCTGCCTCGACGAGCTGTTCGATCCGAACAGCCGCTTCCATCTCCACCCGTTCGTGACCTGCACCCAGTGCGGTCCGCGCTACACCATCACCCGCCACGTGCCGTATGACCGCGCCAACACCTCGATGGCCGGCTTCGCGATGTGCCCGGCGTGCGCGCACGCCTATCGCGATCCGCGCGACCGGCGCTTCCACGCCGAGACCATCGCCTGCCCGGATTGCGGCCCCAGCCTCAGCCACGCCATCCCCGACATCGCCGCGGCGCTCAGGGCCGGGCGCATCGTCGCGCTGAAGGGCATCGGCGGCTTTCACCTGATGTGCGACGCGACGAACGAAGGAGCGGTCTCCGAGCTTCGCCGCCGCAAGGCGCGCGACGCCAAGCCGTTCGCGGTGATGGTGGCGAACGTGCCCTCGCTCGATCTGTTCGCGCAGGTCGATGCACCCCACCGCGCCCTCATCGCCACGCCGGCGCGACCGATCGTGCTGATGGCCAGTCGCCCGGGCACGCTCGCGCCCTCGGTGGCGCCGCGCCTGTCGCAGGTCGGCCTCGTTTTGCCCTATGCGCCGGTGCATCACCTGCTGTTCCATGCGCTGGCCGGCCTGCCGGCGGACAGCGCGTGGCGCGAGGCGCCGCAGCCCTTCGCGCTGGTCGCCACCAGCGCCAATCCCGGCGACGAGCCGCTGGTGGTCGATGACGAGGACGCGCAGCGGCGGCTTGCCGCCATCGCCGACCTGATCGTCACCCACGACCGGCCGATCCTGGTGCGCGCCGACGATTCGGTGATGTCGATCATCGACGGCGCCCCGGCCTTTCTGCGCCGGGCGCGCGGCTTCGTGCCCGAGCCGATCGATCTCGGGACGGACGGGCCCTGCGTGCTCGGCGTCGGCTGTCACCTCAAGGCGACGGTGACGCTGACGCGCGGGCGCGAGGCATTCGTCTCCCAGCATGTCGGCGACCTCGACACCGCCGAGACGCTGCGCTTCCACCGCGAGACCATCGCCCATCTCATGGCGGTGCTCGACGTCCGGCCGGACCTCGTCGGCTGCGATCTTCACCCCGACTGCGCCTCGACGCGCTTTGCCGAGACGCTGGGGCGGCCCTTGGCGCGGGTGCAGCACCACGCCGCCCATATCGCGGCGATCGGCGCCGAGCACGGCCGGCGCGGGCCGCTGCTCGGGGCGGCGCTCGACGGCTACGGCTTCGGCGACGACGGCGGCAATTGGGGCGGCGAGCTGATGGTGGTCGAAGGCCCGTCGTGGCGGCGCCTCGGCCATCTGGCACCGCTGGCGCTGCCCGGCGGCGACCGCGCCGCGCGCGAGCCCTGGCGCATGGCGGTGGCGGCCCTCCACGCCACCGGCCGGCTCGACGAGGCGGTGTCGCGGTTTTCGCATATTCCGCTGGCGGCGGCGCTCGCCACCCGCGTCGCGGAGGCACCGACCACCACCAGCCTGGGGCGGCTGTTCGATGCGGCCGCCGGCCTGCTCGGCCTGCGCACCCACCAGGAGCACGAGGGACAGGCGGCGATGGAGCTGGAGGCGCTGGTCCAAACACCCCACGCCCTCGACGGCGGATTCACGCTCGCGGACGGCATCGTGGGTTTCCGGCCGCTGCTCGCCGTGCTGGCCGCGAACAGCGACGATTCCCGCACCGGCGCCGAGCTGTTCCACGGCACGCTGGTCGCCGGGCTCGCGGCCTGGATCGCTGCTGCGGCGGCGCGCCACGGCCACACCGAGATTGCGCTCGGCGGCGGCTGCCTCGTCAACCGCGTGCTGGCGGACGGGCTGGCCGGCGCGCTGCGCGCGCGCGGGCTCAAGCCGCTGCTGGCGCGCACGGTGCCCTGCAATGACGGCGGCCTGTCGCTCGGCCAGGCGGCGGTGGCGCGCGCGGTCGTGGCGCCGGTTTAGAGCGTGATCCGATCTGACTGCATCAGATCGGACGCTCTAAGTTTCTGGTTTGTCGCATTTTCTTTCGCACAACCGGTATCCACTTGTGCGGAAAATGCTCTAGGAGATCAGCCATGTGCCTTGCCGTTCCCGCCGAGGTGACCGAGCTCTTGGCCGACGGCATGGCCAAGGTGAGCCTCGACGGCGTGACCAAGACGATCTCGGTGGCGCTGCTCGACGAGGTCGCGGTCGGCGACTTCGTCATCCTGCATGTCGGCCACGCGCTGGCGCGGATCGATGCGGCCGAGGCTCGCCGCACGCTGGCGCTGCTCGCGGAGATCGGCCCATGAAATATGTCGACGAGTACCGCGACGGCGCGCTGGCCCGGACGGTCGCCGCGGCCATCCGCGCCGAGGCCGATGGGGCGCGGAGCTATCGCTTCATGGAGTTCTGCGGCGGCCACACCCACGCCATTGCCCGCTACGGGCTGGAGGACCTGCTGCCGGCGAATGTGCGGATGATCCACGGCCCCGGCTGCCCGGTGTGCGTGCTGCCCATCGGCCGCGTCGATGCCGCCGTCCGTCTCGCGTCGCAGCCGGGCGTCACGCTCGCCACCTATGGCGACCTGATGCGGGTGCCGGGCTCGAAGGGCGTGAGCCTGCAGAAGGCCAAGGCGGCGGGCGCCGACATCCGCATGGTCTATTCGACGCTCGACGCGCTGCGGATCGCCGAGGCGGAGCCCGGCCGCGAGGTGGTGTTCTTCGCCATCGGCTTCGAGACCACCACGCCGCCGACCGCGGTGGCGCTGCGGATGGCCGAGGCGCGAGGGCTCGCCAACTTCTCTGTCTTCTGCAACCACGTGGTGACGCCGGCGGCGATGCGGGCGATCCTGACCGCCAGCGGCGGCGTGCCGCTCGACGGCTTCGTCGGGCCGGCGCACGTCTCCACCGTCATCGGCACCGCACCCTATGCCTTCTGCGCAACCGAGTTCGCCAAGCCGGTGGTGATCGCCGGCTTCGAGCCGCTCGACGTGATGCAGTCGGTGCTGATGCTGGTGCGGCAGGTGAATGCGGGCCGCTGCGCGGTCGAGAACCAGTACGTCCGCGCCGTCACGCCCGCGGGCAACCGCAAGGCCCAGGACCTGGTCGCCGAGCTGTTCGAATTGCGCGAGGCGTTCGAGTGGCGCGGGCTCGGCCTGCTGCCCAATAGCGCGCTGAAGCTGCGCCCGGCCTTTGCGCGCTTCGATGCCGAGGCGCGCTTCGCGGTCGAGACCGTTGCCGCCGCCGACAACCCAGCCTGCGACTGCGGCGCCATCCTGCGCGGCATGAAGCGGCCGCCCGACTGCCGCCTGTTCGGACGCGCCTGCACGCCGGAGAATCCGATCGGTGCCTGCATGGTGTCGTCGGAGGGCGCCTGCGCCGCGCACTGGACCTATGGCCGCTTCCGCGAGCCGGTGCGCGCGGTGCCAATCGAGAGAGTGCTGCCATGACCTTCGCCGCACGCATGCTGACCCCGCGCTACGGCCGGCTCGACCTCAAGGCCGGCCGCGTCGAGATGACCCATGGTGCCGGCGGGCGGGCGATGGCCCAGCTCATCGGCGAGATCTTCCGGCCGGCGCTGGCCAACGAGTTCCTGTCCCAGGGCAACGACCAGGCGATCGTGCCGCTGCCGGCCGGCGGGCGGCTGGCGATGACCACGGACGGCTACGTCGTCTCGCCGCTGTTCTTTCCCGGTGGCGACATCGGCTCGCTCGCCATCCACGGCACCGTCAACGACCTCGCCATGGCCGGCGCGGTGCCGCTCTATCTCACGGCCAATTTCGTGATCGAGGAGGGCTTTGCGCTGGCCGACCTCAACCGCATCGCCACCAGCATGGGGGCTGCCGCCCGCGATGCCGGCGTGCCGGTGGTGGCCGGCGACACCAAGGTGGTCGAGCGCGGCAAGGCCGACGGGCTCTACATCTCGACCGCCGGCGTCGGCGTGGTGCCGGCGGGCCTCGATCTCTCCGGCGACCGCGCCCGGCCGGGCGACGCGGTGATCCTGTCCGGCACGATCGGCGACCATGGCGTCGCCATCATGTCGAGCCGCGAGAACCTGACGTTCGAGACCGCGGTGCTGTCGGATTCCGCCGCACTCCATGGCCTCGTCGCCGGCATGGTGGCGGCGGCCGGCCCCGCCCTCAAGCTGATGCGCGACCCCACCCGCGGCGGCCTTGCGGCGACGCTGAACGAGGTCGCCCGGCAATCCAGCGTCGGCGTGCTGATCGAGGAGGCGGCGATCCCGGTCCGGCCGCAGGTGGCGGCGGCCTGCGAGCTCCTGGGGCTCGATCCGCTCAATGTCGCCAATGAGGGCAAGCTCGTCGCCGTGGTCGAGGCGCGCATGGCCGACGCGCTGATCGAGGTCATGCGCGCCCATCAGCTCGGCCGCGACGCGGTGCGGATCGGCACGGTGACGCGGGACGACCAGCACTTCGTGCAGATGACCACCGCCTTCGGCGGCAAGCGCATCGTCGACTGGCTGGCCGGCGAGCAGCTTCCGCGGATCTGCTGAGCGAGGCGCCGGCTTGATCGGCCAAAATCGGTATGGGAGGGTTTCCGGATGATCCGCGCGTCTCTCTTCTTCCCTCTCCCCTTGCGGGAGAGGGTGGCGAGGGCGAGCACCGCGAGGCCGAGCCGGGTGAGGGGTATGTACAGGGCATGCTGGAAAATTCACCCCTCACCCGCCTCGCGATCTAGAGATCGCTCGGCACCCTCTCCCGCAAGGGGAGAGGGGAAGGAAGCGGCTCTCGACCGGCAAACGTTCCCAGCCGCTCAAGCCAAAACCCGTATGACAGGCTGAGTGACAGCGTGCCCGAGACCGCCCGGATGTTCCGCCAGAACAAATCCGCCGATGCCGCCCCCGAAGCCAGGACGGCGGGCGGGCGCGGGCGCAGCGTGGCGGAGGCGAAGCGCAGCAGCACGCCGCCCCGCCTCGGCTTCGAGGCCATCGTGCACGCGCCGACGAGCCCGATCACCGGCGCCATCGGCCTCGCCCGCCGCGCCACCGAATACGACATCTCGGTGCTGATCACCGGTGCCTCGGGCACCGGCAAGGAGCTGCTGGCGCGGGCGATCCACCACGGCTCCAGCCGGGCCGACCGGCCGTTCGTGGTCGAGAATTGCGGCGCGCTGCCCGACCAGCTTCTGGAAAGCGAGCTGTTCGGCTGCAAGAAGGGCGCCTTCACCGGCGCCTACCAGGACCGCATCGGGCTGTTCGAGGTGGCCGACGGCGGCACCATCTTCCTCGACGAGATCGGCGAGACGTCGCCGTCGTTCCAGGTGAAGCTGCTGCGCGTGCTGCAGGAGGGCGAGATCCGGCCGCTCGGCGCCCAGCGCACCCGCAAGGTGAATGTGCGGGTGGTGTCGGCGACCAATCGCGACCTGGAGACCGAGGTCGCCGCCGGGCGGTTCCGCCGCGACCTCTATTACCGGCTGGCGGCGTTCCCGATCCACATCCCGCCGCTGGCCGACCGCGCCATGGACATCCCGCCGATCGCCGAGCGGATCCTGAAGGACGTCAATCAGGCGTTCCGCCGCGCGGTGCCGGGGTTCCTGCCGCAGACGCTGGATCTGATGATGGCCTATGACTGGCCGGGCAATGTGCGCGAACTGCACAACGAGATCCAGCGCATGGTGGCGCTCTCGGACTCCGACCAGCCGCTGGGACCGACCCTGCTGTCGGCGCGCATCGCCTCTCCCCGCGTCCAGCAGCCGGCCGCGCCCGGCGCGATGCTGAAGGACCGCGTCGAGGCGCTGGAGAAGGCGGAGATCGCCCAGGCGCTGGCGCGCTGCAGCTTCAACATCAGCCATGCCGCCGACCTGCT
This sequence comes from Blastochloris sulfoviridis, assembly GCF_008630065.1. GTDB lineage: Bacteria > Pseudomonadota > Alphaproteobacteria > Rhizobiales > Xanthobacteraceae > Blastochloris > Blastochloris sulfoviridis. Next base: position 88,025 of record NZ_VWPL01000012.1, read on the forward strand.
CGGCCTGTCGCGGGTCGGCCTGCGCGCCAAGATGCAGCGCTACCAGCTCCGCCGCGGCGAGGGCGACGACGAGGATTGAAACGGCTTCCGGCTGATCAAGTCGGAACAGCCGCTGGCCGGGCCTCCTTCTTCCCTCTCCCCTTGCGGGAGAGGGTGCCGAGCGATCGAAGATCGCGAGGCGGGTGAGGGGTGAATCTTCAAGCGCGCGTCCGCACTTATACCAACGGCCCCAAACGCTGACGCGTGGGGCCGTCGACTCTCGCGGATTTTCTTTTCGGAAATCAAAGATTTCACGAAAATCCGCGACCGGAACCAACGGCCCGCGTTCGCGGCCGTTGGTATTACCCCTCACCCGGCGCGACCTCGCTTCGCTCGGTCTCGCCACCCTCTCCCGCAAGGGGAGAGGGAAGAAGAGGCCGCGCCAAACATTCGGAAGCCGCCTGCGAGACGCCGGATTTCCGAGCGCCAGTCATTCCACGCCTACTCGCCGATCTCGTGGATGTGGACATGGTCGTGGGCGTGCACGTGGCGGTGGAGGCTCGCCGGCACCAGCCGGCCGTTCTTCATCAGCACGGCGCGGTCGGCCAGCCGTTCCAGCAGCGCATAATCGTGCGAGACCACCACCATCGCCACGTCGAGCGTGCAGAGGATGTCGGTCAGCCGCGCAAGGTGTGCACCGTCGAGCGCATTGGTCGGCTCGTCGAGCAGCAGCGCCTCGGGCTCCATCGCCAGCACCGCGGCGAGGCTCGCGAGCCGCTTCTCGCCGCCCGACAGATGATGGGTGATGCGGTGGGCGAGATGGATGAGCCCGAGGCGGTCCAGCGTCGCCTCGGCGCGGGCGACCGCCGCGGCCGGCGGCAGGCCGAGATTGAGCGGGCCGAACGCCACGTCCTCGATCACCGTTGGCGCGAACAGCTGGTCGTCCGGATCCTGGAACAGCAGGCCGGCGCGGGCGCGCACCTCGCGAAAGTCCCGCTCGGCGCGGCGCTCGGCGCCGAAGGCGACGAGCCGGCCGGACTTCGGCCGCTCAAGCCCGACCAGGGTGCGCAGCAAGGTGGTCTTGCCGGCGCCGTTGGCGCCAGCCAGCGCCACGCGCTCGCCGGGCTGAAGCGTCAGCGACACGCGGTCGAGCACGACGCGGCCGGCGCGCTCCACGGTGACGGCATCGAGCTCGAACAGCGGCGTCATGCCAGGCGGTCCAGCAGCAGAAGACCAGCGAGGCCGATCGCCAGCCCGCCGGCAAACAGCGCATCGAGCCGCGTCAGGCGCGCATCGGCGATCAGCGCGAAGCGGCCGGCGAAGGCGCGGCAGCGCATCGCCTCGTCGACGCGCTCGGCGCGCTCGAACGCCCGCACCAGAAGCTGGCCGACGAAATAGGCCAGCGTGCGCAGCGTGTGCAGGGAGGTGCGCGGCCGGAAGGCGCGAACCCGCAGCGCCTCGTGGAGCCGGCCGGCCTCCTCGCCGATGACGGCGACGTAGCGGGCGGAGAACAGGAAGAGGTGCACGAGCTTGGCGGGTACCTTGAGACGCGCCAGCGCGTGGCCGAGATGCACCGGCTCAAGCCCGGCGAGCAGCGTGAGGATCGCCAGCGCGCACAGATTCACACGCAACAGCACGAGGATCGCATGATCCAGGCCCGGCTGCGACAGCGCCACCGGGCCGAGCGCGATCGTCGGCCCCGGCGCGGTCAGCGGCAGCACGACCAGCAGGACGAGAAGGAAGCCCTCCATGTGGACGAGCCGGGCCGCGACATCGCGCCCCGACAGGCCGGACAGCAGCGCGAGACCGAGACCCAAAACCAGCGCCAGCGTCAGCACCACCGGCGAGCCGAGCGCCAGGATCGTGGCCACGGCGGCAGCCGCCGCCAGCACGCGCACGCGGCCGTCCAGCCGGTCGAGCCCGGCGCGCGACGGCGGCGCGAGGCTGCAGGCGAGCCCCTCGCTCACGGCGGCGTCCCGGTGTCGGTCCTGCGGCGGCGCGCGGCCGCCCACATGCCGGCGCCGGCAAGGCCGACGATCATGCCGATGCCGCCCATGATGTCGTTGAAGCGCAGGCGCCCCTCGGCCTGGGCCTGGGCCTCGATCAGCGGCCGCAGCTGGCGGGCGAGCGCGCGATCGACCGCGGTCTCGACCTCGCGGTGGAGCGCGGCCGGATCGGGCGGTGCGCAGACCACGGCCGGCGCGGGGTCAGCCGCCTTTTCCGCAGCCGCCTTTTGCGGCAGCGGCTGTTCCGGAGCGGCCTCGGCGGGCGCTGCCGCGGGCGACGGGGCGGCGGGCCCCGCGAACCGATCGGCGGAGATCTTCTCGCTCACCGCATGGCCGTCGCCGGTATCGACGCTCACCGTGTAGGCGCCGGGCGGGGCCGCGCTCCAGGCGAAGCCGCCGGCATCGTCGGTCGTGCCGCGATGGACGACGGCGTTCGCGGCGTCGCGGATGGTGACGGCAACGCCCTGCGGACGGCCGCCGCCGATGAAGAACGCATAGCCCGAGACCGTATTACCTTCGACCGTGACGAACAGCTTCAGCCGGTGCGCCGCGGCCGGACCGGTCATTGCGAGGTTCAAAAGCATGGCGAGGAGCACAATGGAACGCGCGGTCATGGGCGGATCTCGGGCGGCTGCAGAACCGGCAGGATTTCGGGCTTCACGCGGGCGAGGAAGCTGACAACGAAGCCGGTGATGACGGCCTCCACCGCCGCCAGCGGCAGATAGGTGAGCAGGATGATCTTCAGCGCCGGCACATAGTCCGACGACGACAGCGCCAGCGCCGCCGACACGCCGGCGGCGGTGCCGAACACCGCCAGCGCGGCGACAACGGCCGCCACCACGCCGGCCCGCGCCGGCGAGGCACCGAGAAGCAGCGGGCGCGCCAGAGAGGCCAGCACCACGCCGGGCAGCGCCATGTTCAGCGTGTCGACGCCGAGCGTCGACAGGCCGCCGAAGCCGAACAGCACCGCCTGCAGCACGAGCCCGATGAAGACGGCGGCAAAGGCGCGCACGCCCAGCACCAGCCCCATCAGCCCGCCGAGCAGGACGTGCACGCTGGAGGGGCCCACCGGCACGGCAACCAGCGAGGCGACGAAGAACACCGCCGCCAGGATCGCCGTCTTGGGGATCTCGCGCTCGTCGAGCGCGCGCAGGCCGAGCGCGAGGCCGATGGCGGCACCCGCGCCGCCGGCTGCGATCACCGGCAGCGAGAGCACGCCGTCAGGTATGTGGGCCATGCCGGGTCTCGCTCAGGGGGCTTGCGGTCACTCGGCCGGCTTGGCCGGCGCCGAAGCGGCGGGCGCGGGTGCTGCGGCAGCGGGTGCCGTGGCCGGCGCGCCGCCCATGTCGGTGGCCTTGACCCAGATCAGCCCGCCCAGCTCGGTCTTGGCCGGCTTGCCGTCCGGCGCCTTGGCGGCGGGGCCGTCGACCAGCGCGGCAAAGCCCCACCAGCCGGCGCGCGGCATGGCATAGGCGAACACGCCGTTCTGATCGGCGCGGATCACCTGGGTGACGAAGGCGTCGTTGGGCGCTGTGACCGAGCCGTCATTGACCCACTCGACCTCGATCTCGGCGAACGGCACCGGCTTGCCCTTGGCGCGGACGAGGCCGCGGAACAGATTGCCGGTCCACAGCCCGGTCGGCCGCGACAGGGCCTCGATCTCCACCGGCAGGCCGACCTGCGCCGTCCAGCCCTCGCCCGAGGCGAAGCCGTCGACGATCACCTTGGCGTAGTGGGTGATCCACTTCTTCTCGGCCGGCTCCCAATAGGGCTGCGGCTCGACGAAGAAGGTCACGGCGCCCGGCGCCTTCAGGTCGTGGTCGAGCGTCCAGGCGGTCTTGCCGTCGATCTTGGTCGCACGCAGCGCCGCCAGCAGATCGACCGTCTTGCCCTCCGCCGCCACGCCGACGCGCTTCGGCTTGGCCATCTCCATGACCGGGCCGCGCTCCATCGGATGGGTGAAGACGAGATCGACCGTCACCTTGCCGCCATCGGGCAGCACGTCGGCGGACGGCAGGATTTCCTGGAAGTGGGCGAACGCCGGCGCCGCGGCGCCGGCAGCAAGAAGGGCGGCGCACATCGCGCCCGCACGAAACAGCATGACATATCCCCCCGCCCGACCGCGGACATCGCGAAATCCGTCCCGCAGCCGGTATGATCAAATCACAAACTCATCTTACCCAAATTCGACATCGAGTCGACAGGGGGGATTGGTGATACGATTGCCGGCTACTCAAGCCGGCAATCGTATTCCGATCGCCGAAAGCCCCATTCCTGAACAAAAGGGCTTTCGGCGAGCCCGTTTCCGGTATCCCGAAGGGATCAACCGGAAACCGTATGACTCTGCGACATGACGCAACGGCGCATGATCCGAGCGCCCGGCATGGCGCGCTTGACATCGCAAAACCGGCTCCCCCTGCTGCGCAAACCGGCTTATATGCGAACGGGCCAGGGCCGGCGGCGACAGATCACATCATGCAGCGCATCACCATCACCATCGACGACGATCTGCTGGAGACCATCGACGCGCTCGCCGCCCGCAAGGGCTATGCGACGCGGTCGGAAGCCATGCGCGACCTGATCCGCAGTGCCGCCGCCACCGAGACCGCGGCGCAGGGCGATGCGCCGTGCATCGGCGTGCTCGACTATGTCTACGATCACGAGACGCGCACGCTGGCCCAGCGCCTGGCCGAGACGTTCCACGCCCATCACGATTTGTCGGTCTCCAGCATGCACCTGCATCTCGATCGCGGCCGCTGCCTGGAGATCGCCGTGCTGGCCGGGCCGGTCTCGGAGATCCGGGCGCTGGCCGATGCCGTCACCGCGCAGCGCGGGGTGCGCCACGGCCATCTGCATGTGGTTCCGGAGGCAACGATCTCGCGCCACCACCATCACAAGCCGCACGAGCACGATTGACGCCGTTTCCGGAAGAGCCCTGCGGGCTCGCGGAAACGACCGTCACAGCCCGCGAGCGATGACGATGCGCTGCACATCGGATGTGCCCTCATAGATCTGGCACACCCGCACGTCGCGATAGATGCGCTCGACCGGGAAGTCCTTGAGATAGCCGTAGCCGCCGAGCGTCTGGATCGCCGCCGAGCACACCGCTTCCGCCGTTTCCGATGCGAACAGTTTCGCCATCGACGCCTCGGTGAGGCAGGGCAGGCCGGCCTCGCGCAAGGATGCGGCATGCAGCACCATCTCGCGGGCGGCGGCGATGCGGGTCGCCATGTCGGCGAGGCGGAAGGCCACCGCCTGGTGCTCGATGATCGGCTTGCCGAAGGTGACGCGCTCCTTCGCATAGTCGCGCGCGGCCTCGAACGCGGCGCGCGCCATGCCCACCGCCTGCGACGCGATGCCGATGCGCCCGCCCTCCAAATTGGCCAGCGCGATCTTCAGCCCCTCGCCCTCGGCGCCGAGCCGCAGATCGGCTGGGATCCGCATGTCGTTGAAGGCGAGCTGGCAGGTGTCCGACGCGTGCTGGCCGAGCTTTTCCTCCACCCGCACCACCTCGTAGCCCGGCGTGTCGGTCGGCACGATGAAGGCGGTGATGCCCTTCTTGCCGGCCGTGGGATCGGTGACGGCGAAGGCGATGATGAGCTGGCCGTTCTTGCCCGACGTGATGAACTGCTTGGAGCCCGACAGCACATAGTGGTCGCCGTCGCGCCGCGCCTTGCAGCGCAGCGCCGAGGCGTCGGAGCCGGCCTGCGGCTCGGTCAGCGCGAAGCCGCCGATCCATTCGCCGCTGGCGAGCCTGGGCAGGAAGCGCTCTTTCTGCGCCTCGGTGCCGAACTTGAGGATCGGCATGCAGGCGACCGACGAATGCACGCTGACAATGGTCGAGCAGGCGCCGTCGCCGGCGGCGATCTCCTCCAGCGCCAGCGTATAGGCCACCATGCCGGTGTCGGACCCGCCATAGGCTTCCGGCACCAGCATGCCGAGAAAGCCGAGCTCGCCCATCTCCTTGAGTTCCGCCCTGGGGAAGGCGTGCGCGGCGTCGCGCGCCGCGGCGGTGGGAGCCAGCCGCTCGCGGGCGAAATCGCGGGCGGTGTCGCGGATCTGGGTCTGGATGTCGGTGAGGATCATCGTAATCGATTCCGGCCCAACGGCGCGGCTCCCGTTTTCCCTCTCCCACCCGGGCCGCGCTTGCGCGCGCCCGGGCGCAGGCTCTTGCGGGAGAGGGTGCCGAGTGATCGAAGATCACGAGGCGGGTGAGGGGTGAAATCGAGCCGGCTTGAAGTTACCCCTCACCCGGCTCGACCTCGCTATCAGCTCGGTCTCGCCACCCTCTCCCGCAAGGGGAGAGGGGAAGAACGCTGCTCCCGATCGGCCGTGTTTCGAGCCGATCAAACGGCCCAACAAGGTTGCAGGTTCAATTCAGCCGCTCGATGGCGACCGCGGTGGCCTCGCCGCCGCCGATGCAGATCGCGGCGACGCCGCGCTTGGCATCGTATTTCTCGAGCGCCGCGAGCAGCGTGACCAGGATGCGCGCGCCCGACGCGCCGATGGGGTGGCCGAGCGCGCAGGCGCCGCCATGGACATTGACCTTGTCGTGCGGCAGGCCGAGATCGTGCATCGCGGCCAGCACCACCACCGCGAACGCCTCGTTGATTTCGAACAGATCGACCTCATTGAGGTCCCAGCCGGTGCGTTCACTGAGCCTCCGCATGGCGCCGACTGGCGCGGTCGGAAACAGGTTCGGCGCGTGGGCAAAGGTGGCGTGGCCGACAATGATGGCGCGTGGCGTCAGGCCGCGCTTCTCGGCTTCCGAGCGGCGCATCAGCACCAGCGCGGCGGCGCCGTCCGAGATCGAGGAGGAGTTCGCCGCCGTCACCGTGCCGCCGTCGCGGAAGGCGGGCTTCAGCGTCGGAATCTTGTCGAGCCTCGCCTTCAGCGGCTGCTCGTCGGTGGCGATGGTGGCTTCCGCCTTGCCGGCCTTCACCGTCACCGGCACCACCTCGCGGGCGAAGGTGCCGTCGGTGATCGCGGTCTGGGCGCGGGTGAGCGAGGCGATGGCGAAGTTGTCCTGCACCGCGCGGGTGAACTGGTAGGTCTGGGCGCAGTCCTCGGCGAACGTGCCCATCAGCCGGCCCTTGTCGTAGGCGTCCTCCAGGCCGTCGAGGAACATGTGGTCGAGCACCCGGCCGTGGCCCATGCGATAGCCTGAGCGGGCGCGGTCGAGCAGGTAGGGCGCATTCGTCATGCTCTCCATGCCGCCGGCCACCGCCACCGACGCGTTGCCGGCGAGGAGAAGATCGTTGGCGAGCATGGCCGCCTTCATGCCCGAGCCGCACATCTTGTTGAGGGTGGTGCAGCCGGTTGCGAGCGGCAGGCCGGCGCCGAGCGCCGCCTGCCGCGCCGGTGCCTGACCCTGGCCGGCCGGCAGCACGCAGCCGAACAGCACCTCCTCGATGGCGTCGGGCGTGAGCCCCGCGCGCGCCACCGCCGCCTTGATGGCGGCGGCGCCGAGCTGGGACGCGGAGGCGTCCTTCAGCTCGCCCTGGAAGCCGCCCATCGGCGTGCGCGCGGAACCGACGATGACGACGGGGTCGACAACGGGGGTGTGGCTCATGGCAGTCCTCCCGAGACTTGGCTTATTATCGATTCACACAGTTTCGGATGATCCGCTCGGCCTTCTTCTTCCCTCTCCCCTTGTGGGAGAGGGTGGCGAGGATGAGCGAAGCGAATTCCGAGCCGGGTGAGGGGTGATTCACCCTGCGCCGAGACGTCACCCCTCACCCGCCTCGCGATCTTATCGATCGCTCGGCACCCTCTCCCACAAGGGGAGAGGGAAAAAGGCGCGTCTCGCGATCAACGTCCGTTCCAAGCCGATCATCCGGAAACCGTGTCATTCAAAATGTCAGCGCGCGGCCATGCGCAGCGCGCCGTCGATGCGGATCACCTCGCCGTTCAGCATGGTGTTCTCACAGATGTGGCACACCAAAGCGGCGAACTCGGCCGGGCGGCCCATGCGCGGCGGGAACGGTACGCTTTTCCCCAGCGCATCCTGCACCTCCTGCGGCATGCCGGCGATCATCGGGGTCTCGAAGATGCCCGGCGCGATCGTCACCACGCGGATGCCATGGCGGGCAAGCTCGCGCGCCACCGGCAGCGTGAGGCCGGCGACGCCGGCCTTGGAGGCGGCGTAGGCGGCCTGGCCGATCTGGCCCTCATAGGCCGCGATCGACGCGGTGCTGATGATGATGCCGCGCTCGCCCTCGGCGTCGGGCGCCTCCTTGATGATCGCCTCGGCGGCAAGCCGGATCATGTTGAAGGTGCCGATCAGATTGATGGCGATGGTGCGGGCGAAGCTCTCCAGCTTGTGGGGTCCCTCGCGGCCCACCACCTTCTCGCTGGGGGCCACGCCGGCGCAGCTCACGAGGCCGTGGAGGTGCCCGAAGGCGTCCTGTGCCAGCTTCACCGCCGCCTCGCCGTCCTCAGGCTTGGTCACGTCGGCGACGAGAAAGCGGAAGGGCGCCCCCAGCTCGGCGGCCAGCGCCGCGCCGGCCGCCTGATTGAGGTCGAGCCCCACCACCTTGGCGCCTGCGGCAACCAGCGCGCGGGCGGTGGCCGCACCGAGCCCGGAGCCGGCGCCGGTGACGAGAAAGACGCGATCCCTGATATCCATGATTCCGAGTTCGATTCCGATTTCGGTTTGACGTTGCTTCGTCCGGGTCCGATGGGTCCGCTGACGCCCGGTCAGGCGGCCGCGTCCTTGTCGGGCGAGGTTTCGCGCTTGCGCAGCACGAAGCGCTGCAGCTTGCCGCTCGGCGTCTTGGGCAACTGCTCCAGGAACTCGATCTCGCGCGGATAGGCGTGGGCCGAGAGGCGCTTCTTGACGTACTGGCGCAGGTCCTCGGCAAGCTGCTCGTTGCCCTGGACGTCCTTGGCCAGCACCACATAGGCCTTGACGATCTCGGTGCGCTCGGGATCGGGCTTGCCGATCACCGCCGCCTCGATCACCGCCGGATGCTCGATCAGCGCGCTCTCGACGTCGAACGGACCGATGCGGTAGCCCGACGAGGTGATGACGTCGTCGGCGCGGCCGACGAAGCTGATCGAGCCGTCGGGCTCCAGCTCCACCGTGTCGCCGGTGCGATAGTAGCCGCCGGCGATCGCCGGGGTCTCCTGCTGCCAGTAGCCGGAGAACCACATCAGGGGCGAGTTGTTCAGATCGACCGCGAGGACGCCCGGCACGTTCGGCCCAAGCTCGCGGCTTTCGTCGTCCAGCACCGCGACGCGGAAGCCGGGCATCGGCATGCCGGCCGAGCCGGGATGGACCACGTGGCGCAGGCGGTGGTGGTTGTTGACCACCATGCCAAGCTCGGTCTGGCCGTAATGATCAAAGATCGGCGCCGCCAGATGCTCGGCGAACCAGCGGATCACCTCGGGGTTCAGCGGCTCGCCGGCGCTGGAGACGGCGCGAAGCTGGCCCTTGACGCCGGCGGCGGCCTCCGGCCCCGCGGCGATCAGCAGCCGGTAGGCGGTCGGCGCGCCGGCGAGGTTGGTGATGCCGTGGCGCTTGATGATCGAATAGGTGCTCTCCGCCGTGAACGGCCCCTCATAGAAGGTGGTGGCGTGGCCGAGCAGCAGCGGGCCGGTGACGGCGTAATAGAGGCCATAGGCCCAGCCGGGATCGGCGATGTTCCAGAACTTGTCCTCGGGCCGCAGGCCCACCGCGTCGCGCAGGTAGGAATAGAACGCCGGCAGGGCCTTCAGCGGCACCGGCACGCCCTTGGGCAGGCCGGTGGTGCCCGAGGTCGACATCATCAGGAAGAGGTCGTCGGCCTTGCGCAGCACCGGCGCGAAGGTCGCGGACGCCGCCGCGGTCTCGGCGCGGACGTCGAGGTCGCCGGGGCGCACGCTCTCGCCGGGGCGGGTGACCACCGCCACCGCCGGGCAGCCGGCGACATCGTCGAGCTTGGCGCGGTTGGCGTTGTCGGTGACGACGAGCTTCGCCGCGCTCATCTTCAGCCGGTGCTCGATCGCCTTGGGGCCGAAGGCGGTGAACAGCGGCTGGTAGACGGCGCCGGCCCGCCAGGTGCCGAGGATGGTGGCGAGCAGCTCGGGCGTCCGTGGCAGCATGCCGGCCACCACGTCGCCGGGCCTGACGCCCTGGGCCGCGAGCAGGTTGGCGACGCGCGCCGACTGGTCCTTCATCTCGGCGAAGGTGAAGGTGGCTCTGCGGCCGTCCTGGCCTTCCCATTCCAGCGCGATGCCGCCACCCGCGACGTGGCGGTCGCAGCACGCGACGCAGACATTGAGGCCGGTCTCGAGGCTGCCCGCGAACAGGCGGTCGAAATCCGCCAGCCGGAACCGGGCGACGGCATCGGCATAGTCGGCCACCCCGGTGGCCGCACGATCAGTGGCGTTGCTCATGGTGCTTCCCTCCTCGCCCTTCTTGGTTGGTGTTCGGCGGGCGTCGGATCTCGGTTCGACGGTTTCGTCTGGCCCGATTAGGCCGCAAAGCCGTGTGGCAAACCAGGACCAAATCGTCTTAAGTTCGTGATCGGTTTTGCCATGTCGCCGGGAGGGGCCGAACCGTGGAGCCGCGGACGATCTCACCTCTGTTCGTGGACGAGGCGGTGGACTGCCTGCGCCGGGCGGGCATCGCGCCGGGGCCGGTGCTGGCCGCGGCCGGCCTGCCCGAGGCGGTGCGCGAGCCGCTGTCGGCCGAGCGGTACGGCGCGCTGTGGCTGGCGGTGTCGGCGGCGATGGACGACGAGTTCTTCGGCCTCGGCGGGCGGCCGATGCGGCCGGGCTCGTTCACCCTGCTCTGCCACGCGGTGCTGCACGCCGGCACGCTGGAGCAGGCGCTGAACCGTGCGTTGCGCTTCCTCCGGGTGACGCTGGAGGATCCGTGCGGGGCGCTGACGGTCGACGGCAGCCTCGCCCGGATCGTGCTGACCGACAGGGGGGCGCCGCGCTCGGCCTTCGCCTACCGCACCTTCTGGATCGTCCTGCACGGCGTCGCCTGCTGGCTGGTGGGCCGGCGCATCCCGCTGCGCAGCGTCGATTTCGTCTGCGGCCCGCCGCTCTATGCCGCCGACTACCGGCTGTTCTTCGGCGCGCCGGTGCGCTTCGGCCAGCCGCAAAGCGCGCTGACGTTCGATGCCGCCTACCTGAAGCTGCCCACCATGCGCACCGAGCGGTCGCTCAAGGAGTTCCTGCGCCGGGCGCCGGCCAACATCCTGGTGCGCTACCGCCACGATGCCGGCCTGGTCGCCACCATCCGCGCCCGGCTGCGCGCGCTGCCGCCGACCGCGTGGCCGGACTTCGAGACGCTGGCGAGAGAGATGAAGATGCCGGCCTCGACGCTGCGCCGGCAGTTGCGCGCCGAGGGTCAGACCTACCGCACCATCAAGGACGAGATCCGCCGGGCGCTCGCCATCCGCTGGCTGGCGGCCAACGACAAGCCGGTGGGCGACATCGCCGCCGAACTGGGCTTCACCGAACCCAGCGCCTTTCACCGCGCCTTCCGCAAATGGATGGCCAAGAGTCCCGGCGCCTTCCGCCGCGAAGCGCTGGAAATCTGAAGTCCTCTCCGAAAGCGTGGAGGCCGCGTCTGCGAATGCCGCTGTCGTGCCCTAGACTCTGGTGTGAGGGCGAATCGTCCGTCGTCCGATCCGCGTCCATCCGGCCGGCTCATGCCCGAACTCGGAGACCGTCATGATGCATCTGCGCCGATCGACCCGCTGGCCAGGCCCGGTGCGCGGCGTGCTGGCATATAGCCTCGTGCTGGCCGCCACCCTGCTGGCGGCGATCCCATTCGGCCATGCCCAGCGCGCGCCGGCGGTTGCGATCACCAATGTGTCGTACGATCCGACGCGCGAGCTCTACAAGGCGATCAACGAGGCGTTTGCCAAGGAGTGGCTGGCGCGGACCGGCCAGACGGTGACCATCCGCACCTCGCACGGCGGCTCGGGGCGGCAGGCGCGCACGGTGATCGACGGGCTGCAGGCGGACGTGGTGACGCTGGCGCTGGCCGCCGACATCGACGCGATCGCGCAGCGGGCGAAACTGCTGCCGGCCGACTGGCAGGCGCGGCTGCCCAACAATTCCTCGCCCTACACCTCGACCATCGTGTTCCTGGTGCGCAAGGGCAACCCCAAGGGCATCCGGGACTGGGACGACCTTGCGCGGCCCGGCGTCGCGGTGATCACCCCCAACCCCAAGACCTCGGGCGGGGCGCGCTGGAACTACCTCGCCGCCTGGGCGTTCGAACTCGACCGCACCAAGGATCCCGCCAAGGCGAAGGCGTTCGTCGAGGCGATCTATCGCAACGTCCCGGTGCTCGACACCGGCGCGCGCGGCTCGACCACCACGTTTGTGCAGCGCGGGATCGGCGACGTGTTCATCTCCTGGGAGAACGAAGCCCATCTCGCGCTCGCCGAATTCGGCGCCGACAGGATCGACATCGTCTATCCGTCGCTGTCGATCCTGGCCGAGCCGCCGGTGGCGCTGGTCGACGCGGTGGTCGACCGGCGCGGCACCCGCAAGCTGGCCGAGGCCTATCTCGACTTCCTCTACGCGCCCACAGCCCAGCGCATCGTCGCCGCCAATTTCTACCGGCCCTTCAGGCCGGAGGCGGCCGACCCCGCCGACCTCGCCCGCTTCCCGCGCCTCAAGCTGGTGACGATCGACGCGGTGTTCGGCGGCTGGGCCAAGGCGCAAGGAGAGCATTTCGCCGAGGGCGGCGTGTTCGACCGGATCTACCGGCCCGGAGGCTCGTTCGCGCGATGAGCCTTGCCACCCACGCCACGACGTTCCGCTTCCGCCAGCCCAGCGCGTTGCCGGGATTCGGCCTGACCTTCGGCTTCGCCGTCACCTACCTGTCGCTGATCGTGCTGATCCCGCTCGGCGTTCTCGTGGCGCGCGCAAGCGGGCTCGGCCTCGAGGGCCTGTGGCAGACCGCGACCTCGCCGCGCGTGCTGGCGGCGCTCAAGCTGTCGTTCGGCGTGTCGTTCGCGGCCGCCGCGGTCAATGCGGTGGCGGGCCTCGTCGTCGCCTGGGTGCTGACGCGCTATGCGTTTCCCGGCCGGCGGCTGCTCGACGCCATCGTCGACCTGCCGTTCGCGCTGCCGACCGCGGTCGCCGGCATCGCGCTGACGGCGATCTATGCCCCCAATGGCTGGATCGGCGGCCTGCTCGCTCCGCTCGGCGTCAAGGTGGCCTACACGCCGCTCGGCATCTTCGTGGCGCTGGTGTTCATCAGCCTGCCGTTCGTGGTGCGCACGGTGCAGCCGGTGCTGGCCGATCTCGACCGCGAGATCGAGGAAGCCTCCGCCACGCTCGGCGCCTCGCGGGCGCAGACCGTGCTGCGGGTGATCCTGCCCAGCCTGTTGCCGGCGGTGCTGACCGGCTTCGCCCTGGCCTTCGGCCGTGCGGTCGGCGAATACGGCTCGGTGATCTTCATCGCCGGCAACATGCCGTTCGTATCGGAGATCGCGCCGCTCCTCATCGTCATCCAGCTTGAGGAGTTCAATTATGCCGGGGCGACGGCGATCGCCACCATCATGCTGGCGATCGCCTTCGTCTCGCTCCTGGCGATCAACCTGATCCAGGCGTGGAGCCGGCGGAGGTTCGGTCATGTCTAGGACCATGATGCCTGAGACCTCGACGCGCGGCGTTCCGGCGCCCCCGGCGCCGTCAGCCGCGGTGACCGACGAGGCGCCCCTCACCCGCTGGGTGCTGATCGGCGCGGCGGTGGCGTTCCTGCTGCTGTTCCTGGTGCTGCCGCTGATCGCCATCTTCGCCGAGGCGCTGCGCCGCGGCATCGCGGCCTATTTCGCCAGCTTCGCCGATCCCGACACCCAGGACGCGATCCGCCTGACGCTGCTGGTGGCTGCGATCGCCGTGCCGCTGAACGTGGTGTTCGGCATCGCCGCCGCCTGGGCGGTGGCCAAGTTCGACTTCGCCGGCAAGAGCCTCTTCGTCACCTTCATCGACCTGCCGTTCTCGGTGTCGCCGGTGGTCTCGGGCCTCGTCTTCGTGCTGCTGTTCGGCGCGCACGGGGTGTTCGGCGGCTTCCTCCAGGCGCACGACATCCGCATCATCTTCGCCGTGCCCGGCATCGTGCTGGCGACGATCTTCGTGACCTTCCCGTTCGTGGCGCGCGAGCTGATCCCGCTGATGCAGGAGCAGGGCACGGCCGAGGAGGAGGCGGCGCTGACGCTCGGCGCCTCGGGCTTTCGCATGTTTCTCACCGTCACGCTGCCGAACGTGAAATGGGCGCTGCTCTATGGCGTGCTGCTCGCCAATGCGCGCGCCATGGGCGAGTTCGGCGCGGTGTCGGTGGTGTCGGGCCACATCCGCGGCCTCACCAACACCATGCCGCTGCAGGTGGAGATCCTCTACAATGAGTATGCTTTCGTCGGCGCCTTTGCCGTCGCCTCGCTTCTGGCCGGGCTCGCCCTCGTCACCCTCGTCGCCAAGGCCCTGCTCGAATGGCGTTACGGCGACGCTCTCGCACGAACGCACCGGCACGGGTAGACTCGCCACCGTGGAGATCAGGGCCGAGGCAATCACCAAGCGGTTCGGCGAGGCGACCGTGCTGGCGGACGTCGACGTGCACGTGCACGCCGGCGAGCTGGTGGCGCTGCTCGGCCCGTCCGGCTCCGGCAAGACGACGCTGTTGCGCATCTTCGCCGGGCTGGAGCAGCCCAGCGCCGGGCGCATCCTGCTCGGCGGCGAGGACGCGACGCAGGTGCCGGTGCAGGCGCGCGGCGTCGGCTTCATGTTCCAGCATTACGCGCTGTTCCGCCATCTCACCGTGGCCGAGAACATCGCCTATGGCCTCAAGGTGCGCCCGCGCGCATCGCGCCCGTCGAACGCGGCGATCCGGGCGCGGGTGACGGAGCTTCTCGACCTCGTGCAGCTTCCCGGCCTGGAGCGGCGCTATCCCGCCCAGCTCTCGGGCGGCCAGCGCCAGCGCGTGGCGCTGGCCCGCGCGCTCGCGGTCGACCCCAAGGTGCTGCTGCTGGATGAGCCGTTCGGCGCGCTCGACGCCCAGGTGCGGCGCGACCTGCGGCGCTGGCTGCGCGACATCCACGAGCGGACCGGCCACACCACGCTGTTCGTCACCCACGACCAGGACGAGGCGCTGGAGATCGCCGACCGCGTCGCCATCCTCGACCAGGGCCGGCTGGAGCAGATCGGCACGCCGGACGAGATCTACGAGCATCCGGCCACGGCCTTCGTCGCCGGCTTCATCGGCGAGGCGACGCGGCTGCCGGTGGAGGCGCGGGGCGGCGTGGTGCGGCTCGGCCCGCACGCGCTGGCGCTGAACGGCACGCGGCTGGCGGACGGGCCGGCATCGCTGTTCGTGCGGCCGCGCGACTTGGTGCTGGCCGACGATGGCAAAGCGAACGCTTTGCCGGCAAACGTCGTGGCGGTGCGGCGGGCCGGCCCGGCGCGGCGGGCGGAGCTGCACCTCGGCGAGGGCCTGCCGACCGTGGAGATGGAACTGCCAGCCGATGCCGTGATCGGCAAGGGCGACGTCGTCCAGGTCGCGCTCACCCGGCTCAGGGTGTTCGGCGGTTGAACCCGCGCTCAGGCCGCGGTGCGCCTAGAGGCCGCGACGCCGTCCCACCACGCTTCGAGTGCCGCGAGATCCGGCGGCACCCACACCGCAAGCTCGGCCGCGAATGCCTGCCAGACGTCGGCGGCCTTCGGCGACACCACGCAGGCGATCGGCAGGCCCGCCGCCGCCGCGGCGTGGAAGGCCGACATCATGCCGCGCCGCGCCACCTCCTGGCCGCCGAACTTGTTCAGCACCACGAGATCGACACCGCCGGCGATCGCCCGTTCCACCGCCGCGCAGGCGCGCGCCAGGGCGGCGGTGTCGAGGTTGCACGCTTGCGAGCCCGGACCGAGCTCCTGGCGAATGGAGATCACCTCGCCGGTTGAAACGTCGAGCAGGATGCCCTTGCTGGTGCTGCCCGCACGCGATGCCGGCGGCAGATCGCCAGCCGCAGCGACCACGATGCCGCCAACCCGCACGCCGTCCGCCTTGCGGGCGAGCGCGAAGGCGCGGAGCGCGTCCGCCGCCATACGATCCTCGCCGCGCACCGCGGCGATGGGGGCAGGGAGCGACCTGTCGCTGGGCATGTCGCGCATCTTCCGTTCTGCTCCCGGATGATTTTTTCCGCCGGAAACAGTGTCGTCAGAATTCTCCGCTCGGGAAGAGGGAACGCAAATTGCCAAGCGAATTTCCAGCCTTCCAGGCCGGAAGCCGCGTCATTCCGTTTTCGGTTGATCCCTTCAGGATACCGAAAACGGTCTCGCCGAAAAATCTTGACCCGATGAGGATTTTTCGGCGCCGGGCGTTGAAGCCCCCCACCCCCGACCCCTCCCCACCGCTCGCGGAGCTCGCGGGGGGAGGGGAGAAGAGGCGCCGTTTTCTCCCCTCCCCCCATGAACGCAGTGAATGGCGGGGAGGGGTCGGGGGTGGGGGGCAGCGAGGCTGGAAACAGGAAATTGGCCGGAAGCGATCTCGGTTTTCCGCCGGAAACCCAGCATGCCGGCAATGAAAGCGCCTCGCCGCCGGGAGCGGTTGGGGCGGGGTTGGCCCGGACCCTTCCGTTCAGAGCGTGATCCGATCTGACTGCATCAGATCGGACGCTCTAAGTTTCTGGTTTGTCGCATTTTCTTTCGCACAACCGGTATCCACTTGTGCGGAAAATGCTTTAGTGCATCAGCACGGGCTCGGGCTGGGCCGCGGGATCGGCCGGCTTTGCCGCCTTGGCGGGCTTGGAGGAGCATGCGCCTGCGGTGGCGACAGCCCGCGTCAGATAGCGCTCGCACTGCTGCTCGCGGTCATAGCCCAGCAGGATGCCGAGCATGAAATCATGCTCCGCCGACAGGTGGCACAGCGGCCCCACCATGAAGCGCTGCACCGCATTCACCGCCGCCGGCCGGCCGAACACCACATTGATCCGCTCGTGGCAGGCCTCGTGGACGTGATGGGCGACGCCCGAGGCGGTGAGCCGCGCGATGATCGTCGCCGCGGCGTCCGCGGTCAGCGACATCATCGCCAGCGGCCGCAGGCCCTTCGACAGCTCATAGAGGTGATGTTGGAAGACCTGCAAGGTGGCGCAGGTCAGGCCAGCCGGCTGATCCATTCGGTGATCCTCTTTTCGGTCTTGGAAGACTGGCCATCCTGGTCGAGCGCGAGGCCGACGAACCTGCCGTCGCGCTCGGCCTTGGACGCAGTGTAGTCGTAGCCCGTGGTGTCGGTGAAGCCGACCACGGTCGCGCCCTGCTCGACCACCTGATCGTAGAGAATGCCCATGGCATCGACGAAGCTGTCGGGATAGCCGGCCTGATCGCCGGTGCCGAACAGCGCCACCTTCTTGCCGGCGAGCTTGGCATTGGTGAGCTTGTCGAAATTGGCCTCCCAGTCGGCCTGCAGGTCGCCGGCGCCATAGGTCGGCGCGCCGAGAATGAGCAGGCTGCAGTTCTCGAAATCGGCGACGCTCGCCGCCTTGATGTCGATCGCCCGCCCCTGGGTGTGCTTGGCGATGCGGGCGGCGACGGCCTTGGTGGCTCCGCCGTCGGAGCCGAAAATGACGTTCACGCTCATGTCGGATGTCTTCAACCGGATTTCGGGACCAAAGGGCGGGCGGGCGACGCGCGTGCCGCCGCGCCCGGGAGCAGTCGCAGGCAGGTGCGACGGTAGCGTTGCTGCGATTGAGTGGCAATTTCAAAAACGCGGCGATCCGCAAAATTTTTCGGCACTTCTATCTTTCAAGATAATAATTCTAAAGTACCGCACGCGCCCCTGCCGACCCCGGCCGCCGCCTGGACTGGTTTTCCAGGGCCGCCGGGCTCCTGAACACGCCAGTTGCCTCCGCTCTCTTTTCTGCCCGGGCGATCGGCGGGCGCCGGATGCAAGCCGACCCCCGGCCGCACCGCGCCAGCACTTGGCTTTGCTGGACGCGGGCGCGCGCTCGACATCGTGCGCACATCGCGCGAGCATTCTGCGCAAAAATGGATGCCGGCTTTGCGAAGAAGACTGCGGCACCTCAAGAACCTAGAGACCGCTTGGTTCGATCAGATCGGCGGACCCCTCGCGCGCTTCGGCGCGGCGCTACCACCGGTGGCCGAGATCTGGTAGGAGGGGCGCGGTTTCAGAGATCCGGGGGTTGCGCGGGAGCCGGCATCTCAAGCTGGCCCCAGCCTCGTCAACACAAGTCACGGGACTCCACATGTCGCAGAAGGCTGCATTCGTGTTCATGGCGGCAGTTGCCGCCGGCGTGCTTGTTCTGTCGTCCAACCGCCAGCCGGACCAGCCGCGGCCCGACCTTGCGCGGCCCGACCTTGCGCGGCCCGACCTTGCGCGGCCCGACCTGGCGCGCGAGGCGGCCGGGCTGACCAAGGCCTATGGCGCAGGGCTGCTCGGCGCGCTGAAGGGCGCGATGGAGGGAATCGGGCCGGTCGGCGCCGTGGGGTTCTGCCACGACGAGGCGCCGGGGATCGCCACCGACCTGTCGCAGCGGAGCGGCTGGACGGTCCGGCGCACCAGCCTCAAGCCGCGCAACCCGGCGGCCGCGCCCGACGACTATGAGCGCAAGGTGATGGAGGCGTTCAACGCCAAGATCGCGGCTGGCGCGAAAGCGGCTTCGCTCAAGCAGGCCGAGATCGTCGAGCAGGACGGCAAGCGCGTGTTCCGATTCATCCAGGCGATCCCCACCGCCGAGCTCTGCCTCGCCTGCCACGGCAGCGAGCTCAAGCCCGAGGTCGCAGCCAAGATCAAGGACCTCTACCCCGCCGATCAGGCGACCGGCTTCAAGGCCGGCGACATGCGCGGCGTCTTCACGCTCAGCAAGACGCTCTGATCCGCCAACCGGCGCTGCGGGCCGGCGCCTGGCCGCCGGCGCGCCGAGCCGCCCTTTCCATTCGGCGTCCGGACGATGCGAAAATCACGACAGGATCGCCTGGAAATCGTATGATGCGACGCCCGGCCGCCGCGGCCGGGCGTCGTGTTGCGTTGACGCTGCGTGTTGCGTTGGAGTTTCGTGTTGCGTTGACGCAGAGCCGCCGTGCGGCCGCCTCGGCAGTGTGACTTCATCACAGACCGCGGTACCGTGCGGCGTTAGGGTCACAACATCTTCCACGATGTCAGCGAGGATCCAATGACGGCGAACGTCGGAACTATCGATCGCGTGCTGCGGGCTCTGGTCGGAATCGGCCTCATCTATTTTGCGGTCACCACCGGCACGATCTGGGCGTGGATCGGCGTGGTGCCGCTCCTGACCGCCCTCGTCGGCATTTGCCCGGCCTATTCGATGCTCGGCATCAAGACCTGCCCGACGCCGCGGACCTGATCGGGAGGGGCCCGCGCGATCCTATGGCGTGCGCGGACCCGTCACGGACAGCACGTCCTTCACCAGCGACAGGACTTCGGCCACACGGCCGGAGGCGATAGCGTCTATCGCGTTCCGCAGGCCGGGCGGCGTTCCCCGCTCGCCCCCCGGCCATCCAAGCTTCCATGGGCCGAGGGTTCCTCGGCCCATGGAAGACCTTTTGATTGGCTGTGATCATGCATAAGAACTGGACGGCGATGACGGGCGAGTTGTCGGTCGCACTCAAGGAAGTGCGGGGCGGCGCGCCGGATGTGATGAAGGGCTTCTCGGCCATCGCGCAGGCCGCGCTCAAGGCGAACGCCCTCGACACCAAGACCAAGGAACTCATCGCGCTCGCCATCGCCGTGGCAACCCGCTGCGAAGGCTGCATCGCCTTTCATGCCGAAAGCGCCGTCAAGCTCGGCGCATCGCGCGACGAGGTGATGGAGACCATGGGCATGGCCATCTATATGGGCGCAGGCCCCAGCGTGATGTACGCGGCCCAGGCGGTGGAAGCCTTCGACCAGTTCTCGAAGAAGAGCGCCGACACGCCCTGAGCCTTTTCGGCGCGGCCGAAGTCCGGCCTCGCACACACCGCACCGCGCGCGACCCGCACGAGCGGGCGCGGATCGAACGAACCCGAAGCGAAAACAACCAGAAACGTGCTCGATTGAGCCTCAACCTCAAGGGCCGGATCCGCGGATCCGGCCCTTTTCCTATGGTTTCCTGAATTTTGAAGGGATCGACCGGAAACCGCACCCGAACCTGTGGACCCAAACCCGTGCACCAGGCGCGATGGCCGGAGCAGCCCCACGGCTGTCCGGCACGGATTGTGCTTATGCGGCGGGCCTCGGTTGGTGGCGCGCGCGGCGGCGGGCGTGGGCCG
>NZ_VWPL01000013.1 GCF_008630065.1 Blastochloris sulfoviridis
GGGGGTTGGGGGGCGGTTTCTCCCCCCCCCCTTTGGGGGGGGGGGCCCCCCCCTACCAACCTCCGGCGCGGCGGGTGAGGGGTAAAACCGAGCGGGTTCGAGGAGACCCCTCACCCGGCTCGACCTCGCCTTGCTCGGTCTCGCCACCCTCTCCCACAAGGGGAGAGGGAAGAAAGAAGCCGAGCCAACAATACGGACATTTTATACCGCATATTCGCCGGCGCGACCTTCCGCCCTCTCGCAAAACCGGTTCCCACTTTTGCGGAGAATGCGCGGGTTGCCGAGTTGACGCATTCTCTGTCGCAAAACCGGTTCCCACTTTTGCGGAGAATGCGTCAGCCGATGCCGAGCGTCTTCAGCTTGCGGTGGAGCGCGGAGCGCTCCATGCCGACGAACTCGGCGGTGCGCGAGATGTTGCCGGAGAAGCGGCTGATCTGGGCGGCGAGATATTCGCGCTCGAACAGCTCGCGCGCCTCGCGCAGCGACAGGCGCATGATCTGGTCGCCGCCCGAGCCGTTGGGCATGGTCGGCATCAGCGCGCCGACATCCTGCGGCAGCATGCTGGCATTGACCGCCGCCTCCGGGTCGCCGCCGGCGAGAATCAGCAGCCGCTCGACATTGTTGCGCAACTGGCGGACGTTGCCCGGCCAGTCGTGCGCCTGCAGCACGGCCATCGCGTCCTCGCCGATGGTGCGCCTGGGCAGGCCGGTGGTCAGCGAGATCTGCTCCTGGAAATAGTCGATCAGCTCGGAGATGTCCTCGCGCCGCTCGGCGAGCGAGGGGACGCGGATCGGCACCACCGACAGGCGGTGATAGAGATCCTCGCGGAAGCGGCCGGCGGCGATCTCGGCCTCCAGATTGCGGCTGGTGGAGGAGATGATCCGCACGTCGACGTGCACGCGGGTGGTGCCGCCCACTCGCACGAAGTTCTGGTCGACCAGCACGCGCAGGATCCTGTTCTGCGTCTCGCGCGGCATGTCGGCGATCTCGTCGATGAACAGCGTGCCGCCGTGCGCCTCCTCCAGCGCGCCGACGCTGCGGCCGCGCTGGTCGCCGCCCTCGACGCCGAACAGCTCGGTCTCCATCCGCTCGGGCGTGATGGTGACGGCGTTGGTGACGACGAACGGCCCGCCCGCCCGGCTCGACTGGTTGTGGATCATGCGCGCCGCCAGCTCCTTGCCGGAACCGGAGGGGCCGACCAGGAGCACGCGGCTGTTGGTGGGGGCCACACGCTCGATCGCGACGCGAAGCTGGTTCATTGCCGGCGAGGCGCCGACAAGACGCTGCGCGATCGGCGTCATGCTCTTGAGTTCCTTGACCTCGCGCTTCAGCCGCATGGTCTCGATGGCGCGCTCGACGACCAGCACCAGCCGGTCGGCCTTGAACGGCTTCTCGATGAAGTCGTAGGCGCCCTTGCGGATCGCCGTCACCGCGGTCTCGATGTTGCCGTGGCCGGAGATCATCACCACCTGCACGTCGGGGTGGTGGGTCTTGATGATTTCGAGAAGCTGCAGCCCGTCGAGCCGGCTGCCCTCCAGCCAGATGTCGAGCAGCACGAGGTGGGGCCGGCGCTGCTCGATCGAGGCCAGCGCGGTGTCGCTGTCGCCGGCGACGCGGGCGTTGTAGCCCTCGTCCTCCAGGATGCCGGCGACCAGTTCGCGAATGTCGGCTTCATCGTCCACGATCAGAATGTCGGAGGCCATGTGGTCACCTCTGCCGGGCGTCGTGAGCGGACGCCGGCTGGGCCGGCGCCGGCGGATCGATGCGGAATCTCAGGCGCACCCACGCCCCGCGCCCGCCGCTGGCGACCGCTGGCGCGTCGGCCAGCTCGATGCCGCCGCCATGGTCCTCCAGGATCTTGCCGACGATGGCGAGGCCGAGGCCGGTGCCCTTCTCGCGGGTGGTGACATAGGGCTCCAGCAGGCGCTGGCGGTTCTCGGACGGCAGGCCGATGCCGTTGTCGACGATGTCGACCAGCACGTCGCCGCCGTCCCGGGTCAGCGTCACCGCGATCTTCGGCGGATCGGCCGGATCGGGCGGTGCGGCGGAGATCGCCTCGGTGGCGTTCTTGACGATGTTGGTGACCGCCTGGGAGAGCTGGCGGCGGTCGAAGCGCGCCATCAACGGGCCGTCGGGCAGGTGCGTCTCGAAGGCGATGTCGGGATTGCCCATCTGCATCAGGAACACCGCCTGGCGCACCATGTCGACGGCGTCGTGCTCGCCCAGCGTCGGCTTGGGCATGCGGGCGAAGGAGGCGAACTCGTCGACCATGCGGCCGATGTCGCCGACCTGGCGGATGATGGTGTCGGTGCACTGCTCGAACACGTCGCGGTCGGTGGTGATCACCTTGCCGTACTTGCGCTTGAGGCGTTCGGCCGAAAGCTGGATCGGGGTCAGCGGGTTCTTGATCTCGTGGGCGATGCGGCGCGCCACGTCCGCCCAGGCCGAGGTGCGCTGGGCGGTGACGAGGTCGGTGATGTCGTCAAGGGTGACGATGTAGCCGCGGTTGGGGTCGGCCGACTGCTCGCCGGTGATGCGCACCAGGAGCGTCCGCTCGCGGCCCTTGCGGGCGAGCGTCACCTGCCCCTGCACCAGCCGGCTGAAGCCGGCGCGCACGTCGCGCAAGAGCGGCGCGAGCTCGGGCACCACCTCGGCCAGCGGCTTGCCCACCGCGTCCGCGGCATCGAGGTGCAGCAGGCTCTCGGCCGAGCGGTTGACGATGGTGATGAGCCCGCCCGAATCGAGGCCGAACACGCCGGCCGACACGCCCGCCAGCACCGCCTCGGTGAAGCGGCGGCGCTGGTCGATCAGGTCGCGGGCGCTGATCAGGTCGTCGCGCTGGTTGCGCAGCTCCTGCGTCATCTTGTTGAAGGTCTCGCCGAGGCTGGCAAGGTCGCCCTCGGCGCGGCGCACCGGCACCTGGACGTAGAGATTGCCGGCGCCGACCAGATTTGCGGCGCTGATCAGCCGGCGGATCGGCGCCACCAGTGTGTTGGCGAACGACAGGCCGAGCCACACCGCCGACAAGAGCACGATCAGCGCGATGACCACATACATCAGCGCGAACGCCACCTGCACGCCGAACCGCCGCTCCTCCAGCAGGCGGAACTCGTCGATGCTGGCCTGGGTCTTCTGCAGATAGTCGATGACGCGCGCATCGATCGGCCGCGCCACGAACAGATAGGTGTCGTCATAGCCGCGCAGCGGCACCACGGCGGCGACGATGTCGTTGTTGCCGATGATCTGGATCAGCGGCTGCTCCAACGTCGCCTCCTGCACCGGCAGGTTCGGCGGGATGAGGATCTCGCGGCCGATCTGGATGTTGGCCCGCTCGATCACCGACAGGTCGCGCTTGATCAGCATGGCCACCGGCAGGCCGCGCAGCGTCGCCTGCCCGGTCAGGATCTGGCGGAAGCGCTCGCGGTCGGAGGCGAAGATCGGCTGCAGCCGGGTCATGTCCTGGGCCATCGCCAGCGCCTCGCTGCGGATGCCGCCGGCGTGCTCGCGCACATAGGCCTGGCCGACCCAGATCGAGGTCTCGACGATCAACCGCGTGCGCTCGGAGAACCAGCGGTCGAGGCCGCGGTCGAGGGTGATGGAGGCCACCACCGCCACCAGGATCGCCGGCAGCGCCGCGACGATGCTGAACAGCGACACGATTCGGGTGTGCAGGCGCGCCGCCGCCCGGCCGCGCTTCCTGGCGATCCACAGCGAGATGGCCTCGCGGGCGATCACCGCCAGCAGCGCCGCCACGGTGGCGCCGTTGGTGGCCAGCAGGGTGACCACGATCTCGTGGGTGGGGGCGATCGGCGTCAGCCCGGCCAGCACCAGGAAGGTCGCCAGCGCCGACAGGAGCGCCGCCATCACCGCCAGCGGCCCGAGGATGCGCCCCAGCCGGTGGCGCCTCAGGCCGGAATAGCCGAGCGTCTCGGTTCCGCCCGCTGCCGGCACGATCTGCGTCTGTTGCACCGCCACCTCAAGCTCCGCTGCCGGCCCGCCCCGCTGCCACGGCGCCGGCCGCGTGCGGCGCCACGGCTGGCGAAGAACGCTGCTTTCCGACAACACTGGTGCAAAAATGTGACAGACCGCGGCCGGTTGCCGCGAATTGCGGTGTCATCTCGCGGGAAGGGCCCGTCGTCCCGGGCAAGGGCCGAAGGGCCGCGACCCGGGACCGTGTGCAGGAAGGGGTCTTTTCCGGAGGACGATCCCGGCTCGGCGCTACGCGCCGTCCGGGAAGACAAGCTCACGCTCGCCCAGGATGACAACAGATGCAAGGTCGTCATCCCGGGCAAGCGGCGCCAGCCGCGCGACCCGGGATCGTTTGCAGGAAGGGGTCTTTTCCGGAGGACGATCCCGGCTCGGCGCTACGCGCCGTCCGGGATGACAAGCTCACGCTCGCCCGGGATGACAACAGACGTGAGGTCGTCGTCCCGGGCAAGCGGCGTCAGCCGCGCGACCCGGGACCGTTTGCAGGAAGGGGTCTTTTCCGGAGGACGATCCCGGCTCGGCGCTACGCGCCGTCCGGGATGACAAGCTCACGCTCGCCCGGGATGACAACAGACGTGAGGCTGTCGTCCCGGGCAAGCGGCGCCAGCCGCGCGACCCGGGACCGTGTGCAGGAAGGGGGCTTTTCCGGAGGACGATCCCGGCTCGGCGCTACGCGCCGTCCGGGATGACAAGCTCACCCAAGCCCGGGATGACAACAGACGTGAGGCTGTCGTCCCGGGCAAGCGGCGCCCGCCGCGCGACCCGGGATCGTTTGCAGGAAGGGGTCTTTTCCGGAGGACGATCCCGGGTCTCGCCAACGCTCGCCCGGGATGACGCGGCGCGAAACTGGCGATCCCGGGTCTCGCTAACGCTCGCCCGGGATGACGCGGCGCGAAACTGGCGATCCCGGGTCTCGCTGACGCTCGCCCGGGATGACGCCCTCGCCCCTGCCCTAGCGGCTGGTGCGCACCACCTGCACGTCGAGGTCGCGGATCTTCTTGCGCAGCGTATTGCGGTTCACGCCGAGAAGCTCGGCGGCCTTGATCTGGTTGCCGCGGGTCGCCGCCAGCGCCACCGACAGCAGCGGATACTCCACCTCGCGCAGGATGCGGTGATAGAGGCCGGGCGGCGGCAGGCGGTCGCCGAAGCCGGCGAAATAGGCGGTCAGGTGCCGCTCCACCGAGTTCGACAGCGAATCGTCGCTCTTGGGCTGGTCGGCGCCGGGCTCGGCCTCCGGCTGCGACAGCTCGGCGTCGATGAGATTGGCGGTGATGGTGTCCTGCGGATAGAGCGCGGCGAGGCGGCGGATCAGATTCTCCAGCTCGCGCACATTGCCGGGCCAGCGGTAGCGCTTCAGCCGGTCGAGCGCGCCCGAATCCATGGTCTTGGCCGGCAGGCCCTCGCGCTCGATGCGGGCGAAGAAGTGGCGCACGAGGTCGGAGATGTCCTCGGCGCGCTCGCGCAGCGGCGGCAGGCGCAGCGGCACCACGTTGAGGCGGAAGAACAGGTCCTCGCGGAACAGGCCCTGCTGGATCAGCAGCCGCAGGTCCTTGTTGGTGGCGGCGATGATTCGCACGTCGGTCTTGATCGGCGTGCGGCCGCCGACGGTGGTGTATTCGCCCTGCTGCAGCACGCGCAGCAGGCGGGTCTGCGCCTCCATCGGCATGTCGCCGATCTCGTCGAGGAACAGGGTTCCGCCCTCGGCCTGCTCGAAGCGGCCCGACGAGCGGGCATTGGCGCCGGTGAACGCCCCCTTCTCGTGGCCGAACAGCTCCGATTCGATGAGGTCGCGCGGGATCGCCGCCATGTTGATGGCGACGAACGGGCCCGACGAGCGCTTGCCGTAGTCGTGCAGCGCGCGCGCCACCAGCTCCTTGCCGGTGCCGGACTCGCCGGTGATCATCACCGTGAGGTCGGTCTGCATCAGCCGGGCGAGCACCCGGTAGATGTCCTGCATCGCGGCGGAGCGGCCGACCAGCGGGATGTTGTCGGCCGGCTCGCCGGTGTCCTCGGCGTTGCGCCCGCCCTTCGGCTCGGCCAGCGCCCGGCCGACGATGGCGATCAGCTCCTTCAGGTCGAAGGGCTTGGGCAGATATTCGTAGGCGCCGCGCTCGGAGGCGCGGATGGCGGTGAGGAACGTGTTCTGCGCGCTCATCACCACCACCGGCAGTTCGGGGCGGACCTTCTTGATGCGCGGCAGAAGGTCGAAGGCGTTCTCGTCGGGCATCACCACATCGGTGATGACGAGGTCGCCCTCGCCTTGCGCGACCCAGCGCCACAGGGTCGCGGCGTTGCCGCAGGAACGCACCTCGTATCCGGCGCGCGACAGCGCCTGATTCAGCACCGTCCGAATCGCGGCGTCGTCGTCAGCGACAAGAATGCTGCCGGCGGGCATCGAAAACTCCCTCGAGCGTATCGCGCAGCGGTCGAAACCGGTTTTGCGCACGAAACGCGACAAGACAAAGATCCAGAGCCTGATCCGATCCAGTCGGCGGCGGCTCTAGCGGCGGGCGGGGGCCGGACGGCCTCCAGTGTAGATCGGCATCAGGACGCGGAACGTCGTGCGACGCGGCTGCGAGTCGCACTCGACGATCCCGCCATGGTCGCCGACGATCTTCGCCACCAATGCAAGTCCCAGGCCGGTTCCGGTCGGCTTGGTGGTGACGAACGGGTCGAACAGATGCGGCAGCAGGTCGGACGGCACGCCGGGGCCGTTGTCGCGCACGCAGAACTCCAGCGGCAGGCCGATGCGCGTCTGGGTGCCGGGCACGGTGAGCCGCACGCCGGGCCGAAACGCGGTGGTGAGCTGGATCTCGCCGTCGGTGGCCTCGGGGCCGATCGCCTCGGCGGCGTTCTTCACCAGGTTGAGGAACACCTGGATGAGCTGGTCGCGATTGGCCAGCACCGGCGGCAGCGAGGGGTCGTACTCCTCGACGAAGCGGATGTTGCGTCCGAAACCCGACACGGCGAGGCGTTTGACGTGCTCCAGCACGGCATGGATGTTGACCGGCTCGCGATCGACCGGCCGCTCGTCGGCGAACACCTCCATGCGGTCGACCAGCTTGACGATGCGGTCGGCCTCGTCGCAGATCAGGCGGGTCAGCGCCCGGTCCTGGTCCTCCACCGACTGTTCGAGGAGCTGCGCCGCGCCGCGGATGCCCGACAGCGGGTTCTTGATCTCGTGCGCCAGCATGGCGGCGAGCGCGGTGACCGAGCGGGCGGCGCCGCGATGGGTGAGCTGGCGGTCCATCTTGTCGGCGATGGTGCGCTCCTGCAGCATCACCACCACGCTGCCCGGATCCTCCGGCATCGGCGAGACATAGATGTCGACGACGCGCTCGCCGGTGCGGGGGCTGCCGAGATCGACGCGATATTCGGCGACCGGGGAGCGGCGCAGGCGCACGTCCTCGACCAGCGACAAGAGCGCGCTGCCGAACGGCACGAGGTCGGTCAGGCGGTGGCGGCGCAGCATCAGCTTGGAGACGTGGAAGAACGCCTCGGCCGCGACATTGGCGTCGAGGATGTAACCGTCACGGCCGACCGTCAGCACGGCGTGCGGCAGGGCGTTGAGCACGACATCGGGGCCGGGGAAGCCGCCGGCGCGGTCGGCTGCCTTGCGTTTCTCGGCGGCACTCATGCGGCCTCCTTCCAGGCGAACGCCGCGAAGGCATCCGCCAGCAATGCGCGAACGCGGGCCGGCTCGGCGGCGGTCAGCACGCGCTGGCGCCAGACGCCCGCCGCGTCCGGCGCGGCCCCGGCCGTCGCCGCGGCCACCGCGAGGCCCCAGCCCAAATGCTTGCGCGCCACCTTGAGCCCAACCTCACAACCGTGATGCGACAGCAGCGCCTCGTGCAGCTCCAACAGCACGTCGCGCTGCTCGGCGAGCGGCGGATCGCCAGCCGGCGCGCCGCCCGCAAGCTCGCGGGCGATGCGGCCCGGCAGCCAGGGGCGGCCCTGGGCGGCGCGGCCCACCATCACCCCATCGGCGCCGGAGGCGCCGAGCGCGGCGCGCGCGTCCGCCGCCGAGGCGATGTCGCCATTGGCGATGACCGGAATCGTCACGTGCGCCTTCACTTGGCCGATCGCCGCCCAGTCGGCGCGGCCCGAATAGAACTGGCGGCGGGTGCGCCCGTGCACGGTGACGGCGGCAGCCCCCGCGGCCTCAGCCCGCCGCGCCAGCTCGGCGGCGTTGATGCTGGCCTCGTCCCAGCCCAGCCGCATCTTGACGGTGACCGGCACCGCGACGCGCGCGGTGACCGCCGCGACCAGCCGCTCGGCATGGTCGAGATTGCGCATCAAGGCGGCGCCCGCCTCGCCGCCCGTCACCTTCTTGGCCGGACAACCCATATTGAGGTCGATCAGGTCGGCGCCTGCGCCCTCGGCCAGTTCGGCCGCGGCGGCAAGCTGGCCCGCCTCGCGGCCGGCGAGCTGCACCGCGTGCAGGCCGCCCTCGACCCGCTCGGCCCGCAGGCGCGCCTCGACCTCGCCGCGCATCAGCCAGCCGGAGGCGATCATTTCCGACACCACGAGGCCGGCGCCATAACGCAGCGCGAGCTGGCGCACCGGCGCGTCGGTGATGCCGGCCATCGGAGCCAGCACCACGCCATTGGCCAGGGTCAACCGTCCGATCCTGACGGGTGGCGTGCCTGCGATCGAGGCCGTTTCGACCATGAATTGCTCATTAACTAGGCGCCTTGCGGCGATGCCCAGAGTTTAGTCAGAACCCACCGGCAATCAAGCCCCGTTTGATGCCTGTTTCATCGGCTTTCATCGGCGCTGACGGCCCGGCGAAAATGCGATACACGGCGCCGTGATGTCACAGTCTCGTCCCGATCGGCCGAAGACGGCCGCCTTGATCGTCGCTGCCGGCCGCGGGGTGCGGGCGGGCGGCGACGTCCCCAAGCAGTACCGGCCGGTGCTCGGCCGATGCGCGCTGGCGCGCAGCCTCGCGCTGTTCGCCGGCCATCCGGAGGTCGATGTCGTCCAGCCGGTGATCGGCGAGGCCGACGGCCCGCTCTATGCGCAACTGGCGGATGCGGCGCCCTCCGTGCTGGCACCGGTCATCGGCGGCGCCACCCGCCAGGCCTCGGTGCGCGCCGGCCTTGCCGCTTTGGCAGGCCATAAGCCGGAAGTTGTGCTCATTCACGATGCAGCCCGCCCGTTCGCCTCGGACGCGCTGGTGTCGCGGGCCATCGCCGCGGGCCGGCTGGGGCCCGCCGTGCCGGGCGTGCCGGTGACCGACACCATCAAGGCGGTGGACGGTGCCGAGAAGATCGAATCCACGGTCGACCGCACCCGGCTGCGGGCGGTGCAGACGCCGCAGGCGTTCCCGTTCGCGCTGATCCAGGACCTCCACGCCCGCGCCGCCGCGGCCGGCCGCGACGACTTCACCGACGACGCGGCGCTGGCCGAATGGGCCGGCCTGCCGGCCACGGTGTTCGCAGGCGAGCCAGGAAACATCAAATTGACGACGCCCGAAGACTTCACCTCGTCCGAAGCGCGCCTGCTGGCCGGGCTCGCCGACGTGCGCACCGGCTCCGGCTTCGACGTCCACGCCTTCGGCGACGGCGACCATGTGATTCTCGGCGGCCACGTCATCCCGCACAGCCGCGGCCTCGCCGGCCATTCCGACGCCGACGTGGTGCTGCACGCGCTGACCGACGCGGTGCTCGGCGCCATCGGCTCGGGCGACATCGGCTTCCACTTCCCGCCCTCCGACCCCAAATGGAAGGGCGCGTCCTCCGACCAGTTCCTCGCCCACGCCATCTCGCTGGTGAAGGCGCAAGGCGGGCTCGTCGCCCATCTCGACGCCACGGTGATCTGCGAGGCGCCCAAGATCGGCCCGCACCGCGAGGCGATGCGCGCTTCGATCGCCCGCATCACCGGCCTGCCGGTCGAGCGAGTGTCGGTGAAGGCCACCACCACCGAGCAGCTCGGTTTCGCCGGCCGGCGCGAGGGCATCGCCGCGCTGGCCAGCGCCACCGTCCGCCTGCCATGGGGAGTCCATGATTGACGACGACCTGCTGCGCGCCGCCGCGCACCTGCTCGACACCTGCCGCGCCCGCGGCCTGACGGTGGCGACCGCCGAATCGTGCACCGGCGGGCTGGTGGCGGCGGCCCTGACCGGCATCGCCGGCTCGTCGGACGTGGTCGACCGCGGGTTCGTCACCTACTCCAACGACGCAAAGTCGGACATGCTCGGCGTGCCCGCCGCAATGATCGCCAAATGCGGCGCAGTGAGCCGGGACGTCGCCGCAGCGATGGCCAACGGCGCGCTAGAGCACTCCAACGCCGCTCTTGCGGTGGCGATCACCGGCATTGCCGGGCCGGGCGGCGGCTCGGCGGACAAGCCGGTCGGCCTCGTCCATTTCGCGGCGGCCGCGCGCGCGGGCACCGTCCTCCACCACGAGGCGCGGTTCGGCGAGATCGGGCGGGCCGGCGTGCGCCGGGCCGCGACCCTCAAGGCCTTGGAATTGCTTCAGGATCTGGCGGAGATGCCGCGGTAGTTCCGGCCATAGAGCTGATCCGCCCGGTGCTCGAAGGCCTCGGAGAACTTGCGGAAGGCCGCGTCGAACATCGCGCCCATCAGCAGGCTGAGCGCACGCGAGCGGAACTCGTACGTAATGAAGAAGTGGACCTCGGTCTGCTTCTCGTCGATCGTCTTGAAGCTCCAGGAATTCTCCAGGTGGCTGAACGGTCCGTCGAGGTATTCGACCGAGATCAACATCTTCGGGATATCGAAGGTGGCGCGGCTGGTGAAGGTTTCGCGGATGGCGCGGAAGCCCACCGTCATGTCGGCGATGACGGTCTCCACCCCCTCGACGCCGCTCGGCAGGCGGCGGCGGATGCGGCAGGACTGGCACCACGGCAGGAACTGCGGATAGCGCTCGCAGTCGGCCACAAGTTTGAACATATCCAAGGCACTATGCCGGACGCGGCGGACGGTACGAAAGGTCGTCATGCGATCAGCATCACCGTTTGGCCGCCCGCGCCGCGCGCAGCCGGGCGAAGTCTTCGCCGGCATGGTGCGAGGAGCGGGTCAGCGGACTGGCCGAGACCATCAGGAAGCCCTTTGCATAGGCGACGGTCTCGAAACTCTTGAACTCGTCGGGCGGCACGAAGCGCACGACCGGATGATGCTTGCGCGTCGGCTGCAGATACTGGCCGATGGTGATGAAATCGACATCGGCGGCGCGCAGGTCGTCCATCACCTGCAGCACCTCGTTGCGCTCCTCGCCGAAGCCGAGCATGATTCCCGACTTGGTGAAGAGGCCCGGATCGATCTCCTTTACCTGCTGCAGCAGGCGCAGCGACGCGAAATAGCGCGCGCCCGGCCGCACGGTGAGATACTTCGAGGGCACCGTCTCAAGATTGTGGTTGAACACGTCGGGGCGGGCCGCGACCACCGTTTCGACTGCGTTGTCCTTGCGCAGGAAATCCGGGGTGAGCACCTCGATGGTGGTCGCCGGCGCGCGGGCACGGATCGCCCCGATCACCGCGGCGAAATGGCCGGCACCGCCGTCCGGCAGGTCGTCGCGGTCGACCGAGGTGATCACCACATGGGCGAGGCCGAGCTCGGCCACGGCGCCGGCGACGTTCTCCGGCTCCGCCGCGTCGAGCGGCCCCGGCATCCCGGTGCGGACGTTGCAGAAGGCGCAGGCGCGCGTGCAGGTGTCGCCCATGATGATGAAGCTGGCGTGCTTCGCCTCCCAGCATTCGCCGATATTGGGGCAGCCGGCCTCCTCGCACACCGTATGTAGCCGGTTGCCGCGGACGATGGCGCCGGTCTTCGCCCAGTCCTGGGAGCCCGGCGCCTTGACCCGGATCCAGTCCGGCTTCCTCTGGACCGGCTGGTCCGGCCGGTGCGCCTTCTCGGGATGGCGGGGACCCCGGTCCTTCCGTGTGTCGACCACCACGACCATCTGTCAGCCCTCCCACCGGGGTCCACGCCCGGCGTTCCGCCTCTCTTATGTTCGCGCCCGCGGCGCTGCAAGGACACGCGACCGAGCGCCGCTGACAGGCGGCGCCGCGCGCTCAGCCGAAGCCGGGGATTGCGATCAGCAGGAAGTAGCCGTTCAGCATCAAAATACCGCCAACCAGCCCGAGAAGGCCGCCCAGCCAGGCGAGCTGCCCGATCTCGGCGACGATCGCCACCGAAATCAGCACGATGGCGATCTGCAGCAAGGCTTCGGCATAATCGAAATAGGGATCCTGCTGCATGGCGCGGTCGCGCACCGCCTCGTGCTCGCGCGCCTTGGCCATCAGCTCCTTCTTGCCCTCGCCGGTGTCCGGCTCACTCTCATAGCGGGCGGCGGTGCGGCGATACTCGGCGGCCTTGGCGGCCAGCGCCGCCTTGGCATCGTCCGACAGCGCCGGATTGCTGGCCCAGGCCAGTTCGAATTCGTTGGCGGCGATGTTCAAATCCGTCTGGCGAATGTTCTTCGCCTGATAGAAGCTGAAATAATTGGCGGCCATGATGTTGTTCATCGTCGCCTCTTTCGCCGCATTCTGTCCGCCAAGGCTGGTGATCGCCAGCAGCATGGCGAAGATCGAGATGAGGACAGCGCAGCGCCTCTTGAAACGATCCTCGGCCTTTTCGGCTTCCATGAACTCCGTAGCTTCGTCGGCGTGCATGCTTTTCCTCGAACTGACTATTTGCTGACGTGCGGGTGCGGTCGCTTCAAGCTCGCGAATCGACCGCGCCGAAACATGCCGAAGGATATTTTGCAGGATTTTGGGCGACGCAGGATTTTGGGCGACCGCGTGACGGGACGGTGCTGACAGTACGTCACATATTCAACGCCCGGCCATAGGCATCCAGCACCGATTCCTTCATGGTCTCGGAGAGCGTCGGATGCGGAAAGACGGTGTGCATCAGCTCTTCCTCGGTGGTCTCCAAATTCATCGCCACCACGAAACCCTGGATCAGCTCGGTGACCTCGGCGCCAACCATGTGCGCGCCGAGAAGCTGGCCGGTGCTGGCGTCGAACACGGTCTTGACCAGCCCCTGATCCTCGCCGAGCGCCACCGCCTTGCCGTTACCGACGAACGGGAAACGCCCCACCCGCACCTCGAACCCCTTCTCCTTGGCGCGCGCCTCGCTGAGGCCGACCGAGGCGATCTGCGGATGGCAATAGGTGCAGCCGGGAATCATCCGCCGGTCGAGCGGGTGCGGATGCAGCCCGGCAATGGCCTCGACGCAGATCACCCCCTCATGCTCGGCCTTGTGGGCCAGCATCGGCGGCCCGGCGATATCGCCGATGGCGTAGAGACCGGGGACATTCGTGCGGCACATCTCGTCGATGACGATGGTGCCGCGCTCGGTCTTCACGCCAACGTCTTCAAGACCGACATTCTCGATATTGCCGACCACGCCGATGGCGGAGAGAACACGCTCGGCGGCGATCTCGCGGCGACCCGTTTCGGTGTCGATGGTAACCGTAACGCTGTCGTCGCCGCGGTCGAGCGCCGTCACCTTGGCGCCGCTGAGGATGGTCATGCCCGCCTTCTCGAACGCTTTTCGCGCGAAGGCGGCGATCTCGGTATCCTCGAAGGGCAGGATCTGCGGCAGCACCTCGACCACCGTGACCTCGGCGCCGAGCGTGTGGAAAAACGAAGCGAATTCGATGCCGATGGCGCCCGAGCCGATCACCAGCAGCGATTTCGGCATGCGCTCCGGCTTCAGCGCCTCGAAATAGCTCCACACCAGCCGGCCGTCGGGCTCCAGCCCCGGCAGCACGCGCGGCCGCGCGCCGGTGGCGATGATGATGTGCTTGGCCTGATAGGTGCCGGGGCCGAGCGTGCCCTTGGGCGGCGGGGTCTGCGGCTGGATGGCGGGCTTGGAGGCGGGGCCGACCGCGACCTCGCCGGGGCGGGTGAGCCGCGCCTCGCCCCAGATGACGTCGATCTTGTTCTTTTTCATCAGGAAGCCGACGCCGGTGTTCATTCGCGTCGCGACCGCGCGGGATCGCTTGACCACGGCCGGAAAGTCGACGCGCGCGCCGTCCACCGAGAGGCCG
The DNA here is from genome assembly GCF_008630065.1 of Blastochloris sulfoviridis. Lineage (GTDB taxonomy): Bacteria > Pseudomonadota > Alphaproteobacteria > Rhizobiales > Xanthobacteraceae > Blastochloris > Blastochloris sulfoviridis. The sequence goes on from NZ_VWPL01000013.1 coordinate 14,007, forward strand.
AAGTCCCTGGCGTGCTTCAGGTTTCGATACACCTCGGCCGAGCGCAGCAGCGCCTTGGTGGGGATGCAGCCCCAGTTTGAGCAGATCCCGCCCAGATGCTCGCGCTCGACGATCGCGGTCTTCAGGCCAAGCTGCGCGGCACGGATGGCGGTGACGTAGCCGCCGGGGCCGGCACCGATGATCAGGACGTCATAGGGGGTCATGTGGAATCCGCGTGAGGGATCAGGACCGGGATTCGAGTGCGGCAACCTTGCGTTCGAGTTCAGCCAGCCGTTCTTCGACCTCTTTCGCAGCATAGCGGCCAAGAATGCTCTCGCCCTCGAAGGCTTCGCGCTGGGCACGGACGAGCTTTTCGAGTGTCCGAAGGCGGCCATCTATGCCGTCGAAGCGAGCGTCAAAGCGGGTTTCAATAGCCTTGAAACGCTGATCGACCTCTTCGAACCCTCGTCGCACCTCCTCCCGCATCTCGCGGAGCATCGGCACGATCATATCTTCCGGTTCCGCCATGGCATCCTCGATCATACCTGCCGGATATGGGGCGCGGGCGGCCTTCACACCAGCATGGTCACCGGCGCCTCGAGATAGGTCTTGACCGCGGCCAGAAGCTGGGCGCCAAGCGCGCCGTCGACGGCGCGGTGGTCGACCGACAGCGTCGCGCTCATCACCGTGGCGACGGCGAGCTGGCCGTCCTTCACCACCGGCCGCGGCTCGCCGGCGCCCACCGCCAGCAGCGTGGCGTGCGGCGGGTTGATCACCGCGGCGAACTCCTTGACGCCGAACATGCCGAGATTGGACACCGCGGTCGCGCCGCCGGTGTACTCCTCCGGCTTCAGCCGCCGCGTCTTCGCCCGCGCCGCGAAGTCCTTCATCTCATTGGAGATCGCCGACAGCGGCTTCCTGCCGGCGTCGCGCACCACCGGGGTGATCAGGCCGCCGGGGATGGCCACCGCCACCCCGACATCGGCCTGCCGGTGGCGCAGCATCGCCCCCTCGGTCCAGGTGACGTTGGCATCCGGCACGCGCAGCAGCGCCAGCGCCAGCGCCTTGATGATGAAGTCGTTGACCGAGAGCTTGAAGGCCGGCTCGCCATCCGGCCCCTTGGGCGCGTTGGCATTGATGGTGGCGCGCAAGGCAAGCAGCGCATCGAGCGCGATATCCACCGTCAGGTAGAAATGTGGGATGGTGGTCTTGGCCTCGGTCAGGCGGCGCGCGATCACCTTGCGCATGGTGTCGTGCGGGATCTCCTCGAAGGAGCCCGGCGCATACATCGCGCGGATCGCCGCGTCGGAGGCCGGGACCGGCAGCGACCGGGGCGCCTCGCCAGCAACCGGGGCGGGCACCGCGGCGGGCTGGGTGGTTGGCTGCGCCGCCGTCGCGACGCCGCGGACAGCCGCGATGTCGCGCATCACGATGCGGCCGCGCGGACCGGAACCGGAGACGGTGGAAAGGTCGAGGCCCGCCTCGCGCGCCAGCCGGCGCGCCAGCGGCGAGGCGAGCACCCGGCCGTTCGATTTCGCCGACGCGGCGGCCGGGGCGGCCATCAAACCTTCGCCTTGCGCGGATGCCGGGCCTTGCGCAGGCTCCGAGTCCGGTATTGCGGCTTGCGTCTTGGATTGCTTGGTGGTTTCGCCACTCGCAGCCCCCAAGGGCGCGGCGCTGGCCTTGGCCGATGTAGCGCTCGCGGTAGCCGCTACGTCCTCACCCTCCCCGGCCAGGACGGCGATCACCTGGTTGACCGGCACGTCGGCGGTGCCGGCCGGCACCATGATTTTCGCCAGCACGCCGTCATCGGCGGCCTCGACCTCCATGGTCGCCTTGTCGGTCTCGATCTCGGCGATGACGTCGCCGGCCTTGATCGAATCACCTTCCTTCTTCAGCCACTTGGCGAGGTTGCCCTTCTCCATCGTGGGCGACAGCGCAGGCATCAGGATGTCGATGGGCATGGCGCATCCTCACCGGTAGGTCACGGCGCGAACGGCGTCGATGACGTCCTGCACCGTCGGCAGCGCCAGCTTCTCCAGGTTGGCGGCGTAGGGCATCGGCACGTCCTTGCCGGTGATGCGCTTCACCGGCGCGTCGAGGTCGTCGAACGCCGTCTCCATGATCCGCATGCCGACCTCGCCGGCGACGCCATTCTGCGGCCAGCCCTCTTCCACCACCACGCAGCGGTTGGTCTTCTTCACCGAGGCGACCACCGTCTCGATGTCCATCGGCCGCAGCGTGCGAAGGTCCACCACCTCGACATAGATGTGCTTCTTGGCCAACTCCTCGGCGGCTTTCAGCGCGTAGGTCATGCCGATGCCCCAGGAGACGATTGTGCAGTCCTTGCCGGGGCGCGCCACCTTGGCCTTGCCGATCGGCAGCACGAAGTCGGCGAGCTTGGGCACCGGGAACGAGTGGCCGTAGAGGATCTCGTTCTCCAGGAACACCACCGGGTTGGGATCGCGGATCGCGGCCTTGAGCAGGCCCTTGGCGTCGGCGGCGGAGAACGGCTGGATCACCTTGAGGCCGGGAATGTGCGAGTACCAGGCGCCGAAGTCCTGGCTGTGCTGGGCGGCGACGCGGGCCGCCGCGCCATTGGGGCCGCGAAACACGATCGAGGAGGCGATCTGCCCGCCCGACATGTAGTGCGTCTTGGCGGCGGAGTTGATCAGATGGTCGATCGCCTGCATTGAGAAGTTGAAGGTCATGAACTCGACGATCGGCTTCAGGCCCGCCATCGCCGCGCCGACGCCAAGACCGGCGAAACCGTGCTCGGTGATCGGGGTATCGACCACCCGGCGCGGGCCGAACTCCTGCAACAGCCCCTGGGTGACCTTGTAGGCGCCCTGATATTCGGCGACCTCCTCGCCGATGACGAACACGTCGGGGTCGCGCCGCATCTCCTCGGCCATGGCGTCGCGCAGCGCCTCGCGCACGGTCATGGTCACCAACTCGGTGCCGGCCGGGATTTCGTTCATGGTGGCCTCCCCCTCGGGTCGCACCACCTCGACCACCGGGGCGGGCTTGGCGTCCGTATTGGTGCGTCCTGCCGGCGGCGGCGCGGACTTGGCGTGCGGCGGGGCCGGAGGCGCCGCGTCGAGCGCCGAGGCATCCTCGCCCTCGCCCAGCAGCAGCGCGATCGGGGTGTTGACGGCGATATCCTGGGTGCCCTCGGGCACCAAGAGCCGGCCCAGCACGCCGTCGTCGGCCGCCTCGACCTCCAGGGTCGCCTTGTCGGTCTCGATCTCGGCGATGACGTCGCCGGACCTGACGCGATCACCCTCCTTCTTGACCCATTTGGCGAGGTTGCCCTTCTCCATGGTGGGGGAGAGCGCGGGCATCAGGATGTCGATGGGCATGGCGGAACCCTGTCCTATCGGAACGGCAAACGGAAATCGGGATCGAGCGCTCGTGCGCTCAGCGCAGAATGTCGGTGTAAAGCTCCGACGGATCGGGTTCCGGCTCGACGGTGGCGAACTCGGCGGCCTCATTGACGATGGCCCGCACCTCGGCGTCGACCTTCTTCAGCTCGTCCTCGCTGGCCCAGGCGTTGTTGATCAGGCGGGCGCGGACCTGCTCGATCGGGTCGTGCTCCTCCCGCATCTTCTGCACCTCGTCCTTGGCGCGGTACTTGGCGGGGTCGGACATCGAGTGGCCGCGATAGCGGTAGGTCAGCATTTCCAGGATAAACGGCCCGTGGCCGGAGCGGGCGTGGGCGACCGCGCGGGCACCGGCGGCGCGCACGGCGCGCACATCCATGCCGTCGACCTGCTCGCCGGGAATGTCGAACGAGATGCCGCGCTTGGAGAAGTCGGGCTGGGCCGAGGAGCGGCTGACCGAGGTGCCCATGGCGTACTTGTTGTTCTCAACCACGTAGACCACCGGCAGCTTCCACAGCGACGCCATGTTGAAGCTTTCATAGACTTGGCCCTGGTTGGCCGCGCCGTCGCCGAAATAGGCCAGGCTGATCTTGCCATTGTCGCGGTAGCGGTTGGCGAAGGCGAGCCCGGTGCCGAGCGAGACCTGGGCGCCGACGATGCCATGGCCGCCATAGAAGCCCTTCTCGATGGAGAACATGTGCATCGAGCCGCCCTTGCCCTTGGAGTAGCCGCCGCGCCGCCCGGTCAGCTCGGCCATCACCCCTCTCGCATCCATGCCGGCCACCAGCATGTGGCCGTGGTCGCGGTAGCCGGTGATCACCTGATCGCCGGGCTCCAGGCACATCTGCATGCCAACGACCACCGCCTCCTGGCCGATATAGAGGTGGCAGAAGCCGCCGATCAGGCCCATGCCGTACATCTGGCCGGCCTTCTCCTCGAAGCGGCGAATCAGCAGCATGTCGCGGTAGGCGGCGAGCTCCTCCTCGCGGGTGAACCCGGCCGGCGCGGCGGCGGCCTCGGCCGGCTCCGCAACGTCCGGCTTGGTGGCGCCCCGCCGGACCGCCGAAGCGCCCGCGCCGCTCTCCTTGGCGACAGCCATGCACGTCTCCCAATCGTGGCGTTTCCCGAATGTGAATTGGGTGAAGTTATAGTCCATTTTGCGCCGGAACCAAGCTTCGCGGACGACCTGCCCCCGCCAGGATTTTCGAATTTCTCCAGATAGATGGGGGTGCGGTTCGGGCACCTATACTTTTGGTGCGGGCGCCTTGCGCCTCACGCCGGGCGCCTGTTGCGCAATCCATTGGGCGCGCACAGGCAAAGCCTTGCCGCAGCCGCGTCAAGACGTCCGGAGAATGCGCAAGGGGTCTGGACCCTGGTGCGTCCTGCAGCTCAATGCGCGGCGGCGGCGGGCGCGGCAGTGCCGGCGCCCCAGCGCTTCATCAGCACCAGGTCGTTCGCATGCGTCCAGTTGAGCAGGGCGCGGGCGCGCTCGTCCAGCATGTCCGGGTCGAGCGACTGCGGGCGCAGCAGCGCGACCTTCTTCTCCATCGCCGCGCGCTCGGCCCGCACCGCGGCGAGGCTGTCATGCAAACGCGCCATCTCGATCTCGAAGCCGCGCTTGGCCTGCAGACCATGGTCGCCGGTCCAGCCATGGAAGGCGAAATAGGCGATTCCCGCCGCTGTCACGCTGTACAGCAGCAGGGTCGAGAGGATGCGGCGAACCAGCGGGCGGACGACCATGCCGCGACACTCGCACGGCGGCGGTTGACTCCTCGTTAACGAAGTCGCGAAGTCGAAAACGAGTCCCGTCCCGGGGCTCAGGTCGGCGAAGGCGCGAAGCGCTTCGACCGACCGAATGCGGATCGTGTCTCCTTTTCGGCGGCCGGCGCTCTATGTTGGCCGTGTTGATGCGGGCCAGCAGTTGACGCCGTTGCACGGTCTCTTCGGGCGCGAGGAATTCGAGGGCAGGTTTGCGGATCATCAGGTTTCTCGTCCTCGCGCTGATCGCGTTCACCGGCGTGGTGATCGCGGTCGCCATGTGGCGCGGCGAGTGCGTCGGCGGCACCGTGGTTGCCAGCGAGGCGGCGTGCGTCGCCGCCGGCCTCGCGCCCGACGTCTGTCGCATGGCATTCCTGCGCGCCGACGACGTGGCGCGCGGCGCCGGTCCCCTCTACAACGAACGCACCCCGTGCGAAGACCGCTACCCGGTCTGTATCGAGGCACGCCCAGCCACCGGCTGGGTGCCGCGGCCGGCGGGATTTTGCATCGTACCCGACCGCTCAGGTGGGGTCGGGCGGCTGACCTCGGTCTATCGCGTACGGGAGGGTGGACGATGACTGCACCGAAACCTGTGGTCGAGGCCGGCGGCGTCCGGTTCGGCAATCATCTGCCATTGGCCGTCATTGCCGGGCCCTGCGCCATGGAAAGCCGCGGCCACGCGCTGGAGGTGGCCTTCGCGCTGAAGGACATCGCCGCCCGGCTGAACCTGCCCCTGGTGTTCAAGACCTCGTTCGACAAGGCCAACCGCACCAGCGCCAGCGGCGCCCGCGGCATCGGCATGGCCGCGGCCCTGCCGGTGTTCGCCGAGATCCGGGAGGCGACCGGCCTGCCGGTCGTGACCGACGTGCACGACGCCGGCCAGTGCGCGCCGGTGGCCGAGGTGGTGGACATCCTGCAGATCCCGGCCTTCCTGTGCCGGCAGACCGATCTCCTGCTGGCCGCGGCGGCCACCGGCAAGGTGGTCAACGTCAAGAAGGGCCAGTTCCTGGCGCCGTGGGATATGGCGAATGTCGTGGCCAAGGTTACGAGCGCGGGTAACGGTAATGTCCTGGTCACCGAGCGAGGCTCCTCGTTCGGCTACAACACGCTGGTCAGCGACATGCGGGCGCTGCCGATCCTGGCCGAGACCGGCGCGCCGGTGATCTTCGACGCCACCCACTCGGTGCAACAGCCGGGCGGGCGGGGCACCGCCTCCGGCGGCCAGCGCGAGTTCGTGCCGGTGCTGGCGCGCGCGGCCGTGGCCGTGGGCGTTGCCGGCGTGTTCATCGAGACCCACCCCGACCCGGACCGCGCCTTCTCGGACGGGCCCAACATGGTGCCGCTGGCCGAGTTCGAGGCGCTTCTCGCCGAGCTGATGGCCTTCGACGCCCTCGCCAAGGCTGGTGCCCGGAGCCGCCGGCCGGCCGGCTGATTCCGCGATTGGCACGCCAATGACCCCCTCCCCCGCGCCGAGCGCATACCCCACGCGCCTGATCGTCATTCTGGGCCTCGCCGGCTTCGCCAGCGCCTTCACCATGCGGGCGACCGACCCGGTGGTGCCGATCCTCGCCGACACGTTCGGGCAGACGGTCGGCACCGTGGCGCTGCTGTCGACCGCCTACGGCATCACCTACGCCATCGGCCAGCCGATCCTCGGGCCGATCGGCGACGCGATCGGCAAGGCGCGCATGATCAGCATCGCCACGGCGGCGCTGGCGGTGGCCCTGGCGCTGTCGGCGTTCGCCCCGGATTTCGAGAGCCTGCTCGGCCTGCGGTTGCTGACCGGCCTGGTGGCCGGCGGCATCATCCCGCTGTCGATGGCGGCGATCGGCGACCGGGTGGAGATGGCGAGCCGGCCAATCGCGCTCGGCCGATTCATCTCGGCGGTGATCCTGGGCCAGATGGTCGGCGGCGCCAGCGCCGGCGTGGTCGCCGAGCAGTTCGGCTGGCGGACGGTGTTCGGCTCGGCCTGCGTGGTGGCCGCCGTGGCGGCGGTGCTGGTCAGCCTGATGCTGCGCCCGCGCCAGGGGGTGACGCGGCAGCGGCCGAACCTCGCCACCATCATGGCCAACTACCGCATCGTGCTGACCAATCCGCGGGCGCTGACCCTGTTCGCCTGCGTGGCGCTGGAAGGCGCCTCGATGTTCGGCGGCTTCCCGTTCATCGCCGATTTCCTGATCAGCCATGGCGGCGGCGGGCCGAGCGAGGCCGGGCTCCTGATCGGCGGTTTCGGAATCGGCGGCATCGTGTTCAGCGTCGTCGTCGGCCTGCTGATCCGCCGCCTGCGCCCGGCCACGATGATCCGCATCGGCGGCATCGGCATGGCGCTGATGCTCCTGGTGCTGGTGCTGCCCAAGCCATGGTTCGTCGACATCGCCACCATGGTGGTGTGCGGCTGCCTGTTCTACTTCATGCACAACATGTTCCAGACCCAGGCGACCGAGCTTGCGCCGACCGCGCGCGGGCTGGCGGTGTCGCTGTTCGCCGCTGCCTTCTTCGTCGGCAATGCGATGGGGCCGGTGCTGTTCGGCCTCACCCGTACCGCGTTCGGCTATCCCGCCGCCTTCCTGGCCTCGGGCGTCGTGCTGCTGGTGCTGGCGGTGGTGGCGCCAAAGGTCGTACCGAAGAAATGATGGGCGGTTCCGGCGGCGGGTGCTTGCGGACGGCCGCCGGATCGCCGATGTTGAGAGTGCCTGGGGTGCCGCGCAGATGCGCGGCTGAGATCACACCCATCGAACCTGTCTGGGTCATGCCAGCGAAGGGAGGCGCCGATGCCATCACCGCACGCCCCGTTTGCACGTCATCCCCGGTCAGGCCCGCCGGAGACCTGCCATGCCTGAGCCGACCATCCGCCTGAACGGTGCCGAGACGCCGCTGTGCGCCGCGACGCTCGCCGCCCTGATCGCCGAGCACGCGCCCTCCGCCGATGGGCGTGGCGTGGCGGTCGCCGTCAATGGCGCGGTGGTACGGCGGGCCGACTGGGCTACGGTGACGCTGGCGCCGGGCGACGCCGTCGAGATCGTGCTGGCCCGCCAGGGCGGCTGACCGGCGCTCCGCCCCGCAAGCTCCCCGACCGGCGGCACCGCAAGAACAGCCGCAATAGCAATATCCAAGGAAGAACAACGATATGACCGACACGCTGACGATTGCCGGCCGCGCCTTCAGCTCGCGGCTGTTCCTCGGCACCGGCAAGTACCCCGACAACGACACGCTGCTTGCGGCGCTCAAGGCCAGCGGCACCGAGATGGTGACGCTGGCGATCCGCCGCATGAACCTCGCCGGCGAGGATGCGCCGCTGATCGAGAAGCTCGCCGGCTATCATTTCCTGCCCAACACCGCCGGCTGCTACACGGTCGAGGAAGCGGTGCTGACCGCAGAACTGGCGCGCGAGGCGCTCGACACCAACTGGATCAAGCTGGAGGTGATCGGCGACAAGGAGCTGCTCTATCCGGACGTCGAGGGCACGGTCGCCGCCACCCGCATCCTGGTCGACAAGGGCTTCGTGGTGCTGCCCTACTGCAACGAGGACCCGGTGACCTGCCGCAAGCTGGCGGATGCCGGCGCGGCGGCGGTGATGCCGCTCGGCTCGCCGATCGGCTCCGGCCACGGCATCAAGAACCCGGCGTTGATCGAGGTGATCTGTGCGCGCTCAGCCGTGCCGGTGATCCTGGATGCCGGCCTTGGCACCGCCTCGGACGCCGCCCAGGCGATGGAGCTTGGCTGCGCCGCGGTGCTGCTCAACACCGCCGTCGCCAAGGCCGCCGATCCGGTGAAGATGGCGATGGCCATGAAGGCGGCGGTGGAGGGCGGGCGCATGGCGCGGCTCGCCGGCCGGATTCCGCGGCAGTTCCAGGCCAACCCGTCGAGCCCGACCGTGGGCCTCGTCGGGGCGTGACGAGGCGAGCCTCGACCTCTCCGAAGGCGATGACGGGGGCGCGGTGACATGCCGCTGCCGTCGCCGCCGCTGCTGCTGATCACCGACCGCAGGCAAGCCGCCCGGCCGCTCGATGAGGTGCTGGCGGCGGCGTTTGACGCCGGCTGCCGTTGGGCCAGCCTGCGCGAGAAGGACCTGCCGGCGGCCGAGCAGGTGGCGCTGGCGCAACGCCTATTGCCAATTGCCCGCCGCTTCGGCGCTACGCTCACCCTGCACGGCGCGCCGGAGGTTGCGGCGGAGGCCGGGCTCGACGGCGTGCATTTGCCCGATGGCTTTGATGCCGCGCATGCCCGCGCCGTGCTGGGGCCGGGCACACTCGTCGGTATCTCGCAGCACCGCCCCGGCGCCGCCGACCCGGCGGTTGATTACGTCATCGCCGCGCCGGTGTTCCTCACCGCCAGCAAGCCGGGCTACGGCCCGGCGCTGGGCGTCGCCGGCCTCAAGGCGATGGTGGCCGCCGCCGGTTGCCCCGTGATTGCGCTCGGCGGCATTGCGTCGCAGGGGTTGCCGGACTGCCTGGAGGCCGGTGCCGCCGGCATCGCGGTGATGGGCGGCGTGATGCGGGCGCCAGATCCGGGCGCGGAGGTCACGGCATTGCTCGATGCTTTGGGTTAGATGTTTTGTTTTGTCGCGTTTTCTGATCGCAAAACCGGTTCCCACTTTTGCGGAAAACGCTTCCGTCACCGTCCGCGATAGGGCGGCACGCCCTGATCGGGGATGAACAGGCCCTCCGGGGGCGCCGAGGTCTGCCAGAAGATGTCGATCGGCATGCCGCCGCGCGGGAACCAGTAGCCGCCGATGCGCAGCCAGCGCGGTTCCAAGAGCCCGGCCAGCCGCTTGCCCACCGCGATGGTGCAGTCCTCGTGGAAGGCGCCGTGGTTGCGGAAGCTCGCCAGATAGAGCTTCAGCGACTTCGATTCCACCAGCCAGTCGCCGGGCACATAGTCGATCACCAGCAGCGCGAAATCCGGCTGGCCGGTCACCGGGCACAGCGAGGTGAATTCCGGGCAGGTGAAGCGGGCGACGTAATTGGTATCGGAGTGGGGGTTCGGCACGCGCTCCAGCAGCGCCCGGTCGGGCGAGGCGGGCAAGGGAACGTGGCGGCCAAGCTGGAGAGATTCATCTGTCATGATTTTCTCCTATCCAACCGTGGCGACAGACGGAAGCGCGGGTTTCCCAGGCCGGTTCGATCCTGTATGAGCGGGCTCGACCCTCCGTGTTTCCGATTACATCGTCCCATCCAGACAGGCAGGCGTTCCATGACCGCGATCGTCGACATTATCGCCCGTGAGATCCTCGACAGCCGAGGCAATCCGACCGTGGAGGTGGACGTGCGGCTGGAGGACGGTTCGTTCGGCCGCGCTGCCGTGCCGTCCGGCGCCTCGACCGGCGCCCATGAGGCGGTCGAGCTGCGCGACGGCGACAATAGCCGCTATATCGGCAAGGGTGTCCGCAAGGCGGTGGATGCCGTCAACAACGAGATCTACGACGCCGTGGGCGGCCTGGATGCCGAGGATCAGGTCAAGATCGACGAGATCATGATCGCCCTCGACGGCACGCCCAACAAGTCGCGGCTCGGTGCCAACGCCATCCTCGGCGTGTCGCTGGCCACCGCCAAGGCGGCCGCCGCCGCCTGCGGCCTGCCGCTCTACCGCTATGTCGGCGGCACCTCGGCGCGGCTCTTGCCGGTGCCGATGATGAACATCATCAATGGCGGCGTGCACGCCGACAATCCGATCGACTTCCAGGAATTCATGATCATGCCGGTCGGCGCCGAGACCGTGGCCGAGGCGGTGCGGATCGGCGCCGAGGTGTTCCACACGCTCAAGAAGGCGCTCAAGGACGCCGGCCACAACACCAATGTCGGCGACGAGGGCGGCTTCGCCCCCAACCTGCCGTCGGCCGAGGCGGCGCTCGACTTCGTGGTCGCCTCGATCGAGAAGGCCGGCTTCAAGGCCGGCGCGGAGGTCGCGATCGCTCTCGACCCTGCCGCCAGCGAATTCTTCAAGGACGGCGCCTATGTCTATCAAGGAGAGGGTGTGAAGCGCACGCCCCAACAGCAGGCGGAATACCTCGCCAAGCTCGCCGCCGCCTACCCGATCGTGTCGATCGAGGACGGCATGGCCGAGGACGATTTCGAGGGCTGGAAGATCGTCACCGACCTGATCGGCGCCAAGTGCCAGCTCGTCGGCGACGATCTGTTCGTCACCAATGTCGAGCGCCTCGCGGCCGGCATCAAGGGCGGCCTCGCCAACTCGATCCTGATCAAGGTCAACCAGATCGGCTCGCTGACCGAGACGCTGGCCGCCGTCGAGATGGCCCACAAGGCCGGCTACACCGCGGTGATGAGCCACCGCTCGGGCGAGACCGAGGATTCGACCATCGCCGACCTCGCGGTCGCCACCAATTGCGGGCAGATCAAGACCGGCTCGCTCGCCCGCTCGGACCGGCTCGCCAAGTACAATCAGCTCATCCGCATCGAAGAGGACCTGGACTCCCAGGCCCGCTATGCCGGCCGTGCGGCGCTGAAGGCGCTGGCCTGATCCAACCAAACGACCTCCGGCCCCCGGGGGGCCGGAGGCTGCGTTTCGGGCGGTTCTCGAAATCCTTGCCCGGCAGCCGGCTTGTGGGTTCACGCCTGCTCGAACACCAGCGCCGCGCCGTGGGCGTGGGCCGGCGTGACCACCAAAGCGCCGCGCCCCGTCTCGATGCCGAGACGGCCCACCACCGTGCGGGCGAGGCCGAGGTCGGAGGCCGCGAACCGCAGCGCCGCGAGCCGCAGGCCGGACGCCGTGACCGGCGCCGGGCAGCCATAGACGCGGGCGAACACCGACGGCTCCATCACCGAAATCTCGCCGCGCGCGGTCCGGATGACGAGGCCGAGGCTGGTGGCGTGCATCTCGCGCCGGCCGCTGAAGCTGCCGAGAAAGCCATGGTGATCGCTGGGGTTGTCGGCAACCAGCACGATACCGCGTACCGCCGTGGCTCCGTTGGGGTGAACCTGGAACGCCGGGTTCCAGAAATTTTCGGGAAAGTGCTGCTCGCAGACGAAAAAGCAGACGTCCGGCGAGCCGGTGTCGGCGGCGAACGCCAGCGTGAACGCCACCGTTACCGCGCTGCCGTCAGGCCGCCGGCCCTGGCGGCTGAAGTGGAATGGCTCGTAATCGCCCACCGCCGAGGCGCGGAAACCCTGCGCCGCAGTGCGGGCGTTGTCAGTCTCCAGCACCAGGCACGACAGCCCCTCGCCGTTGCGAAGCGCCCAATCGCGATTGTAGGCGCCGAACGACACATGGCGTGGCTGCGGTGGCACGATCTTGTCGGACTCGCCGACGCTGAGCAGCTCGATGAAGAAGCCCGGGATCTGCACCACCCGGTTCCATGTGCCCCAAGGGTGACGGTTGACGACGCCCACCTGGAAACCGAGCCGCTGGTAGGTCGCCCCGGCGGCCTCAAGATCGCGGACGCAATGCACGACGTGGTCGAGACCGCGAATCATTCGCACCATTCCATGTCTTGACGATGATACAGTTTCCGGCAGATCCCCTTGTGATCTCAGGAAACAGCCTCGTCGAATATCCTTGTCTGGAAGACGGTTTTTCGACGATCGGCATTCGCTTCAAAGGCTTGATCACCCGGAAACCGGACTTTAGGCGCGCCGCGCCGGCCTGGGGAATGGTCGTTGCCATTAAAGACGCCTTCCCCGGTCCCCGGCAAGCCGGCCCTGGATGATGGTCCGCCGGCTCGGCTGCCGTCACAGCGCCGGCAAATCGCCCGCCGCCCACCCCGCCTTGACCTCATCGCGGAACGCCGCGAGCCGCCCCTCGGCGATGGCGGCCCGGATGCCCGCCATCAGTTCCTGGTAATAGGCGATGTTGACCGCGGTCAGGATCATGCCGGCCAGCATCTCCTCGGCCCGCACGAGGTGATGCAGATACGCCCGGCTCCAGCGGCGCAGCGGCTCGGACGGGCTGTCGGGGTCGAGGGGACGGGTGTCCTCGGCGTGGCGAGCGTTGCGCAGGTTGATCTTGCCGAAGCGGGTGAAGGCGGTGGCGTGGCGGCCGGCGCGGGTCGGCATCACGCAATCGAACATGTCGATGCCGCGCGACGCCGCCTCCAGAATGTCGTCCGGGGTGCCGACACCCATCAGATAGCGCGGCTTGGTGGCCGGCAGATGCGGCTCCACCGTCTCGATCATCGCCAGCATCACCTCCTGCGGCTCGCCGACCGCGAGGCCGCCGACCGCGAGGCCGTGGAAGTCCATGCCGGCCAGCGCCTTGGCGCTGTCGATTCGCAAATCCGGCTGGTCGCCGCCCTGGACGATGCCGAAGATCGCGCGGCCCTCGGGCTGGCCCTCGAAGGCCCGGCGCGAGCGCTCGGCCCAGCGCAGCGACAGCTCCATGGCGCGGGCGATGTCCTCGCGGGCGGCCGGCAGCTTCAGGCATTCGTCGAGCTGCATCTGGATGTCGGCGCCGAGCAGGCCCTGGATCTCGATCGAGCGCTCCGGCGTCAGCCGGTGCTCGGACCCGTCGAGGTGCGAGCGGAAGGTCACGCCGTCCTCGTCGAGCTTGCGCAAGGAGGCCAGCGACATCACCTGGAAGCCGCCGGAATCGGTGAGGATGGGGTGCGGCCAGTCCATGAAGGCGTGCAGGCCGCCGAGCCTCGCCACCCGCTCCGCCCCCGGCCGCAGCATCAAATGATAGGTGTTGCCGAGGATGATGTCGGCGCCGAGCGCCCTCACCTGTTCCGGATACATCGCCTTGACGGTCGCCTGGGTGCCGACCGGCATGAAGGCCGGCGTGCGGATATGTCCACGCGGCGTTGAGATTTCACCGAGGCGCGCGGTGCCGTCCGTGGCACGGACGCGGAAGGAAAATGCGGTCATGTCTCAGGCTCGGATTTGGATCAGGCTCGATCCGGAAACAGCAGGCTGGCGTCGCCGTAGGAATAGAAGCGATAGCCGGCCTCAATGGCGTGGGCATAGGCGGCTCGCATGGTCTCAAGGCCGCAGAACGCCGAGACCAGCATGAACAGCGTCGACTTCGGCAGATGGAAGTTGCTCATCAGCACGTCAACGGCGCGAAACGCATAGCCCGGCGTGATGAAGATGTCGGTCTCGCCCGAAAAGGCGCGGAGGGTGCCGTCTTTCGCCGCGGTTTCCAGCAGGCGCGCCGAGGTGGTGCCGACGGCGACGATGCGGCCGCCACGTTCCCTCACCTCGTCCAGTGCGGCTACGGTGGCGGCCGAGACCTCGCCCCACTCGGCGTGCATGCGGTGCGCGCGCACATCGTAGGTCTTGACCGGCAGGAAGGTGCCGGCGCCGACGTGCAGCGTGACGAAATGCTGCGAGATGCCCCTCGCCGCAAGCCGCGCCAGCAAATCGGGCGTGAAGTGCAGGCCGGCGGTCGGCGCCGCCACCGAACCGTCGTGGCGGGCGAATACCGTCTGGTAGTCGGTGCGGTCGCGGGCGTCGTCGGCGCGCCGTGCGGCGATGTAGGGCGGCAGCGGCACGTGGCCGTGGCGGGCGATCGCCTCGTCGAGCGCCACCCCGGAAAAGGCGAAGCGCAGCTCGACCTCGCCGCCCGCGCTCTTGGCCGCCACCTCGGCGTCGAACGCCGCCAGCTCGCAGGCGATACCCTCGGATGCCGCGCCGAACCGCACCCGGTCGCCGGCCTGAAGCCGCTTGGCCGGGCGGGCGAAGGCGAGCCAGCGATCCTCCGCGACACGCTTGTGCAGGTTGAAGTGGATGGTGGCGGCGGCCTCGCCGCGTACCCGCAACCCGACCAGCTCGGCCAGAATCACGCGCGTGTCGTTGAACACCAGCGCGTCGCCGGGCTGAAGCAGGTCCGGCAGGTCGCGCACCGCGCGGTCCTCAAGGCCCGCGCCCGGCCGCACGACGAGGAGCCGCGCCGAATCGCGCGGCTCGGCCGGGCGCAAGGCGATGCGCCCCTCCGGCAGGTCGTAGTCGAAGTCGGAGAGGCGCACCGCAGGATCAGGCCGCGTCGGCCGCCACCTTCATCGAGACGATCTTGTCGGGATCGCGCACCGGCTCGCCGCGCTTGATCTGGTCGACCACGTCCATGCCCTCGGTGACCTGGCCCCAGACCGAGTACTGGCGGTCGAGCCAGGGCGCCTCGGCGAAGCAGATGAAGAACTGCGAATTGGCCGAATCGGGGTTTCCGGAGCGCGCCATCGAGCAGGTGCCGCGCACGTGCTTCTCGGCCGAGAACTCGGCCTTGAGGTTGGGCAGGTCCGAGCCGCCGGTGCCGGTGCCGCGCGGGCATCCGGTCTGGGCCATGAAGCCGTCGATCACCCGGTGGAACACGATGCCGTCATAGAAGCCTTGGCGCGCCAGGGTCTTCAGCCGCTCGACATGGTTGGGGGCGAGGTCGGGACGCAGCGCGATGGTGACGCGGCCCTTGGTGGTTTCGAGAATCAGGGTGTTTTCGGGATCACTCATCGGAGCGCTTGCCTCTGGTTGCGGCGGTCTTGGAGGACGACCCTGAAGGTCCGTCCGGCGACGGCGCCGCCGAGCCCGTCGGTGAACGGCAGGGATGAACACAGGTCGAGCGCGCGGGCGACCGCCTCGTAAAGGATTCCGCGCTCGGCATCGGTCACGCCGCGGGAGAACTGGATGACCCGCGGCCGGCCGAACAGCGAGCCGTCGCGCCGGTAGCTGATATCGAAGATGACGTCGGGCGGATTGGCGATCCGGTCGAGCGGCGGCGGGCTCCAACAGCCGTGCAGCGCCCGCGCGAGATCGCCCAAGGCATCGAGCGGCCCCTGCGGGCGCTGCGGCTGCGGATTGTCCCGCTCGACGCGCACCAGCAGGTTCAGGCTCGCCACCGGCCGGATTTCGGCGCCGGCTCCGGCCGCGTCGTCCGGCGGGCGCAGCCCTCCCCCCGCCGCCGCCAGGGCGACGGACGAGGCGAAGACCGCGCCGATGCCGGCGGCGCAGGATCCGGCGCGGCGCATCCGCGCAGCCTTACTTGGAATCGGCCTGGACCGTCATCTTCACGATCTTGTCGGGATTGCGGGGCGGCTCGCCGCGCTCGATGTTGTCGACCACATCCATGCCCTCGGTGACGTAGCCGACCACGGTGTACTGGTTGTTGAGGTGCGACTTGTCGGCAAACATGATGAAGAACTGCGAGTTCGCCGAATTCGGGTTCGATGCGCGGGCCATGCCGACGACGCCGCGGGTATAGGGCACCTTGGAGAATTCCTGGCGCAGGTCCGGATACTTCGAGCCGCCGGTGCCGTCGCCGCGCTCGCCGTCGCCGGTCTGGGCCATGAAGCCGGGGATGACGCGGTGGAACGGCACGCCGTTATAATAGCCTTCGCGGGCCAGGAGCTTGATGCGCTCGGCGTGCTTGGGGGCGACGTCGTCGCGCAGGCGGATGACGACGCGGCCCTTGGTCGTCTCCAGCACCACGGTGTTCGCAGGATCGGGCGGCAGCGTCGTCTGGGCGAGCGCGGGCGCTGCGAAGGCAAGCGCAAGCGCGGTCACGAGAGCGCGGAACATGAAGCCTCCTTTGGAGTCGATCAGCCCCTGCGGGGCGGGAACTTTTCAGCCCCTGCGGGGCGGGAACTTGGCGGCCAGCCGGTCCTGCACCGGTCCGGGCACGAAGGCGGACACGTCGCCACCCATGGCAGCGATCTGCCGCACCAGCGTGGCGGTGATGGGGCGCACGATCGGCGAGGCCGGCAGGAACACCGTCTGCACCTCGGGCGCCAGGGTGGCGTTCATGCCGGCAAGCTGCATCTCGTAGTCGAGGTCGGACCCGTCGCGCAGGCCGCGGATCAAGAGGCCGGCGCCGACCCGGCGCGCCGCCGAGACCGCGAGGTCGTCGAAGGTGACAACCTCCAGCCGGCTGCTGACCTGGGTTGCATAGGGTCCGCAGATCTCCATCAGCATCGACGCCCGGTCCTCGGCCGAGAACAGCGGGGCCTTGCCGGGGTGGATACCGATGCCGATCACGAAACGGTCGACCATCCGGCAGGCATTGTGGATCACGTCCACATGGCCGTTGGTCACCGGGTCGAAGGAGCCGGGGTAGAAGGCGGTGCGCATCATCGGGCGGCACCTTTAGCCCACAATCGGTGAAAGTGGAAATACACCCCGAGACCGAGGGCTTGGCGCTGGGAGACTACCGCCGCCCCGCCGCCAGCAGCACCGCGGCGCCGCCGAGCAGGATGGCGGCGCTGGCCTTGTCGGCGATGCGGGCGTAGCGGCCGGAGACCGCGTGGCCGAGGCGCGCCGCCGCCAGGACGAACAGCGTGTCGCCGCCGGCCGCGATCACCGCGAAGGTGGCGGCCAGGATCCACAGCGCGGTCGAATCCCCGGCATTGGGGTCGATGAACAGCGGCAGGAAGGCGGCGAAGAACACCAGCGTCTTGGGATTGGCGAAGGCGATGAGGAAGCCGCGCGCGAACGCCCGCTCGGGTGCCAGCGCCGGGGCGGCGACGCCGGGCGAGACCGGCTTGGCGCGCCATTGCTGCACGGCAAGAAAGATAAGGTAGCCGGCGCCGAGGTAGCGGATCAGGTCGAAATGGGCCGAGAACACCTCGACGATCCAGGTGAGGCCGGCGGCAACCGTGCAGAGCTGCAGCACGACCCCGGCATTGACCCCGGCCACGGCGAGAAGGCCCGCGGTGCGGCCGTGGCGCAGCGTGGTGCCAACCACCAGCGCGACGTTCGGCCCGGGGGTGGCGATCAGCGCCGCGGTGGCCAGAACGAACAGCAGCCAGGTTTCAAAGGTCATCGCGGCTCACCCTTCCCCGCCGTCGTCCTCGCCCTCGGCGGTCGAGTCGCCATTGGCCTCGCCGGCGGCCTCCTCGCTCACCCGCTCGACCGAGACCACCCGCTCGCCCTCGGCGGTGTTGAAGATGATCACGCCTTGGGTCGAGCGGCCGGCGATGCGGATGCCGTCGACCGGGCAGCGGATGAGCTGGCCGCCATTGGTGACCAGCATGATCTGGTCGGCATCCTCCACCGGGAACGAGGCCACCAGCGGCCCGTTGCGGTCGTTCACCGCCATGGCGGCGATGCCTTTGCCGCCGCGGCCGGCGATGCGGTACTCGAACGAAGACGACCGCTTGCCGTAGCCATTCTCCGAGACGGTGAGGATGAACTGCTCCTGGGCACCCATCTCGATATAGCGCTCGGGCGCGAGCTGGCCGTTGCCGGCCGCCTCCTCGCCCTCCTCCACAGCCACCGGTTCGTCCGGCACGTCGTCGCCGGCAGCGCGGCGCATGGCGGACGCCTGCTTCAGATAGGCGGCACGCTCGGCCGGGGTCGCCTCGGCGTGGCGCAGGATGGCCATGGAGATGACGCGGTCGCCCTCCAGCCGGATGCCGCGCACGCCGGTCGATTCGCGGCCCTTGAACAGCCGCACGTCGCCGACGGGGAAGCGGATGCACTGGCCGTTCGCCGCTGTGAGCAGCACGTCGTCGGCCTCGGTGCACAGCGCCACACCGGCGATCGCCTCGCCCTCCTCGGTGAGCTTCATCGCGATCTTGCCGTTGCGGTTGACCTGGACGAAGTCGGATAGCTCGTTCTTGCGCACGCCGCCGGCGGTGGTGGCGAACATGATCTGATAGTTCGCCCAGGTCGACTCATCCTCCGGCAGCGGCATGATCGAGGTGATGCGCTCGCCCTGCTCCAAGGGCAGGATGTTGACCAGCGCCTTGCCGCGCCCCTGCGGCGGCGCCAAGGGCAGGCGCCAGACCTTCAGCTTGTAGACCATGCCGCGCGAGGAGAAGAACAACACCGGCGCGTGGGTGGAGGCGACGAACAGGCGAGTGACGAAATCCTCCTCCCGCGTCTGCATCCCCGAGCGGCCCTTGCCGCCGCGGCGCTGCGAGCGGTAGGTCGACAGCGGCACGCGCTTGACGTAGCCGGCGTGCGACACGGTCACCACCATGTCCTCGCGCTGGATGAGATCCTCATCCTCCATGTCAGCGTCGGCTTCGACGATCTCTGTCTTGCGCGGGGTGGCGAACTCGCGTTGCAGCTCGACCAGCTCGGACTCGACGATGGCCATGATGCGGGCGCGCGAGCGCAGGATGTCGAGGTAGTCGGCAATCTCGAGGGCGAGCTTGTCGAGCTCCTGGGCGATCTCCTCGCGGCCCAGCGCGGTGAGGCGCTGCAGGCGCAGGTCGAGGATCGCCCGCGCCTGCTCTTCCGACAGGCGAATGGTGCCGTCCTCGGCGATGCGGTGGCGCGGGTCGTCGATCAGCAGCAGCAGCGGCTCCACGTCGCGTGCCGGCCAGTCGCGCGCCATCAGGGCTTCGCGGGCCGTCGCGGCGTCGGGCGAGGTGCGGATCAGCCGGATCACCTCGTCGATATTGGCGACCGCGATGGCGAGGCCGACCAGGATGTGGGCGCGGTCGCGCGCCTTGCGCAGCAGGAACTTGGTCCGGCGGCTGACCACCTCCTCGCGGAAGGCGACGAAGGCCGAGATCAGGTCCTTCAGGTTCATCAGCGCCGGCCGGCCGCCGGCCAGCGCCACCATGTTGACGCCGAAGGTGGTCTGCAGCGGCGTGAAGCGGTAGAGTTGGTTCAGCACCACGTCGGGCACGGCGTCGCGCTTGAGCTCGACCACCACCCGCACGCCTTGGCGGTCACTCTCGTCGCGCAGGTCGGAGATGCCCTCGATGCGCTTCTCGCGCACCAACTCGGCGATCTTCTCGACCATCGACGCCTTGTTCACCTGGTAGGGCACCTCGGTGACGATGATCGCCTCGCGATCCTTGCGGATGGTCTCGATCGACACCTTGCCGCGCATCACCACCGAGCCGCGGCCGGTGTGGAAGGCGGAGCGGATGCCGCCACGGCCGAGGATCAGGCCACCGGTGGGGAAATCCGGCCCCGGCATGCGCTCGGCCAGTTCGTCGATGCCGATCTCCGGATTGTCGATGTAGGCGATGCAGGCGTCGATCACCTCGCCGAGATTGTGCGGCGGGATGTTGGTGGCCATGCCGACCGCGATGCCGCCGGCGCCGTTGGCGAGCAGGTTGGGAAAGCGCGCCGGCAGGACCGACGGCTCGCGCTCGGAATTGTCGTAGTTGGGCAGGAACTCGACGGTGTCCTTGTCGAGGTCGTCGAGCAGCGCGCCCGCGACCTTCTGCAGGCGCACCTCGGTGTAGCGCATGGCCGCCGGCGGATCGCCGTCGAGCGAGCCGAAATTGCCCTGCCCGTCGATCAGCGTCAGCCGCATCGAGAAGGGCTGCGCCATGCGCACCAGCGCGTCATAGACCGCCTGGTCGCCGTGCGGGTGATACTTACCGATGACGTCGCCGACGATGCGGGCCGATTTGCGGTACGGCTTGTTCCACTCGTAACCGTTCTCGCTCATCGAGAACAAAATGCGGCGATGCACGGGCTTGAGCCCGTCGCGCACGTCGGGCAGCGCCCGGCTCACGATCACGCTCATGGCGTAATCGAGGTAGGAGCGCTTCATCTCCTCGGCGATGGAGACGGGACGAACGTCGGAGGAATCGCCGCCTTGGGGGGTCGCGGGGTCGTTGGCCAACATCGCCTCGGTGTGCTGGGATGATGCGAAAATCGGCCGAAAGAGCCGGATCCGCAGTCCGGTCGCTGGAAACCCCGTTCTTGAACAAGGATTTCGGGCGAAATTCGGATCCGGCGATCACGAGGTGACCCGCCGGATGCTGCAATGCATGACTGGATAGCCGATTCCGCCGCCCGGCGCTACCGCCGCAGGTCTGCAAAAGCGAGGATTTTCCAGTTTAGTTTCAGATATTTGCGCGGGGCTTTGGCGATGCCGCCAAGGTTGCATCCCGTCTTGCCCGCCCGGCCCGTGCAGCCCAATCGCCGATTGCCCCGCCGAACTCACGGCGCCGGCTTGCGGGCCGCCATGGTGATGTAGCCGTAAGTGTCGCCACAGTCGCGGAAGACCGCGATCTCGCGGCGGGTGAGGGCTGCGACCTCGGCCAGCGCCGGGTCCATCACGGTGCCCAGGGCGTCGAGCCGGGCCGCCAGCGGCAGATAATAGCTCTCCCACCAGTCCTCGACCGGCAGCACGAAGTCGGCGACCTGCTCGAACCCGCGGCCGGTGACCTCGGCGCGCAGCGCCGTCGCGTCGGTCATGCCCGGATATTCGCGCTCCCAGAACGCGAAGGCTTCCGGCGGCCGCTCGTCCCCCAGCCAGACCAGCTCGCTGAACACGGCGAGGCCGCCGGGCATCAGGAGGTCGCGCCAGGCGTCGAGCGCCCGCCCGACGCCGACCGAATAGGCCGCGGCCTCGCACCAGATCAGCGCGGCGGTGTCCGGGCCGATGCCGGGATCGTCGAGCGAGGCGACCTCGAACACGATGCGGTCGCCGAGGCCGACCAGCTCGGCCCGCTTGCGGGCGATCTCGATCGAGGCCGGGAACACGTCGGACGCCCGGATCACGCGGTCGAGATGGCGGGCGAGCACCCGCGTCGAGGCGCCGGTGCCGCAGCCGACGTCCAACACCTCGCCGGACGGCGGCAGCAGCGGCCGCACGAGGTTGAGCGCGCGCAGGGTGGACGCAGTCGTGCCGGGCCCCTGGCGAATCAGGTCGCCGAATACCCGCATGAATGCGTCTTCAATGGTCATGCTTTTTTCCCCTCGCCTTCTTCTAGCGCCACAGCCGGACGGGCGGAAGCGTATCCAACACCGATTGTGCAAGGGCGATTGTCTTGCAGCAGCAGAACATTTGCCGCAACCGGGTTGCGGACGCCCGGGGCTCGGGCGGGCGTGGCGGGAATGGTCTCAGCCGGCGCGGGGCAGCCTCACCACCGCGGTCATGGCGCCCGGCGCGGTCGGGCCGAGCGTCAGCGTTCCGTCCCAGGCCTCGGCGAGGTCGGCGGCGATGGCGAGGCCGAGCCCGGTGCCGGGCCCGGTCTGGTCGAGCCGGCCGCCGCGCCGGAGCGCGATCGGCACCTGCACCTCCGGAATGCCCGGCCCGTCATCAATGACCGACACCACCACCCAATCCGCCTCCGTGGCCGCTCGCACCTCGATGCGCTCGGCGGCATGGCGGGCGGCGTTCTCCAGCAGATTGCCGAGGATCTCGGTCAGGTCGTCGGGCTGGATGCGGACGGCGAGATCGGCGGGCACGGCGTTCGACCATTCGAGCACCTCGCCCCGCGGGGTGCGACGCACCACGGCGATGACCTGCTCGGCCACCGCCGCCACCGCGGCGCGGGCGGTGACCGAGCCGGCAGTGCGGCGCGTCCGCGCCAGTTCCCGCTCGACGTGCCGGCGCATCGCCTCGCCGATGGCGGCAAGATCGGCGGCGATGGCGCTCTCGCCCTTGGCCTGCAGCCGGTCGATGTCGCCGGCCAGCACCTGCAGCGGCGTCTTGAGCCCGTGGGCGAGGTCCGAGGCGCGCGCCCGCGCCGCCGTCACCTGACGCTCGCGCTGGTCCAGCAGGGCGTCGACCTCGACGGCGAGCGGGCGAACCTCGTCGGGAAACGCCCTGCCCAGCCGCTCGGCGGTGCCGACGCGGATCGCCGCCAGCCGGGCCTGCACCGCCTTGAGCGGCGCCAGGCCGACCGCCACCTGCACCGCCGAGGCGGCCACCAGCAGCAGCGCCACCAAACCGAGAAACGGCAGCAGGTCGCCGGCAAAATCACGTGTCGCCGCATTGATGTCGGCGACGTCCTGCGCCACCGCCACCCGCACCGCGCCGCCGCCGAGCCGCGGCGACAGGATCACCCGGCGCTCCACCGCCAGCAGGGTGCCGCCACCCGGCCCCGGGATGTGGTGACGGTGCAGCGTGCCTTCCGACAATTCGTCGGCGGGCAGCGCCAATTGCGAATCCCACAGCGAGCGCGACCGGTCGACGACGACACCCGACTCGGCCGTCACCTGCCAGTAGAGCCCGGCCAGCGGCTTGTCGAAGCGCGGATCGTCGGGCGGATCGGTCTCCGTCAACTTGCCGGTGGTGTCGCTGTCGAGCCCCGCCACCAGCCGGTCGAGAATGACCGTCAGGTCGGTCGCCATGCGCCGCTCGACATGGCGCTCGAACAAGGTGGTCAGCCCCAGCGCGGCAAGCCCCAGCGCCAGCAGAATCGACACCGCCCCGGCTGCGAACAGCCGCAGCCGCAGCGAGCCGCCAATCACGGCCGCGGCTCCGCCACCAGATAGCCGAAGCCGCGGCGGGTCTCGATCAGCTCGGCCCCGAGCTTGCGGCGCAGCCGCGTCACTAGGGCTTCCAGGGCGTTGGCGTCGCGGGCATCATCGTCGCCATAGAGATGGCCGATCAGCTCGTGGGCCGGCACCACCCGCCCCTTGTGAAGCGCCAGATAGGCGACCAGCCGGTATTCCAGCGGCGACAGCGTCACCGGCAGGCCGCGCACCGTGACCCGCATCTCGCGGGGATCCACCGCGAGCGGGCCGGCCTCGATCACCGCCGTGCCGATGCCGGCCGAGCGGCGGATGAGCGCGCGGGCGCGGGCCACCAGCTCCTCCATGCGGAACGGTTTGGGCAGATAGTCGTCGGCACCGGCATCGATGCCTTCCACCCGCTCGGCCCAGGTGCCGCGCGCCGACAGCACCAGCACCGGCATCTGGCGGCCATTGCGCCGCCAGCGCTTGAGCACCGCCAGTCCATCGAGCCCGGGCAGGCCGAGATCGAGCACAACCAGCGCGTAATCCTCGGTGTCGCCCTTGAACCACGCCTCTTCGCCATCGGCGATGACATCGACCACCGCCCCGGTCGCCGTCAGCGCCGCGGCGATGTCATCGGCGATGCGCGGCTCGTCCTCGACCACCAGCACGCGCATTACATCTCTTCCTCGAGGACCTCGCCGGTCCTGGCGTCGACCTTGGCCTCGACCAGACGGCCATCCGGCCGCAGCACCTTGACCTCATAGACGATCCGGTCGTCGCAGTGTTCCAGCTCGATCTCGATGACCTCCCCGCCCAGCGCCGACTCGACGGTCGGCAGGATTTCCGCCAGCGGCCGCGCCCGCCCCTCCTGCAGCGCCCGCCTGGCGCAGTCGTGGTCATCGCGGCGGCGGTGGCGCTTGCGGCGCTGCTCGCCGTGCCCGTGCGGCCCGCCATACTGGGCGGCGGCGCCGGCGATGCCGAGAAGCCCACACGCGCCGGCCAGCAGAATCACGCGCCTGACATCATCAACCATGGCCACCTTTTAGATTCGCGCGGCTGACGGCGCCCTGACGCACCCTGGCGGGCCGCGGTTGCGTTCCCGGCGGGGCAAAGGTCGTGAGCGAATCCCCGCTTCTCGCGCCGGCGCGGCCCAGCGCCGCAGCAGCAGAGCACCCTCTCTCCACAACAAGGCTGCTTGCCGCCTTGAGGCAGAAATCCGGCCGCCGGAAATTCCGTCGAAACGGCCGGGTTGACCCGTGTTTCACGGTGTTCGGCGGCGATGCCGGCCATTGCATTCGGCGCCAGAAACGGTAGTGTCACGCCGCTTGGGGGGTGCGACAACCTATTCCATTTTCATCCGTGACGACACCGCAGCCCCGACCGGTGTGGAACGGATGAACTGAGGCGTTTGGCCGTGCCAGCCGTCTCAGTATGGGAGGGGTGGACACTCTCAGCTCCTTAGGAGAGGATCAAAAATGAAACTTTCGTTCGTTATTGGGGCGCTCTCGGCCATCCTCGCGTCGACGGCTGCGTCTGCCGCTATCGTTAACGGCACTGCTGTGCCGAGCATCACCGACGCCAACCTCTGGGTTCCGCTCGGAATCCTTGGCATCCCGACCATCTGGATCGCGCTGCTCTATCGTTGAGCACGCGCCAGCGGCTCAGGGTTTGAACAGAACATCTCGGGCTGGGCTCCTCGCGGGTCCAGCGCGGTTCTGTAATACCTGACGTTTTGCAGGGTTTCCAATTGCGCCACGGTGCTCTTGGAAATCCTGCTTCATTAAGCTGCCACGGCCCTGGGTCCGTGGCAGCTTTTTGATTCATGCTCTTTGTCCTCCTCTTTGTCTCTTTGTCCTCTTCTCTCGTCTTTCTTGGTCTCCGCGTTCCTTTGGATACGTTGATTCTATTATGACCTACGGGCCAGCCTGCGGCCGATGCGTTGGGACCGGCTCTCGCGGCGAGCACTCTCGAAACGGAAGCTCGACCGGTTGCATTGCGTCCTGCCCGGACCCTGCCCACCGGCCCTCCCCAGGCACCGTTCGATCGGCAGAGCAGGCAGATAAGTAGTACGTCCCATGCAGGTTGCGGTGATTGCCGCTGCCGCCGCTAGGCTCCGCACAATCGTGCCCAGGCCGGGGAGCGCCGCCGGCGGCCGCCGAGTCGCCGCCGAGGCAGGGCAACCCTTGCCGCATGCGGCTTCGCAGCCGCCGACCCCAGGACGCGCGGGGCCGGATTGTTTCCGGCGGATACCGCCACGCCGTCGAAAAAGTCTGCCCGCCACGAGTTCGGACCGCATGTGACGGGCTGGTGATCGGCAGTTTCTCGTAACCTCAATCGCCGATCCAACCATTGCATTCGTCGCCAGAAGCGCTAGAGTCATCTTGCTCGGAGGTGCGACAGCCTTTTCCGTTCTCATTCGCAACGACACCGCTGCCCCGATCGGTGTAAGGTGAATGGACTGGCGGCGGAAGATAACACCGGCCGCGAGGCATGGCAGAAAAGGAAGTAAGCATTCCTGGGCCCCTTCATGAGAGGACCAAAGATGAAACTATCAGCTGTTATTGGGGCGCTTTCGGTCGTCCTCACGTCGACGCTCGCTTCTGCTTACTTCGCTGCCGATGGCGCTGTGGTGCCGAGCATCACCGATTGGAATCTCTGGGTTCCGCTCGGAATCCTTGGCATGCCGACCATCTGGATCGCGCTGCTCTATCGTTGATCACAGGTCGGCGTAGCAGGGCCTGAGCAGAGTGACGCAGGTTGGACTGAAGGTCGGACCAGCGCTGTCCTGCAAAACCTGAGACGATAGCGGGATTTCCGAATCCGCTAATATGCGGACTTCGGAAATCCTGCTTTTATTTTTTGGCCACTGGAATTCAGCAGTTTTAGAGTTATCGAAATTCCGTCGCGCCCGCCGAGAAGCCGGATGCTGTTTGTTCCGCCGCGCCCCTCTGCGCGGCTTTATTTTTGCCGTCTAAGGCCGCGTCCGCCGATCTGATTGAACCAAGTGGACGCTCTAAGCCCTTGAGTTGTCGCGTTCTCTTTCGCGAAGCCGGTTTCCGCTTTTGCGGAGAATGCTAGAGGGTGTCCGCCGACCTGATTGAACTAGGCGGACGCTTTGATCTCAGCCTGCATGGATCAGCGGCTGTGGCCCCGGAAGCCGTGGCCGGTACACTCCACACCATCGCCGGGCTTGGCCCGGCGATCCCGACACCTGACCATCCCGCCTGCGGCCCTCTTTTCCGACGCCACCGCGTTCCCATTGGCACCGCCGGGCCAAGCCCGGCGGCGTACACGGTGGGCGCGCGCAAGCATGCCATGTCAGCCGGCGTGGATCGTACGGTTTCCGGCTGATCAAGCTGGAAACCGTATCGCCCCGGCAGCTTTCGCAAGTTTGGCTGCAGGTGCCAGACTGACGTTTCATATGGTTTCCGAATGATTACCTCGCGATCGCCGGAAACAGACTCGCCAGATATCCCTGTTCGACAGCGGGGATATCTGTGGCCAAGCGATAAAACCGTGCCATGCGGCGTTGGATTTCGTGTCGCCATTCGCCCTCAACCGTCTCCGACCGCCAAAGAACCGTCATGGGTAGATGGTATTTTAGCGATCAATACACAGTTTGTTTAAAGCGTCTTCGGAATCATGCCGCCTGCCTACACGGGTCCAGGAGAACGCATTATGGCGAAGGCGGTTTGGACGAACGCCCAGATCATCGCTCAGCTCGACAGCGGCTACCACCTGTCGGGAAGCAGCCTGACCTATGGCTTCCCGGCCAGCGCAAGCTGGTTTCCCTACGCCGAGAAGACCGGGTTCTCGGCGCTGACCAGCGCGCAGCAGACCGCCGCAACCCTCGCCATCAAGCTGTGGGATGACCTGATCACGACCGACTTCGCCTACACGTCCAACGGCGCGGCGGCGACCATCAAATACTCGAATACCACAACCGATATCGGCTACGCCCACGCCTACTATCCGGGCAGCTATACTGGCGCCAGTTCGGTCTGGTTCAATTCCAATTACGGATCGAATTCCGGCACCAACAATCTGGTCTCGCCCACGGTCGGCCAGTGGGGGTTCCAGACCTACGTCCATGAAACCGGCCATGCGCTCGGGCTCGACCACCCCGGCGACTATAATGGCGGCTCGCCGACCTATGCGAACGATGCACTCTTCATGCAGGATTCGCAGATGTACAGCATCATGTCGTATTTCACGGCCGACAATACCGGGGCCGACTGGGTAGCGAGCGACGGCAGGACCTACTACGCCCAGACGCCGATGCTGTACGACATCCTGACGATCCAGGCGATGTACGGCGCCGAGACCACCACGCGGGTCGGCAACACCACCTACGGGTTCAATGCCACCGCCGACGCCTGGGTGTTCGACTTCACCCAGAACAAGCATCCGGTGCTGTGTATCTACGATTCCGCCGGCAATGACACGATCGACCTGTCGGGCTGGAGCTATTCCTGCACCATCGACCTGACGCCGGGCTCCTTCTCCAATTGCGACATGATGACCTGCAACCTGTCGATCGCCTATGGCGCCTGGATCGAGAACGCCATCGGCGGCGGCGGGGCGGACCGCCTCACCGGCAACAGCCTCGGCAACACGCTGTCCGGCCTCGGCGGCAACGACATCCTCGACGGCGGCGCCGGCAACGACATCCTCCTGGGGGGCGACGGCAGCGACCAGCTCACGGGCGGCACCGGCGACGACACGCTGACCGGCGGCGCCGGCAACGACACGCTGACCGGCAATGACGGCACCGACACCGCGCTCTATTCCGGCCTGTTCGCGGCCTACACGATCTCCATCTCCGGCGGCTGCTACTTGGTCTCCGGCGAAGGGGTGGACACGCTGGCCGGCATCGAGTTCGCGCGCTTCGTCGACGGCGTCTACGATTTCCTGCTCGGCCTGTTCTCCGACCCGACCACGACCACCACCACGACAACCACCACCGACGAGTCGGAGACCGGTGTCACCGTCTTCGGCTCCAAACGCAGCGACACCATCAGCACCACCGTCACCGTCGCAGGCCAGTCCATGGCCGGCGACGGCGCCGACACGCTCTACGGCTATGCCGGCAACGACTCGCTGGATGGCGGCCTGGGCGCCGACGTCATGTATGGCGGTGCCGGCAACGACATCTACGCGGTCGACGATGCGGGCGACCAGGTGATCGAGCTGATCGGCCAGGGCACCGATCTCGTGCGCACCACGCTGTCCGCCTTCACGCTCGGCGACAATCTCGAACGGCTGACCTACATCGGCAGCGGGGATTTCGCCGGCACCGGCAATGCACTCGCCAACATCCTGACCGGCGGCGCCGGCGACGACACGCTCTTGGGGTTCGCCGGCAACGACTCGCTGGCCGGCAATGACGGCGCCGACACGCTCGACGGCGGCCTCGGCAACGACACCATGGTCGGCGGCGCCGGCAACGACACCTATGTGGTCGACAGCACGCGCGACAGGATCACCGAGCGCAAGGATGGCGGCACCGATCTGGTGACCACCTCGCTCAGCAAATATGCGCTCAGGGCCTACCTCGAAGACCTCACCTATACCGGCTCGGACGCCTTCATCGGCACCGGCAATGCGTCGGCCAATGTCATCACCGGCGGCACGGGCAATGACAAGCTTTCCGGCGCCGCCGGAAACGACGTGCTCGACGGCCTCGCAGGCGACGACATCCTCGAAGGCGGCGCAGGGGTCGACACCCTGTCTGGCGGCGAGGGTGCCGACACCTTCGTCTTCCGCACCATCAAGGACATGGGCTGCAACGACAGTGCCGACACCATCTGCGACTTCTCGACGGCCGAGAACGATATCATCGATCTGCACCTGATCGATGCCATGACCAAATTGCGCGGCAACAACACATTCGTGTTCATCGGCGAGGACGACTTCTCGAACACGGCCGGCCAGCTCCGGTTCACCGAGGGCCTGCTCGCCGGCGACATCAATGGCGACGGCACCGCCGATTTCGAGATCCGCCTCACCGGCGTCACCACGCTCTCCGAGACGAGCATCCTTCTTTGATGCAGGGTCCGAAAGCACGGTTGCGATTCCGAATCCGGACGTCGCTGTAAGCCGCTGCGATTCAGAATCCGGATTTCGCCGCAAGCCGCTGCCATGAAACCGGAATTGCGTCGGCGACGGGAGGCGCGATACCGGCCCCGCCGGCCGGTGGCCGCCCCTTCCCTACAGCATCTCCGGCCGGAACTTCGCGCGCCGGCTGATGATCCTGCCCGACACCATGAATTCGCCGCCACCGAGATAGTGCAGCGTTTCCGGGTGCTTCGGTCGCGCCGCGGCCTGCGCCTTCACCACCTCGAAAATGAAGAAGTTGTAGGTGTCGATCAGACAGCCATCGACGAGGCGGCACTCGAAATTGGCGTGGCACTCGGCGATGAGGGGGGCAGCGACGTGCGCGGCCGGCTCGGCCGTCAGGCCGAAATGCGCGAACTTGTCGATCTCGGCGCCGGTGGTGTTGCCAATGCCGACCACGGTGTCGACCATGTCGGCGGTCGGCAGGTTGATCACGCACGCCTTGCTGCGCCGGATCAGGTCAAAGCTGTGGTTGGCGCCGGAAATGATGCAGCCGACCAGCGACGGCGTGAACTCCATCACCGTGAGCCAGCCCATGGTCATGATGTCGGTCTCGCCGCGATCGGCGGAGGACACCAGCACCACCGGGCCCGGTTCGAGAAAGCGCCGCACCTCGCTGACCGGGACGTCGATCTTGCGCGACATCGCCGCCTCACGGATTTCACACGGCGTCCGGCCATGATGCCGGACACCGTGTGACATCAAACCTCACCTCTGCCGGAAACCGCTTCTCCGAAACATCTGTTCGAAAAGGGATTTCCGGCTGTCGGGATACGGTTATCCGGCTTGATCAGCCGGAAACCGCATCACGGCTTCTTCTCGGCCGGCTCGCTCGCCTCCGGTTCGGCGGCGGGCGCAGGCTCCGCCGGCGCTGCCGGTGTAGCGGACTCGGCCGGCAGCGCCTCCTCGATGGCGGGCTCGGCAACCGCAACGACGGTCACCACCGTCGTCTCGGCCACCGCCTCGACCGTCTCCGACACGGCCGGCTCGACCACGATCGTCTCAGCCGCCGTCTCGACAGGCGGGGCCGGGTCCACGGCTGCGGCGGCCGGTTCGTCCGCCTTGACGGGAGAAGTCTCCGTCTTCGCCGCATCAAGCGCGGCGGCGCGTTCCTCCGCGGCCTGACGGCGCTCCTCCTGGAAATTGGTCACCAGGAACCAGAACCAGTTGATCGGCCACCAGATGACCGGTCCTCGCCCCTCTTCCCACAGAATGCCTCTGCCCTTGAAGCTGTATGTCATGCCGAATCCCTCCGCAACGGCGGCGGTAGTATAGCGCAGCAGTGCGACAAGCACAGCGACTCGAATGCGCCGGGTTTCCGCCGCCCGGCACCAGAGCATGCCCGGCAAGACCGGAACCCGCCGCTGCGGAAGCGATGACGTGAGACGGAATCCGGCTGATCAAGCCGAAGCTTTGTCGTTCCGCCGGCAATACTCCTGGCCGCGGGCAACCATATCTGCTGAAGTGCAGAGATTACGGATACAAATTTTCCTCGCCCGCAGATAATCGCCCCGCGATTCCCGCAAGCACGCGGAGCGAAGAGCTCTTGTCATGCGGCAGGTTTGATTGCGATCCGCCGACGAAGATCGTCCCGCACGCGCGGATAGTCGTCTTAACCTGCGGCAAGCCGGCGTTGAAGCTTCTGCATCGCCAGCCGTTCGAGGTCGGCGCGGGCGGCGGCGGCGGGCGCCATCACCACCACCTCAATGCCGGTTTCGGCATCAATGGCGGCCACCCGGACATAGGCGCCCATCCGGGAAAATTCGAACAGCACTTCGCGCTCGGCCATGTCGCCTTCCGCAACCCGGATACGCTGGCCGGGCACACGGCCCCCGCCCCGGCCGGCGCTGCCCCACTCGTCCTCAGTGGTCCGCGGCGATCTGGCCGCCCAGTCCGTCGCGGTTGTAGATGTCCTCGCGGAACTGAACCACGCCGTCCGAGGTCGCCCAGGCGGTGACGTACACCCAGTAGACCGGCACCGGCGCCACCGGCTTGGCATCGGCGCGCTCGCCCGAGCGGATCACCGAGTCGATCTGCGGCCGCGCCCATTGGCTGCCGGCGAGAATCCAGGTGACGAGATCGCGCACGTTCTGCACCCGCACGCAGCCCGAGGAGTCGAAGCGACGGTCCTCGCCGAACAGGTTCTTCTGCGGCGTGTCGTGCATATAGACGGCATGCTGGTTCGGCATGTTGATGCGCACCGAACCCATCGAGTTCTGCTCGCCCGGATCCTGGCGGAACTGGTAGTTCACCGCCTCTTCAGAGTACCAGTTGATCTGGCGAGGATCGAGCTCGCGTCCGCGGCCGTCATAGACCCTGATCTTGTACTTGGCCAAGTATTCCGGCTCGGCCTGCATCTTGGGGATCAGATCCTTGCGGATGATCGACACCGGCACGGTCCAGAACGGGTTGAAATTGACTTCCTGGATCTTGACCGACAGCACCGGCGAGGGCCGGTCCGGCTTGCCGACGATGGCGGTGTGGCGGGAAACCACCGCGCCATTCTCCACCGCCTCGAGCTGCGCAGCAGGAATATTGACGGTGATGAAGCGGTTGCCAAGGAAGCCGGACATCGCCTTGAGCCGGCCGAGATTGGTCTCGAGCTGGCGCAGCCGCACGTCGGCCGGCACGTTGAGGGCGCGATAGCTGCTCTCGCGCACCACGCCGTCTGCCTGGAGGCCGTGACGGGCCTGGAAGCGGCGAACGCCGGCCTCGACATAGGAATCGAACACATCCGACACGCCGGCGGCCGGATCGAGGTCGCCGCTCGCGGCCAGACGCTGGCGCAGTGCCGGCACGGCCCGATGGCGCATGCCGACGCGCAGCCGCCCGGCCTCGGGCACCGTCGGCCAGCCGCCACGGGCGACGATGCCGGCATAGACCTGCAGCGCCTGCTCGGTGGCCGCGAGCGTTTGCGGCGACAGGGTCGGCAGCGACGAGCGCGGCATCAGGATGGTGCGCGAGGCCGAATCGAACCCCTGGTTCCATTCGGCGCTGTCGGCCAGGGTCGCGTTCCGTTCCTCCTGGCCGAAGCCCAGGCCGAACCCCTGCGCCAGCACCGGCGAAGCGATCAGCCCGGCGCCAAGTCCGGCACCGAGACCGGCCAGCAGGCCGCGGCGGGACACCGAAACGGGCGACAGGATGGCGGACAAACGAGACCCAAAAGGTTGGTCGGCGCGTGACGACACGATGCCGGGCTCCGGATTGAAATCGCCGACGCCCGCGAAATTGCGGGCGAAGCGGGGGTGGACTATCGGCTTGTTTCGTTAACAAACAAAATGGCCATAACGGGGCGACCCCCGCGAAGAGTGCCGCCTGCGGCCTTCACCTTGGCGTGCACAGGCCGCGGTGCGTGCACGCCGGACTCCCTGCCACGAGGGCGTGCGCCTCACGGTTTTCGATTGGTCACCTGACCCTCCCGGAAACAGCCGCACTGGAAAACCATGTTCGGAAACCGGCCTCCCCAGGCCGGGATTCCCGGTCTCCGGTGCTGCAGGCCGAGGTTGCTGCCCTTTCGGAATGCACCGCTCCGCAAGCCGGAACAGGCCCTGAAGGCGTGCGCATTCGACGCGGCGGGCGGCAGCATGCCTCCAGTCAAGACAGAGCCGGCCAAGACGAATCCCATAGAGACGACCCCGGCCATAACGGAACGGCCCCGATCCTCGTCGGATCGGGGCCGTTCGCCGCAAGGCGTTCGATCAGAAGGCGATTACAGCCGATAGAGGATCTGGTCGGTCCAGAACCGCTCGAGTCGCTGCAACGCCTTGTTCAGGCCGGCGAAATCGGCTGTGCCGATGCCGCCCACCTGCTCGATGGTCTTGATGTGCTTGGCATAGAGGCTGTCAATGATATCGCGAACCTCCCTGCCCTTGTCCGTCAGGCTGATGCGCACCGACCGCCGGTCGATCCGCGAGCGCTGATGGTGAAGATAGCCCATTTCCACGAGCTTCTTCAGATTGTAGGACACGTTGGAGCCAAGATAGTAGCCCCTGGTGCGAAGTTCACCAGCGGTCAGTTCACTGTCTCCGATGTTGAACAGCAGCAGTGCCTGCACGCTGTTGACGTCGGAGCGGCCTCGACGATCGAACTCGTCCTTGATCACGTCAAGGAGCCGGCGATGCAGTCGCTCTACCAGCGTCAGAGACTCGAGGTAGAGCGGACGAATCTCCTGGGCTCGCTCTCGTCGCTCGACGGGTTCTACCGTCTTCACTGCACTCTTCATTACGACGCCCCTTGTCTGCTGTAAGCACCGGTGTTTCCCGGTTTCACAGCAAATCTAGCTCTCCTTGCCTAAGGTTCGTCTTAAAGAATACCGTGAACAGTCGGTGAAATTTCCCAGCCTTGACGCGAGGTTTACGGGTTGTTTGCAATTGTACTATTCGGTTGTCAGGTACCGCGCAGGAAACGGATGATACCAGAGAAATCGCGTCCGCCCTCGCCGCTGCCGCAATAGAGGCCGTAGAGCTGGGCCACCGTCGCCCCCAGCGGCGTCGACGCGCCGGCCCCCGCCGCGGCATCCTGGGCAAGCTTGAGGTCCTTCAGCATCATCGCGGCGGTGAAGCCCGCGGCATAGTCGCGGTTGGCCGGCGAGGTCGGCACCGGGCCGGGCACCGGGCAGTAGCTGGTGAGCGACCAGCACTGGCCGGAGGATTTGGAGGAGATGTCGAACAGCTTCTGGGCGTCGAGCCCCAGCCGCTCGGCCAGCACGAAGGCTTCCGACACCGCCACCATCGAGATGCCGAGAATCATGTTGTTGCAGATTTTCGCCGCCTGGCCGGTGCCGGGGCCGCCGGCGTGCACGATGGTCTTGCCCATCGCCTGGAGGATCGGCTCGGCGCGGGCGAAGGCCGCGTCCGGCCCGCCGACCATGAAGGTGAGCGTGCCGGCGGTGGCGCCGCCAACGCCGCCGGACACCGGCGCATCGAGCATGGCGAGACCCTTGGCCTCGGCCTCCGCCGCCACGGCGCGGGCGGTTTCCACGTCGATGGTGGAGGAGTCGATCAGCAGCGCGCCGGGCGCCGCGGTGGCGATCACCCCGCCGGGCCCGAGATAGACCTCGCGCACATGACGGCCCGCCGGCAGCATGGAGACGATGATCTCGGCGCCGGCCGCGACATCGGCGGCCTTGGCCGCCGCGATGCCGCCCGCCGCGGTGAAGCGCTCCACCGCCGCCGGCACCGGGTCATAGCCGGTGACCCGATGGCCCGCCTTGAGCAGATTTGCCGCCATCGGTCCGCCCATATTGCCGAGCCCGATGAACCCGATGTTCGCCATGATGTATCCTCCCGTGGATGGTTTTTTTGTCGTTGGAATGGATTAGCGGTCCGGCTTCTCGCGCAGCGCCAGCACCCTCAGCACCACGTAGCCGACCAGCAGCAGCGCGTAGAAGATGGTGAGCGGCACCTGCCCGCCATAGATCTGCGGAAACCAGATATCGAGCACCACCTGGGACATGCCGCCGATCAGCCACACCGCGGCGCCCCAGGCGGCGAGCAGCCACAGGCCGACGCCGGCCACAACATCGATGATGGCGAAGAAGATGGTGGCGATCTGCCAGGCCGGCGGCATGACCTCGAAGCGCACGCCGATGCCGTCGCCGACCCCGCACAGCAGCGACCAGTGGAACAGGCCCTTGATCAGCACCAGCACCGCCACCGAACGCACGAAGATGGTGAGGCGGCGGGCCCACACCCCCTTCTCGACCAGCTTGTCGAGTTCGATCGGCGGATCGTGAATCGGAATGTCGCTCATAACGGCAACTCCCGGTCGAGCGGCGCGAAGTGGCGCTCGACATCGGCGGCCGAAACCGCATCGAGCGTGGGGGGATTCCAGCGCGGCGCGTTGTCCTTGTCGATGATCAGCGCGCGCACGCCCTCGTAGAAATCGTGGCCGTGGGCGAGGCGCGACACGATGCGGAACTCGGTGCGGATCGCCTCGGCAAATGACAGGGTCCGCCCGCGCCGCATCTGGCCGAGCGCGATCTTGAGGCTCGTTGGCGATTTGCTGCGGATGGTGGCGGCAAGCTCCGGCCCGGGTGCTTGGGCGCCATCGAGCCGGGCGAGAATCGCCTCGACGCTGTCGCCGGCAAAGCCGTCGTCGATGAGCGGACGGATGTCGCGCAGCGGCCCCGCGGCCGGCGGCAACGACCGCGACGCCACAGCGGCGTCGGCATGCTGACCGGCGGCGAGATCGGCGATCAGCGCCGGAAAATCGGCCGACCGCACCGCCGCCCGCACCAGACCGAGGTCGGCGGCGTCGGCCTGATTCAGCCGCGCGCCGGTGAGCGCGCAATAGGTGCCGACCTCGCCGGGCAGGCGCGGCAGAGCGTAGGTCGCCCCGACATCGGGGAAGAAGCCGATGCCGACCTCCGGCATGGCGAACTGGAAACGGTCGCCGGCGACGCAGTGGCTGCCATGGATCGACACGCCGACCCCGCCGCCCATGACGATGCCGTCGACCAGCGCGACATAGGGCTTCGGGTAGGTCTTGATCCTGGCGTTGAGCAGATATTCGTCGTGCCAGAAGGCAAGCTGCTCGTCGAAGCGCCCGGCCTGGGCGAGATCGTAGAGCCGGCGGATGTCGCCGCCGGCACAGAAGGCGCGCTCGCCCGCGCCCTGCACCACGATGCAGCGAACGGCGGGATCCTCGGCCCAGAGGTCGAGCTGGCGGGCAAGCGCCAGCGCCATGGCGTGGGTCAGCGCATTCAGCGCCTTGGGACGATTGAGCGTGACGATGCCGGCGGCGCCGCGCTGCTCGAACAGAATCTCTGAATCCATCGGGACTGTCTTAAACGTCGGGGGAACGGGCGGCGAGTGCTGCAGGATCGGCCGGCGGCCACTCGACCGGCCGGGTCATGATGGCGTCGAAGTCGTAGGCGCAGGTTTCGGGGAACACCGAAAGGTCGAGGTCGGTCTCACCGGAGGCTTCGAGCCGGGCGGTTTCGTACGCATTGGCGAGCACCTCCGCCAGCACGCCTTTCAGGCCCGGATTTTCCCGGAGCACCCTGGCCGCGTTCTTGCGGTGGACGGCAATGCTGAGGGTCCAGCTGCGGGTGCGCTTCTCGGGCTGGAAATCCCATTTCAGGAGGTGCATCAGCACCAGCCGCAAGGCGCTTTCCAGCTTCCACTTTTCTGATTTGCCCAAGTCCTCGATCTCGTCGGCGAGGTGTTCGATGTCGAGCTCGCTCCAGCGCCCGGCGCGCAGCAAGGCTGCCTGCTCGAAGGCCCAGCTATAGGTGTCGTCCTCATAGCGCACGGATGCCGAGGACTGTTGGGCCTTGGGAGCCTTGTTCGCGACGTCGTCCATCAGGCGCCTCTCTTTCTTCACCTCTCCCCTTGCGGGAGAGGTCGGCGAGGATTGAGCGAAGCGAAATCCGAGCCGGGTGAGGGGTATTTGAAGCCCCCCTCACCCGCCTCGCGATCTGATCGATCGCTCGGCACCCTCTCCCGCAAGGGGAGAGGGAAAGACCCGCGCTCCATGCCGCGGCCGGTCAGCATCTTCCTCAAGTTTCAAATATACCGCGGCTGATGATCAGCCGCATGATCTCGTTGGTGCCCTCCAGGATGCGGTGCACGCGCAGATCGCGCAGCACGCGCTCGATCGGGAAGTCGCGCAGATACCCATAGCCGCCATGAAGCTGCAGGCAGCCATCGACCACCTGGAAGCCGACATCGGTGGCCAGCCGCTTGGCCATGGCGGCGAGCTGGGTTGCGTTCGGCTCGCGGTCGGCGACCGCCTTCGCCGCGCGGCGGAGCAAGAGGCGCGCCGCCTCCAGCTCGGTGGCGTAGTCGGCGATGCGGAAGCGCAGCGCCTGGAAGTCGGCGATCGGTTGCCCGAACTGCTTCCTCTGGCGCATGTAGTCGACGGTCTGGTCGAGGCAGAACTGCGCGCCGCCCAGCGAGCAGGCGCCGATGTTCAGCCGGCCGCCATCGAGCCCGGCCATGGCGATCTTGAAGCCCTGCCCTTCGCTGCCAACCAGATTGCCGGCCGGAATCCGGCAATTCTCGAAATGCACCGCGGCGGTGGGCTGGGTCTTCCAGCCGAGCTTCTTCTCCTTGGCGCCGAAACTGAGCCCCGGCGTGCCGGTCTCGACCACGAAGCAGGAGATGCCGCGCGGCCCCGCCTCGCCGGTGCGGGCCATCACCACATAGACGTCCGACACGCCGCCGCCCGAGATGAACGCCTTGTCGCCGTCGAGCACCCAGTGATCGCCGTCGCGGCGGGCGCGGGTGCGCAGCGAGGCGGCATCCGACCCGGCGCCCGGCTCGGTCAGGCAGTAGCTCGCCACCCTGTCCATGGTGCACAGGCTGGGCAGGTAGCGCTGGCGCAACGCCTCCGAGCCGAAGGCGTCGATCATCCACGACGCCATGTTGTGGATGGACAGGAAGGCGGCGGTGGACACGCACCCCTGCGCCAGTTCCTCGAAGATCAGCGCGGCGTCGAAGCGCGTGAGGCCGGAGCCGCCGACATCGTCCTTCACATAGATGCTGGCGAAGCCGAGCGCGGCGGCGTGCCGCAGCGTGTCGAGGGGAAAGGTCTCGGCCTCGTCCCAGGCCTTGGCGTGGGGGGCCATCTCGTGGCGGGCGAACGCGCGCGCCGCCTCGGCAATCGCCCGCTGGTCGGCGGTAAGGGCGAAGTCCATCGGCTTTTCTCGTTGTATTGCCGGCGCTTGGGCTGCGCCGGTCCTCCCGTCCGGCGATCTAACGAGGCCCTGGCGCCAGCGTCAACGCGACATTGGTTGCACGCAGGCCGGGCATGCCGGGCCGAAATACGGCCGGCGGCTTTGCTGTGGCCGGGGCGGTTGCGGAGTGCTAAGGCCTTTCGCGCTTTTTTCCCGCGTTCCGGAGGCGTCGCCATGGCCATCAAATACGGCCGCCCGATCGAACCCGCCAATCACTTCCCGCTCGAAGCGCCGGCCGGCCGAACCCCGCCGGGCCTCGACCTCGTCCACCGGCCGCGCC
Source organism: Blastochloris sulfoviridis (assembly GCF_008630065.1). Lineage (GTDB taxonomy): Bacteria > Pseudomonadota > Alphaproteobacteria > Rhizobiales > Xanthobacteraceae > Blastochloris > Blastochloris sulfoviridis. The sequence goes on from NZ_VWPL01000013.1 coordinate 52,242, forward strand.
GCACCCGCCGCACCGACTGGGCGCGCCGCCTGGTGCGCGAAAACACCCTCACGGTCGACGACCTGATCTGGCCGATCTTCATCGTCGATGGCGAGAAGACCCGCGTGCCGGTGGCCTCGATGCCGGGCGTCGAGCGCCTCAGCGTCGACGAGGCGGTGAAGGAGGCCGAGCGCGCCGCCGCACTCAAGATCCCGGTGCTGTCGCTGTTCCCCTACACCGATCCGGCCAAGCGCAGCGAGGGCGCGGAGGAAGCGCTCAACCCGGACAACCTCGTCAACACCGCGATGCGGGCCATCAAGGCGGCGGTGCCCGACATCGGGCTCCTCGCCGACGTCGCGCTCGACCCCTACACCAGCCACGGCCATGACGGGCTGATCCAGGACGGCATCATCCTCAACGACGAGACCGTCGAGATGCTGGTGAACCAGTCGCTGGTGCAGGCCGAGGCCGGCGCCGACATCATCGCGCCGTCCGACATGATGGACGGCCGCATCGGCGCCATCCGCGCCGGGCTCGACGCCGCCGGCTTCCAGGACGTGTCGATCATGGCCTATTCGGCCAAGTACGCCTCGGCCTTCTACGGCCCGTTCCGCGACGCGGTCGGCTCCAAGTCGACGCTGACCGGCGACAAGCGCACCTACCAGATGGATCCCGGCAACGGCAACGAGGCGATCAAGGAGACCGAACTCGACATCGCCGAGGGCGCCGACATGGTGATGGTGAAGCCCGGCATGCCGTACCTCGACATCGTGTGGCGGTTGAAGGAGACCTTCGGCCTACCGACCTACGCCTACCAGGTGTCGGGCGAGTACGCGATGATCATGGCCGCCGCCCAGAACGGCTGGCTCGACGGCGAGAAGGCGATGATGGAGAGCCTGCTCTGCTTCAAGCGCGCCGGCGCCGACGGCATCCTCACCTATTTCGCGCCGCGCGTGGCGGCGAAGCTCGCAAAGGGGTGAGTTGCCGCGAGCGGGCGGAATAGCGTCAGCGTATTCCGCCTCTTCGCGGTGAGCGCCTTCGCAGCCGGCTCGGCAGCGGGCGGTGCAATACGCTTCGCTATTGCACCCTACGGCTTCGGCTGCTTCGGCCGGAAACCGTATCATTCTCCGCAAAAAAACCCCGCGATGGCTTCGACCATCCCGGGCGCCAGCGGCAGCGCGGGATCGCCATAGGCGGCGCGGTCGCCCGGCGCCGCCTTCAGCGCTTCGTTCATTCCCCGGATCGTCACCAGCCGCACCGCCGGGCAGTCATCGCGACTTACCTTCCTACCGCCCAGACATAAAGCGCCGGTTTGCGGCGAGGTTAGGCATATTTTCTTTGAAGGTGGACACAAGTCAATGTTCCGCCACCCCTCCCTATTCCCGATCGACTCAAAATAAACACGTTTGAGTCAATCGCTGATCACAGTTGATCGCCAGCATCTGATCAGCCCGGATCCACACGCCGCGGATGTTCGACACCTTTTGTATATCCGAATAGGGAAAATAACAGATGACGCAGCCCAGCGCCGAGGAACAATACCTGCTGGAATTGATCAACGCCGAACGTGCGAAGGTCGGTGCCCAGCCGCTCGCGTTCGACGGCGACCTCAACGAAGCCGCCGAAGGCCACAGCGCGTGGATGATCGCCACGGATACGTTCTCGCACACCGGCTCCGGCGGCAGCACCGCCGGCCAGCGCATGTCCGCGGCGGGCTATGCGTTCACCGGCTCCTGGGCCTGGGGCGAGAACATCGCCTACGCCACGACACGCTCGCCGGCCGGCTACCAGGACGAGGTGCAACTCCTGCACACCAATCTGATGAACTCGTCCGGCCACCGCGCCAACATCCTCAACGGCAATTATCGCGAGGTCGGCCTGGGTATTGAGGTCGGCGATTATGGCGGCCGCAACAGCATGTTCGTGACCGAGGACTTCGCCAAGTCCGGCACCGGCACATTTCTCACCGGCGTCGCGTTCGACGACAAGGATGGCGACAAGTTCTACGATCCGGGCGAAGGCCTCGGTGCCATCACCGTCACCGCGATCAGCAGCACCGGCACCAAATACACCACGACGACGATGAATGCCGGCGGCTACGACATGGTGCTGCCGACCGGCACCTATACCGTCACCTTCTCCGGTGCCGGCATCGCCACCACCACGATGCAGGCCACGGTGGGCAGCAAGAACGTCAAGCTCGACCTGGTCGACCCGGCGACCGATGGCGGTACCGTGACGCCCACACCCACCCCCACGCCGACCCCGGAGCCGGAGCCCACGCCGACGCCCGAGTCGTCGATCATCGTCGGCACCTCCCGCGGCAACACGCTCAACGGAACCGCGGCCGCCGATCAGATCCAGGGTCTCGGCGGCAACGACAGGCTCTACGGCCGGGACGGAAACGATCGCCTTGATGGTGGGACGGGCAATGACAGCCTGTGGGGCGGCACGGGTGCCGACACCCTTCTCGGCGGCGACGGCCGCGACGTGCTTTATGGCGAAGCCGGGCTCGACATCCTCACCGGCGGCGGCGGCGCCGACCGCTTCGTGTTCAACACCGCCCTCGGATCGGGCAATGTCGACAACATCACCGACTTCTCGGTGGTGGACGACACCATCGTGCTGGAGAACGCCATCTTCACCGCGCTCCGGTCGACGGGAACCCTGAGCTCGTCCGCGTTCTATGCCGGCACGGCGGCGCACGATTCCACCGACCGCATCATCTACAACCCCAATACCGGCGCGCTGGTCTACGATGCCGACGGTACCGGCTCTGCGGCCGGCGTCGAGTTCGCCCGGCTGACGACGGGGCTGTCGCTGCAGTCGTCCGACTTTGCGGTCATCTGACCCTGGGGCTCGCCCAAGGCGGCCGGCGATCGGCCGGAATTCCGTCTTGGCTGCGGACTTTCGCGAGCCCGCGTCCGCGCACACGAAATCCTTACCCGGAAGCCGTATCGTGCGGCTTCCGGGCGATCACGTCGTGATCGCGGAAACGCATCTGCCGGAATTCCCTGTTCGGAAACGGGATTTCCGGCGAACGGACTGCGAGGCTCCGGCTCGGTCGGCCGGATCTCGCGTCGATGGGCGCCTGTCAATGATCTGACATCTGCGTGCCCTAATCACCCTGGCGTGGATCGGGCCTTCGACTCCGGCCCACGGTGTGGTTGGGTGTGCAGCCCCGCGGGGCCCACGGTCCACCCCACGCATCCTGCGGAACGATGCTGACGTCGTCCCGCCGGGCTGCCCTCGCCGGCGTAATGCGAGAGCGCTGTCCGATCCGGCTGCATCGGAGCGGACGAGTCTCAAGTCTTTGAGGTGTCGCATTCTCTTTCGCAAGACCAGTTTCCACGTCTGCGCAGAGCGCCCCAACCGCCTCGACGCCGCCTCTCTTGACGGCTACGCATTGTTGCAGAACGTTCATACTAGCGCTTTGGCTGCAGACGACCTCCACTAGGATCAGGCCGTGTCGACGTCCCGACAACATTCGAAACCGGCGGAGGTGACGCCGATCGCGCGCACCCTGCGGGCCTGCCGAGCCGCATTCGTGGCGCTGGCCGTGTTCAGCGGTCTCATCAATATCCTGATGCTCACCAGTTCGCTGTTCATGATGCAGGTCTATGACCGCGTCCTGACCAGCCACAGCGTGCCGACCCTGGTGGCGCTGAGCGTCATCGCCATCGGGCTCTATCTGTTCCAGGGCGCGCTCGAAGTGATCCGCGGCCGCCTGTTCGTGCGCATCGCCGAGCGCGTGGACGCCGAGGCCGGCGCCCGGCTGTTCCCGACCATCGTGCGCATCCCGCTGCGGGCCAGCCGCGGCACCGTCGACCCCATGCAGGCCACCCGCGACATGGAGGCGATTCGCAGCTTCCTGTCCGGCAACGGCCCGGCCGCCCTGTTCGACCTGCCCTGGATTCCGGTCTATCTGGCGGTGGTCTTCGCGCTGCACCCCTATCTCGGCTGGATGACGGTGGGCGGCTCGGTGGTGCTGATCAGCCTGACGGCGCTGGCCGACCTGTGGTCGCGCCAGCCGACCCGCGAGGCGCTGTCGGCGCTCGCCGCCCGCAGCCACCTCGCCGACACCGCCCAGCGCGGCACCGAGGTGGTGACCTCCATGGGCATGACCACCGAGCTCAGCCAGCGCTGGAGCGCGACGCAGGAGACGTTCCTCGCCGCGCAGCGGCGCGCCACCGACGTCAGCAGCGGCCTGTCGGCGCTGTCGCGCACGCTGCGCTACGTGCTGCAGTCGGCGATGCTGGGCCTGGCCGCCTATCTGGCCATCCACGGCGAGATCTCGTCGGGTGCCATCATTGCCGCCTCAATCCTCGGCGCGCGGGCCCTGGCCCCCGTCGATCTGGCGATCGCGAGCTGGCGCGGCTTCGTCGCCGCCCGCCAGGGCTACCAGCGGCTCGTTCGGCTGTTCGAGGCCTTCCCGGCGCCGCCGGAGCGCCTGAAGCTGCCGCCACCGAAGGCCGCCCTGCGGATCGAGAACCTTTACGTCGCCGCCCCCGGCGAGCGCGAGCCGATCCTGAAGGGCGCGAACTTCGCGCTGCGGGCGGGCGACGGGCTCGGCGTCATCGGCCCGTCCGCCTCCGGCAAGTCGACGCTCGGCCGTGCGCTGGTCGGGTTGTGGCCGCCGCTGAAGGGCAAGGTGATGCTGGACGGCGCCGCGCTCGACCAGTGGGATCCCGAGGCGCTCGGCCCGCACATCGGCTATCTGCCGCAGGACGTGCAGCTCTTCGACGGCACGGTGGCCGACAATATCGCGCGCATGACCACCAACGCCCCGTCGGAGGCGGTCATCGCCGCGGCGCAGCAGGCCGGGCTGCACGAATACATCCTGGCCATGGCCGACGGCTACAATACCAGGGTCGGCCATGGCGGCGCGCACCTGTCGGCCGGGCAGCGCCAGCGCCTGGGGCTGGCGCGGGCGCTCTATGGCAATCCGTTCCTGGTGGTGCTCGACGAGCCGAACGCCAATCTCGACGCCGAGGGCGAAGCCTCGGTGGCCCATGCCATCCGCTCGGTGCGCGAGCGCGGCGGCGTCGCCCTGGTCATCGCCCACCGGCCGAGCGCCATCGCCGCGGTCGATCTGCTGGCGGTGATCCGCGCCGGCGAGATCGCCGCGTTCGGCCCGAAGGACGAGGTGCTGGCCAAGACGGTGCGCAACGTCGCCTCGCTCGCCGGCAAGCCGGGGCCGCGGCCGGTGCCCTCCGGCCAGGTGGCAACGGGAGGCATCGTGTGAGCAAGCCCTCGCGGATCACGCCGCCCTCCCCGCCTTCCGCTCCCTCCCCGGCTTCGCTGGCCGGGCGCGCGGCCGCCTCGATCCGGCGCCACGTCATGGTCGGCCTCATCCTGGCCCTCGGCTTCGGCGGCACCGCCGCGGCCTGGAGCCTGATGGCCGAGCTGTCGGGCGCGGTGGTGGCCAGCGGCACGGTGGTGGTCGAGACCAACCTCAAGCGCGTCCAGCACCCGACCGGCGGCGTGGTCGGTGCGCTGTTCGTGCAGGAAGGCGACCATGTCGAGGCCGGTCAGCTCGTGCTCCGCCTGGACGAGACCGCGACCAAGGCCAATCTGGCGATCATCGTCAACGAGTTGACCGCGCTGCGCACACGGCTGGCGCGCCTGACCGCCGAGCGCGACGGCACCCAGGACATGAGCATTCCGCCCGACATCGCGCATCGGGCTCGTCTTGAGCCCGAGATCCAAACCCTGGTGGACGGCGAGCGGCTGCTGTTCACCTCGCGCGCCCGCACGCAAGCCGGCCTTCGCGAGCAGCTCACCGAGCGCACGCAGCAGCTTCGCGAGGAGATCAAGGGCGTGGAGGCCCAGCAGCGCTCGCTGGAAGCGCAGTTGCGGGTGGCTCACAGCGAGATGCAGGACGTCCAGGATCTCTATGCCAAGAACCTGGTGCCGCGCACGCGGGTGAGCCAGCTTGAGCGCGAGATCATCCGCATCGAGGGCTCGATCGGCGAGTTCATCGCCCGCATCGCCCAGAGCCGCGGCCGCATCAGCGAGACCGAGCTGCAGATCATCCAGCTCGACAAGGATCGCGCCACCGAGGTGGCCAAGGAAGTCCGCGAGGTCGAGACCCGCATCTCCGAGCTTGCCGAACGGCGCACGGCGGCGGAGGACCAGTTGCGGCGGGTCGACGTGCGCGCGCCCGGCGCCGGCTTCGTCCACCAGCTCGTGGTGCACACGGTGGGCGGGGTGATCAGCCCCGGCGAGACGGTGATGCAGATCGTGCCGGAAACCGACGCGCTGATGATCGAGGCGCGCATCAGCCCCTCCGACATCGACCAGCTCTATATCGGCCAGGAGACGCGGGTCCGGTTCTCGGCGTTCAGCCAGCGCACCACGCCGGAATTCAAGGGAACCATCTTCCGCATCTCGGCCGACCTCTCGCGCGACGAGAAGACCGGCCTGTCATTCTACACGGCCGGCATCCGCGTGCCCGAGGTCGGGCTGCATGGTGCGAGCGACCTGAAACTCATGCCCGGCATGCCGGCCGAGGTGTTCGCCACCACCTCCGAGCGCACCGTCGCCCAGGTTCTGCTGAAGCCGCTGTTCGACCACATGAACCGGTCGCTGCGCGAGGATTAAACCGCATTCCGGCAGATCAGGCCCCGTCATCCCGGGCGAACGTCAGCGAGACCTGGGATCGTCCTCAAGAAAAGACACCCCTTCCGGAAAACGGCCCCGGGTCGCGCGGCTAAAGCCGCTTGCCCGGGACGACGACAGGTGGTCTCGAATTGGCTCTCGACGACGGGCGCTGCTGCGCCGGCGGCCAAACTCAATCGGCCAGGCCCGCGGCCTCGAACAGCGCATTCACCCGGGCGAACGCGGCGTGGGCGCCGCCGGTGACGCGCAACTCCTCCTCGGCCGTCAGCCCGGCGGCGTCGAGCGCATCGGTAAAGCGGTGCCAATGCAGGCCGCGCCCCTGCGGGTGGCCGCGCATGTGGCGGGCGCCGAAGCTCTCGTCGAAGCCGAGCTTGGCGGTCTCCTTGAGCAGGAAGGGCGAGCCGAGATCGGCGCCCTCGGCGACATAGAGCCAGCCCATCGCCGCCGGCAGGTCGATGGCGGCGCCGAACAGCGGCGGCTCGCCCGGCGGCAAATCGAGGCCGAGATCGCGCACGTCCTGCTCGGCCAGCGGCAGGCGGCGGCGCTCGGCGAGGTCGGGGAACACGGCGCGCAGGTCCGGCTCGGCATAGAGCGCGTCGATGTCGCGAAAGAACTGAAGCTGCATGAGCACGAACCGGCCATAGCGGTCGCGGTCGCGGAACGGATCGCCGGCCATGATGCGGGCGTCGAGCGCGCGGTGCACCGCGTCGGTGTCGCTCTGCAGCCGCCGCCAGCGCGACGCGGATGCCGGCATCGCCGTCATGGGTTTCCTCCTCGGCATTGCTTCGGGCAGGGGTCGATCCGACCGGTCATAGACCGGAACCGGGCGGGCGCCGAGAAAATTGTGTCCGGCGGCCGTTCCCGGGCGAAACCATGGGCAACCGCCGCAAGTTCGGCTAATTGCTTACCTACGATTCCATGCTGACTGGACCGCACCATGCGGCCCCGACCTGCGCGCCCGCGGAGACTGAGATGACGCTGCCCGACCGCCCGGCCGTTCCCCGGCTCGAAGGTCCCCGCCCGCCCCGCCCCTACGCCGGGCGCGGCGTGGCCGACCGTGCCCGGCCGCTCGGCGCGCCGCCGGCGATGCCGCTGAAGCGGCCGCACAAGTTCGATCCCGATGCCGAGCCGGAGCTGTTCGAGGGCGTGCTGGCGCGCCGTATGGTCGCCTTCCTGGTCGATGTCTGCATCGTCCTGGCGCCGATGATCGTGCTGTGGGTGGCGTTCGCCATCCTCGGCGTGCTGACGCTCGGCCTCGGCTGGATGCTGTTCTGGCTGATCGGCCCGGCGGCGCTGGGCTGGGCGCTGCTCTACACGGCGTCCACACTCGGCGGGCCCTATTCGGCCACCGTCGGCATGCGCATGCACGGGCTGGAGATGCGCACCTGGTACGGCGCGCCGGTCTATCCGCTGCTCGCCTGTGTCCGTCTTCTGGTGTTCTTCATCGTGGTGTCGGTTCTGACGCCGGCGGTGCTGCTGGTGGGGCTGTTCAACGGCCGCCGCCGGCTGCTGCACGACTTCATCTGCGGCACGGTGGTGATCAACACGGTGCCGCGCTCGGTGGAGTTGGTGATCCGCCGCTGACAGACCGGACGCAGAAGCCCTATCCCCGGCGGCGGATGGTGAAGATGTGCACCCCGCCGGCCTCCTCGCGGGCTTCGAGCGTGTCGCCGCTTTCCTGGCACAGATGCGGGATGTCGATCACCGACATCGGATCGGTGCAGCGCACCACGAGCCGGTCCCCCGGCGCGATGCGGCCCAGCGCCTTGCGCGTCCTGAGCACGGGCAGCGGGCATTTCAGCCCTTCGAGGTCGAGCACGGTCGCGGCGTCGGTCATGCCGGCGTTGTAATCAGGATCGGCCGTGCGGAAAACGGAATCGGGATTTTTGGCCTGATCGGCCGAAGCTGCCTCAGCGGGCAGCGGCGGCACGCCGGCCGCGGGTGAGCGCGTGCGCCGCCTTCTGCGCCGCGCGGGGCGTGGCGAAGCGGCGCTCCTCAAGGCCGATATAGGCCTTGATGGCGGCAAAGAAGCGGAACGCCCGGTCGTCGTCGGGCACCACAATGCCCACGGCTTCGTCATCGATTTCAATGATGTAAGCACCGGTCGAGCCGCTCATCGAGATCTCCCCTGCCGCGCAAGGCGGCGACTGAACAAGGATCGGCATCTAGCGAAGCGAAGGCTCAGGACGCGTCATTCGGTTTCCGGAGGATCACATCGCGATCCCGGAAACAGCCTCGCCGGAAATCCTTGTTCGAAAACGGATTTCGGCGAGCAGCACGCGAAACGCCGGCTCGATCAGCCGGATTTCGCGTCGCGGCGGAGGCAGGCTATTGCCGCCGGCCGACATCACTCCTTCAAATCGACCGCGAGTCATGCCCCCTAGAACACATTTCAAATAATTAAGCAAAGCTTAATGCCGGTGCGTCAAATCGCCTGCCGCTGAACCCGCGGAGACTCTCCCAGCCGACGGGTAACTGTTCCGGATTCATCATATCGCACCGCGGAAAAATCGTTCTCCCCGAGCTGACACCCTGCGCGCGGCGCCCGTTTAAACTGTGATTCTGACAATTTTATCGCGGACGGATGACCCTTTCTGTGTTGCGGTTATTTGGGAAGCAATGTCGCCCACCCCGCCGGCCGGACGCGGCGGCACGCCTTAAGGGTGCGGCTGCACGTCGTAAGGGTAACGTGTTTCATCGCTGGACAGGGCCGGCGCGCATGACCAAATTGCCCAGCCCTTGGAGCTCCCGGCTTTGGCTCCCGGCGTGTCTTCGGGCCGTCAGATATGCCGGCTAAGAACTGCACCCATGTCGCTTTCAGGTTTCTCGCTTGCCGATTTCGTTCCCCGCTGGTCGGCGGGCGAGCCGGACCATGCCCGCATCCTGTCGATCGCCGCGGCGATCGCGGCGGTCACGGTGGTCGGATTCGGCCTCAGCCTGTCGATCCCGCTCCTGACCTTCGAGCTGGAGCGGCGCGGCATCTCCTCGACCTGGATCGGCCTCAACACCGCGACGGCGGGCGTCGCCAATATTCTGATGGCGCCGCTGGTGCCGTATCTGCTGCGCCATTTCGGGGTGGTGAAGCTCCTGGTCGGCGCGGGCGTGGCGGGCGCGCTCTCGCTCCTGGCGTTCAAGTTCGCCGAACCGTTCTGGCTGTGGTTTCCGCTGCGCTTCATCGCCGGCGGCGCGCTGTGCGTGGTGTTCGTGGTTTCCGAATTCTGGATCAATTCGGCGGCGCCCGAACGCCGGCGCGGCCTGGTGATGGGCATCTACGCCACGATGCTGGCGGTCGGCTTTGCCGGCGGCCCCATCCTGCTGGCGACGATCGGCACCACCGGCGTGCTGCCCTTCGCGATCGGCGCCCTGATCATGACTCTGGCGATGATCCCGGTCATCGCCGCCGGGCCGCTGGTGCCGACCATCTCCGCCACCTCCCAGCACAGCGTCGGCCGCTTCCTGCTGATTGCGCCGACCGCGACGCTGGCGGCACTGGTGTTCGGCGCGGTCGAAACCGGCTCGATGAGCTTCCTGCCGCTGCTCGGGCTCCGGATCGGCATGAACGAGACCGAGGCGGCGCTGCTGCTCTCGGTCGCCATGCTGGGCAATGTCGCCTTTCAGATTCCGCTCGGCTGGCTGTCGGACCGCGCCGACCGCCGGCTCGTGCTCGCCGGATGCGGAGCGGCGGGCGCGGTCGGCGCACTGGCCATGACGGTGGTGCCGTCGGGATCGCCCTTCATGGCCCTGGTGTTCGTCTGGGGCGGCATCGTCGCCTCGCTCTACACGGTCGGGCTCGCCCATCTCGGCTCGCGCTACCGCGGCGCCGACCTCGCTTCCGCCAATGCGGCGTTCATCATGCTCTATTCGGTGGGCTTCACCTTCGGCCCGCCCGGGCTCGGCGCGGCGATGGACGCCTGGAGCCCGTGGGGCTTCCCGGTGGCGCTCGCCGCCGCGCTCGGCCTCTACACCCTGGTGGTGGTGGTGCGGCGAAGACTCCACCCCCACCGGCCATGACCGCGTCGCGCGCCGTCCTTCGACTGACCGCCGTCGGATGATCGTCTTGGATGGCGCCGCGCCGTTCGTCCCTTGACTGGACGCACCTCATTGACACTGCGACGCCACACCGTATGGTGCCGGTTCTATCGGCAGGGTGCGGCGCTTTCCTGCGCCTGCGCCTACTGCCTATGTGCTTTCGGTCCCGACGGCGCGTTCTCAGGGGCCTGATCCGAGACCGCATCAATGTCCTTTGATACCCTTGGCCTGAGCGACAAGGTTCTCGCTGCCGTGCAGGCGGCGGGCTACACCACGCCGACCCCGATCCAGGAACAGGCCATTCCCAACGTGCTGGCGCGCAAGGACGTGCTCGGCATCGCCCAGACCGGCACCGGCAAGACCGCGGCCTTCACGCTGCCGATGCTGACCATGCTGGAAAAGGGCCGCGCCAAGGCCCGCATGCCGCGCACGCTGATTCTGGAGCCGACGCGCGAGCTTGCCGCGCAGGTGGAAGAAGAGTTCAGCAAGTACGGCCAGCACCACAAGATCAACATGGCGCTGCTGATCGGCGGCGTGTCGTTCGACGACCAGGACGCGAAGCTGTCGCGCGGCGTCGACGTGCTGATCGCCACCCCCGGCCGCCTGCTCGACCATTTCGAGCGCGGCAAGCTCCTGCTCTCCGGCATCGAGATCCTGGTCATCGACGAGGCCGACCGCATGCTCGACATGGGGTTCATCCCCGATATCGAGCGCATCTGCCGGCTGATCCCGATGACGCGCCAGACGCTGTTCTTCTCGGCGACCATGCCGTCGGAAATCCAGCGCCTTGCCGACACCTTCCTGCACCAGCCGGCGCGGATCGAGGTGGCCAAGCAAGCCACCGCGGCGGCCACCGTCACCCAGCAGCTCGTCGCCACCGGCTCGGAGGCACACGAGAAGCGCGACGTGCTGCGCGGCCTGATGCGCGAGGTCGAGGGGTTGAAGAACGCCATCGTGTTCTGCAACCGCAAGCGGGAAGTTGCGGTGCTGTGGCGCTCGCTGGTCAAGCACGGCTTCAACGCCACCGCGCTGCACGGCGACATGGACCAGCGGGCGCGCATCGCCTCGCTGGACTCGTTCCGGGCGGGCGAAACCACCATCCTGGTCGCCTCCGACGTGGCGGCCCGCGGCCTCGACATTCCCGAAGTCAGCCACGTCTTCAATTATGACGTGCCCCACCACGCCGAGGACTACATCCACCGCATCGGCCGCACCGGCCGCGCCGGCCGCTCGGGCACGGCGGTGACGCTGGTCAGCCCCGCCGACACCCGCTCGCTGGCCGCGATCGAGAAGCTCACCGGCGTGGCGATCACCTGGATCAGCACGCCGGTCACGGCCGCGGCCGAGCGTCCCGCACGTGGCGAGCGCAGCGAACGTGGCGAACGCAGCGAGCGTGGCGAGCGCAGCCGTGGCGGCAGCCGCCGCAGTCGCAGCAGCGCTTCGGCGCCGCGCAGCCGCCAAGAAGGCGCACGCCAAGAAGGTTCGCGTCCGGAAGGCGCGCGTCAAGAAAGCTCGCGCCAGGAGGGCTCGCGGCCGGAAAGCGCGCGCCAGGAGGGCTCGCGGCCGGAAAGCGCGCGTCAGGAAGGCCCCCGTCCGGAAAGCGCGCGGCAAGAAAACGCGCGGCCGGAGCGCAAACGCCCGGAGAGCAAGCGCCCGGAGAGCAGGCCCGCTCCCGAAGCAAAGCCGGCAAACAGCGCCGGGCGCCAGCGCCGGCTCCATGCGGCCGACGACGCCGACGAAAATCTATTCCTGCCGGCGTTTCTGCTTCGCCCGACCCGCATCAAGGCCGAATAGGCGTTACTTTTATACCCATAGATGCGATTTCCGCCCCCGGCGCGAAGTCGTTGTTTGGCGCGTTTACCGCATCTTCAGAAGCGTGCGGCTAAACTCAGCATTGCCGCCTCATGATTTATCAATTTGGATTTCGCGTACGGGGGCCGGGGCCCCGGAGGGAATTCATGGACGACCCGCACGACGATTTCGAACGGTCGCTCGCATTCGCAGACATCGCGATGGGGCAGATGAAGGCGTTGCGCCAGCCTGCCTATCCGCGCAACTATGAAGTCTGGTACACATATGCAACGGGACAGAACCTGCAGCTTAATGCTGCCGTAAACGAGGTTCTGGCCAAGGGTAGTTTCTGCGAGCAAGAGCTTAGCCGGATCTACGAGGAACTTCTTTCACCGCACCGGTTCACCGAGACCATCGACCAGGTCGGGGTGCGGGTGATGAACAAGATCGGCCAGGTTCTGGCCATGGTGCAGATCGCCGCCGGCGACGTCACCCAATATTCGGAATCGCTGGCCGACGCCACCAATGCCCTCGTGCGGGCCGGTGCCGATTCCGAAAGCCTGCACGTCATCGTCGAAAGCCTAGTGGAATCGACGCGCGAGATGGAGGTGCGCAACCGCGTCCTGCAGGATCGCCTCAATGATTCCAACCGCGAGATCTCGCTGCTCAAGCAGAACCTCGAAGCAGCCCGCACCGAATCCCTCACCGATCCGCTGACGACGCTCGCCAACCGAAAATATCTCGACATGGCGATCACCCGCCTGATGGCGGACGGCTTTGCCACCGGCGAGCCCTTGTCGGTGCTCATCACCGACATCGACAATTTCAAGAAGTTCAACGACACCTTCGGCCACCTGACCGGCGACCAGGTACTGCGGCTGGTGGCCATGGCCGTGAAGCAGAACGTCAAGGGCCAGGACGTCGCGGCGCGCTATGGCGGCGAGGAGTTCATGGTGCTGCTGCCGCGCACCACCACGCAGCACGCTGTCACCGTCGCCGAACACATCCGCAAGGCTGTGATGGGCAAGGAGTTGATGAAGCGCTCGACCGGCGAAAGCCTTGGCCGCATCACCATCTCCATCGGCGTGGCGACGATGCGGCCCGGCGACACGGCCGCCTCGCTGATCGAGCGGGCCGACAACCACCTCTATGCGGCCAAGCGCGCCGGCCGCAATCGCGTCTTGGCCGATTCCGAGCCGCAGCCCTCCCCGGCCAAGGTGGCCTGAGGACCGCCTGCCCAGGGCGGCAGGACGGCGGAGATTTCAGGTGGTTTCCGGACGATTCATTCGAGATCCTGAAAGATCTCGCAGAAAATCGTATCAAGCGACGGGGCGCTCCTCGGCCGGCTTCAGCGACACCGATTCACCGCAGCCGCACGACGCGGTCTCGTTGGGATTGTTGAACACGAACTGCGCCGACAGCTTGTCGGTCTTGTAGTCCATCTCGGCGCCGAGCAGGAACATGATGGCGCTGGGGTCAACCAGCACACTGACGCCTTCCTGTTCCACCATCTCGTCGCCCGGCCGAACCTCGGTGGCGTAGTCGACCGTGTAGGACATGCCAGCGCAGCCGCCCTGCTTGACGCCGACGCGCAGGCCGATCACCGGCGTCTCGGCGGCCTCCACGATGTTCCTCACCTGCGCCACGGCACGATCGGTGAGACGCAGAACCGGCAAACGCGGGCGGACATTCATGTGCTCTCCTCCATGCGCAGGCACCCGGCCAGCCGCTTGGCCAACCGTCGATGAGGATGGATCCGATCCTTGGTCGATGTTGGGCAAACCGGCGACGAAACCCTGATCACCAAAGATTGAGCGCGACCCGCGCCTCTTCGGACATCCGGCTCTGATCCCACGGCGGATCCCACACCACCTCGACCTTCGCCCCCGCAACCCCAGGCACCATCGCCACCGCAGTCTCGACCATCACGGGAAGCTCGGCGGCAGAAGGGCAGTTGGGCGTGGTGAGCGTCATCTCGACATGCACCATGCGGTCGTCGGCGATGTCGACCTTGTAGATCAGGCCGAGTTCATAGATGTCCGCCGGGATCTCGGGATCATAGACGCTTTTCAGCGCCTGCACGATGTCGTCGGTCAGGCGCGCGATCTCGTGCGGCGGGATCGCACCGCCTGCGCCCACATCGGCCGCTAGGGCGGCAACGTCCTGATTAGAATTATTCTCGTTCATGCAAACAGAGCCTCGGCTCTTGTGAGAGCATCTGTCAGTTTATCGACCTCTTCGCGCGTGTTGTACAGTGCAAATGAAGCACGGCACGTGGCCGTTACTCCGAAGCGCGCGAGCAGCGGCATCGTGCAGTGCGTTCCTGCACGTACCGCGATACCCGAACGATCGATCACCGTCGCGACATCGTGAGCGTGCGCGTTCTTCAACTCGAAGGAGACGATCGCGCCCTTGTCGCGCGCGGTGCCGAAGATGCGCAGCGAATTGATGCGCGACAGCCGCTCGGTCGCATAGGCGACGAGATCGCTCTCATGGGCGCGGATCGCCTCGGGCCCGACCGTCTTGATGTAGTCGAGCGCCGCGCCGAGCCCGATCGCCGGCACGATGGAGGGCGTGCCGGCCTCGAACTTGTAGGGCGGATCGCCATAGGTGACGGCGTCCTCGGTCACGGTGCGGATCATCTCGCCGCCGCCAAGAAAGGGCGGCATCCGCTCCAGATGCTCGCGCTTGGCGTAGAGCGCGCCGATGCCGGAGGGCCCGTACAGCTTGTGGCCGGTGATGACGTAGAAATCGGCGTCGATGTCCTGCACGTCGACCGGCAGGTGCACCGCGCCCTGGCTGCCGTCGACCAGCACCGGAATGCCGCGGGCATGGGCGATGCGCACCACCTCCTTGACCGGCACGATGGTGCCGAGCGCGTTCGACATGTGGGTGATGGCGACGATCCTGGTCTTCGGCGTCAGCAGCTTCTCGAATTCATCGATGAGGAAGTTGCCGTCATCGTCGACCGGTGCCCATTTCAGCACCGCGCCGCGCCGCTCGCGGTGGAAGTGCCAGGGCACGATGTTGGAATGGTGCTCCATGATCGACAGCACCACCTCGTCGCCCTCGCCCAGCACCATGCCGCCGAACGAGGCGGCCACCAAATTGATCGCCTCGGTGGCGTTGCGCACGAAGATGATCTCGTCGGTCGAGCGGGCATTGAGGAAGGCGCGCACCGTCTCGCGCGCGCCCTCGTAAGCCTCGGTCGCGGCATTGGCGAGGAAGTGCATGCCGCGGTGGACATTGGCGTATTCGGTCTCGTAGGCCAGCCGCATGCGGTCCAGCACCTGCCGCGGCTTCTGGGCCGAGGCGGCATTGTCGAGATAGACCAGCGGCTTGCCGTAGACCTCGCGCGCCAGGATGGGGAAATCCGCCCTCACCTTCGCGACGTCGTAGCGCGAAACTTCGGAACGGCCGATCGCCGTCGCATCCATCTTCATCCCCATCGCCTCAAATCGGTTGCGCCTCAGCCGCGCGCCTGCGGTGTGCCGGCGCGCTGCGCCAGCCAGCGCATCACGCCAGCCATCAGCGCGTCGCGCACCGCCTCGTTCTCGACCTGATCGATGATCTCGCCGACGAAGGACTGGATCAGCAGCGCCGCAGCCTCGGCTTCCGGGATACCGCGCGCCTCGAGATAGAACAACAGCTCCTCATCGAGCGCGCCCACGGTCGCGCCATGGCCGCACTGCACGTCGTCGGCGTAGATTTCGAGCTCGGGCTTGTTGTCCATCTCCGCGCCGTCCGACAGCACCAGCGCGTTGGAGGCCATGCGGCCATCGGTCTTCTGGGCGTCGGCCGCGACGATGATCTTGCCCTGGAACACGCCGTGCGCGGTGCCGTCGAGCACGGTGCGGAACAGTTCGCGGCTTTCGCAATGCGTCCCCTTGTGCTCGACCAGGAGCGTGGTGTCGCCATGCTGGCGGCCGCGCAGCAGCGTCGTGCCGCGCAAGGCCGCGACGATGTGGTCGCCGTTCAGCGCCAGCGCCGCCTGCTGGCGCGACACCGCCGCACCGGTGGTCAGCGTGCAGCCCTTCAGCGTCGCATGCGCGCCGGCCTCTGCCATCAGCGTATGCAGATGCAGCGCGCTCTCGCCTTCGGCCTGGTGGCGGATCAGCTCGACCGACGCATTCCGGCCGATCGACAGTTCCAGCGCGCTGTTGGTCTGGTAATCGACGCCGTCCGGCCCCTCGAAGCTCTCGATCAGCGTCAGCGCGGCGTCATCCTCGACCACGACGAGGCTGCGCGTGACATCGGCGGTGGCGGCGCCGACATGACGGCTGACGATGAGCAGCGGCCGCTCGATCTTCACCCCCGCGGCCACATGCACGACGACGCCGTCGGCCATGAAGGCGGTGTTGAGATCGACCGCGGCATTGCCCTGCGGCGCAAGGCTGCCAAGCCGGGAGCTCAAGGGGTGGCCTTCGCCGAGCACGCGCGCCAGCGGCAGGATCGTGAGTCCCTCCTCCAGCCCGGCAAGCTCGGACAGTTCAGCGACGAAGCTGCCATTGACCAGCACCAGCCGGCGGGCGCCGGCTGTGGCGAACGCCGCGCCGGCATCCTTCGCCGCAGCAATATCGTCGGCGGTCGGCGGCGCGGCAAGCGGCTTCGCCTCGCGCATCAGCACGCGCAGGTCGGTGTACTTCCAGTCCTCGACGCGGCGGTGCGGCAGGCCCGCCGTCTCGAACGCGCCGAACGCCGCCTCACGCAGGCTCTTCACGCCGGCATCGCCCGGCAGCGTCGGCGCCGCCAGCCCGAAGGCGCGGGACAAGGCCTGCTCGGCCGGCGTCTTGATGGGGGTCATGTCCGTCATGCGACGTGGTCTTCCTGTTCGTTCAGGCCTCGATCAGGCCGAGACGCTTCTCGACACGATCCAGCCGCGCGTCGATGCGATCGATGCGGACCGACAGATTGGCGACCTGCACCTCAAGCGCGCCAATCCGCTGCACGGTCTCGATCTGCCGCTGGTTCAGCGTGTCGAGCTGCTCGCGGATCGCGCGAAGATGCTGGAGCACCAGATTGTCGGTCTCGCTCATCACGCTGCATCCTGGTAGTCGCGATAGCCGTTGGCTTCGAGCTCCAGCGCCAGCTCCTTGCCGCCGGAGCGCACGATGCGGCCCTTCGACATCACGTGCACGCTGTCCGGCACGATGTGATTGAGCAGGCGCTGATAATGGGTGATGACGATGAAGGCGCGGTCGGCCCGGCGCAGCCGGTTGACGCCGTCCGACACGATGCGCAGCGCGTCGATGTCGAGGCCGGAGTCGGTCTCGTCCAGGATGGCGAGCTTCGGCTGAAGCAGCGCCATCTGCAGGATCTCGTTGCGCTTCTTCTCGCCGCCGGAGAAGCCGACATTGACCGGCCGGCGCAGCATCTCCTGCTTGATGAACAGCGCGTCGGCCTCCGCCTTCACCAGCTTCATGAAGTCCGGCGTGGTCAATTCGGGCTCGCCGCGATGCTTGCGCTGGGCGTTCATCGCCGTCTTGAGGAACGTCATGGTGGCGACGCCCGGCACCTCCATCGGATACTGGAAGGCCAGGAACACGCCCTTGGCGGCGCGCTCGTCCGGCGGCATGTCGAGAATGCTCTCGCCGTTGAGCAGCACCTCGCCGTCGGTGATGGTGTAGCCGGGCTTGCCCGACAGCACATAGGACAGCGTCGATTTGCCCGAGCCGTTCGGGCCCATGATGGCGGCGACCTCGCCGGCCGAGACGGTGAGATTAAGGCCGTTGAGGATCTTGCGGTCCTCGACCTCGGCGTGGAGATTGCGGATTTCGAGCATGTGTCCCAACCTTACGTACCTCTAGAAATTCGAAGACCTACGTGGCGCTCTGAGATATTTTGCCGGCGTTCGAGGCAAAGTGACTTAGCGCGGGCTCGTCCCGGAAGTGCGGCCTATAGAGGCTTCCAATAGGCCTCGGCCAACAGACCTTGTTCCACTTTCATCAATCTCTCCGCCAAAGCATCGATGTTCTCGCCCGGTGCCTCGCGAAGAGGTTCGCCATTGATCCAGACCGTGCCGAACTGGTCGAAGGTGATCACCATCGTGCACGAACCCCTTAAGACCGGGTGAGAAACAGTCAGTATCCGCCCGTCGAATGTGTAGTCGGCAGCACGTCCCATGCTCGTTTCCTGCCGGCGTAGCAGGAACTGGTCGATGACGGCGCGAGCGTGATCCTGCCGTTTGCGGTTCAAAACGTGCCGCTGCGACTTGAAGGCGATGAACACCATCTGCTCGGTTCCGGTGTTCACGACCTCGAAATTCCGACCCATCGTTGATTCCGGTGCCAGGAGGAAGTCTCCGCCGCAGACCGGAAAAACCTCGTCCGCAGCGTGATACTCACCCGATCCTGCAACGACGAAGCCGAGTTCCTCCGCCCAATGCGTGACATCGAGAAGCGGCGCCCGGCCGCCGGGCGGAACGACCCGCACGGCACAGTCGATCGAGTACGGAAACTCGTGACCACGGAAAACCGCGAGCCCTATCCGTGTCCCGGAATGTCGTCCCGGCATGGGCACCAGGACGACATCCTTGAGGTTGCAGACGAGACTCGGCGCTTCGGCGCTCATCCGACGCTGCCCTCCAGCGAGATCGAGATCAGCTTCTGGGCCTCGACGGCGAATTCCATCGGCAGCTTCTGCAGCACGTCGCGCACGAAGCCGTTGACGACCAGCGCCACCGCCTCCTCCGGCGAAAGCCCGCGGCTCTGGCAATAGAACAGCATCTCCTCTGAGATCTTCGAGGTCGTGGCCTCGTGCTCGAACACGGCGCTGGAATTCTTGCTCTCGATATAGGGCACGGTGTGCGCGCCGCACTGGTTGCCGACGAGGAGCGAGTCGCAGTTGGTCCAGTTGCGCGCGCCGGTGGCCTTGCGGTGCGCCGAAACCAAGCCGCGATAGGTGTTCTGCGATTTGCCGGCGGAGATGCCCTTGGAGATGATCCGGCTCACGGTGTTCTTGCCGAGATGGATCATCTTGGTGCCGGAATCGATCTGCTGGTGGCCGTTGGAAATCGCGATCGAGTAGAACTCGCCCTTCGAGCCATCGCCGCGCAGGATGCAGCTTGGATATTTCCAGGTGATGGCCGAGCCGGTCTCGACCTGGGTCCAGGAGATCTTCGAGTTCTTGCCGCGGCAGTCGCCGCGCTTGGTGACGAAGTTGTAGATGCCGCCCTTGCCGTCCTTGTCGCCGGGATACCAGTTCTGGACGGTGGAGTACTTGATCTCGGCGTCGTCGAGCGCGATCAGCTCGACGACGGCGGCATGAAGCTGGTTCTCGTCGCGGCGCGGCGCGGTGCAGCCTTCGAGATAGCTCACATATGCGCCCTTGTCGGCGATGATCAGCGTACGCTCGAACTGGCCGGTGTTCTGCTCATTGATGCGGAAATAGGTCGACAGCTCCATCGGGCAGCGCACGCCCGGCGGCACGTAGACGAACGAGCCATCGGAGAACACCGCCGAATTCAGCGTGGCGTAGTAATTGTCGGTGACCGGCACCACGGTGCCGAGATACTGGCGCACCAGGTCGGGGTGTTCGCGGATCGCCTCCGAGATCGGGCAGAAGATGACGCCCGCCTTCTTCAGCTCGTCCTTGAAGGTGGTGGCCACCGACACCGAGTCGAACACCGCGTCCACAGCGACGCGCGAAGACGGATAGCTCGCGCCTTCGACGCCGGCCAGCAGCTCCTGCTCCCTCAAGGGAATGCCGAGCTTCTCGTAGGTCCTCAGGATTTCGGGATCGACCTCGGCCAGCGATTTCGGCGCCGCGTTCATCCGTGGCGCGGCGTAGTAGTAGAGATCCTGGAAGTCGATCTTCGGATAGGCGACCTTGGCCCAGGTCGGCTCAGTCATCGTCAGCCAGCGCCGGTAGGCGCCGAGCCGCCACTCGGTCATCCAGTCGGGCTCGCCCTTCTTGGCCGAGATGAAACGGACGATGTCCTCGTTCAGGCCCTTGGGGGCCTTGTCCATCTCGACATCGGTGGAGAAGCCCCACTTGTACTGGTCGACGTCGATGGCACGGACCGATTCAACGGTCTCCTGCACGGCCGGCATATCTTACTCCCTTCCTCGCGGTTTCAAGGACCGTGGGTCGGTCTGGAAGACTTCAGGTCAGGCAGCCTTCCCTCGCCTGTTAGCTAGTGCGCCCACCACGGTCTGCCAGACGCCGATCGCGCGATCGATATCCGCCTCCGTGGTGGCGGGGCCGATGGAAAAACGCAAGGTGGACCCGGCCAATTCCGGCCAGCCCATGGCCGCGACCACCGGCGATGCAGCCACCTTGCCAGATGAGCAGGCCGAGCCGGCGGAGATGGCGACGCCGTTCAGATCGAAGGCGATCACCGCCGTCTCGGCGGCCAGCCCCGCCAGCGCCAGCGCCAGCGTGTTGGGTAGGCGCGGTGCATCGCTGCCCAATTCGACGGCAGATGGCGCGATCCTGTGCAGGCCATCGGCGAGGCGGCGCCGCAGCCCAGCCATCCGCACGGCCGCCGCCGGCAGGCTGGCCACCGCCGCGGCCGCCGCCGCGCCGAAGCCGGCGATGGCCGGCACCGCCTCGGTGCCGGCGCGAACGCCGCGCTCCTGGCCGCCGCCGGCGATCAGCGGCGCCGCCAGATGGCGGATGCGCGATCCCAGCACCAGCGCGCCCGCCCCCTTGGGGCCGCCGGCCTTGTGGCTGGACAGCGTCACGAGGTCGGCATCGAGCGTTCGGACATCCAGCGGGATGCGGCCCAGCGCCTGCACCGCATCGACATGAACGAGCCCACCGGCCGCATGGACCGTGTCGGCGATGGCCGCGATCGGCTGGATGACGCCGGTCTCGTTGTTGGCCAGCATCACCGACACCAAGGGCCGGCTGACGCCCCGCGCGGCGAGGCGCTCCAGCGCGTCGGCGATGGCCGCGGCCTGGACCACGCCCGCCCGATCGACCGCGGCGGTCTCGACCGGCAACGCCCCGAACCGGTGGCCGCGCCGCACCGAGGGGTGCTCGATCGCGGAGACCACCAGCCCGTCGCGCGGCGCGGCGCCGTCCGCCGTCTCGATCGCCGGGGTGAGCGCCAGCGCATTGGCCTCGGTGGCGCCGGAGGTGAACACGATCTGCCGTGGGGCGGCGCCGATGGCGGCGGCGATCTCGGCACGGGCGCGCTCGACAATGACGCGGGCGTCGCGGCCTTCCGCATGGACGGACGACGGATTGCCGGCATCCAGGGCGGCCAGCACCGCCGCCCTTGCCGCTTCGTTCAGCGGCGCCGTGGCATTCCAGTCGAGATAGGCCCGGTCGGCCACGTTGGTTGTCGCTCCGTCGCTGGCGTGTTCGAAAAGCTTGAAATCGGAGTCCGATCTGCCCTACAGGAGTAGCAGGTCCCGTGCCACCTGTGCACGCCCTCCGGCGGCGCGCGGGTTGAGTTTAGAACTATTCTAAACAATAGGAATTCGGCCGGTCTGCGTCAAGAGGATGGGGCTCCGCCGGCCCGCACTGCCGGGCCTGAGCCGGCTTCCGTTCAAGGTTCCTTGCATATGCCTGAAGTGGTGTTCGCCGGTCCGGCCGGCCGTATCGAAGGCCGGTTTCACCCTGCCAAATCCCGCAGCGCGCCGATCGCCGTGGTTCTTCATCCTCACCCGCAATTTGGCGGGACGATGAACAATCCGGTGGTCTACCAGCTCTATTACCTGTTCGCCGAGCGGGGCATGAGCGTGCTGCGGTTCAATTTCCGCGGCGTCGGCCGCTCGCAGGGCTCGTTCGACCACGGCCAGGGCGAGCTTTCGGACGCGGCCTCCGCGCTCGACTGGGTGCAGTCGATCAATCCGGACGCGCGCACCTGCTGGATCGCCGGTGTGTCGTTCGGCTCGTGGATCGGCATGCAACTCCTGATGCGCCGGCCGGAGGTCGAGGGCTTCATCTCGATCGCCGCCATGGCCAATATCTACGACTTCTCCTTCCTCGCCCCCTGCCCGTCCTCGGGCCTGTTCGTCCATGGCGAGAAGGATTCGGTGACGCCGGTCACCGCGGTGCAGGGCCTCGTCGAGAAGCTCAAGACGCAGAAGGGCATCATCATCGAGCAGAAGGTGATTCCCGGCGCCAACCACTTCTTCGAGGGCAAGGTCGAGGAACTGATCGGCACGGTGGGCGACTATCTCGACCGGCGCATCGCCGCCAAGCGCGAGAAATAGGCGCCCGGCTCGGCGGAGCGAATTCTCCCGGCCGGACTCGCCGCGCCTGCGCGATCGACGTTGGCGTCTATGGCCTCACCACCACGCCGCCGGTCATCGGCTCCGGTACGCCGGTGGTCGAAGGATAGGACAGCGGCAGGCCGTCGAGCGCACGTACCGCGAGGAAGGCGAACGCCTGCGCCTCCAGATGGTCGCCCAGCCAGCCGACCCGCTCGGCCACCTCGACGCGCGCCGGCGCCAGTCGCTCGGCCAGCATGCGCATCAGGGTCGGGTTGCGGGCGCCGCCGCCGGCAATGATCCAGCATTTCGGCGGGCGCTTCAGGTGCGGCACGATGCGCGCCACCGCCGCCGCGGTGAAGGCGGTGAGCGTCGCCGCCCCGTCCTCGACGCTCGCCCGGTCGAGCCCGCCATGAACCTTGGCCGCCGCCTTGAAGGCGTTGCGGTCGAGCGACTTGGGCGGCGGCAGCGTGAAGAAGCGCATGCCGAGCAGCCGGCGCACCGCGTCCTCGTCCACCTTGCCGGCCGCCGCCAGCTCGCCGCCGGTGTCCATCGCCGCACCGGTGCGGCCGGCGACGAAATCGTCGATCAGCGCATTGCCGGGGCCGACGTCGCAGGCGATCGGATCGGCCTCGCCGTCGAGGACCGTGACATTGGCCACCCCGCCGATATTGAGCACCGCCAGCGGCTGCGGCCGGTGCAGCACCCCGGCCATGGCGCGGTGGAACACCGGCACGAAGGGCGCGCCCTGGCCGCCGGCACCGACATCGGCGGCGCGGAAATCATAAACCACCGGCACATTCAGCCGCCGCGCCAGCGCCTGCCCGTCGCCGATCTGCACCGTCAGCCGCACCTCGGGCCGGTGCAGCACGGTCTGACCATGAAAGCCGACCACGTCGACCGGCGGCGCGGCGAAAGCGCCGCCATCGAGCGGCATCCAGCTGCGGTTGGCCTCGCGCCATGCCTCCACCGCCTCGGCATTGGCGGCGGTGACGATGGCCTCGGCCTCGGCCAGCACGCCCGGCCGGGCGTTGCGGTCGGCGAGGATTTCCGCTTCGTCAAGCGCCGCCCGCAGCACGGCGCGCTCGGCCTCCGTAAACGGGCGATAGCCGGTCGGGCCGAACGCCAGGATGCGCTCGCCGTCAGTGGCAAGATAGGCAACGTCAACGCCATCGAGCGAGGTCCCGCTCATCAGGCCGAGCGCTCCGCGGACTTTCAAGGCCGGCATTTCCCGTTGAATCCCCCTCCGGGCCTGTTACACCCACCCGGTCCGCCGAACCACTGCTGAGCGATGATGACCACTTACTCCAGCGATTTCCTGCACGTCCTGTCGACCCGCGGCTACATCAACCAGATTTCCGACCCCTCCGGCCTCGATCAGGCGGCGCGGGACGGCCGGGTGGTGGCCTATGTCGGCTATGACTGCACCGGCCCCTCGCTGCATGTCGGGCACCTGCTCTCCATCATGATGCTGCACTGGCTGCAGCAGACCGGCCAGAAGCCGATCGCGCTGATGGGCGGCGGCACCACCCGCGTCGGCGACCCCTCCGGCAAGGACGAGGCGCGGCGCATCCTGACCTACGACCAGATCGAGGCCAACAAGGAGAGCCTCAAGACGGTGTTCTCCCGCTTCATCACCTTCGGGGCGGGCCGCAACGACGCGCTGATGATCGACAATGCCGAATGGCTGGCCTCGCTGAACTACATCGAGTTCCTGCGCGAGGTCGGCCGCCACTTCTCGATCAAC
The DNA here is from genome assembly GCF_008630065.1 of Blastochloris sulfoviridis. Lineage (GTDB taxonomy): Bacteria > Pseudomonadota > Alphaproteobacteria > Rhizobiales > Xanthobacteraceae > Blastochloris > Blastochloris sulfoviridis. The sequence continues at coordinate 76,572 of NZ_VWPL01000013.1, forward strand.
CGCATGCTCACCTTCGATTCGGTGAAGATGCGGCTGGAGCGCGAGCAGGAGCTGTCGTTCCTCGAATTCAACTACTCCATCCTGCAGGCCTACGACTTCGTCGAGCTCTACAAGCGCACCGGCTGCATCCTGCAGATGGGCGGCTCCGACCAGTGGGGCAACATCGTCTCCGGCATCGATCTCGGCCGGCGCATGGGCACCTCCCAGCTCTATGCCCTCACCTGCCCGCTGATCACCACCGCCTCGGGCGCCAAGATGGGCAAGACCGCCGAAGGCGCGGTGTGGCTCAACGCCGACATGCGCGCGCCATACGAATACTGGCAGTTCTGGCGCAACACCGAGGACGCCGACGTGCCGCGCTTCCTCAAGCTGTTCACCACCTTGCCGCTGACCGAGGTCGGCCGGCTGGCGGAACTCAAGGACGCCGAGATCAACGAGGCGAAGAAGATTCTCGCCACCGAGGCCACCGCCCTGCTGCACGGCCGCGAGGCCGCAGACGCCGCCGCCGAAACCGCGCGCCGCACCTTCGAGGAAGGCGCGCTGGCCGAGACGCTGCCGACCGTCGAGATCGCCGGCGCCCGCCTCTCGGACGGCTTGGGCGTGCTGGCGGCGTTCGTCGAGGCCGGGCTCGTCGCCTCCAATGGCGAGGCGCGCCGTCAGGTCAAGGGCGGCGGGCTGAAGGTGAACGACGTGACGGTGGAGGACGAGCGCGCGATGCTGGGCGAGAAGGACCTCGCCGGCGGCGGCGTGATCAAGCTGTCGCTCGGCAGGAAGCGTCACGTGCTCTTGAAGCCGGTGTAATTGCCCCGCGTCGTCCCGGGCAAGCGGCGAAGCTGCGCGACCCGGGACCGTGCGCAGAAAAGACACCCCTTCCGGATGACGATCCCGGCTCTCGCTTCGCTCGGCCGGGATGACGAGGCCAGACTGTCGTCCCGGGCAAGCGGCGAAGCTGCGCGACCCGGGACCGTGCGCAGAAAAGACACCCCTTCCGGATGACGATCCCGGCTCTCGCTACGCTCGGCCGGGATGACGAGGCCAGACTGTCGTCCCGGGCAAGCGGCGAAGCTGCGCGACCCGGGACCGTGCGCAGAAAAGACACCCCTTCCGGATGACGATCCCGGCTCTCGCTTCGCTCGGCCGGGATGACGAGGCCAGACTGTCGTCCCGGGCAAGCGGCGAAGCTGCGCGACCCGGGACCGTGCGCAGAAAAGACACCCCTTCCGGATGACGATCCCGGCTCTCGCTTCGCTCGGCCGGGATGACGGGCTCACCGCACCGGCTCGGCCGCGTCGAGAATCCGCAATTGCACGCGCTCGCGGGCCTGCCAGCGGTCGAGCGTCAGCGTGCCGGCGACGTGCAGGCTCTGGCCGCGCGAGGCCAGCAGCAGCCGGCCGACCGGCTCGTTCGCCACCCGGAAGGCGACCGCGTCGAGCGTGGCGCCATCCGGCGCCCGCAGGCGGACGCGCAAATGGTCGGCGCCGAAGGTCTCGGCGTGGGCCACCGTGTGGGAGGGCAGTGCGAACACCGGCTCGGGATTGCCGGCGCCGAACGGGCCGCCGCGCTCGATCGACGCCACCAGTTCGGGCCCGGCGCCGCCAGCGGTGAGCGCGCCGTCGATGAGCAGCGCATCGCGCGCCCGCGCCGCCGCCACCTCCTCGGCAAGCCGCTCTTCGAGAAAGGCGCGCAGGGCGCCGAGTTGTTCGCGGGCGATGGTGAGCCCGGCCGCCATGGCGTGACCGCCGCCCTTCACCGCGATGCCGGCCTCGACCGCGCCCCGCACCGCCTTGCCGAGATCGACGCCCGAGATCGAGCGGCCCGAGCCGGTGCCCTGCCCGTTCATCCCCCAGGCGATGGCGATGGCCGGCCGGCCGAGCTTCTCCTTCAGCCGCGCCGCCACCAGCCCCATCACGCCAGGGTGCCAGCGCTCGGCGGCGACCACCGCCACCGGCGGCCCCTCCTTCAGCCCCATCGCCGCCAGCGCCTCGGCTTCGGCCTCGGCCACGGTCGCCTGCTCGATGGCCTGGCGCTCGGCGTTCAGCCGGTCGAGCTCAGCGGCGATGCGCCGCGCCTCGATGTCGTCGGCGGTGGCGAGCAGCCGGGCGCCGAGCCCGGCATCGCCGATGCGCCCGCCGGCATTGATGCGCGGGCCGAGCAGGAAGCCGAGGTGCCAGGGCTTGGGCGGCCCCTCCAGCCGGGCGACATCCATCAGCGCAACGAGCCCCGGCCGGCTGCGCCGCCGCATGGCGAGAAGCCCCTTGGCGACATAGGCGCGGTTGAGGCCCTTGAGCGGCACCACGTCGGCCACCGTGCCGAGCGCGACGAGGTCGACGAGGTCGATCAGGTCCGGCTCCGGCCGCGCCGTGGTCCAGAAGCCGCTTTGCCGCAGCGCCCGCGCGGTGGCGATCGCGGTCAGGAACACCAGCCCGACCGCGGCGAGGTAGCCGAGGCCGGAGAGATCGTCGTCGCGGTTGGGATTGACGATGGCCGCTGCCGGCGGCAGCGCGCCAGCCACCTGATGGTGGTCGATCACCACCACGTCGAGGCCGAGCCGCCGCGCCTCCGCCAGCGGCTCGAAGCTGGTGGTGCCGCAATCGACGGTGACGAGCAGCGTCACGCCGCGCTCGGCGAGGCGGCGGATCGCCTCGGCATTGGGCCCGTAGCCCTCGAACAGCCGGTCCGGAATGTGGACGATCGGGTCGAGCCCGGCGGAGCGCAGCACCAGCGTCAGCAGCGCGGCGCTTGCCGCACCGTCGACGTCGTAGTCGCCGAACACCGCCACCGTCTCGCCGCGCCGGCATGCCGCGGCGATGCGCGCCGCCGCCGCCGCCATGTCGGTGACGGTGTCGGGGTCGGGCATCAGGTTGCGGATCGATGAGTCGAGGTGGTCCTCCACCTCGTCGAGGCCGACGCCGCGCCCGGCCAGCACGCGGGCCAGCAGATCGGGCAGGCCATGGCGCTGGGCGATGGCCAGCGCCGCCGCCTCGCCGGTGGCGTTCAGCCGCGCCTGCCACGGCCGTCCGGCGGCCGAGCAGGTGACGTTGAGAAAGGCACGGCGGGACGATGGCAGCTCAGTCATTCCGTATCGCTGGCGCGCCGCCGTTCATCCTGTCGTCCCGGGCGAGCAAAGCGAGCCAGGATCGCGTGCAGAAGCAGAAAGAGCCGCTTCCTGCGGACGGTCCCGGCTCGCGCGGCTGCCGCCGCTTGGCCGGGACGACGCCAACCGAAGTTGCCGCTCAATCCAGATGGAACTTATCGAGCTGGCGGTGCTCGGCATAGATGAAGCGGGTGGTGCCGGTGGCGGAGCGATAGACCACCGTCTCGGTCTCGATCAGATTGCCGCGGAACTTGACGCCGCGCAGCACCGGGCCGTCGGTGACGCCGGTGGCCGCCACCAGGCAGTCGCCGCGGACCATCTCGTGGGCTTCGTACTTCTTGTGCGGGTCGGTGACGCCCATGCGCTCGGCGCGCTCGCGCTTGGCCTCGGAGTCGAGCACCAGCCGGCCCTGCATCTGGCCGCCGATGCAGCGCAGCGCGGCGGCGGCGATGACGCCCTCGGGCGCGGCGCCGGTGCCGATATAGAGATCGACGCCGGAATCCGGCTTGGCCGTCGCCACCACGCCGGCGACGTCGCCGTCCGAGATCAGATGGACCGACACGCCGGTGCGGCGCAGGGTGTTGATCAGCTCGGCGTGGCGCGGCCGGTCGAGCACCAGCGCGGTCAATTCGCCGGGCTGCACGCCCTTGGCCTTGGCCAGGGAGTAGACGTTCTCCTCCGGCGACAGGTCGAGATCGACCGTGCCGATCGGATAGCCCGGGCCGATGGCGATCTTGTCCATATAGACGTCGGGCGCGGCGAGCAGGGTGCCGTCCTCGGCCATGGCGATCACCGCGATGGCGCCGGGCATGTTCTTGGCGCACATCGTGGTGCCTTCCAGCGGGTCGACGGCGATGTCGACCTTCGGGCCGTGGCCGATGCCCACGGTTTCACCGATGAACAGCATCGGCGCCTCGTCGCGCTCGCCCTCGCCGATGCGCACGGTGCCGCGGATCGACAGGCGGTTGAGTTCGCGGCGCATGGCGTCCACCGCCGCCTGGTCGGCCGCCTTCTCATTGCCGCGGCCACGCCAGCGGGCCGCCGACACGGCGGCGCGCTCGGTGACGCGGACCAATTCGAGGGTCAGGATGCGTTCGAGAACCGGGCTGGGCTTCACGAGCGTCACCGGTCCGGCACTCGCACTCACACTCGCCGCACTCGCAGTCGCAGTCGTAGGCATGGCGCTGAACCCCTCGCTTTGCGTCAATTCTGCTCGATCCGAATGACTTGGGGCGGACCGACGATGACGCCGTCCCGCTCGATGGCAGCGAGGGCACGGCGCACCGCGTCCTCGCTGGTGGCATAGGTGATCAGGACCACCGGAGCCGGCGCGTCGGCGGAGGCCGGTACCTCCCCGCGCGATCCGCGCCGCCGCTGCACGATGGACTCCAGAGAAATGAGCTCGTCCGCCATGCGGCGGGCGATGGTCGCCGCGGTGCCGGGCTTGTCAATGGCGGCGAGCCTTATGTAGTAGCCGCCGGCATGGTGCTGCATCGGCGCACGCCGCGGGCGCACCAAGCGATCGACCGAGCGGCCGAACGGGGCGATGCGGTCGCCGCGGGCGATGTCGCACAGGTCCGACACCACCGCCGAGGCGGTGGCCGGCCCGCCGGCCCCCGGCCCGATCAGCGTCAGCGACACCGCGTCGCCGTCGATCTTGACGGCGTTGGTGACGCCGCCGACCTGGGCCAGCGGCGAATCCTTCGGTACCATTGTGGGGTGGACGCGCTGCTCGATGCCGGAGTCGGCGCGCACCGCCACGCCAAGCAGCTTGACGCGATAGCCGAGCTCGTCGGCCATCTCCAGATCGGCCAGCGAGATCGAGCGGATACCCTCGACATAGACCGCGTCGCAGTCGATCTCGGTGCCGAAGGCGAGCGAGGTGAGAATGGCCAGCTTGTGGGCGGTGTCGAAGCCGTCGACGTCGAAGGCCGGGTTGGCCTCGGCATAGCCCAGGCGCTGGGCCTCCTTGAGGCAGTCCTCGAACGACAGCTTCTCGTCCAGCATCCGGGTGAGGATGTAGTTGCAGGTGCCGTTGAGGATGCCCCACACGCGGTCGATGCGGTTGGCGACCAGCCCCTCGCGCAGCGTCTTGATCACCGGGATGCCGCCGGCGACCGCCGCCTCGAAATTGAAGGCGACGTTGCGGTCCTCGGCGGCGCGCGCCAGCGCCGCACCGTGACGGGCGATCAGCGCCTTGTTGGCGGTGACCACGTGCTTGCCGGCCTTGAGCGCGGTCTCGACCGTGGTCTTGGCCGGGTCGCCTTCCCCGCCCATCAACTCGACCAGCACGTCGATCTCGGGATCGGCGGCGAGCGCGAACGGGTGGTCCACCCAGCGCACCGTGGCCAGGTCCAGGTTCTTGTCCCGGACCTCCTTGGCACAGACGGCGACCAGCTCGACCGGGCGGCCGGCTTTGGCGGCAAGCTTGGCCGCCTTGTCCTGCAGAATACGAACGACGGACGACCCCACCGTGCCAAGCCCGGCGAGGCCAACCTTGAGAGAACCAGCCATGGAAACGTCCGAATGGAAACGTCCGAAACGATGCGGCCTATCAGGCGCGGGCGGCCAGGGGCACCACGTTGTGCAACGTCTTGTCTGCAGTTTCAAGGAAACGTCGCACGTTTCGCGCGGCTTGGCGAATGCGCTGCTCATTTTCGACCATGGCGATGCGCACATAGCCGTCGCCATGCTCGCCAAAGCCGAGGCCGGGCGCCACCGCCACCTCCGCCTTCTCGATCAGAAGTTTCGAGAACTCGATCGAGCCAAGGCTGCGGAACCGATCCGGGATCGGCACCCAGGCGAACATTGAGGCCGAGGGCGCCGGAATCTCCCACCCCGCCCGGGCAAAGCTGTCGACCAGCGCCTCGCGGCGCTTCTTGTAGGTGTCGCGCATCTCGCGGATACAGTCCTCCGGGCCGTTCAGCGCGGCGGTGGCCGCCACCTGCACCGGCGTGAAGGCGCCATAGTCGAGATAGGATTTCACCCGCCCCAGCGCGCCGATCAGCCGCTCATTGCCGACCGCGAAGCCGATGCGCCAGCCGGCCATCGAGAAGGTCTTGGACATCGAGGTGAACTCGACGGTGACATCCACGGCGCCCGGCACCTGCAGCACCGAGGGTGGCGGATTGTCGTCGAAATAAACCTCGGCATAAGCGAGGTCCGACAGCACGAAGATGTCGTGCTTCTTCGCAAACGCAACGAGATCCTTGTAGAAATCGAGGCTTGCGACGTGCGCCGTCGGGTTTGACGGGTAGCAGACCACCACCGCGATCGGCTTGGGGATCGAATGGACGATGGCGCGCTCCAGCGCGCCGAAGAAGTCCGGCGTCGGCTCGCAGGGCACCGAGCGGATGACGCCGCCGGCCATCAGGAAGCCGAAGGCGTGGATGGGGTAGCTCGGATTGGGCACCAGCACCACGTCGCCCGGCGCGGTGATGGCCTGCGCCATGTTGGCGAAGCCTTCCTTGGAGCCCAGCGTGGCGACGACCTGGCGGTCGGGATCGAGCTTCACGCCGAAGCGGCGCCCATAATAGGCGGCCTGCGCCCGGCGCAGACCGGCAATGCCCTTGGAGGCGGAGTAGCGGTCGGTGCGCGGCTTGCCGACCGTCTCCTTCAGCTTCTCGACCACGTGGGCCGGGGCCGGCAGATCGGGATTGCCCATGCCGAGGTCGATGATGTCGACGCCCGCATTGCGAGCCGCCGCCTTCACGCGGTTCACCTGCTCGAAGACGTAGGGCGGCAGACGGCGAATGCGGTAAAACTCTTCAGTCACGGTATTGCTCGACGGGTTGAATCGACCGGATGCGGTGAATTCGGCTTATTACCATCGATCGCGACCGAATTCAGGCGAAAAGCCGCGTGACCGTCATTGTTCCGTATCGATCACTGGTCCGCTTCGAGCGAGCGCTCGACCCCCTTGCGACGCGATGCCGCCAGCGCCTTCAACTCGGCCTCGGCGCGCGCCTGCTCCTCGGCGGTCAGCGGCGGCTGCGGCCGGTTCGGCGGCACCTCGCCGACATTGGGATAGGCCGGCTGCGGCGTCGTCTCGTCCGGCACGTCGTGGAACAGGCCGGAGGTGGCGCAACCGCCGAGCGCCAGCCCGGTTATGGCCAAAGCGGCAAGCGAAAGACGGCGGTCCATTCTAATCGGCACGATTGTGTCCCCGATCCTCTCGGCGGCAAAGCCCTGGCCGGTTATCATGGCGGAAGCGAGACGACGGCCGAGACCTCAACTACGGCCGGCACAAGGGAACGACCATGGACGAAACCACCAAGATCGACCCGGTCCGGTCTGGCGACGTGCCGCTGACGCCGATCGAGACGAGCACCGCGCCACCGGACGGAAAGAGGAACGGCGCCACGCCGCCGGCCCCGGCGAAGACCAGCCGGCCGGCTTCCACCAAGGCCAAATCCGCCCCCGCCAAGGCGGCGCCGAAGGCGACGGAAACGGCGAAGACGAAGGCCAACACACCGGCCAAGGCGCCTGCCAAGGAGCCGGCCAAAAAGCCGGCACCGGCGAAGGCCAAGGCCAAGGAACCGGCAAAGGAACCGGTCAAGGAATCAGCCAGGCCGTCCAAACCTGCACCCGTCGCGTCTCTCACCGCCAAGCTGGCGCGACTCAAGCCCGCGCAAGCCGAGGCCGCCCCGGTCAAGGCCGAGCCCCCGAAGCCGGCCCCGGCGAAGACCGAGGCCGCCAAGCCGGCGGCGGCGCCCGAGGTCAGCGACGGGCGGGTCGCCGGATTGGACCCAGAGGAACTCGCCCGCAATCTCGGCCGGCTGGTCGAGGAGAGCGGCCACGTCATGGCGTCCTACCTGAAGCCGCGCGAGCAGGGTCAGGTCACCGCCGAGATGTCGGAAGAGCTGGCCGACATGATCAAGACGCTCGGCCATCTCGCCGAATACTGGCTGGCCGACCCGCAGCGCACGGTCGAGGCGCAGTCGCGGCTGGTCACCGGCTATATGGACTTGTGGGCGTCGTCGCTGAAGCGGCTGGCCGGCGAGCCGGCCGAACCGGCGGTCACGCCCGATCCGAAGGATCAGCGCTTCCGGGATCCGGAATGGTCCTCGAACCAGTTCTTCGACTTCCTCAAGCAGGCCTATCTGATCACGACCGACTGGGCCGAGGCCCTGGTCAAGGACGCCAAGGACATCGACGACCGCACGCGCCAGAAGGCCGACTTCTACATGCGCCAGGTCACCGCGGCGATCTCACCCTCCAACTTCGTGCTGACCAATCCCGAAGTGCTGCGCGAGACGCTGGCCTCCAACGGCGAGAACCTGGTGCGCGGCATGAAGATGCTGGCCGAGGACATCGAAGCCGGCCGCGGCTCGCTGAAAATCCGCCAGTCCGACGCCTCTCGCTTCGAGGTGGGCAAGAACCTCGCCATCACCCCGGGCAAGGTGATCTTCCAGAACGAGCTGATGCAGCTCATCCAATACTCGCCGGTCACCGAGACGGTGCTGAAGACACCGATCATGATCGTGCCGCCGTGGATCAACAAATACTACGTGCTCGACCTCAACCCGGAGAAATCCTTCATCCGCTGGTGCGTCGAGAACGGGCTCACGGTGTTCACGATCTCCTGGGTCAATCCGGACGCCCGGCTCGCCCAGAAGGGGTTCGACGACTATGTGACCGCGGGGCCGCTGACCGCGCTCGACATCATCGGCGAGGTGACCGGCCAGGATGGGGTGCACGCCATCGGTTATTGCGTCGGCGGAACGCTGCTGTCGGTCACGCTCGCCCACATGGCGCATCTCGGCGACCCGCGGATCAAGAGTGCGACGCTGTTCACCACCCAGGTCGACTTCACCCATGCCGGCGACCTGAAGATCTTCGTCGACGAGGATCAGATTGCCTCCATCGAACGCAAGATGGCTGAGCAAGGCTACCTGTCCGGCAACAAGATGGCCATGGCGTTCAACCTGTTGCGGTCGAACGATCTGATCTGGCCCTACGTCGTCAACAATTATCTCAAGGGCAAGGCGCCCTTCCCGTTCGACCTGCTGTACTGGAATTCCGATTCCACCCGCATGCCGGCCGCCAACCACTCCTTCTATTTGCGTAACTGTTACCTGAACAACACGCTGACCAAGGGCAAGATGGTGCTGTTCGGGCACACGCTGAACCTGAAGGACGTCACCGTCCCGATCTTCAACCTCGCCACCCGCGAGGACCACATCGCGCCGGCGCGCTCGGCGTTCCTGGGATCGCGCTATTTCGGCGGCAAGGTCGATTTCGTGCTGGCCGGGTCGGGCCACATCGCCGGCGTGGTCAATCCGCCTGCCAAGCAGAAGTACCAGTTCTGGACCGGCCCCAAGCCAGCCGGCACCTACGACACTTGGCTGAAGAACGCCACCGAGCACCCCGGTTCGTGGTGGCCGTACTGGCTGGAGTGGATCAAGAAGAAGGGCAGCGCCACCGTGCCGGCCCGCATCCCCGGCAGCGGCAAATACCCGCCGATCGAGGATGCACCGGGCGCCTATGTGAAGATGAAGGATTGAGGGGGGCGCTGGGTGGCGGGGCCGGAGTCGCTGCGATGACCGGAGACGCGTCCGTCCGGCTCGACCGGATCGACAGACGCGCGAATAGCACCGCCACCGCATCGGCGGCGGCCGTTTCAGGCTTGTCCTGACCTAACGCTACGGGCGATATGGCCGAGCACACGTCGCCGGCCGGAGCCGGCGCGGGATACACGCCGCAGCATCCGCCGCAAGACAGGACGAGGATGATCCACGACACGCCGCTGATCGCCACCATCGTCGCCGGCCTCGGGCTGGCCTTCGTGTTCGGTGCCGTCGCGCAGAGGTTCAAGGTGCCGCCGCTCGTCGGCTACCTGCTCGCCGGCGTCGCGGCCGGGCCGTTCACGCCGGGCTATGTCGCCGACCAGAAGCTGGCGACGGAACTGGCCGAGATCGGCGTCATCCTCCTGATGTTCGGCGTCGGCCTGCATTTCTCGCTGAGGGATCTTCTGTCGGTGCGCGCCATCGCGCTGCCCGGCGCCATCGTGCAGATCGCGGTCGCGACGCTGTTCGGGCTCGGGCTCGCCGTCGGCATGGGCTGGACGGTGGGCGGCGGGCTGGTGTTCGGGCTCGCGCTTTCGGTTGCCTCTACGGTGGTGCTGCTGCGGGCCATCCAGGAGCGCCACCTGATGGAGACCGAGCGCGGGCGCATCGCGGTCGGCTGGCTGATCGTCGAGGATCTGGCGATGGTTCTGGCGCTGGTGCTGCTGCCGGCCATCGCGCCGCTGCTCGGCGGCAGCACGGAGCAGCTCGGCACCGATCCGCTCGCCGCGCACTTCGGTCTCGGGCTGTCCGGCGTGCTGGCGCTCACGCTGGTCAAGGTGGGCCTGTTCGTCGGCGTCATGCTGGTGGTGGGGCGGCGCGTCATCCCCTGGCTGCTGCACTACATCGCCCACACCGGCTCGCGCGAGCTGTTCCGGCTGGCGGTGCTGGCGATGGCGCTGTGCGTGGCGTTCGGCGCGGCCAAGCTGTTCGGGGTGTCGCTGGCGCTGGGGGCGTTCTTCGCCGGCATGATCCTGAGCGAATCGCCGCTCAGCCAGCGCGCCGCGCAGGAGACGCTGCCGCTGCGCGATGCCTTCGCGGTGCTGTTCTTCGTGTCGGTCGGCATGCTGTTCGATCCGACCAGCATCATTCGCGAGCCCTGGCCGATGCTGGCAACGCTGCTGATCATCATCGTCGGCAAGTCGGCGGCCGCCTTTGTCATCGTGCGCGCCTTCGGCCACCCCACCGCCACCGCCCTGACCATCTCCGCCAGCCTCGCCCAGATCGGCGAATTCTCGTTCATCCTCGCCGAACTCGGGGTCAAGCTGAAGCTGCTGCCGGCCCAGGGGCTGGACCTGATCCTGGGCGGCGCCATCCTGTCCATCCTGCTCAACCCGCTGATCTTCGCCATCGTCGACCGGCTCAACCAGCGCCTCGCCGGGCGCGAGGACAAGGCGGCACCGGGCGAGCCGGCCGCGCCGGCCAAGCCGCGCAGCGACGCCACCACGCTCACCGGCCACACCATCCTCGTCGGCTATGGCCGGGTCGGCCGGCTGATCGGCACGGCGCTGGCGCAGGAGCGCCAGCCGTTCCTGGTGATCGAGGCGTCGGACGACCTGATCGCCAAGCTGCAGCAGGCGAACATCGACACCATCGCCGGCAACGCTGCCCAGCCCGAGGTGCTGAAGGCGGCGAACTTCGATCAGGCGAAATTCGTGATCATCGCCATCCCGGAAGCGTTCGAGGCCGGCCAGGTGATCCGCCAGGCACGCGCCGCCAATCCGCAAGTGCAGATCATCGCCCGCGCCCACCGCGACGAGGAGGTCGAGCACCTGATCGGGCTCGGCGCCGACGTGGTGATCATGGGCGAGCGGGAGATCGCCCGCGGCATGATCGACACCTTCACCGCCCGTCAACAGCAGCCTTCCGCGCCGGCCGATCAGCCGGTGGGGTGACGATACGGTTTCCGGGTGACCGGCTCAGATCATTCGACAGTTGGGAGCCGCGCTCTTTCCCTCTCCCCTTGCGGGAGAGGGTGGCGAGACCGAGTGATACGGTTTCCGGCTGATCAAGCCGGAGAACCGTATTCCGATCGCCGAAAAATCCCTTCCAACTCAAGGATTTTTCGGCGAGACCGTTTCCGGTATCCCGAAGGGATCAACCGGAAACCGTATGAAACGAGGTCGAGCCGGGTGAGGGGTTCATGCGGACGGGCGCCTGAAGATTCACCCCTCACCCGCCTCGCGATCTAGAGATCGCTCGGCACCCTCTCCCGCAAGGGGAGAGAGAAGGAAGAAACCGGACCTTCCCGCTCACGGAAACAGCGCGATCTGCTCCAGCCCGGCGGTCTCGGGCAAGCCCAGCATCAGGTTGGCGTTCTGAATCGCCTGGCCGGAAGCGCCCTTCACCAGATTGTCGAGCACCGAGACGATGATCGCCGCCCCCTCGCGCCGGTCCTCGGCCACGCCGATCATCGCCATGTTGGAGCCCCGCACATGGCGCGTCTGCGGCATGTCGCCATAGGGCAGCACGTGGACGAACGGCTCCTTGTCGTAGGCCTCGGCGAGGATGGAGCGCAGGTCGCGCGCCGTCCGGTCCTTGCGCAGCCGCACATAGATGGTGGCGAGGATGCCGCGATTGATCGGCAGCAGATGCGGCGTGAAGGTCGCCACCACGTCGTGGCCGGCGGCCTTGGAAAATTCCTGGTCGAGCTCGGCCATGTGGCGGTGGCGCGCGACGCCATAGGCGTTGAAGCCCTCCGACACCTCCGAGAACAGCATCGCCTCCTTGGCCGAGCGGCCGGCGCCGGTCATGCCGGACTTGGCGTCGATGATGATCTGGTCCGGCTCGATCGCCTTGCGCTTGAGCAGCGGGATCAGCGGCAGCTCGCAGGTGGTGGTGTAGCAGCCGGGATTGGCGACCAGCCGCGCGCCCTTGATCTCCTTGCGGTAGATCTCGACGAGACCGTAGACCGCCTCGCTCTGCAGCGACAGCGCCTGATGCGGGTGGCCGTACCACGCCTCGTAGGCGGCGGGGTCGTCGAGCCGGAAGTCGGCCGAGAGGTCCACCACGCGGGTGGCCGGCGCGGTGTCCAGCAACTCCTTCAGCACGAGCTGGGTGGTGCCGTGCGGCAGCGCGCAGAACACCAGATCGAGCGCCAGCGCCCGCCAGTCCAGCGACTCGATCGCCACCAGCCGCGGCAGGTCGAACGGCGCGAACTGCGGGAAGACGTCGGCCATCGCCTGCCCGGCCTTGCGGTCGGCGGTCAGCACGGCCAGCTCGAAATGGGGATGGCGCAGGCCGAGCCGCACCAGTTCGGCGCCGGTGTAGCCGGAGGCGCCAAGAATGCCGATCCTGGCCTTCTTCACCATGGGAGTTCTCCTTGCCGCGCACATCGGCCGAACGCCCAACGCTGTCAAGCCTGGCGGCACCGGCGCGGCCGACCGGCTCAAAGGTCGACCTGCCTCATCCGGTTTCCAGGAAATCACGTTCCAGGAAATGAAATCACGTTCCAGGAAATCACGTCACGACCTCGGACGCAGGCTCGCCGAACATCCCTGTTCGAGACTGGGATTTCCGGCAACCGGAAAACGAAACTCCCGCTTTATACTGTTTCCGGTTGATCCCTTCGGGATACCGGAAACGACCTCGCCAAAAAATCCTTGATCCGAAAGGGATTTTTGGCGATCGGATTACGGTTCTCCGGCCTGATCGGCCGGAAACCGTATGATCAGCCGGAATTCGCATCGACCAGCGAATAGCTGGTGCTCCGCCCTCCCCCCGGATCCCTGGCCAGGATCGCGCGTTCCAGCAGATCGTTGATGTCCCGCAAAGCCGTGTCGGCCGAGCATTTTTCGATGACGGCCCATTTGGAGGACGTGAGCTTTCCGTCGAACCCGTCGAGCAGACGGTTCAGCATGTCGCGCTGGCGATCGTTGAAGGCTCGGCCGGCATGCATCTCCCAAAACCGCGCTTTCGCCAGCACGTGCGCAAGGATGGTGTCCGTGCTGTCGAAGGCGCGCGACAGGCACGCCAGAAACCATGTCAGCCATGCGGTGATGTCGAGGTCACCTTTCTGCGTCGCTTCGAGACTGTCGTAATACGCCCTGCGCTCCCGGCGAATCTGCGCCGACATGCTGTAGAAGCGCTGCGGGCTGTGCTCGGAGCGCGCAAGCTGCATGTCGGCGATGGCGCGCGCCATGCGTCCGTTGCCGTCCTCGAACGGATGGATGGTCACAAACCAAAGGTGCGCGATGCCGGCCTTGAGGACGGGATCGACAGGCACGGGATCAGCACTCGGCTCGCCGTTGAACCAGGCCAGAAAGCCTGCCATCTCCATCGCGATGCGCGCCGCATTCGGCGCCTCATAATGCACGCGCTCGCGCCCCAAGGGCCCCGAAACCACCTGCATCGGCCCCGATCTGTCGTCGCGCCACATGCCGACCGCGATCCTGCGCATGCCGCTGCGCCCGGCCGGAAACAGCGCCGCGTGCCAGCCGAACAGCCGTTCGCCGGTCAGCGGCTGGCGGTAGTTCTGGGTTGCGTCGAGGGTCATCTCGACAACACCCTCCACGTCGCGATCCGCCGGAACGAGCCCGCCGACGTCCAGGCCCAGACGACGGGCGACGGATGAGCGAACCTGATCGCGGTCGAGGATTTCGCCCTCGATCTCGCTGGATTTGACAACATCCTCGGTGAGCGTGCGCAGCATGGCCTCGCTGCGCAGGGAAAAGCCGAGTTCCTCCATCCGGCCGATCAGCCGGCCCTGGCGGAAGCGTACGGCGGCCAGCGCGTCCGCCACCGCCGCATGGTCCCAGCGGAACGTCGGCCAGCCGGGCGGGTCGTGGATATAGGGCATATTCTCCGCACTCATTGCGGCGATTATGCCCGTCCTTCACCGCACATGCAATGGCAATCTCCGCATTTTCTGCGGAGATTGGGCTGTCCATTCTCCGCACGGTCCCGGGTCTTCGCTGCGCTACGCCCGGGACGACGGTCGTTGACGGTCGCTAAACTTCCCCCACCAAAGCGCTGCCGAGGCCGCCGGCCGCGGCGATGGCGGCAAGGCCGGCGCTGCCCCCCGCCTCGCGCTGCAGCTCGTGCCACAGCCGCACCATGAGGATGGCGCCGGAGGCGCCGATGGGATGGCCGCGCGAAAGCGCGCCGCCGGAGCGATTGACGCAGGCGCGGTCGAGCCCGATGCCGTCGATGCAGGCCATCGCCTGCACCGCGAACGCCTCCATGATCTCGGCTGCGGCGAGGCCGCCCGCCGCGTGGCCGGCGCGCTCCAGCGCGGCCTTGGCGGCCTCGATCGGCGCGAGGCCGGGCCGGGTCGGATCGCCACCGCGCCGCGCCCCAGCCAGGATGCGCAGCGGCCGGCCGGGCGCACCGAGCCCTTCGAGCCGGCGTTCGCTCACCACCAGCACCACGGCCGCGGCGTCGGCCTCGACGGCGACGGTGGCCGCCGTCACGGCATGGGCGCCCTCGCCCGCCAGCGACTTCAGGCGGGCGGCAATGGCCGGCGTCAGCGCGCGGGTGAAGGCGTCGCGCGCAAGACCCTCCACCGCCACGATCTCGCCCGTTGCCGAGCCGCCTCGTCCCTTCAAATGGCTCTCGACCGCGAACGCCTCCTGCGCGGCGCGCGAGATGCCGAGCTCGGCGGCCAACACGGCGGCGGCCGGGATCATGTCGGGGTCGCGCTCAGGCCAGGGCGTGAAGGGCGGCCGGTCATAGGCCAGCGGCGCCTCGCCGGGCTCGCGCGGCCGGCGCTGGCGGATCGGCGCACGGCTGAAGCTCTCGACGCCGCCGGCGACGATGACGTCCGCCGCCCCGGCGTTGATGCGCTCGGCCGCCAGCAGGATGGCGTCGAGCCCGGCGCAGCACTGGCTGTCGACCGTCAGCGCCGGCACGGTTTCGCGGATGCCGGCGGCAAGTGCCGCCCGGCGCGCCGGATTGCCGCCGCCATAGAGCGCATTGCCGAGGATGACGTCCTCGACCGCGTCCGGCGCCAGCCCGGCATCGGCCAGCACCTCTTCGATCACCCGGCTGGCGAGATCGTGCGGCTCGATCCGCGCGAAGGCGCCGCCGCGCGGGGCCACCGCGGTGCGGCGGGCGGCGACGATGACGGCGTTCATGCCAGCGCCGTGCAGGCGCCGGCCTGCCACGCCCGCGCCACCCCGGCGAAATCGGTCTTGCCGGAGGCGGTGTGCGGCCACTCGGCCAGGACGGCGAAGTGGCGGGGGACTTTCGACGCCGGCAAATGGGCGCGGGCGAACGCCATCAGTTCGGCCGCTGTCGGCGGCTCGCCATCCGGCTTGATCACCGCCTGCAGGCGGGTGCCGCGCTTGGCATCGGCGACGCCCAGCACCGCCGCCTCGGCCACGCCCGGATGGCGGCGCAGCACCGCCTCGATCTCCTCCGGGTGGATGTTGCGGCCCGAGGAGATGATCATGCGGTCGGCGCGGCCGACGAGGTGGAGGAAGCCCTCGGCGTCGAGGAACCCCATGTCGCCGACCGACATGGCATCCCCGGCCCGGGTCAACGCCGGCTGATCGCCGGTGGCGTAGTCCAGGAAGCACAGATTGCTGCGCACAAACACCCGCCCGGTGCGCCCCGTGGGCAGGCGGCGGCCGCTCGCATCGCGGATCGTCACCTCGACGCCGGGAAACGGCCGGCCGACCGACGTCGCCGGCGCATCCTCGCCGGCCACCGCCACGTAGCTCAGCTCGGACGCGCCG
The DNA here is from genome assembly GCF_008630065.1 of Blastochloris sulfoviridis. Lineage (GTDB taxonomy): Bacteria > Pseudomonadota > Alphaproteobacteria > Rhizobiales > Xanthobacteraceae > Blastochloris > Blastochloris sulfoviridis. Next base: position 92,909 of record NZ_VWPL01000013.1, read on the forward strand.
TAGAACTCGGCGAATGCGGCGCTGGGAAACAGATGCTTGAGGCGGGCCGTCTCGGCCGCCGGCCATTTGGCGCCCGACGACAGCACGCGCGCCACGTGCCCGATCGGCCCCTGCGCGGCGCGCTCGGCCGCCTCCAGCAGCATCAGAAGCTGGGTCGGCACGGCATAGAGCAGACGCACATCCTCGCGCTCGATCGCGGCGAGCGCGGCACGGGCGGAAAAGCGCGGCCCGAACACCACCTTGGCGCCGGCAAAGAGCCCGCGCACCACGGCATAGAGAAACAGCGAGTGGACCAGCGCGCCGGGCGCCAGCACGGTGTCGGTATGGTCGAGCCCGAACACCGCGGCTTCGCCCTTGATGCTGGCGATCCACGACGCCTGGCTGCGGCGAAATCCCTTGGGAATCCCGGTCGAGCCCGAGGTGAAGCCGACATAGAACGGCACGTCCGAAGACGGCTCGGCCAGCGGCGGCGGATCGGCCGGCGCGCCCAGCGCGTCAGGCACCGCGGCGAAGGCGAGGTCGGGCAGGCCGGCGACGATCCAGCCGGGGTTCAGCCGCTCGACCACCCGGCGGAAGGTCGCCTCCGGCCAGCCGGGATCGAGGATCTGCGCCTCGCGGCCGGCGCGGCAGGCGGCGAGCACCAGCAGCACCAAAGCCGGCGAATTGGGCAGGCTGAGCGCCACGCCCTGGCCGGCCGGCACCTTGGACACGACGAGCGCGGCAAGGCGCGTCACGGCCTTGTCCAGATCGGCCCATGTGAGGCGGTCGTCGGCGAAGACCAGCGCGGTGCCGCCGGGCCGCAATCGCCCGTGCACCGCCAGCGGCGCAGTGAGGCTCATGCGCGGCGCCGCTCCGCAAGCAGCCCGATATAGTGCATGGCGATGGCCGAGGCAGCGATGGCGGTGATGTCGGCGTGGTCGTAGGGCGGCGAGACCTCCACCACATCCATGCCGCGCCAGTCGATGGGCCCGAGCGCCCGCAGGATCGTCAGCGCCTCGCGGCTGGTGAGGCCGCCGGCCACCGGCGTGCCGGTGCCGGGCGCGAAGGCGGGGTCGAGCGCGTCGATGTCGAAGGACAGATAGGCCGCCCCGCTGCCGACCCGCTGGCGGATGCGCTCGACCGTGCCCTTCACGCCGATATCGGCGAAGGTGTAGGCGTCGATGACATCAAGGTCGCAGGTGGCCGGCGCCACGGTGCGCACGCCGATCTGGATCGAGCGGGCGGGATCGACCAGCCCCTCGGCGACGGCGCGGGCGGTGACGCTGCCATGGTCGATGCGGGTGGCGTCCTTGGCGTGCCAGGTATCCTGGTGCGCATCGAACTGCACCAGCGCCAGCGGCCCGTACAAAGTGGCGTGGGCGCGCAAGAGGCCGAGCGTGATCGAATGGTCGCCGCCGAGCGTGACAAGCTGGGCACCGGAGGCGAGAATCTCGCCGGCCTGGGCGGCGATCTCCTCGGTGGCGGATGCCGGGCGGCCGTAATCGAGCGCGCAGTCGCCCCAATCGACCACGGTCAGCCGCTCAAAGGGGTCGAGGCCGAACGGATATTGCGGATCGCCGTCGAGGATCGCCGAGGCGCGGCGGATCGCCTGCGGCCCGAAGCGCGCCCCCGGCCGGTTGGAGGTGGCGGCGTCGAACGGCACCCCCCACACCACGACGTCGACGCCCTGGATCTGGCGGCTGTAGCGGCGGCGCATGAAGGACAGCACGCCGCCATAGGTCGGCTCGGGCGAGCCGCCGGTCAGCGGGCCGAAGACGGCGTTGTCGGTGGGGCGGCGGGCGGGGCTCATGGTACAACTCTAGCCGGTCGGCAGGCGCGCGTCAGCCTCGGCCGGCATGTCGTCCCCTGTGTCGCCCCAATCTGGCATCATCCAGCCTGAACGAATCGCGACCGAACCGGACAGGATTGATGAGCAAAGCCAAGAGCGGACAGGCACAGGATCTGTTCGGCGACGCCGAGCAGGCCAAGGCCAAGTCTGCCGAGACCAAGTCTGCCGACATGAAGTCTGCCGAAACCAAGTCTGCCGAAAAGACGACGGATAAGGCCGCCAGCGCCCGCTCGGCGGCGCGGGCCTTGGCCTCCGCCGAGGCCGGCTATGGCGCCCAGCATATCGAGGTGCTGGAGGGGCTGGAGCCGGTGCGCCGTCGGCCCGGCATGTATATCGGCGGCACCGACGAGAAGGCGCTGCACCATCTGTTCGCCGAGGTGATCGACAACGCCATGGACGAGGCGGTGGCCGGCCATGCCAGCTTCATCGAGGTGGAGCTTGGCGCCGACGGCTTTCTCACCGTCGCCGACAATGGCCGCGGCATCCCGGTGGAGGACCACCCGAAGTTCCCCGGCAAGTCGGCGCTGGAGGTGATTCTCTGCACGCTGCACGCCGGCGGCAAGTTCGACTCCAAGGTGTACGAGACCTCGGGCGGTCTGCACGGCGTCGGCGTGTCGGTGGTCAATGCGCTGTCCGAGCATCTCGAAGTCGAGGTGGCGCGCGGCCAGATGCTCTACCGCCAGATCTACAGCCGCGGCGTGCCGCAGGGCCCGCTGGAGGAGGTCGGCCGGGTGGTCAACCGCCGCGGCACCCGCGTGCGCTTCAAGCCGGATGCGCAGATCTTCGGCAAGGGCGTGGCATTCAGGCCGCAGCGCGTGTTCAAGATGGCGCGCTCGAAGGCATACCTCTTCGGCGGCGTCGAGATCCGCTGGTCGTGCGACAAGGCGCTGCTGGAGGGCGTCGAGGGTGTGCCGGAGAAGGACACGTTTCACTTCCCCGGCGGGCTCAAGGAGTATCTGGCCGCCGCCATCGACGGCAAGGCGCTGGTGCACCCCGAGATTTTCGCCGGCAAGACCAAGAGCGGCGGCGTCAACGGCGCGGTCGAATGGGCGGTGGCTTGGATCGCCGACGATGACGGCTTCGTCTCCTCCTACTGCAACACCATCCCCACCGCGGACGGCGGCACCCACGAATCCGGCCTGCGCTCGGCGCTGACCCGCGGCCTGAAGGACCATGCCGAGCGCATGAACCAGGCCAAGCGCGCCAGCGCCATCACCGCCGAGGACGTCACCGCCGGCTGCGCCGCCATGCTCAGCGTGTTCATCCGCGAGCCGGAATTCCAGGGCCAGACCAAGGACAAGCTCGCCACCACCGAGGCCTCGCGGCTGGTCGAGAGCGCGGTGCGCGACGCCTTCGACCACTGGCTCGCCGGCAACCCGAACCAGGCCTCCAAGCTGCTCGACTGGGTGGTGGAGCGCGCCGAGGAGCGGCTGCGCCGCCGCCAGGAAAAGGACGTCGCGCGCAAGAGCGCGGTACGAAAGCTCCGGCTGCCCGGCAAGCTCGCCGACTGCTCCAACGCCCAGGCGGCGGGCTCGGAACTCTTCATCGTCGAGGGCGACTCGGCCGGCGGCTCGGCCAAGCAGGCGCGCGATCGCCAGACCCAGGCGGTCCTGCCGCTGCGCGGCAAGATCCTCAACGTCGCCTCGGCCGGGCGCGACAAGCTCGCTCAGAACCAGCAGATCGCCGACCTCATCCAGGCGCTCGGCTGCGGCACCGGCACCGCCTATCGCGACCAGGATCTGCGCTACGAGCGGGTGATCGTGATGACCGACGCCGATGTCGACGGCGCCCACATCGCCTCGCTGCTGATCACCTTCTTCTTCCGGCAGATGCCGCTTCTCATCGAGCGCGGCCACCTGTTCCTGGCGGTGCCGCCGCTCTACCGGCTCTCGCACGGCGGCAAGATCGTCTATGCCCGCGACGACGGCCACAAGGACCGGCTGCTGAAAACCGAGTTCCGGGCCGGCTCGAAGGTCGAGATCAGCCGGTTCAAGGGCCTGGGCGAGATGATGCCGGCGCAGCTCAAGGAAACCACCATGGACCCGCGCCGGCGCACCCTGCTGCGGGTGACGGTGGAGGACGCGCGCCGCGCCGAGACCGCCGCCACCATCGAGGAGCTGATGGGCAACAAGCCGGAGGCGCGCTTCGCCTTCATTTCCGAACGCGCCCGCTTCGCCGACGAGGATTTGCTGGATATTTGACGGAATTTTCCCGGCAGCCGCCTGTCGCCCCGGACCGAGCGCAGCGAGGAGCCGGGGCCGTCATCAGGAAGAGGTGTCTTCTCCGGATGACGATCCCGGGTCTCGCGTTGCTCGCCCGGGACGACGAGGCCCGACGAAGGATGATCGTCGCTCGGCAAAATAGTGCCGATGCGCGGCGTTACAATCAGTCGTCGCCCCGGACCGAGCGCAGCGAGGAGCCGGGGCCGTCATCAGGAAGAGGTGCCTTCTCCGGATGACGATCCCGGGTCTCGCGTTGCTCGCCCGGGACGACGAGGCCCGACGAAGGATGATCGTCGCTCGGCAAAATAGTGCCGATGCGCGGCGTTACAATCAGTCGTCGCCCCGGACCGAGCGCAGCGAGGAGCCGGGGCCGTCATCAGGAAGAGGTGTCTTCTCCGGATGACGATCCCGGGTCTCGCGTTGCTCGCCCGGGACGACGAGGCCCGACGAAGGATGATCGTCGCTCGGCAAAATAGTGCCGATACACAGCGTCACAGCCCGAAGTCTTCGCGGAAGCGGTCGATCTGGTGCATGCGCTCGTGCAGGATCGTCACGATGCCGATGTCGCCATTGCTGAGCTTCCGCCAATAGACGAAATGCCGTTCGTAACGGAAAACGTAGCCCTCGACGCCGAATTCGGCCGGCACCGGGCGTGACACCACTTCGTGCGTTTCGATCTTGCCGAAGGCTTCGAACAGACCGGTAATGTAGCGCTCAGCCTGCTCGGTGCCCCATCGGTCGCGCGTGTAGCGGTAGATGTCATCCAGGCGGTGCGATGCCGCCTCCTGGATGCGGATCGCAGCCATCAGGGCGCTACACCTTGTTGCGCGCGATGACCTCGGCTGCCGTCAGCGGCTGGTACGACGACTCGGGCGCCGTGAAAGCCCGCGTCAATTCCGCCTTCAGCCGGTCGAACGCCTCTTTCTCCGCCCGCTCCTTGTCGCGGCGGATGAGGTCCCGAATGTACTCGCTGACGTTTTCGTATGACCCAGTCTCGCCGACATTGGCGGTGACGAAATCGCTGAGCGCTCCGCTCAGCCGGACCGTCATGGTCATGGTGCGGGACATCGCAGCACCTCTTTGAATATTCTCGTACTCAAGATAATCAATAATGAATACAAGACAAGTCGCGTGCCGTGCGCCGCGCCGTCGCTCACCCCGCGGCGATCACCGGCTCGCGGCCGATCAGCTTGGCCAGGGTGCGCAGCCGGCCCATCAGCCGCTCGCCGGCAAGGTCGGCGAGGTCGCCTTCGAGCCGCAGCACCAGCTTGCCCTGGACCACCTCCAGCGGCGCGCGCGGCAGGATGCCCGGCATGGCGGCGGAGACGAGGTAGCCCACCCGCATGGTGGCGCCAAGGATGCGGGCATGGTCAAGCATGCCCGGCGAGGCGAGCTCGCGCAGCGCCGGCGACAGCGCATCCTCCGACAGGCCGGCGTGACGGAAATACACCGCCAGCGCCATGAACGCCCGCGCCGTATGATCGAGGCCGACGAAGGCGGCATGGGCGATGATGTTGAGCGACTGCTCGCCGCGATAATCGGGGTGGGCGCGCCAGCCGATATCGGCGAGCAGGCAGGCGGCGCGCCGCAGGCGCGTCTCCTCGGCACTCTCATCGATCCCGGTCGAGGCCATGAAGCGGTCCGACCATTCGGCGAGCTCATAGCCGTGGCGCGGCGAGCGCGAGCGCAGCGCGTTGAGATCCCCGGCCGCCACCAGCAGCGGGTCGCGATGCTGCTCGGCCTCCGGCAGCAGCGAGAACAGCAGGCCCTCGCGCACGCCGAGCGCCGAGACGGTGACCTCGGCCGGCTTGCCGACGCGGATGATGTGCTCCAGCACCAACGCGCCATAGGCGAGCAGTGCGCGGCGGGCGTCCGACACCACCTCGATCTTCGACAGCGTCGAGGCGTCGACGCGCTGCACGAGGCGACAGAATTCCAGCGCCTCCCGCACCGGCAAGGTGTAGCCGTGCATCACATGCAACGGATAGCCACGCTGCGACATGTGCAGCTTGGCGAGCGAGCGCCAGGTGCCGCCAACCGCGTAGAAGGTGCGGCCCGGCAACGCCTCAAGCTGGGTGATGCCGGCGAGGGCGTCGCGCACGATGCGCTCGGCCTTCTTGAGCGACTTGGCGGAGACGTCCTGCAGCGCCAGCCCGCCGAGCGGCAAGGTGACGCCGGTGCCGACCTTGTGGCCGTGGATGTCGGCGAATTCCAGCGAGCCGCCGCCGAGATCGCCGACCACGCCGCTCGGCCGGTAGGTGCCGGCGATGACGCCGAGCGCAGCGAGCTTGGCCTCGCGCTTGCCGGAGAGCAGTTCGATGTCGGTGCGGCAAATCTCGCGGGCGCGCTCGATGAATTCCTGGCCGTTGGCGGCGTCGCGCGCGGCGGCGGTGGCCAGCACATGGACCTGCTCGACCCGCAGCACGTCGCACAGCGCGCGGAAGCGCTTCAGCGCCGCCAGCGCCTTCTCGACGGCATCGAAATCGAGCCGGCCGGTGGTCGCCACGTTGCGGCCGAGGCCGCACAGCGCCTTCTCGTTGAACATCGGCGTCGGCGAACGCGAGATCGCCTCATAGACCACGAGGCGAACCGAATTCGAGCCGATGTCGATGACCGCGACCGGCGGACCGAGCGAGAGCCGGCCGCAAGCCACCTCGTGGGTGATGAGCACGTCAGCTTCGCGCGATTCGCCGGGGGAGGTTTCGGGGCGCGGTTGCTTCGAGGGACTTTCCACGGCCGGACAGACTCGGGTTGGTCATGAAGTAGCGATGGGCGTTGAACGGCTCCTCGTCCGCCGGGCGGATGATGCGTTCGGACCCGCCATCCGGCAAGACCCGCCAGCTCTGTTCGTTGTCCATAAGATTGGCAACCATGATCTGGTCGAGCACTTGTTCGTGCACGGTCGGGTTGAGAATCGGACACAACGCCTCGACCCGCCGATCGAGATTGCGCGGCATCAGGTCGGCCGAGGAGATATAGACCGCCGCCTTGGGGTGCGGCAAACCGTGGCCATTGCCGAAACAATAGATGCGGCTGTGCTCCAGGAAGCGGCCGATGATCGACTTGACGCGGATGTTCTCCGACAGACCGGGCACGCCGGGGCGCAGGCAGCAGATGCCGCGCACGATCAGGTCCACCGGTACGCCGGCCGAGCTTGCGGCATAGAGCGCGTCGATCACCTCGGGATCGACCAGCGCGTTCATCTTGCCCCAGATCGCCGCCGGCCGGCCGGCCTTGGCGTGGGCCATCTCCTGGGCGATGTGGTCGAGAATCTTCTTTTTCAGCGTCACCGGCGAGACCGACATGCGCTCCAATTCCTGCGGCTCGGCGTAGCCGGTGACGAAATTGAAGATGCGCGCCACGTCGCGCGCGATCATCGGATCGGCGGTGAAGAACGACAGGTCGGTGTAGATGCGCGCGGTGATCGGATGATAGTTGCCGGTGCCGACGTGGCAGTAGGACACCAGCGAGCCGGTCTCGCGGCGTACCACCATCGACAGCTTGGCGTGGGTCTTCAGCTCGATGAAGCCGAACACCACCTGCACGCCGGCGCGCTCAAGGTCGCGCGCCCAGCGGATATTGGCCTCCTCGTCGAAGCGAGCCTTGAGTTCCACCAGCGCGGTGACCGACTTGCCGGCTTCCGCCGCTTCCGCCAGCGCCTTGACGATGGGGCTGTTGGCCGAGGTGCGGTAGAGCGTCTGCTTGATCGCCACCACATTGGGATCGGCCACCGCCTGGTTGAGGAACTGCACGACGACGTCGAAGGATTCATACGGGTGGTGGACGATGAGATCCTTCTGGCGGATGGCGGCGAAGCAGTCGCCGCCATGGTCGCGGATGCGCTCGGGAAAACGCGCGTTGAACGGCGGGAATTTCAGCGCGGGCTTGTCGAGCGCGACGATCTGCGACAGGTCGGTGAGCGCGAGAATGCCGTCGACCAGGAACATCTCGTCGTCGGCGACGCCGAGCGCGCGCTGGATGAAGCTGCGCAACGGCTTGGGCATCGTCGCCTCGATCTCCAGGCGGATCACCGAGCCGCGGCGGCGCTGCTTGAGCGCGGTCTCGAACAGACGGACGAGATCCTCGGCCTCTTCCTCCACTTCGAGGTCGCTGTCGCGGATCACCCGGAAGGCGCCCTGCCCCTTCACAGTGTAGCCCGGGAACAGGCGGCCGATGAACAGGCCCATCACCTGCTCCAGCGAGATGAAGCGCACCACGCCGGCCTCGCCGAGGTCGGGCATGCGGATGAAGCGATCGATCTTGATCGGCGCGCGGATCAGCGCGGTCAGCGGCTTCGAGCCGTCGGCGGCCACGAGCTGCAGCGCCAGCGAGTAGCCGAGATTGGGAATGAACGGGAACGGATGCGCCGGGTCGATGGCCAGCGGCGTCAGCACCGGGAAGATGTGGCGCAGGAAATAGTCCTCCAGCCACGTGCGCTCGGCCTTGGTCATCGTCTCGCTGTCGACCAGGACGACGCTCTCCTGCTCGAGCTCCAGCCGAAGCGCGCGCCACCGGCGCTGCTGCTCGGAAGACAGTCGCACCACCTCGACCGCGATTCGGTCGAGCTGCTCCTGCGGCGTCAGGCCGTCCGGGCTGCGCGAGGTGATGCCGGCGCGCTCCTGGCCCTTGAGGCCGGCGACCCGCACCATGAAGAACTCGTCGAGATTGTTGGCCGAGATCGACAGGAAGCGCAGCCGCTCCAGCAGCGGGTGGTGGGCGTTCTCGCTCTCGGCCAGGACGCGGCTGTTGAAATCCAGCCAGGATAGTTCGCGATTGATGAAGCGCTCGGGCTGCCCGGCCAGATCCGCGCCCGCCTCCAGCTTCGTCTTCTCGGGATTTGCCTTGTCCGGACTTTGCTTGTCAGCCTTGGAACCCTCGGATCTGGCCGCCCCGTCTGCCTTGGCCGCTCCGTCCGGCCTGTTCCTTTCAGGCTTGCCTACCTCGGTTTTGCCGGCCTCGGTTTTGCCCGTTTCGGGTTTGGCGGTCTCGGATCTGGCGGTCTCCGGTCTTACGGCTTCAGGCTTGGCCGGCGGCGGCGCGGCGACAGGCTCGGCGGGGGCGCGAGCGCGAACGTCTTTGGCCATGAGGGTCTCCGAAACGGGGTCCGGCAGTCTGACTATTACGAACGCATGACAAAATCGCGAACCTGCCGTGCCGTTCTATAGCAGACCGCTCACCCGCCGGCGCGCACCCGCGGCGGGGGAGGCTGCGGCACTTGAGCCTCGGAGGCCTGAACCTCGCGATCCTGCGCTTGGGACATCGTGGCCTGAGCCATCCCGGCCTGTGGCAGAAGCTGGGCGGCGAGCGCGCGCGTCACAGGGCGCCGCAACGCCAGCGCAGCGCAGTCCAACGCCGCCACAGTGCGCGTCAACGCCGCCGCAGTGCGCTCGATTCTGGTGACAAGATACCGCACGAGGCCGGCGTCGGCGTCGATGCCGCGGTCGGCGAACAGCTTGAACGCCATGGCATGCAGCAGCGCATCGTCCGCCGGCGCCAGCCTCGCCACCGGCAGCGCCCTGAGGCGCGAGACGAGATCGGGCAGGGTGAACCCGCTCGCCGGAGCCTCGCGGCCCGTCAGCAGCAGCCAAGCCCCCTGCTCGCGGACCAGATTCAGCAGATGAAACAGCACTGTCTGGTCGATGCTCGCCGGGTCCAGATCCTCCACCACCAGCGCACCGGCAGCCAGGAGCGCGCCGAGGTCGGCCCCCTGCAGGGCCTCGGCCAGCACCCGCTTCGCGCCGGCGCGGACGGCCCAGATGGCGGCGAGATGGCTCTTGCCGGAGCCCTCGGGCCCGACGAGCGCCACTGCCCGGTCCGGCCAGTGCGGCCAGCGCTCGATCAGCGCCAGCGCGTCGGCATTGCAGGGAGCCGAGACGAAATCCTCGCGGACGAAGCTCGGCGGCTGCCCGAAATCGAGGACGAGCTGGTGAGGCGCGGCAAGCGGCATGATGGCGTTCAATCGGCATCCGGGCCGGTGCGCGGCACGCCGGTGTAGAAGGGGCTGGCGAGGTAGCGCCTGAGCGCGAAGCGCGTCAACACGCCGGTGGCCGCCGCCAGCGGCACCGCCAGCAGAAGACCCACGAAACCAAACAGATAACCGAAGGCGAACAGGGCGAACATCAGCCAGACCGGATGCAGGCCGACGCTGTGGCCGACCAGATTGGGGGCCAGGATGTAGCCTTCCAGGATCTGGCCGACTCCGAACACCGCCATCACCGCGAGCACCCAGTGCCAGTCCGGCCAGAACTGCACGAACGCCACGCCGGTGGCGGTGAGGAAGCCGGCGAGCGAGCCGACATAGGGGATGAAGGAGAACAGCCCGGCCATCGAGCCGATCAGCAGGCCGAAGTTCAGGCCGACCGTGATCAGGCCGACGGCGTAATAGGACGCCAAAATCAGGCACACGCCAGCCTGCCCGCGCACGAAGCCGGCGATCGCCGTGTCCATCTCGTGGGCCAGTTCGCGGACGGTATTTCGATACTTCAGCGGCAGCCAGCTATCGATGGCGCGGATCATCCGCTCCCAGTCGTAGAGCAGATAGAAGGCGACGATCGGCGTCACCACGATCAGCGAGAGCACCGAGACGAGCGCGGTGCCGCCGGACCACAGCCCCTGCAGCGAGGTGAGAAGCCAGCCCGCCCCTTGCGTCACCAGCTCGGACAGCGATTTCTGGACGTCCGGCAGCCACTCGCCCAGCATCGGCGCCAACCACTCCCGGTTCTCGTCGGTCAGAAGCTGCTGCAGGGACATCACATAGCTCGGCACGCCCTGGATGAAGGCGGTGAGCTGGCTGGTCAGAAGCGGTGCCAGCAGGATGACGCTCAGCACAAAGCCCAGCAGGAATACGCCGACGATGAGCAGCGTCGCCAGAAGGCGGCCGAGCCCCAGGCGCTCCAGCCGGTCGGCGATGGGATCGAGGAAATAGGCCAGCGCCATGCCTGCCACGAACGGTAGCAGCATGCCGCGCAGCAGCCACAGAATGAGGATGAAGACGGCCAGCGTGGCGAGCCAGAACGTCACCTGCTTCTGGAGAGTCATCGGCCCGTCCGCCATCGAGCGCCGATCCTCAGCTCGCCATATGGCGTGTCCATTCAGCGAGATAAGCGCCGGCCGAAACCGCCGTCAAGGCAGCCGTGATGTACATCGCCGCCGCCACCACCGGCTCCAGCGACAGGTTGAATCCCAGCGAACCCAGCACCAGGGCCGCGAAAATGATCTGGGCGGCGGTGTTGAGCTTCGATACCAGCAGCGGGCGAATGGTGACCGGGTTCTCCAGCACGCCCGACAGCACGATGGCGCCGACGATCATGATGTCGCGGGAGACCACCAGGATGGCGATCCACAGCGGGATGTTCCCTTGAATGGCCAGGGTCAGGTAGATGCTGACCAGCAGCGCCTTGTCGGCCAGCGGGTCGAGATAGGCGCCAAGCTCGGTGGCCATGCCGAAGCGCTTGGCGAGAAAGCCGTCCACCGCGTCGGACACGCCGGCGATGACGAACAGCACGAAGGCCAAGTGCAGTTCCTGCGCGAAAATGGCCCAGACGACCGCCGGAACCAGCAAAATCCGGCCGATGGTGATCAGATTGGGGATGCTCACGCCAGACCCCCGCAACGGCGGACGACCCACCCGGTTGATACAGGTCCCCGCCCCGCTTGGGAAGGCGTCGGATAGGCTTTGGGAAGGCTTCGGCCTCGCATCCCGCCATTGCACGACGCCCCGTTTGGCCTTAACCCCCCTGCCGGGAGGGCGACATGAGCCTGAGACGCGACACCGGAAGCGGCCTGACCTATGCGGACGCGGGCGTCGACATCGACGCCGGCAACCGGCTCGTGCAGCTGATCAAGCCGCAGGTGCGCGCCACCCGCCGGCGCGGCGCGGATGCCGAGATCGGCGGGTTCGGCGCGGCGTTCGACCTCAAGGCCGCCGGCTTCACCGATCCCATCCTGGTCTCGACCACCGACGGCGTCGGCACCAAGGTCAAGATCGCCGCCGAGACCGGCCGGCTTGCCACCATCGGCATCGACCTCGTCGCCATGTGCGTCAACGACCTCGTGGTCCAGGGCGCCGAGCCCTTGTTCTTCCTCGATTATTTCGCGACCGGCCGGCTCGATCCGGTGCAGGGCGCCGAGATCGTCGGCGGCATCGCCCAGGGCTGCCGGATCGCCGGCTGCGCGCTGATCGGCGGCGAGACCGCCGAGATGCCGGGCGTCTATTCGGGCGGCGACTTCGACCTCGCCGGCTTCGCGGTCGGCGCCGCCGAGCGCGGCCAGCTCCTGCCGCGCGGCGACGTCGCGGCCGGCGACGTGGTGCTGGGGCTTGCCGCCTCGGGCGTGCACTCCAACGGCTATTCGCTGGTGCGGCGGATCGTCCGCGACGCCGGCTTCGGCTGGGACGCGCTGGCCCCCTTCGCCCCCGATATCCCGCTCGGGCAGGCCCTGCTTGAGCCCACCCGCATCTATGTGAAGAGCCTGCTCGCCGCGATCCGCGCCACCACCGCCGTCAAGGCGCTGGCCCACATCACCGGCGGCGGCTTCACCGAGAACATTCCACGCTCGCTGCCCGATGGCCTGGGCGTGCGCATCGACCTTGCCGCCGTGCCGCTGCTGCCGGTGTTCCGGTGGCTGGCCTCGGCCGGCGGCGTGGCCGAGGCCGAGCTGCTGCGCACCTTCAACTGCGGCATCGGGATGGTGGCGATCGTCGCCGCGGCCGATGCCAAGCGGGTCACCGAGGTGCTGACCGCCGAGGGCGAGCGGGTGTCGGTTCTCGGCGAGGTGGTGGCGGTGCCGCCGGACGGCTGCCGCGTCGCCTATTCCGGCCGGCTGGATCTCGTCTGACCATGGCGCGCGTCAAAACCGCGGTGCTGATCTCCGGCCGCGGCAGCAACATGGCGGCGCTGATCGCGGCGGCTGCGGCGCCCGGCTTCCCGGCCGAGATTGCGCTCGTCATCGCCAACAAGGCCGGGGCCGGCGGGCTCGCGCTGGCGGCCGAGGCCGGCATCCGGACAGCGGTGGTGGAAAGCCGCCCCTTCGGCAAGGACCGGGCGGCGTTCGAGGCCGTGCTGCAGGCCGAGCTTGAGGATGCCGGCATCGAGTTGGTGTGCCTCGCCGGCTTCATGCGGGTGCTGACGCCGGCCTTCGTCGAGCGCTGGCAGGGACGGATGCTGAACATCCACCCGGCGCTGCTGCCCGCCTTCCCCGGCCTCGACACCCACGAGCGGGCGCTCGACGCCGGAGTGAAGATCCACGGCTGCACCGTGCATCTGGTGGTGCCGGAGGTCGATTCGGGGCCGATCCTGGCCCAGGCCGCGGTGCCGGTGCTGCCAAACGACACGCCCGACACGCTGGCCGCGCGGGTGCTGGCGCAGGAACACGTCATCTATCCCGCCGCCCTGGCCCGCCATGCCAGCGGCCTTTCGCCCGGCGGCGCCGATCCCACCCAAGCTCTCGTCGTCCCCAGCCCCTGACCCCATAAGAGGCCCCGATGATCACGCTCTATGGCTTCGGTCCCGCCTTCGGCCTGCCGGACCCCAGCCCGTTCGTGCTCAAGGCCGAGCTGCTGCTGAAGTTCGCCGGCCTGCCCTACCGCATCGACACCTCGGGCATGATGCGCGCGCCCAAGGGCAAGCTGCCCTATATCGAGGATGACGGCACGCGGATCCCGGATTCCACCTTCATCCGCTTCCATATCGAGAAAAAGTACGGCTTCAATTTCGACGCCGGGCTCGACGCCGAGCAGCGCGGCATCGCCTGGGCGGCGGAGAAGATGATCGAGGACCAGCTCTATTGGGCGCTGGTCCACGACCGGTGGATGGACGAGGCGAATTTCACCAACGGCCCCAAGACCTTCTTCAAGCGGATCCCGCCGCCGCTGCGCCAGCTCGCCATGCTCCTCATCAAGAGCAAGATCCGGGGCGTTCTGAAGGGCCAGGGCTTCGGCCGGCATTCGCGCGCCGAGGTGGCCGAGCTTACCGGCCGGGTGGTGGACTCGCTCGCCGCCATCCTCGGCGACAAGCCGTTCCTGATGGGCAACGCGCCTTGCGGCGCCGATGCGGCCGTCGCCGGCATGCTGATCGCCATCCTGTGCCCGATCTTCGAGTCGCCCACCCGCGCCGCCATCGAGCGCCACGCCAATCTGGTGGCCTATCGGGACCGGATGATGGAGCGGTATTTTCCGGCGGGCGGCTGACCGGCCGGCGGCGGTCCACGCTTTTTAACCACGTCCACGGGGTCGACACCTCGCTGTCATGAGGCGGCAGATAGAATGGCCGATCATCACGCCGCCTCGCGCCCGATGACCGGCCCCGAAACAGATTCGACCCGTCGTTCCTTTCTGCGCCGTGCCGGCGCGCTGGCGCTTGCGGCGCTGGCCGCCCCGCTCGGCCTCCTCGGCGCGGGCCTCGCCCCCACGCGGGCGGCGGACGCGCGGCAGCGCTGGGTGTGCACCAACGCCGATTGCGAGCCCTATATCTACGACCCGGCGACGGGCGATCCGGTCAATCTGGCCAATCCCGGCCATCCGCTGCCGCCCGGCATCGCCTTCGAGGATCTGCCGGACGACTGGCGCTGCCCGGACTGCGGCTCGCCCAAGAGCTATTTCCGCCCGACGCGGCGGTGAGGCGTTAGAGCATTCTCCGCAAAAGTGGGTACCGGTTTTGCGAAAGAGAATGCGACAGTTCAAAGACTTAGAGCGCCCGCATGGTTCAATCAGAACGGCGGACGCTCTAACTGGTCGGCCGATCGGGATTTTCCGTGGACGCAAAGACGTGGATGGCCGGGACGAGGCCCACGGCTGTCCGGCACGGATTGTGCTTATGCGGCGGGCCTCGGTTGGTGGCGCGCGCGGCGGCGGGCGTGGGCCG
>NZ_VWPL01000014.1 GCF_008630065.1 Blastochloris sulfoviridis
AACACGGGGGGGCGCGCCCGCGGGGCTAACGCGGGGCCCCGCCCCCCGCGGCGGGGGGGGCGCCCCCCGCGGCCCCACCCCCCCCCCCGCCCCCCCGGTTGGCCGGGGGGCCGCGGCCCGATCCGAAAGCGGCGGCGGGCCCCCGCCGGCCGGCGTCGAGCCCCGAAGCCCGCGGCGGGCGGTCCGGCCTCCCCGATCACGGGCGCGCCACTCGGAACCGGCCACACGCAATCGTGCCGGCGCCTCACACCGACGTGACTCCCCCGTGACCGGCCCGGGGTCTATGCAGGCGGACGATGATAGAGCGCCTCCGCTTCCTCCTCGCTTTGATCGCGGCGACGACAATCTCCGGACCACCGGCCGCCATCGCGGCGGAGGGCCCCCGCGTCGTCGAGCTGTTCACCAGCCAGGGCTGCTCGTCCTGCCCGCCGGCCGACACGTTCATCGGCCAACTCGCCGACCGGCCGGGCGTGATCGCCCTGTCGCTGGCGGTCGACTACTGGGACTATCTCGGCTGGAAAGACACGCTGGCGCTTCCCGCCCACGCCGCCCGCCAGCGCGCCTATGCCGAGACGCGCGGCGACCGGCGGCTGTTCACCCCGCAGGTGGTGGTCAATGGCCGCGAGTCGGTGCCGGGCCAGGATCGCGCCGCCATCGAGCGCGCTCTCCAGGCCGCCAGGATCCACACGCCGGTGCCGGTGTCGGCGGCGGTGAAGGATGGCCAGATCAAGGTGTCGGTCGGCGGCAGCAACGGGGTGGCCCGCAGCGGCGAGGTGTGGGTGCTTGGCGTGCAGCGGACGGCCGCGGTCGAGATCAGCCGCGGCGAGAACGCCGGTCACACCGTCGCCTATCGCAATGTGGTGCGGCATATCCGCCGTCTCGCCGCCTGGACCGGGCAGCCGATCGAGGTCGCGGCCGACCTGTCCGCCCTCACCGCCAACGAGTGCGACCTTCTGGTGGTGCTGGTGCAGGATGCGGCGGAGGGACGTCTCGGGCCGGTGTTCGGGGCCGGAATCATGCCGCTGCGCTGACGCCGCCGCGATTCGTCGGCGACGACCGTGTCACCGACGCCCTGCCTTCATCCGGATTTTTTGGGGATTGGACGCCGGCGGAGACGCAACGGCGAAAAAAGCGGGGCCGGCCGCACTGCACCCCAGGGGGCTGGGGGGCTGGGGTTTACCGGGGCGCCGCGCTGGCCGGCCCTCGTGGTGATAAGTCCTGACCCCCATCCTTGTTCCAAGCGTTCGCAAGAAAATGCCCGCGCAAAAGTCGCGCCGGCTGCGACCAAGCTGCGGCCGTGCACGTAGTTCCGGCCGGGCGGTGCCATTTCTGCTTGAACAAGGCAGGATTCCGGCGATCATGACAGATCGGTAACGATTTTCGAGGAGGCGCGCTTGAGCGATATCGAGCCCAGCGGGGACCGCGGAGGCGCTTTGGTCGAATGGACCGCGGCGCCCTCCGCGAACGGATCGGTGGCGGCGCTGGCGCCCTGGGTGACCTTCGACCGGCGCGAGCTCGACAGCATCCTGAACCTCTATGGCCGCAAGGTCGCCGACGGCGAGTGGCGCGACTACGCCATCGATTTCCTGAAGGACCGGGCGGTGTTCTCGGTGTTCCGGCGTACCGCCGACGTGGCGCTCTACCGCATCGAGAAGATCCCCCGCTTCGCCCGCAAGCAGGGCGCCTACAGCGTGGTGTCGGCCACCGGGCTGATCCTGAAGCGCGGCGCCGACCTCGACCGGGTGCTGCGGGTTCTCGACAAGCCGGTGCGGCTGGTGGCGGGGTAACCGATCACCGCCCGGGCGGCGGCACGCCGTCGCCCGGGCCGAGCGGGCGCTGCATCAGCACCGTGTCGAGCCAGCGGCCGTGCTTCCAGCCGGTCGACACCAGCGAGCCGACCATGCGAAATCCCAGCGCGGCATGCAGGCCGATCGAGGCCGCGTTGGCCTGATCGCCGATCACCGCCACCATCTGGCGGAAGCCGCGCTCGGTGCATGTCGCGATCAGCCGGCCGAGCAGCGCCCGGCCGAGGCCTCGCCCGCGGGCGCGCGCATCGAGATAGATCGAATCCTCCACCGTGAAGCGATAGGCCGGCCGGGTGCGGTAGGCGCCGGCATAGGCGTAGCCGAGCACGCCGTCCGCGCCCATCGCCACCAGATACGGCCCGCCGAACGCGGTGACCGCTTCGAAGCGGCGGGCCATCTCGGCCACGTCCGGCGGGTCGAGCTCGAACGAGGCGGTGCCGGCGCGCACGGCCTCGGCATAGATGGCGGCGATGGCCGCGAAGTCGTCCGCCGCGGCGGGGCGGATCTCGAAGGCGATGGACATGGTCCGCGTCCATACGCCGATTTTCGCGGCCGCGGGACCCGCATCGTCCCGCAAGCCAAAGGCGCCCCGAAAACCAAAAGGCCCCGGCGGATGCCGGGGCCTTCGGTCTTGTCAGATTTCGGTCGTGCCGGGTCAGGCGGCCGCGATCACTCGCGATTGCCGAACAGGCTGAGCAGCATGGTGAACAGGTTGATGAAGTTCAGATAGAGCGACAGCGCGCCGAGGATCGCGGTCTTCTCCTGGGTGACGCCGTCCATGCCGCCATAGAGATACTCGGTCTTCAGGCGCTGGGTGTCCCAGGCGGTGAGGCCGGCGAACACCAGCACGCCGATCACCGACACGGCGAACTGCAGGGCGGACGAGGCCAGGAACAGGTTGACCAGCGAGGCGATCACCAGGCCGAACAGGCCCATGATCAGGAACGAGGCCATGCCCGACAGGTCTTTCTTGGTCGTGTAGCCGTAAAGCGACAGCGCACCGAACGACGCGGCGGTGATGAAGAACACCCGCACGATCGAGGTGTGCGTGTAGACCAGGAAGATCGAGGCGAGCGACAGGCCCATCAGGCCGGCGAACACCCAGAAGGTGATCTGGGCCGCCTGCGGGCTCATCGAATTGATGCGGGCGCCGAGCAGGAACACGACGCCGAGCGGCGCGAGCATGATGACGTACTTCAGCGGGCTGATGAACACCCACTGGCCGAATGCGGTGAGCATCAGCCCTTCGCGCAGGCGCACAGCCGCACTGGCGGGATCGTCCGTCACCGAGAGCATGTAGGTGCCGAGCGCGGCGAAGCCCGTGATTGCGAGCCCGAGCATCATGTAATTGTAGATGCTGAGCATGTAGGCGCGCAGGCCGGCGTCGACCGCAGCGGCCTCGGCGCGCGGAACCGTTCTGCCGAACGGCGCTGCAGCGTTCCGATCAAACTGTGCCATCGTAATCCTCGTGCTTTCCCTGCCGGAGATCACTCAAACCGTGCTCGCCCCCCGGCTTGCCGGGTAGATAGGCGGGCCATCGGTACGGTACAAGGGCAGGCCATCGCGCGCCGCCCCCAATCTGCCCGTGCGGCACCGGGCCGCTCGAACAGAGTTAAGCATCTTTTGCGCCGCTGCAAGGCCGGACCGGTCCGCGCGCATCCAATTGCCGGCAAGGTACCAACACGAGACCGGCGCGGAACCGGCCGTCCAATTCGACCGATCGGGCAAACGGTCCATCAAGGATCGGGTTTCACACTGGCGGCGGAATGGGGCCGGAGACCCTCCTCATGCACGACCCGATCGACAACCTCATGGTGCGCGTGCGCTGCCCCGAGTGCCGCAACAGTTTCCGGGCGCGGGTTCACCGCCTGCTGTTCGCGGCACGGGTGGCCTGCCCGCTGTGCCACACCGAGATGTTCTTCCACGTCAGCCGCCACGGCGAGAACGAGGACGTCGCGCACTACATCCGCTATGTCGAGGGCCGCACCCGCCACCCGCATTTCTTCGCCAGCCGCTGAGGGGCCGGCGATCGAAATGTCATACGGTTTCCGGTCGATCCCTTCGGGATGCCGGAAACGGTCCCGCCGAAAAATCCTTGAGCTGGAAGGGATTTCTCGGCGATCGGAAGACGGCTCGAAGGCTTGATCAGCCGGAAACCGTATCACAGATGCCGCAGCACCGGCGCCGGCCGCTCGCCCAGCGCCCGCCAGGTGCCGATAAGGCCGAACGCCACCGTCAGCACCAGCGCCGCCGCCACCGAGACGAGCGCGCCGGCCCAGTCCCACACGAACGCGATCCGCATCGCCTGCGACACGATCGCCCAGCCGGCGAGCGAGCCGGCCAGCACGCCGAAGGTGGCGGTGACGGCGCCGAGCATGGCGTATTCCAGCCCGTACGCCTTGAGCAGCCGGCCGCGCGTCGCCCCCAGCGTCTTGAGGATCACCGCGTCATAGACGCGGTGGCGGTGGCCGGCGGCCAGCGCGCCGGCCAGCACCAGCACGGCGGCGATCAGCGTCACCGTGCTGGCGCCGCGAATGCCGGCGATCAGATTGCCGACGAGGTCGTTGACCGCCGCCAGCGCGTCCTTGACCCGCACCGTGGTGACAGTGGGGAATTCCGCGGCGACCCGGGTGAGCACGGCAAGTTCGCCCGCGCCGCCATTGGGCAGGGCGAGGGTGGCGAGGTGGGTGTGCGGCGCGCCGCGGAAGGCCGACGGGCTGAACACCATGACGAAATTGATGCCGAGCGAGTCCCACTCCAGGGCGCGCAGGTTCGACAGCGTCGCCTCGATGTTGCGGCCGAGCACATTGACGACGATCCGGTCGCCGACCTTGAGCCCGAACGCGTCGGCGATGCGCTTTTCCATCGACACCAGCGGCGGGCCGGCATAGCCGGCCGGCCACCAGTCGCCGGCCACCACGCGCGAGCCCTCGGGCGGCGTCTCGGCATAGGTGATGCCGCGGTCGCCCGACAGCACCCAGGCGACGTTCTGCGGCGCCTCGATGGTCTCCACCGGCCGGCCGCCGAGCGACACCAGCCGGCCGCGCAGCATCGGCACCCGCGTCAGCGTGCCGTCCGGGGCGAGGCCCCGCACGAAGGCGTCGAACCGGCCGGCCTCGGCATTGGGAATGTCGACGAAGAAGAAGCTCGGCGCCCGCTCGGGCAGCGAGGCGGTGAACTGGCGGCGCAGGTTCGAATCGATCTGCGCCAGCGTCACCAGCAGCGCCAGCCCGAGCCCCAACGACAGCACCACCGAGGGGGTGACCGCGCCGGGCCGGTGGATGTTGGCGAGCGCGAGGCGCAGCTCGGTCGAGCGCACGGGCGGCAGGCGGCGCGCCAGCGCCATGATGCCGGAGGCGACGAGGCGCAGCAGCAGGAACACCGCGCCGGCCGCCCCGACATAGACGGCAGCCAGCGTCGGGTCGCCGGAGGTGAGGATCGCCAGCGCGGCCAGCGCCGCCGCCGCCGCACCGGTCAGCGCGATGTAGCGGCGGCGCGGCCACCGCCGCTCCGGCGCCACCATGTCGCGGAACAGCGCCGACACCGGCACGTCATGGGCGCGGCCGAGCGGCCACAGCGCGAAGGCCAGCGCGGTCACGAGGCCGTAGAGCGCGGCGAGCCCCAGCACGCCGGGATAGAGCGCCGGCGCCAGCGGGATCGGGATCAGCGCGCCGAATGCGCCCGAGACGACGAACGGCAGGCCGGCGCCGACGCCAAGCCCGATGACGACGCCGAGCCCGCCGAGCAGCAGCACCTGGGCGAGATAGATGGCGAACACCCGCGCGCCGGTGGCGCCGAGCGTCTTGAAGGTGGCGATGACCTCGCGCTTCTTGTCCATGTAGCTCTTCACCGCGCCGGCCACGCCGACGCCGCCGACGATCAGCGCGGTCAGCCCGACGAAGGTGAGGAACTGGGTGAAGCGCTCGATCTGGCGCTCAAGCTGCGGCGAAGCGTTGGCGCGGGTGCGCACCTCCCAGCCGGCCTGGGGGAATCGTTCGGCCGCGGCTGCGGCCACGGCGCGGGCCGCGGCATCGCTCGCCTGCGGCAGCAGCAGCCGGTAGGTCCAGCGCACCAGGCTGCCGGGCTGCACGAGGCCGGTGGCGCGCAGGCCGTCCTCGCCGATCAGCAGGCGCGGGCCGAAGCCGATGCCGCCGGCCAGCTGGTCGGGCTCCTGCACCACCAGCGCGCGGACCTCGAAGGTCGCGGCCCCCACCACCAGACGCTCGCCGGGCTTGAGGCCAAGCCGGCTCAGCAGCGCCGGATCGGCGGCGGCGCCGAACGCGCCGTCCCGGCGGACAAGCAGGTCGGCGGTGGCGAGCGGCGGGTCGAGCTTGAGCGCCCCGAGCCGCGGATAGGTGGGGCCCACCGCCTTCATCTCGACCAGCGTCGAGGCGCCGTCGGCACTGTCGGTGGCCTTGCGGGCCATGCCGCGCATGGTGGCGACGAGATCGGCCGTCCCGGTCTCGGCGAAGAACGCCTGCTCGGCGGCGCTGGCCTCGCGATGGATCAGCGAGAACGACACATCGGCGCCCAGAATGGTACGGCCCTCGCGGGCGATGCCGTCGGTGAGCGCCTTCGACACCGAGCCGACGCCGGCAATGGCTGTGACGCCGAGCGCGATGCAGGCGAGGAAGATGCGAAAGCCCTTTATGCCGCCGCGCAGCTCGCGCAGCGCCAGCCGGAACGCCAGCCGCAGGGACTGGAGCGAAGCCTGGAAACCGCCGCCGGCGGCCGGAACGAACGCGCTCATGCCCTTATGCTCATGCCGGCGCCAAGGCGCGGGCCTCGGCGTCGGCCTCGATGCGGCCGGAGCGGATGCGCACCGTGCGGTCGCAGCGCCGCGCCAAGGCGACGTCGTGGGTGACGACGATCAAGGTGGCGCCGCGCTCGCGCTGCTGCTCGAACAGCAGCTCGGCGATCGCCGCGCCGGTGGCGTCGTCGAGATTGCCGGTCGGCTCGTCGGCGACCAGGATCGGCGGGTTGGGCGCCAGCGCCCGCGCCAGCGCGACCCGCTGCTGCTCGCCGCCGGAGAGCTGGGCCGGATAGTGGCCGAGGCGGTCGCTCAGGCCGACGGTGACGAGCTCCTGCCGGGCGCGGTCGAACGCGTCGGCGATGCCGGCAAGCTCCAGCGGCACCGCGACGTTCTCCAGCGCCGTCATGGTCGGGATGAGGTGGAAGGACTGGAAGACGATGCCGATGTGGCGGCCGCGGAAGCGGGCGAGCGCGTCCTCGCCAAGCTCCATCAGGTTCTCGCCTGCCACCTCGACCCGGCCCGAATCGGGCTTCTCCAGCCCGGCCATCACCATCAGCAGGGTTGACTTGCCCGAGCCGGACGGCCCTACCAATCCCACCGCCTCGCCCCGATCTATGGCGAGGTCGACGTCCTTCAGCACGTGGACCCGGGCTGCCCCCCGGCCCAGCCACAAATCAACCCCCGCCAGGGCGATCGCTGGTGTCGATGCGTGCATTTTCGAGGTCTTGGCCGTTTTCGAGGTCTTTGTCATGCCGATCCGGTTCCGAGCGGGCACGCGCCCCGCGCCGGCACAATATGGGGAGCTGGCCGCGCCCCACCAGCGCCGGCCCGGCCTTGCGCGCCGGGCGATGCTGATCGGGCTGGGAGCCGCCGCCATGGCCGCCCTTGCCTTCACCCCCGCCCCTGCCGGCGCCGAGGACGGCCCGATCCGCCTCGTTGCGCTGGGCGACAGCCTGACCGCCGGCTACGGCCTGCCGGCGGACGCAGCCCTGCCGGCGCAGCTCCAGGCGCGGCTTGAGGCGCGCGGTCACAAGGTGGTGATCGCCAATGCCGGCGTGTCGGGCGACACCGCCTCGGGCGGCCTGGAGCGGCTCGACTGGGCGATCGCGGGCGACACCGAGGGGGTGATCGTCGCGCTCGGCGCCAATGACGCGCTGCGCGGCATCGACCCGGCGGTGACGCGCAAGGCGCTCGACACGATCCTCGCCCTCCTCGATGCCAAGGGCCTGCCGGTGCTGCTCGCCGGCATGTACGCGCCACGCAACATGGGCGAGAGCTACACCCGCACCTTCGACGCCATCTATCCCGACCTCGCCCGCCGGCACGGCGCGGTGCTCTATCCCTTCCTGCTGGAGGGCGTGGCGGGCACGGCCCGGCTCAATCTCGGCGACGGCATCCACCCCACCGCCGAAGGCGTGGGCCTGGTCGCCGAGCGGCTGGTGCCGTCGGTCGAGGAGCTATTGGCGCGCATCCGCGCCCGGCGCGGCGACGCGAAAGACGCGCCCGCGCCGACGCGCGGTTGACCGGCCCCGCGCGGTCCGGCAAACGAGGACGTGGCCACCGGCCGCGAGGGCGAGGAGGAAGCGATGCCGCGTCTCTTCACGGGACTGGAGATCCCGGCCGAGATCGGCGCCTCGCTGATGCTGCTGCGCGGCGGCCTGCCCGGCGCCCGCTGGGTCGAGCCCGGCGATTTCCACATCACGCTGCGCTTCATCGGCGACGTCGACGAGCGCATCGCCGGCGAGGTGGCGCTGATGCTGGCCGGCATCACGCGCAAGGCTTTCGAAGTGTCGCTGGTCGGGCTCGATGCCTTCGGCGGCAACAAGCCGCGCGCGGTCTATGTGCCGGTCGAGGCGCCGCCGGTGCTGATGGAGCTGCAGGCCGAGCACGAGCGGCTGATGCAGCGCATCGGCCTGCCGGCCGAAAGCCGCAACTACCGGCCGCACGTGACGCTGGCACGGCTGCGCGATACCTCGCCGCGCGTCGTCGCCGACTACCTGGCCACCCGCGGCCTCTATCGCAGTCCGCCGATCCGGGTCGGACGCTTCGTGCTGTTCTCGTCGCGGGCCTCGGTCGGCGGCGGCCCCTATGTCGTCGAAGCCGCCTATCCGTTGCTCTGACGTGTCCGACCCCGGACATCCAACCCACCCGACACCCGACTGACCCGACCCGAGGAGACATCATGCGTGAAAAGCTGACCGGACCGAAACGCGAGCAGGCGCTGCGGGCGCTGCCCGGCTGGCGCGAGGCCGACGACCGCGACGCCATCACCAAGCGCTTCGTGTTCCGCGATTTCAGCGAGGCCTTCGGCTGGATGACGCGGGTGGCGCTGGTGGCCGAGCGGATGGACCACCACCCCGAATGGCTCAACGTCTACAAGACGGTGGAGGTGACGCTGTCGACCCACGACGCCGGCGGCGTCACCGAGCTCGACGCGGCGCTGGCCAAGATCATGGACGGAATCGCCGCCCAGATCCGCTGATGCGGGACGCAACCGACAGGCCGGAGCCGAGACTGGCTCCGGCCTGCAGTGCATTGGGTGCGTCGCAGCCTCAGCGCGGCATGCTGCCAGATCCGGACGGGCTCACCAGCCAGCCGGTGGTGGCCGGGCGCTGGACCCGGAAGTCGGGCGCGCTCTTGAGCTGGTCCTTGGTGGCGTTCAGCGTGATGCGGTTGCGGGCGTTCCAGCCGGTGCCGCTCGGCCGGATGCCGCTCGATCCGGAGACTTCGGAGACCTGGAGCGCCGTCAGCGGCACCGCGACGTTCTTCTCGCCGACGCCGAGAAAGCCGCCGACGCCGAACACCACGGCCTGGATCTGACCGGACGTGTCGACCACGACATCCTTGATGTCGCCGATCGTGGCGCCGTCCGCGCCATAGATGTTGGCCTCCATCAGCTCGGAGGCCATCAGTTGGCCGGTTTGCGGCATCTGGTGGAAGGTGAGCGGCCCGGGCCGGCTGTGGCTGGCGCCGGGGGCCAAAGGAGACATCGAGGGTGACATCGACGATTGGGCAAGTGCAGGACCGGTGGCGAGCGCAAGGGCGGCCACGGCGGCCGCGAAGAGCTTGTTCGTCATCTGGTTCTCCTGGGGGTTGAGGTGGACCGCGCAGTTGCGCGTGCCCATCGACGCCCCCCCAACGTCCCCCGCCGGGGATGGTTCCGGCTTCGACAAGCTCGGCCGCGCCGCCGGCCGGCGAACCGCGGGGCCGGAGCATCGCGGCCGGCGCGGTCGAGGCCGCGCCGGAAGAGTCTGGTGCCAAACCCGATTTTCCGGGCACGGATGGTGCGGCCGGCTGGGCCGATCCGTCGCGATACGTATAAAACCCTAACTTACATCCGGCTGGCCAAAGCTCCAGATGAGGCCCTCCGGATGAGGTTCGGCACCCGAGCCTCGAACAAGGCGGCAGCAATGGCGGATCTGGACTCGATCTCCCTGCCCTGGGCTGCGCGTCAGGCGCCCTCGCTCGACGAGATGACGGCGATGGCGGAAGCCGCGTTCGCCCGCCTGCCGGCCGCCTTCCGCGCATTGTGCGAGGGGCTGGTGATCCAGGTCGCCGAGTTCCCGACCGACGAGGTGCTGGACGAAATGGAGCTTGAGAGCCCGTTCGACCTGCTCGGCCTGTTCCAGGGCCTGGGCCTCGCCCAGGACGAGGCGGTGGCCCCGACCGGCCGGCTGCCCAACATGATCTGGCTCTACCGGCGGCCGATCCTCGACTACTGGGCCGAGCACGAGGAGCCGCTGGGCAGCATCGTCACCCATGTGCTGGTGCACGAGATCGGCCACCATGTCGGGCTGTCGGACGCCGACATGGCCGCGATCGAGCGCGACGCGAGGTGACCGGCGGCCGTCCCCGAGTGCCGGGAGACCCAGGTAAGTCGGGAAACCCTGGAATGCCTTGAAACGGCACCCCCGTTCTGGCAAACCGCCGGCACGATCTTCGGCCCCATGGCCGGAACAACCGACGTGGCTCGGAGGGTTCGATGGACAGGTTCACGGTGCTCACGGGCGTCGCCGCGCCGCTCAGGGTGGTCAATGTCGATACCGACATGATCATCCCCAAGCAGTTCCTGAAGACCATCAAGCGCACCGGCCTCGGCAAGGGCCTGTTCTCGGAGGCGCGCTATCGCGACGACGGCAGCGACAACCCGGACTTCGTGCTCAACCAGCCGGCCTATCGCAATGCCAGGATTCTGGTGGCCGGCGACAATTTCGGCTGCGGCTCCAGCCGCGAGCACGCACCCTGGGCGCTGCTCGACTTCGGCATCCGCTGCATCATCTCGACGAGCTTCGCCGACATCTTCTACAACAACTGCTTCAAGAACGGCATTCTGCCGATCAAGGTGAGCCCCGAGGAGCTGGAGAAGCTGTTCGACGACGCCGAGCGCGGCGCCAATGCGACGCTCACCATCGACCTGGAGAAGCAGGAAATCCGCGGGCCGGACGGCGGCGTCATCGCCTTCGACATCGACCCGTTCCGCAAGCACTGCCTGCTCAACGGCCTCGACGACATCGGCCTGACCATGGTCAAGGCCGACCGCATCGAGAAATTCGAGACGGACACCGCCGCCAGCCGCCCCTGGCTGTGACGGCCCGATCACCCTGATTGTCATCCCGGGCAAGCGGCGAAGCCGCGCGACCCGGGATCGTCCTCGGGATTGACGCCTACCCGGCAAACGGTCCCGGGTCTCGCTCCCGCTCGCCCGGGACGACGACTTTGGCCAACGGAGCGGCCGATGGACGAGGTCTGGCTCGCCGGCGTCGATGGCTGTCCGGGCGGCTGGATCGCCGCCTTCGTGCGGCCTGAGGGCAACGCGGTGCGGCTCCGGACGGTCGGCACCTTCGCCGAGGTGATCGCGGCCCCCGAGCGGCCGGCCATCATCGCCGTCGATATTCCGATCGGCCTGCCCGAACGCGGCGGCCGTGGCGGCCGGGCCGCCGAGAACGCCGTGCGGCCGCTCTTGGGCGCGCGCCAATCCTCGGTGTTCGCCATGCCCTCGCGCGCCGCCGTCTATGCCGAGACGGCGTGGCCGCTCGCGGCGGCCGACCTTGCCGCCGCCCACCGCCGCGCCTCGGCGGTGGCGCGGGCCACCTCCGACCCGCCGCGCGGCGTCGCCATCCAGGCCTTCTGCGTGTTTGCCAAGGTCCGCGAACTCGACGCGCTGCTGCACGCCGACCCGGCCTTGGCGCGCCGGGTGTTCGAGACTCATCCCGAAGTGGCGTTCTGGCGGCTGAACGGCGCGGCGGCGCTCAGCGAACCCAAGAAGGTGAAGGGCCGTCCCTACGGTCCGGGCCTCGACCTGCGCCGCCGGCTGCTCGCCGCGGGCGGCCTGCCGGCCGAGGCGATGGCGGAGCCGCCGCCCGGTGCCGGCGCCGACGATCTGCTCGACGCGCTGGCCTGCGCGCTCACCGCCCGCCGCCTGCGGGCCGGGCTGGCGGAGCCCTTCCCCGATCCGCCCGAGCGCGACGCCTTCGGCCTGCCGATGGCGATCTGGGCGTGATCCCGCTCAAGACCAGCAAATCGCGGAAACGACGGCTCGCAGAGACTACAGATCGAACGTCGCCAGCACCGGCACGTGGTCCGACGGCCGCGGCCAGCTTCGCGCCTCGGTGAGCACCGACATCGCCACGAAGCCCGGCGCCAGCGGCGCGCTCGCCCACACATGGTCGAGCCGGCGGCCGCGGTTGGACACCGTCCAGTCGGCGGCGCGGTAGCTCCACCACGTATAGAGCTTCTCGTCCGCCGGCACCTGGCGGCGCATGACGTCGACCCAGCCGCCCGCCGCCTGCCAGGCGGTGAGCTTGTCGACCTCGACCGGGGTGTGGCTGACCACGTTGAGAAGCTGCTTGTGGCTCCACACGTCATGCTCCAGCGGCGCGACGTTGAGGTCGCCGACCAGGATGGCCCGCCCGCTGCGGCCTTGCGCCGCGAGCCGGTCGCACGCCGCAAGCTCGTCGAGGAAATCGAGCTTGTGGGCGAATTTGGGATTCGCGTCCGGGTCGGGCTCGTCGCCGCCGGCCGGAATGTAGAAGCCGTGCAGCTCGACCGGCGAATCGAGGCCCGCCGCCGCGCCGAGCGTCACCGCGACGTGGCGGCAGTCGTTCTTGTTGCAGAACGCCCGGCGCTCAATGCTCTCGAACGGCAGCTTCGACAGCATCGCCACGCCGTGCCAGCCCTTCTGGCCGTTCAGCGCGGCGTGCGGATAGCCCATCTCGGCGATCGCCCGCAGCGGGAACTTGTCGTCCGGGCACTTGGTCTCCTGCAGGCAGACGATGTCCGGAGCCTGCTCGGCGACGAGCCGGCCCAGGAGATCGAGGCGCAGGCGGACGGAGTTGATGTTCCAGGTGGCAACGCAAAGACGCATGACGGCTCACGCGGGCGGAAGCGCAAACGGCTGCCGCGGCATTGCCTGCCGACCGCAGCACATCGATTCGGCAGGGACGGGGGACGGCTGGCCTTGGGACGGCGAAACCGGCTGGCCGGGGCTTCCGGCATCGCGCAACCTCGTTGCCGTCGGCGGGCGGGGCGCGAAAGGGTCTAGCCCAGGGCAATGCGGCTGTCATGCGCAATCGGGCTGACCGCAGCGCCCGGGGCGGAGCCCGCAAGACCTGACCTCAAGACCAAGACCTGATCTCAAGACCAAGGCCAGCCCTCAAGACCTGGAGCGGTCGCAAGATCGAACGGAGATCAGGATCGAGGGGGGCAAAATTAAAATGCGCCCGGTCTCGGGGAAGACCGGGCGCATTTGCTTGGGGCACGCATCGGGAGGGCACCGACGTGGCCGCTGCTGGTGCGTCGGAGGTTCGCACCGCTCGGCGTTGGCCTGTTCACAAGATGGCATATCCCACGGCGCAAACAAGTGCGGACTCAGCAAAGCCGCGCGTTTCGGAGCGCGACATTCGGCCGCGTCCCCTACTGGAGTACGCGCTCATAGTTGATGCGGAATAGATCAGCGCTCGGACGTTTGGTTGTGTCGACGTTGTAGATCGCGACTGTGGTGTCAAATCCCTGGGGATCGGTCACGGTCCACTGCTTCAGTTGGTAGTCCTGAGCGCCGAACATCAGCATCAACCGGTGCGTACCTGCGACCGGATGACGCTCTTCCAGCACCACCGACACGAACAGGTCGTCCTTCTGGACGGCGATCACCGGCGCATCGCGCAACAGGTCGATCTTCTCGGCGAGCAGGAAGCGCAGCGGCGTCTGCGACAGCGGCGTGATTTCCTGGGTCGCCAGCTTGCGGTCGCGCACGGCGATGGAGCCGCCGTCGGAGATGAATTCGATCGGGCTCGGCGGCGCGTAGTCGAACCGCACCTTGCCGGGCTTCTGGAGATAGAAATGGCCCTGGGTGCGCGAGCCGTCCGGCGCCACCTGGACGAATTCGCCGGAGGCGACGGTAAGCGCGTTGAAGACGCCGTTGATCCTCTGCACCAGATCGCGCGTCGGCGGGTCCAGCGCGGCGATCGATCCCTTGGCCGGGCCGGGCGAGCGCACCGGGACCGGAATCACCGCCCCGCTGCCGGTGGCCGGCACGACGGCGGGAATGGCCTCGGCGCCGGGCAGCTGGACCGGGCTGACGGCCATCGGCGGAGCGGGCGGCTGCCCGCCGGCCGGCGCCGAAGGCTCGGCCAGTGCGGGCAGAGCCATCGCCACCACGCCGACCGCCGCCGCAACGACAAGCCCGTAACGCATCGCAAATCCTCCGAAGGGAAAAACACGTGTCCTGCTAATACCCGGCCATGGCGAGAATGCGGCCCCTGGCCGCGGCCGAACCGAGCCCACAGGGCGCGGACGAGACGGTCACGGCAGCGCAATCCGCGAGCGGCCGCACCTCTCCCGGAGCGCACGACTCACGCGCCGCACGACTCAATAGCCGCTGTCGTTGTCGGCTTCGATCAGGATCTCGCGCTTGCCGGCATGGTTGGCCGGGCCGACGATGCCGTCCTTCTCCATCCGCTCCATCAGCGAGGCGGCGCGATTGTAGCCGATCTGCAGCCGGCGCTGGATGTAGGAGGTCGAGGCCTTGCGGTCGCGCACCACCACCTCCACCGCCTGGGAATAGAGGTCGCCGCCGCCTTCGCCGCCCATCGCGGTCTTGTCGAACACCGCGCCGTCCTCGCTTTCCTCGTCGTCCTGGGCGGTGACGGCGTCGAGATAGTCCGGCGCGCCTTGCGCCTTGAGGTGGGCGACGACGCGCTCGACCTCGGCGTCGGAGACGAAGGGGCCGTGGACGCGCGAGATGCGCCCGCCGCCGGCCATGTACAGCATGTCGCCCTGGCCGAGCAGCTGCTCGGCGCCCTGCTCGCCGAGGATGGTGCGGCTGTCGATTTTCGAGGTGACCTGGAAGGAGATGCGGGTCGGGAAGTTGGCCTTGATGGTGCCGGTGATGACGTCGACCGAGGGGCGCTGGGTGGCCATCACCAGATGGATGCCGGCGGCGCGAGCCATCTGGGCGAGGCGCTGGATCGCGCCTTCGATGTCCTTGCCGGCCACCAGCATCAGGTCGGCCATCTCGTCGACGATGACCACGATGAACGGCAGCGGCCCGCAATCCATCTCCTCGCGCTCATAGATGGCTTCGCCGGTCTCCTTGTCGAAGCCGGTCTGCACCGTGCGCACGATGCACTGGCCCTTGGCGGCAGCCTCGGCGACGCGGGCGTTGAAGCCGTCGATGTTGCGCACGCCGAGCTTGGACATCTTCTTGTAGCGGTCCTCCATCTCGCGGACCGCCCATTTCAGCGCCACCACCGCCTTCTTGGGATCGGTGACCACCGGCGTCAGCAGATGCGGGATGCCGTCATAGACCGACAGTTCCAGCATCTTCGGATCGACCATGATCAGCCGGCATTCCTTGGGCGGATGCCGGTAGAGCAGGCTGAGAATCATGGTGTTGATCGCCACCGACTTGCCCGAGCCGGTGGTGCCGGCGATCAGAAGATGCGGCATGCGGGCGAGATCGACCACCACCGGCTCGCCGCCGATGGTCTTGCCCAGGCACAGCGGCAGGCGGTCCTTGGTCTCGGCGAAGGAGGGCGAGGCCAGAAGCTCGCGCAGCAGCACCTTCTCGCGCTTGGGATTGGGCAGCTCGATGCCGATCACGTTGCGGCCGGGCACCACCGCGACGCGGGCGGAGATCGCGCTCATCGAGCGGGCGATGTCCTCGGCGAGACCGATGACGCGGCTCGACTTGATGCCGGGCGCCGGCTCCAGCTCGTAGAGCGTCACCACCGGACCGGGATGGGCGCCGATGATGCCGCCGCGCACGCCGAAATCGTCGAGCACGCCTTCGAGCAGGCGCGAGGTCTCCTGCAGCGCGCCCTGGCTCAGCGCCGGCTGGCCGGAGCCCTTGGGCGCGGCGAGCAGACCGACCGCCGGCAGCTCGAATTTCGCCTCGGGTTCGAGCGCCGGCTGCGCCTCCGCCGCCGCGCGGGCGCGGCTGGTCTTGATGCCGCGCGCCGGCCCGCGGGTCGGCGGCAGCACCTCGGGCGAGCGCGCCGGCGCCGGGGCGGCGGCGGCGGCCGGCTCGCCGTCGTCGGCCCACACCGGCGGGCGCGGCGGCTCCGGCTCGCGCCGCTCGTCGGCCGGCGGCAGCCACGGCGCGGGCCGGAGCGCGGGCGGCGGTGGGCGGCGGCGCAGCCGGCGCATCAGCGCCGCCCGGCCGGCATAGAACCAGTGGGCGAGATAGCCGAGCGAAACGGACGCGGTATCACGCTCCTCGACGACGAAACGCGCCTCGGCCGGCGCGGCGGCATGATCGGCGGTGCGGCCGAAGCCGAGGCCGGAGGCGGCGAGCACGGCGGCGATGGCGGCGATCGACAGGGGCGTGGCCACCACCGGGCGGCCCGCCGCGTCGAGCGGCCCGGCGATCCAGGCGAACCCGCGCAGCACCGCGTCGCCGACGATGCCGCCGAGGCCCGAGGGCAGCGGCCAGGTGGCCGGCGCCGGCAGACAGGCCGCCGCGGCCGCCGCCAGCACCGTGCCGGCGAGCCATAGGACAAGCCGCAACCGCTCCCGTGTCGAGGGCCGGCCCGACACCAGCCGCCAGCCCAGGACCGCGATGGGAATCAGCAAAGCGAGCGCAGCCACCCCGACGAGCTGCATCACCAGGTCGGCGACGACGGCGCCCGGCGTGCCGAGCAGGTTCCTGGCCGGGCCGCTGGTGGCGTGGTTGATCGACGGATCGTTGACCGACCAGGTCGCCAAAGCGAGGGTCATCGCCAGCACGGCCGACAGGATCGTCAGGCCGGCGAGCTGCGACGCGAACCGGCGCAGCGCCGGGATCACCTCCTCGGTCAGGAGATCCACAAGCCACCGGCGCCGGATCAACTGCATGCCCACCTCCGTGACGGCCGCACAGCATCGCGCCACGGGAGGCGCGACAGTCCGGATCACGCTAGCGGGCGTGCGGTAAAGACTCGTTTAACCATCGCCGGCCGCCCTCCGAATGGAAGCCGCCAAACGGAAACGGCCCCGGCGCGGGGCCGGGGCCGTTCCTCTCCGATGCGGCAGGGCCGCGGCGGATTGATCATACGGTTTCCGGCCTGCAGGGCCGGAGAACCGTATTCCGGTCGCCGGAAATCCAGCTTTTGAGACAGGATTTCCGGCGAGTTTGTTTCCGGGATCCGAAGGGATCATCCGGAAACCGCATCACAGATTGTAGGCGCGCTCGCCGTGATCGACGAGGTCGAGGCCCTCGCGCTCCTTGTCGGCGGTGACGCGCAGACCGACGGTCCAGTCGATCAGCTTGAGCAGGACCAGCGAGCCGAAGCCCGACCAGCCGAGCGACACCAGCACCGCCTTGGTCTGGGCCCAGACCTGGGTGGTCATGTCGTAGGCCGCGGTCTTGCAGACGCCGTCGGGGTCGCAGGCGGTGTAGTCAACGATGCCGGCGCCGCCGAGGCTGGGGTCGACCAGGATGCCGGTCAGGATGGCGCCGACGATGCCGCCGATGCAGTGCACGCCGAACACGTCCAGCGCGTCGTCATAGCCCAGCGCGTTCTTCACGCCCGAGCAGAAGATGAAGCAGATCACGCCGGCGATGACGCCGAGCACGATCGAGCCCATCGGACCGGCGAAGCCGGCCGCCGGGGTGACGGCGACGAGGCCGGCGACCGCGCCGGTGACGATGCCGAGCAGCGAGGCCTTACCCTTGACCGCCCACTCGACGAACATCCAGGCCAGCGCCGCCGCCGCGGTGGCGACGAAGGTGTTCATCAGCGCCAGGCCGGCATAGGCGTTCGATTCGAGGTTCGAACCGGCGTTGAAGCCGAACCAGCCGACCCACAGCAGCGCGCCGCCGATCATGGTCATCGCCAGCGAGTTCGGGGACATCAGCTCGCGGCCGTAGCCGATGCGGCGGCCGACCAAGAGGCAGGAGACGAAGCCGGCGATACCGGCGTTGATGTGCACCACGGTGCCGCCAGCGAAGTCGATGGCGCCGAACTGGTAGATCAGGCCGGAGTCGGCGAGGACCTCGTCGAGCTTGGCCTGGGCAGCCGCCTTGGCGGTTTCGTCGACGGCGTCATGGACCGCCTGCGCAGCCGCGGCGACCGCATCCGGGCCGGCCCAGTACCAGACCATGTGGGCGATCGGGAAGTAGATGAAGATCAGCCACAGCGGCACGAACAGTGCCACGGCCGCGAACTTCATACGCTCAGCGAAGGCGCCGACGATGAGGGCCACGGTGATGGCGGCGAAGGTCATCTGGAACGCGACATAGACCAGTTCCGGAATCGCCACGCCGACCGAGAAGGTGCCGGCCAGCGATTCGGTGGTCACGCCCGACAGCAGCACCTTCGAGAACCCGCCGAAGTAGGCGTTGTCGCCGGTGAAGGTCATCGAATAGCCGAACAGCGGCCACAGCACGCAGGCGACGCAGACGCAGTAGAAGACCTGCATCAGCACCGACAGCATGTTCTTGGAGCGGACCAGGCCGCCATAGAACAGCGCTAGGCCCGGAATGGTCATCAACAGGACGAGGATGGTGGAAATCAGCATCCAGGCGGTATCGCCCTTGTCCACCGTCGGTCCGTCGGCGAGCGCCGGACCGGCTGTCAGGAGCATCACGGCAAGAGCCGGAAGCGCCCGACGCAGCATGGAGACCGTCATTTCAATCAACTCCTTGCAGGACGAAGCTCACAGAGCGTCGGTGTCGGTCTCGCCGGTGCGGATGCGCACGGCGTGATCGAGCGAGTAGACAAAGATCTTGCCGTCGCCGATCTGGCCGGTCTTGGCAGCCCCGGTGATGGCGTCGATGACCTTGTCGACCTGGCTGGTGGGGACGGCCACCTCGATCTTGAGCTTGGGCAGGAAGCTGACCGCGTATTCGGCTCCCCGATAGATTTCCGTGTGCCCCTTCTGGCGGCCGTAGCCCTTCACCTCGGTGACGGTCAGGCCGTGCACGCCAATGCCGGTGAGGGCATCGCGCACCTCGTCCAGCTTGAACGGCTTGATGATCGCCGTGACAATTTTCATCGGTCGATGTTTCCCGCTGTTGCCAGCCGCCAGGACTGCGGCCGGGTGACTATCGTGTCGGGTGCTACCGCACGAAGGCGCGTTTCCCCCGTGGCAAACCCGCGAGGGGAGAATCAAACCTCGTGCCAAGCGCCGCGCAGCGCGCAGCGCCCTGACATACAAGAGGAAACCGACTTGAAGAGCTATGCCGCAAGGGTGCCGCGACAGCATTTGCTCAAAGATTAAGCAAATGCTCTCGCCTTGACGTGCCGCAGACGGAGTCGCCCGCTCAAAATTGAGGCAGCCGCGAAACGCCCGATTTCCGGACGGTCCTGTCGAGATCGAAGGAACCGATCCCGGCGAAAATTCTCTGACCTGGCGGGGATTGCTCGGCGACCAGCATGCGGCTCGAAGGCCCCGCAGACCGGAATCCCGGATCACTCCGTCCGGCGCTGGCGCACCAGACCCTCCTGCGCCACCGAGGCGACGAGCTGGCCGTCGCGGCTGAACACCAAGCCGCGGGCGAGGCCGCGCCCGCCCGAGGCGTTCGGGCTGTCATGGGCGTAGAGCAGCCAGTCGTCGATGCGGAACGACCGGTGGAACCACAGCGCATGGTCGAGCGAGGCGGGCAGGATGTCCTTCTCGAACACCGTGCGGCCGTGCGGGATCAGCGCCGCGTCGAGCAGCGTCAGGTCGGAGGCGTAGGCGAGGACGCAGCGGTGCAGCACCGGGTCGTCCGGCAGCGTGTCGGTGATGCGCAGCCAGATGTGGAAGCGGCCCTCGGCCTGCCGCTGGCCGAGATAGCGGCCGAACTCGACCGGGCGCAGCTCGATCGGCCGCTCGCGCTCGTAATAGGCGCGCACCGGATCGGGCATCATCGGCAGCACCCGCTGCTTGATGTCCATCTCGCTCGGCAGGTCGAGCGGCGGCGGCACCACCGGCATCGCCATCTGGTGGGTGAAGCCCTCCTCGTCGGCGTGGAACGACACCATGGCGGCGAAGATGGTCTGGCCGTGCTGGATGGCGTTGACCTGCCGTGTGGTGAAGCTCTTGCCGTCGCGGATGCGCGCCACGCGATAGATGATCGGCACCGCCGGATCGCCGGGCAGCAGGAAATAGGCGTGCAGCGAATGCGGCAGCCGGTCCTCGACCGTGCGGCAGGCCGCCACCAGCGACTGGCCGACCACCTGGCCGCCGAACACCCGCTGCCAGCCGACCTGCGGGCTCCTGCCGCGGAACAGGTTCACCTCGAGCCGTTCGAGGTCGAGAATATCGAGCAGTTCCTTCACCGCGGCGGACATGCCTTCACTCCGGGGGATCGGTGTTATCCGGCTTCCGGGCAATCCCTTCGGGAGCCCGGAAGCGGCCTCGCCGAAAAATCCCTGAACAGGAGGGGGTTTTCGGCAAACAGCATACGGTTCTCCAGCCTTGCGGGACGGAAACCGTATCATCCGCAACACTGGCGTCAGCATGGCCGGCGAGCAAGCGCGCAGACGCGGGCCCGCCTTGCGCCGTCCGGGCCGGAGGGCTACGCAGGACGCATGGTGGAGACTGCGAAGACCACGCATCACGCGGACGTCGCCATTGCCGGCGGCGGCTATGCCGGCCTCGCGCTGGCGCTGGCGCTGCGGCAGGGCCTGGGGCCGCAGGCTTTGATCCTGGTGTGCGACCCGGTGCTGGCCCGTCCCTCCGCCGGCGACGGGCGGGCCTCGGCCATCGCCGCCGCCGGCCGGCGGCTGCTGGAGGCGCTGGGCGTCTGGGCGCGGCTCGCCGCGAGCGCCCAGCCGATCCGCGAGATGACGATCACCGACAGCCGCACCGGCGATGCCGTGCGGCCGGCGCTCTTGACCTTCGCCGGCGAGGTCGAGCCGGGCGAGCCGTCCGCCTACATTATCGAGAACCGGGTGCTGCACGACGCGCTCGCCACAGCGTGCCGGGACGCCGGCCTGACGCTGCTGGCGCGGCCGGTGGCCCGCGCCGAGGACGCCGGCGAGGCGATCGCCGCGCACCTCAGCGACGCCAGCCACGTCACCGCGCGCCTCCTCGTCGCCGCCGACGGCGGCCGCTCGCATCTGCGCGAGCGGGCGGGCATCAGCGTCCACAGCCGCGCCTATGGCCAGTCCGGCATCGTCGCGACGCTGGGCTGCGAACGCGACCACGAGGGGCGGGCCGAGGAGCACTTCCTGCCCTCCGGACCGTTCGCCTTCCTGCCGATGACCGGGCAGCGCGGCTCGATCGTGTGGACCGAGACCAGCGAGGCCGCGGCGCGCTACTGCCGGCTGCCGTCGGAATTGTTCCTCGACGAGGTGGCGCGCCGGCTCGGCCACCACCTCGGCGCGCTCACGCTGCTGGAGCCGCCGCAGGCCTTTCCGCTGCGGCTGATGATCGCCCGCGAATTCTACAAGGGCCGGCTCGTCCTGGTCGGCGATGCCGCCCACATCATCCACCCCATCGCCGGCCAGGGCCTCAATCTCGGCCTGCGCGACGTCGCCGCCTTGGCCGAATCGATCGTCGATGCCGCGCGGCTCGGGCTCGACATCGGCGGGCCGGACGTGCTGGAGCGCTATGCGCGCTGGCGGCGCTTCGACACCTTCACCATGGCCGCCGCCACCGACGCGCTCATCCGCCTGTTCTCGAACGATTTCGACCCGCTGCGGCTGGTGCGCGGCTTCGGGCTCGGCGTGGTGGACCGCATGCCGGGCCTCAAGCAGGCCTTCGTGCACGAGGCCTCGGGCTTCGGCGGCGAGGTGCCGCGGCTCCTGCGCGGCGAGCGGATCTGACACGAACGGCAGCAGAATATGACTCGTCATGCCCGCGCTTGTCGCGGGCATCCACGGCTTAAAATGTCTTTGGAAACAAAGACGTGGATGGCCGGGACGACGCCCGGCCATGACGACGGCGAGTCATGCTCGACGACAGTTGGTCTAAGCCGCGCCGCGCGCCCTCAGGCCGCGCCGCGCTTGGCGAGCAGGGCCTCGATCTCCTGCTCGGCGGCGTACCAGTCCTCCTGCTCGTAGCCCGGC
Organism: Blastochloris sulfoviridis; assembly: GCF_008630065.1. Taxonomy (GTDB): domain Bacteria; phylum Pseudomonadota; class Alphaproteobacteria; order Rhizobiales; family Xanthobacteraceae; genus Blastochloris; species Blastochloris sulfoviridis. Next base: position 22,035 of record NZ_VWPL01000014.1, read on the forward strand.
GCGAAGTGGCGGCGCTGCGCCCGGTAATAGGCGGCGTCGGCGATCATCGCCGCCTTCTGCTCGGGCGTGATCTCCTCGGGAACGATCGCTTCGGACACGATCTCTCCCGACGCGGCCTCAAGGTGCGTCGCGTCCTCGGCCGCCGGCGCGAGATTGGGCGCGTCGGCCGCCGCCGTCTCGACGACCTTCTCCTCGATGACCTGCGTCTCGATGGCCTGCGCCTCGACGACGGGCGCGAGCGGCGCGGGTTCCGCCACCGGCGTCTCGACGGCGGGGGCCTTCTTCGATGCCGGCGTCACCGCCTCCGCCTTCGGCTTCGCCGCCTTGGAGGCCGCCGATACCGCGGCCGCCATCGTCTCGCTGGCCGCAGGCGCAGCCTTCACCGACTTCCTGGAACCCGACTTCTTGCCTTCCGCCATGCTCATGCTCCCCATTCGGGATCCCCTTGCGCATCCGTGCGCCCGGTGGGATCGTGGATTGAACCCGATATATACAGCCGCGTTCGGCGGCAGAATAACGCCACCCCGATCGCGGCCCGAAACGCCGTCCAAGGATAATCGCCGACGCGTCCGGTCTGCGACTCCCTCACCGGCCCGGCGGCCGCGCACCGTCGCCGGCCGCGGCGCTGCCGGGAGCGAGCCGCCCCTTGAGCGCTGCGACCACCGCCTGCATGGCGGGCGAAGCTTCCAGCGCCTCGACGCTGAGGCCGATGCGGCGGCGCCAGTTCGGCTGCTCGCGGTCGGTGCCCGGCACGTTGAGCGCGTCGAGTTCGCCGGCCACGTCGTCGGTCTGCACCAGCACCAGCGCGGAGGCCGCGCTGGCGAGCCCGCCATGCAGCGCCGCCAGCAGGGCCGGCGGCGGCGTGTCGGCCTCGAACCACGCCGGCTCGGTGGGCCAGCCGGCGGCCACCAGCATGCTGGCGAGGCGCGCGAACTCGGCCCGCCGCTCCTGGCGCCGCCGCTCGGCGCCGGCCGCATCGATGCGCCCGAGCGCGACATCGACATCGATGTCGCGGCCGCGGAGCCAGCCGCCGAAGGTCGGCAGGTCGTGGGTGCCGAAGCTCGCCACCGAGGTGCGCGAATAGCGGGCCGGCAGCCGGAAGTCGGCGCCGTCGCGCTCGAACAGCAGGATGCGCATGCCGAGCATGTCGGCCTCGGTGGTGCGCTCGCGGAAGCCCCACGGCACGGTGCCGAGATCCTCGCCGACCATCAGGCAATGGGCGGCGCGGCTTTCGTCGGACAGCACGCCCAGCATGTCCTCGAACGGATAGCGCACATAGGTGCCCTCCAGCGGCGTCGCGCCGTCCGGCACGAAGAACAGCCGCGTCAGGCTCATGGCGTGGTCGATGCGCAGCGCCCCGGCGTGGCGCATGTTGGCGGCGACGAGGCCGCGGAAGGCGGCGCAGCCGGTCTCGGCAAGGCGGAACGGGTTGAGCGGCGGCACGCACCAGGTCTGCCCGGCCGCCGAGAACGGATCGGGCGGCGCGCCGACCGACACGCCCGACACGAAATCGGCGGGCGCCGTCCAGGTCTCGGCCCCGTCAGGGGCCGAGCCGACCGCGAGGTCGCGATAGAGGCCGATGGTCAGTCCCGCAGCCTTGCCCCGGGCGCTGGCGCGCGCGAGCTGGCGGTCGGCCAGCCACTGCTGGAACAGCGCGTAGCGGATCTCGCGGGCATGGTCGCGCCGCGCCTGGGCGATGCCCGGGCCGGTGATGGCGCCAAGCCCCGACGGCCAGCGCGCGCGATCGGTGGTGCCGGCGGCGTGGGCGATCGCCTGGAACAGCGCGAAGCCGGCCAGCGCCTCGCCGCCCTCGGCGACGAAGCGGGCGTATTCGACCGCCAGCGCCTGCGGCAGCCGCCCGGTTTCGGCGCGCTGATCGAAGGTCTCGAACGCCGCCCGCAGCACCGCGTCCTTGATCGCCGCCACCGCCGGATAGTCGACGAGCCGTCCTTCGGCCAGCATGGCGATGGCACCGGCATGCGATTCGAGCGCCGCCTGCGCCGCCTCGGAGTCGAACATCTTCGGCAGGCACGCCACGTCGATATAGAGCGGATCGAGGAAGCGCCGGTCGCAGGGGTGGTAGGGGCTCGCCCGGCTGCGGTCGGTGGCGAACAGCGCGTGGAACGGATTGACGCCGACCAGCGCCGCGCCCATCCGGCCGGCGCTCTCGGCCACGCGGGCGAGCGTCTCGAAATCGCCGACGCCGGCGTCGCCGTCGTGGCGCAGCGCGTAGAGGTGGGCGGCGAGGCCGTAGAGCTTGTGGTCCTCGGCCAATGCCGGCGGCAGGTGGCAGGGCGGCGCGTGCCGCGGCGCCCCCGACGCGCGGGCGTGCAGATAGGCGAGGCTTTCGCGCGCCTGGGCGGTCGAGCCGACGGCGAAGCCCATGCCGGCCAGAATGGCGCGCAGCGTGTCGGGCGAGGCGCGCCGGCCGATGCCGTCGAGACCCCACCAGTCGCGCTCGACGCCGGCGGCCTCGGCGAGTTCGCCCAGCACGTTGGGATCGACCCCGGCGCGGCGGCGGGCGCGCACCGGCGCAGCCGCCACATCGCTGACGGCCGCGAACAGGCGCACCGAGCGCGCGGCGACCGTGGTGGTGGAGAGCCCCTCGACGTCGGGGGCCGGCGCGCCATCGGGCGCGGCGCTGTCGAACAGCTCGCGCCAGACCCGCTCCTGCTCGGCATCGGGCAGGGCGACGGCGACGTCGCTTGAGCCGCCATTGATCCACAGCACGACGCGGCTCGCCGGCTCCAGCCCGTCGGCGGTGGCGAGCATCAGGCCGAGCACCCGGTTGTCGGCGGTCTGCCACTCGGGCGTCGTCATGGCGAGGCCCGAGGGCGCGAGCCAGATCACATCCGGCGCACCGCCGGGCTCGACGGCCCGGCCGCTGACGAACCGGTCCTGGCGCAGCGCCGGGTGGGCGCTGCGCGCCGCCGCCAGCCGGGCGGTGAAGGCGATCAGCTCGCGGTCGGCACTCTGCCAGTCGAGCCAGGTCGTGGCGTTGTCCTGGGCGTAGGCGTTGTTGTTGCCGCCCTGGGTGCGGCCGAACTCGTCGCCGGCGGTGAGCATCGGCGTACCGCGCGACACGAACAGCGTCGCCAGCAGCGCGCGCACGTCGCGCTTGCGCCGGGCGACGATCTCGGGGTCGTCGGTGGGCCCTTCGACGCCGTGGTTCCAGGAATTGTTGGCGTCGGTGCCGTCGCGGTTGCCCTCGCCATTGGCGAGATTGTGCTTGCGCTCGTAGGCGACGGTGTCGGCCAGCGAGAAGCCGTCGTGGCAGGCGATGAAGTTGATGCCGGAGGCCGGGCCGCGCCCGCTCGCCTGAAAAATGTCCGACGACCCCGCAAGCCGCGTGGCGAGCAGACCGGTCAGGCCGGCATCGCCCCGCCAGAAGCGGCGCACGTCGTCGCGGAAGCGGTCGTTCCATTCCTGAAACGGCTTGGGAAACCGGCCGAGCTGGTAGCCGCCGGGGCCAACGTCCCACGGCTCGGCGATCAGCACGCGCTCGCCCAGCACGTCGTCCGAGGCGATGGCCGCGAGCAGCGGGTGGTGGGGGTCGAACCCGTCGGCGCGGCGGCCGAGCGTGGCGGCGAGGTCGAAGCGGAAGCCGTCGACGCCGGCCTGAAGCGCCCAGTGGCGCAGGGCGTCGACCACCAGCCGCAGCGTGGCCGGCCGGTCGCAGGCCAGCGTGTTGCCGCAGCCGGTGTCGTTGATCAGCTCGCCGTCGGCGGCGTGGCGGAAATAGGTGGGGCCGTCGAGACCGCGCAGCGACAGGCTGGGGCCCAGGATGTCGCTTTCGCCGGTGTGGTTGAACACCATGTCGAGCAGCACCTCGAAGCCCTCGGCGTGCAGGGCATTGATGGTGTCGCGGATCTCCGTCAGGCCGCCGGGGGCGAGGCGCGGATCGGGCGCCAGATAAGCGATCGGGCTGTAGCCCCAGGCATTGGTGAGGCCGAGCGGGCCGAGATGGCGCTCGTCGATCCAGGCGGTGATCGGCATCAGCTCGATGGTGGTGACGCCGAGGGTCTTGAGGTGATCGAGGATGGCGGGCTCGGCCAGCGCGGCGACGGTGCCGCGCTTGGCCAGCGGCACGCCTGGGTGGCGCTTGGTGAAGCCGCGCACCAGCACCTCGTAGATGACCCGCCGCTCCGGCGCGATGCGGGGCCGCGGCGTGGCGGACGGTGCGGCCGGCCGGCGCAGCACCGCCTTCGGCACGTCGGGCGCGCTGTCGGCCTCGGACATGGCGCCGATCTCGCCGGCATGCGCGCGCATCGACGGCGCGAGCACGAACGGCCGGTCGAGCTCGACGGCGTAGGGGTCGACCAGGAGCTTGGCGGGATTGAAGAAGAACCCGCGGTGGGGATCGAACGGGCCTTCGGCGCGAAGGCCGTAGCGCGTGCCCTCGTCGAGCCCGGCGACGAACGTGTGATGGATGTCGCCATCGCGCGCCATCGCCACCCGGCGGAGTTCCTCGCGGCCCTCGGCGTCGAACAGGCAGAGCGTGAGGCGGCTGGCGTGCTGGGACCGGACGGCGAAGTGCACGCCCGCCGCAACGGCGTCGAACGTCGCCCCGAGACGCCCGGGCGGCATGCCCGGCGATGGGGGACGCGTTGGCGTCATGCGCTGTCCACTTCCACCAGAGACCGGAACAGGGCGGCATAGGCGCCGGCCCGCCGCGTCCACGACAGATCGAGCGACATGGCCTGCCGCTGCATCGCCCGCCACGCCGGTGCGTCGGCATAGAGCGCAACGAAGCGCTCGATCGCCGCCTCCAGCGCCTCGCGGGTGACCGGCTCGAACTGGATGCCGGTGGCGACGCCCTGCTCGCGCGCGGCGGCATTGGCGTCGATCACCGTGTCGAACAGCCCGCCGACGCGCGACACGATCGGCAGGCAGCCGTAGCGCAGGCCGTAGAGCTGGGTGAGGCCGCACGGCTCGAAGCGCGAGGGCACGAGGATCGCGTCGGCACCGCCCTGCACGAGATGGGCGAGATTCTCGTCATAGCCGGCGAACACGCCGATCTGGCCGGGATGGGCGGCCGACGCCTTGGCGAGCGCCGCCTCCAGCGGGGCGTCGCCGGTACCGAGCACAACGACGCGGCAGCCGGCGGCGATGATCGAGGGCAGCGCCTCGATGACGATGTCCATGCCCTTCTGCCACGACAGGCGCGTGATGAGCCCGATCAGCGGCCCGTCGCCGGGCACGAGGGCGAAACGGCCCTCCAGCGCCGCCTTGTTGCGGGCGCGCAACTCCAGCGTGTCGGCGGTGTAGGTGGCGGCGAGCGCCGGATCGTCGGCCGGGTTCCAGGTGTCGACGTCGATGCCGTTGACGATGCCCGACAGCGCCAGGCCCTTCTGGCGCAGCAGGCCGTCGAGCCCCATGCCGGCGCCGGGCTGGCAGATCTCGGCGGCGTAGCGCGGGCTCACCGTGGTGACGCGGTCGGCGAAGCGGATGCCCGACTTCAGGTAGCCGATGCCGCCGTAATACTCGACGCCGTCCAGCGAATAGGCGTCGCCGGGCAGGCCGATGGCGTAGAGCAGGTCGCGCGAGAACTGGCCCTGGAAGGCGAGGTTGTGGATGGTCAGCACCGAGCGCGGCCGGCTGCGGCCGCCATAGTGCAGATAGGCCGGCGCCAGCGCCGCCTGCCAGTCGTGCGCGTGCAGCACGTCCGGGACGTAGGGGCCGAAATCGCCGCGGGCGATGAGATAGGCCATGTGCGCGAGCGCCGCGAAGCGCACGGAATTGTCCGGCCAGGGCTGGCCGTCCGGCCCCGAATAGGGGTTGCCTTCGCGCCAGAACAGTTGCGGCGCCTCGAGCACGAACAGATCGAGCCCGGCGGCGCGGCCGGACAGAAGCTTGCAGAAGGCGCCGAAGAAATAGCCGTACTCGGCGACAACCGTGGTGCCCTCCAGCGCCCGCAGCACGCTCGGATAGCCGGGCACCAGCGTGCGGACCTCGACGCCATGATGGGCGAGTGCGGGCGGCAGGCCGCCGACCACGTCGGCGAGGCCGCCGGTCTTGATCAGCGGAAAGATCTCGGAGGCGACCGCCAGCACCTGCAGCGGCCGCGGTCCGGTGGGCGCGGGCGCGGGCGGAACGACCGGCACCGCCGCCGGCTCCACCGCCGCCCGCGTCGGGACGGCCGGCGCCGGCGCCGGCTTCAGAACGGGCGCCGGCTTCGCCGCGGACGGCTCCGACAGGCTCTCCCCGGCCGGCTCTGCCGGCTTGCGGGGGCGGAACGCCGGAGCCTTGCGGCCCTTGGGCGGGGCTCTGTCGCTCATTCGGACATCCTGTCGATCATGTTCTGGGTGATCAGCACGATGCCCTTGTCGGTGCGGCGGAAGCGCTTGGCGTCGAGCTCCGGATCCTCGCCGACGACGAGGCCGGGCGGAATGCGCACGCCGCGGTCGATGATGGTGTTGTGCAGCCTGGCGCGCCGGCCGATGTCGACGTCCGGCAGCACCACCGAGGACTCGATGCGCGAGAACGAATTGACGCGCACGCCGGCGAACAGCACCGAATTGCTCAGCGCGCCGCCCGACACGATGCAGCCGGCCGACACCAGCGAGGACACCGCCTGGCCGCGCCGTCCCTCCAGGTCGTGGACGAACTTGGCGGGCGGGGCGATCTCGGCATAGGTCCAGATCGGCCAGTCGCGCTCGAAGATGTCCAGGCTCGGAATGACCGCCGTAAGGTCGATATTGGCCTCGTGATAGGCGTCGAGCGTGCCGACGTCGCGCCAATAGGCGTCCGGCTCGTTGTGCGAGCGCACGCACGAGGAGGTGAAGCGGTGGGCGACCGCCTTGCCGTTCTTGACGAGGTACGGAATGATGTTCTTGCCGAAATCGTGCGAGGAGTCCGGATCGGCGGCGTCGCGGCGCAACTCCTCGAGCATGAAGCGCGTCTCGAACACGTAGATGCCCATGCTGGCCAGCGCGAAATCCGGATTGCCGGGAATGCCCGGCGGATCGGCCGGCTTCTCGACGAAGTCGATGATGCGGTCGTTCTCGTCGACATGCATGACGCCGAAGCCGGTGGCCTCCATGCGCGGCACTTCGAGACAACTGACGATGACGTCGGCCTTCTGGTCGACGAGTTGGCGCAGCATCGGCTCGCAATCCATCTTGTAGACGTGATCGCCGGCCAGGATGATGGTGTAGCGCGGATCGTAGCCCTCGATGATGTCGATGTTTTGGTAGACCGCGTCGGCCGTGCCGACGTACCACATGTCCTCCGACACGCGCTGGCTGGCTGGCAGGATGTCGAAGCCTTCCTTGCGTTCCTGGCGGAAGAAGTTCCAGCCCGACTGCAGATGCCGGATCAGGCTGTGCGCCTTGTACTGGGTGGCGACGCAGATGCGGCGGATGCCGGAATTGAGCGCGTTCGACAGCGCAAAATCGATGATGCGCCACGTGCCGCCGAAATAGACCGCCGGCTTGGCCCGACGGTCCGTCAGTTCCATCAGGCGCGAGCCGCGTCCTCCGGCCAGCACGAAGGCCATGGTGTCGCGGGCAAGCGGACCGGAATCGGGCCGGTTGACACGGGCCACGGCGGGCGAAACAGGCAGGCCGGGAGACGTCATGGGCATTCCCACTCAAGATACAGGGTGGCCAGGGGAGGCAGCGTCAGGGTCGCCGACACGCCGCCGAACGCATCGCTGGTCGCCTGCACGGCGCCGCCATTGCCGACGCCGCAGCCGCCATAGTCGCGCGCATCGGTGTTCAGCCGCTCGGCCCAGCGCCCGGTGCGCGGCATCGGCACGCGATAGCCGTGGCGCGGCACCGCCGTGAGATTGGCGATCACGGCGACGAGGCCCGAGCCGTCGCCCGACTGGCGCGCCCAGGCGAACACCGAATTCTCGCGGTCGTCGACGATCAGCCAGCGGAAGCCTTCGGGCTCGCAGTCGCGCTCGTGCAGAGCGGGCTTGGCATGGTGCATCCGGTTGAGATCGCGCACCAGACGCTGCATGCCGGCGTGCGGGGCGTGCTGGATCACCCCCCAGTCGAGCGCCCGGGATTCGCACCACTCGTCGCGCTGCGCGAACTCCTGTCCCATGAACAGGAGTTTCTTGCCGGGATAGCCCCACAGCAAGGCGTAATAGGCGCGCAGGGAGGCGAACCGCTGCCAGTCGTCGCCGGACATCTTGTGCAGCAGCGACGCCTTGCCGTGCACCACCTCGTCATGGGACAGCGGCAGGATGAAGTTCTCGGAGAAGGCGTAGAGCAGGCCGAAGGTGATGTCGTCGTGGTGCCAGCGGCGATAAACGGCCTCGCGCGACATGTATCGCAGCGTGTCGTTCATGAAGCCCATGTTCCACTTGAAGCCGAACCCGAGGCCGCCCGCAAAGACCGGGTGGGAGACGCCGGCCCAGGCGGTCGATTCCTCGGCGATCATCAGCACGCCCGGATGCTGGGCGTAGACGATCTCGTTCAGGCGCTTGAGGAAGGCGATCGCCTCGAGGTTCTCCTTGCCGCCATACTTGTTGGGCAGCCATTCGCCGTTGCGGCGCGAATAGTCGAGATAGAGCATCGAGGCCACCGCATCGACCCTGAGCCCGTCGATATGGAAGCGCTCCAGCCAGAACAGCGCGTTGTTGATCAGGAAGCTCGCAACCTCGGTGCGCCCGAAATTGTAGATCGCGGTGTTCCAGTCGGGATGGAAGCCACGGCGCGGATCCTCGTGCTCGTAGAGCGCGGTGCCGTCGAAGTGGCGCAGGCCGTGGGCATCGGTCGGGAAGTGCGCCGGCACCCAGTCGAGGATGATGCCGATGCCGGCCTTGTGGGCGGCATCGACGAAGCGCGCGAACCCCGCCGGATCGCCATGGCGGGCGGTCGGCGCGAACAGGCCGGTCGGCTGGTAGCCCCAGGACGCATCGAGCGGATGCTCGGAGACCGGCAGGAGCTCGATATGGGTGAAGCCGAGATCGGCGACGTAGGGGATGAGCTGGCGGGCGAGGTCGTCATAGCTCAGGAACTCGCCGTTCGGCCCGCGCTGCCAGGAGCCGAGATGCGCCTCGTAGATCGACATCGGCGCGCGGCGCGGATCGCGCTTGGCGCGGGCCTCCATGTAGGCGGCATCCGTCCACGCAATGTCGAGCGGCCCGGCGACCACGGATGCGGTGTTGGGCCGCAGTTCCGACTGGAAGGCCATTGGATCGGCCTTGAGCGGCTGCAGATTGCCGTCGGGACCGAGGATCTCGAACTTGTAGATCGTCCCGGCGCCAAGGCCGGGGACGAAGATCTCGTAGACGCCGGCGTCGACCCGCCGCCGCATCAGATGGCGGCGGCCGTCCCACTGGTTGAAGTCGCCGACCACCGAGACGCGCTGGGCGTTGGGCGCCCACACCGCGAAATGCACGCCGGCCACCCCCTCGTGCACGATGGGATGGGCGCCGAGCTTGTCGAACAGCCGCAGGTGCGATCCCTCGGCGACGTAATAGTCGTCGAGCGGGCCGAGCACCGGGCCGAAGCCGTAGGGGTCGAAGAACTCCCAGGCGCCGCCGGCATTGCGGGCGCGCAGCCGGTAGCGGATGCGCGGACCGGGCCCGATCGATCCTTCGAACACGTCGTGCGGCGTGCGCTTCTCCAGCGCGCCCAGCACCGTGCCGGCGTCGTCGATCACCTCGACGGTGTCCGCGCCCGGCACGAACGCCCGCACCACGCGCGTCCGTCCGGCCTCCTGCAGGCCCAGAACGGCGAACGGGTCATGATGCGTGCCCGCGGCGATGGCGGCGATATCGCCGGTCGAGAGTCGCGCGCCGTTGCCCGCCGCGACGCCTCCACCCTTGGCCCCCGCGCCGCCCGTGCTTCCTCCGCCCGTGCTTCCTCCGCCCATGAAATCCCCGGCCATATACCCCCCGGCTGTGAACTGTTCGGCCAGAATTGCTGACCCATCGCCCGACGGGCCCGCCGGCGGCCTCGCGGGTGCGTGGCCGTTCGGCTGGAACTGCCGTCCCCTTGATCGTGCCCAAAGCCGCAGGAACGATCGAGGGACCATACCTCAGTAACGCCGGCCCCGATTTGCGGGTCAGCGCGTCGGCACGCCCCAGATCTCCTCAGCGTAGTCCCGGATCGCCCGGTCGGAGGAGAACCAGCCCGATCGGGCTGTATTGATCACCGCCTTGCGGGCCCAATCGCTCGAATTGCGCCACAGGGCAGCGATCTTCCGCTGGGTTTCGGCATAAGCCTGGAAGTCGGCAGTGACAAGAAAATAGTCGTGATTGCGCAGCGCGTCGACGGTGCCGCGATGGCGCGAGGGATCGTCCGGCGAGTAAACGCCAGCGTATAACGATTCCATGACAGCGACGAGCGCCGGATTGCCGGCGATCGTTTCGTTTGGATTGTATCCCTTGCGGCGAACGACTTCGACCTCCTCGGCGATCAGCCCGAAGATGAAAATGTTCTCGCCACCGATATGATCGCGAAGCTCGATGTTGGCGCCGTCAAGCGTCCCGATGGTCAACGCGCCGTTCAGCGCGAACTTCATGTTGCCGGTGCCCGAAGCCTCCATGCCGGCAGTCGAGATCTGCTCGGAGAGATCGGCGGCAGGAATGATCACCTGCGCCAGGCTGACATTATAGTTGGGCAGGAACGCCACCTTCAGCAGCCCGCGCGTCGCCGGATCGGAATTGATCACCTTGGCGACGTCGTTGATCAGCTTGATGATGTATTTGGCGGTCGTGTAGCTCGACGCCGCCTTGCCGGCAAAGATCTTGACCCGCGGCACCCAATCCTCGTTCGGCCGGGCGCGGATCGCGTCATAGAGCGCGATGGTCTCAAGAACATTGAGAAGTTGGCGCTTGTATTCATGGATGCGCTTGACATGGACGTCGAACATCGCCGCCGGGTCGACACGCACGCCGATCTGTTCGAGCATCAGGGCGGCGAGCCGCTCCTTGTTGGCGCGCTTGACCTGCATGAAGCGTTCGCGAAACGCCGCATCCTCGGCATGGGGCGCAAGCTGCGACAGCTTCTCCAGGTCGTCGAGCGGCCCTTCGCCGATGGTGTCGCGTACCAGCCGGGCGAGGTCGGGATTGGACTGCATCAGCCAGCGGCGCGGCGTGATGCCGTTGGTCTTGTTGGTGATGCGCTCGGGATAGAGCGTCCCCAGCTCCTTGAAGACCGTCTTCTTCATCAGCTCGCTGTGCAGCGCCGAGACGCCGTTGATCTTGTGCGAGCCGACGAAGGCGAGGTTGCCCATGCGCACGCCGCGGCCGTGCCATTCGTCGATCAGCGAGATCGCCGACAGCATGCCGTCGGTGCAGTCCGGCCGCGTGCGGGCGCTGGCGAGCAGCTTGGCATTGATGGCGTAGATGATCTGCATGTGGCGCGGCAGCAGCCGCTCCATCAGCGACACCGGCCACATCTCCAGCGCTTCCGGCAGGAGCGTGTGGTTGGTGTAGTTGATGGTGCCGCGGGTGATGGCCCAGGCTTCGTCCCAGCCGAGCGCGTGCACGTCGAGCAGAATGCGCATCAGCTCGGCCACCGCGATCGCCGGGTGGGTGTCGTTGAGTTGGAGGGTGGCCTTGTCGGACAGGCTGCGGATGTCGCCGAACTGCTGGACGTGGCGGCGCACCAGATCCTGCAGCGAGGCCGAGGTGAAGAAGAACTCCTGGCGCAGCCGCAGCTCCTGGCCGGCCTGCGTCGAATCGGACGGGTAGAGCACGCGCGAGATGCTCTCGGCGCGGGTGCGGTCGGCGACCGCGCCGACATGGTCGCCGCGGTTGAAGGCTTCGAGGTGGATCGGGTCGGCGGCGCGCGCCCGCCACAGGCGCAGCGTGTTCACCCGCGCGCCGCGCCAGCCGACGATCGGCGTGTCGTAGGCGATGGCCAGCACCCGGTCGACCGGCTTCCAGGTGTGGCGCACCGCGCCGTCCCAGCCCTCGGCGGCCTCGACCGTGCCGCCGAAGCCGATCTCGTAGGCGACCTCGCGGCGCTCGAACTCCCAGGGATTGCCGAACGCCAGCCAGTCCTCCGGCAGCTCGATCTGCCAGCCGTCGGCGATCTTCTGACGGAACAGGCCGTGGTCGTAGCGGATGCCGTAGCCATGCGCGGCGATGGCCAGCGTCGCCATGCTTTCCATGTAGCAGGCGGCGAGCCGGCCCAGGCCGCCATTGCCGAGCGCGGCGTCGGGCTCAAGCTCGGCCATGGCCTCGTAGTCGACCCCGATCTCGGCCAGCGCCTCGCGCACCACCGCGTCGAGTTGCAGGTTGCACGACACGTCGCGCAACTGCCGGCCGATCATGAATTCGAGCGACAGGTAGTACACGCGCTTGCGGCCGGTGCGGTAGGCCTCGCGCACCGAGGCGATCCAGCGGTCGACGACGTGGTCGCGGACGGCGAGGCTGGTGGCGCGCAACCAGTCGTGCAGCTTGGCCGCGGCCGGATCCTTGCCCACCGCATAGGTGAGCTTGGCCAGGATCGCCTTGCGCATCTGCAGCGCATCGACCTTGGGCGCAAAGGCGACACCGTCGATCGCCGGGTCATCAAGGCTGGCGGGTTCGCCGGTGGACGCGACGTTCGGCATCAGATAGGGCATGCGACCTCGATCGGGCACGGACGGGGCTGAATTGGTCTTAGCTGCAATGCAACCTGGATTGAAGAGGCGCGATTGTTTGGCCGGCTGCCGACCGCCGCGTGCCGGCCAGCACCGGTTTCCGAGGCGTTCGGTCGAAGTATAACCTGCAAACGCCTCGCACCCAGCATGGCTGCATCCTGAATCGATCTCGACAATACGGCCTCATCCCCGACTCAGCCAAGGGTTCGGTTAAAATCGCGACTGAAACTTCTTTTCCGCGCGACAGCTCGGCATGGCAGAGCGATTCCACATGCGCTCAAATGCGGGCGGCCCGCAAGCGAAACCGAAACGGCGCCGTTGCGCAAAATTGCCGCTCCGCACGACCTGCGGCTGCGTCAGCGGGCGTATTGGCGCCGCCGTTGCCTGCATCTCAACCTTATCGATACGCATATCAACGAAAGCGTTCACGTTTCGTTAATCTTTACATGTTGTAGTAATCATCGAATCGCGGTATTGGTAAACCAAGCTAGCGGCAGCCTTCGCAACCCTTTGCGCGCCCGCGATTTATACTTTCGACAAACCCAAAAATATTTGCTGAGTACGGGGGAACCAATCTGTCGTTCCGACGTTAATGTTACTTTTTCTAGTGCGAGGCCGCCCAGGAAAGTCGAAGCCAGCCATGTTGCGAGTTCTGATTGTCGAAGATAATGCGCTGATTGCGTGCGACCTCGACGCCATCGTCGCCGCATCGGGGCATGAAGTGATGGGCCCGGTCGATACCGTGGCGGACGCACGAAAACTGCTCGGCGACTGTGACGCCGCCCTGCTCGACATCGACGTGCGCGACGGCAAGACGTTCGAACTGGCCGCGGCGCTCGGCCAGACGGGACGGCCGTTCATGTTCATCACCGGCGTGGTGCGCCGGGATCTGCCGGGCATGTTCCGCAGCGCCGCCTTCCTGCAGAAGCCCTACGCGGCGGGCGACATCCGCCGCTGGCTGGGCCGGACCGAGTCGCCGCCCACCGTGCCGGCCGCCCAAAACGCCAGGATGCGCACCGCCCCGGCCTGATCCGCCGAGCCTGATCCGCCGAGGTCAGCCACGGGCCGATTTCACCCGGCGCCGGGGTCTTACCGGCCCGGCACCGGCGATGGCAGGCCGACCATCGCGAGCGCCGCGCCCTGGCGCGCGGCAACCGTGTCCACCGAAAAATCGGCGAAGGCATCCTCGAACAGCCGGTGGAAATTGACCTCCGCCCGCAGCCGCAGGAACACGCCGCCCAATCCGATCGCGGCGCGGTCCATGAACACGAACTCGCGCGGCACGGTCACCGGCCCGAGCTCGCGCAGGGCGCGGTGCACCGAGAACGCCTCCTTGCGGCCGTACTCGCCCGGCGCGACGCCGTCGGCGATGGTGCGCACGCGGTCCTCCAGCACCGGGCCGTAGATGAAGCGCGCCCAGATGTTGAGCACGTCGATGATCTCGCGCTTCAGGCCCTTGAAGCCCCACTGCTCGTAGGCGTGAACGATGCGCGCGTCGTCGTTGTCCCGCAGGCCGCGATAGAGATCGACCACACCGCCGACGAAGGCCGGCGGGAAGATGCGGATGCAGCCATAATCGAGCAAGTTGATGCCGCCGGGCACCCCGCCCTCCTCGAACACCGTGTAGTTGCCGAGGTGCGGGTCGCCATGGATGACGGCGAAGCGGCTGAACGGCATCCACCACGCCCGGTACATGGCGACGGCCAGCCGGTTGCGGGTCTCCAGGTCGTGGTCGACGAATTCGAGCATGCGCCGGCCGTCGAGCCAGTCGAGGGTGAGCAGCCGCCCGGTCGACAGGTCCGGCCACGCCGCCGGCACCCGCACGTCGTGGAGGTCGGCCGCCATGTGGCGGTAGAGCCGGACGTGGCGGGCCTCGCGCCGATAGTCGAGCTCCTCGCGCAGCCGCTCGCCCAGCTCGCGGGCGATCTCGCGGGTATCGACCGCCGGGTCGACGCGGCGCTGGATGGCAAAGGCGATGTCGAGCTGGGAGAGGTCGGCCTCCACCGCCGACTGCATGTCGGGATACTGCAGCTTGCACGCCAGCGGCTCGCCGCCGAGCGCGGTGGCCCTATGGACCTGGCCGAGGGAGGCTGCCGCCGCCGGCCGGTGGTCGAAGCTGCCGAACCGCGTCTGCCAGTCGGGGCCGAGCTCGGCCGCCATGCGCCGCTTGACGAACGGCCAGCCCATCGGCGGCGCCTCGCTCTGCAGCTTCTGCAGCTCGGCGGCGTATTCCGGCGGCAGCGCGTCCGGAATGGTCGACATGAGCTGGGCGACCTTCATGATCGGGCCCTTGAGCCCGCCCAGCATGGCGGAGAGGTCCTCGGCATTGACCTGCCGGTCGAACCGGCCGAGCAGTCGCGAGCCCATCATCTTGGCGGCCATGCCGCCGACATTGGCACCGACCCGCGCGTAGCGCGTGGCGCGGGCGGAAAACCTGTTCTGTTCGCTGTCGGTCATGGTCTCGGCCAAACGCCCGCTCGCCCCGAACGGCCCGGTCCGCCGGATATAGGCACGATCGGCCGGATTTCCACGCCTACTCGGCCGCTTCGGGCTCGGCGTGCGCGACCGTGCGCGGCGCGCGAACCCGCGGCGTGCGTGCGCGCGACCTGCCGGCGGCATGCCGGCGGTCGGTGGCGGCGAGCCAGCGCGCGGCCTCCGGCCAGCCGGTTGCGAGGTTCTGCGCCCCCATGAACAGGCTGAGATGTCCGCCCGGCCAAAGCCGGCTGGCGATGGCGGATCTGGCCGTGCCGGCCAGCCGCGCCGCCGCGAACACCTGCGCGGGCGGTGCGATGACGTCGTTCTCTCCGGCGACCAGGAACAGCGGGTGGCGGATGCGCTCGAGTCCCACGGTATGCCCGAGCGCCGGAACAGCGCCTTCGGCCAGCAGATTGCGCTGGAACAGCCATTCCACGGTTTGGAGGTAGTAGCGGCCGGGCAGGTCGACCAGGATGCGGTCCCAGGCGGCGTAGCGCTCCAGGGCGGCGCGCGCGTGCGGCCGGTCGTCGCCGGGATCGAGCTGCAGGTCGCGGCGCGCATAGGCGTCGAGTTGGCCGGCGATCCGCGGCCAGACGTTGCGCATGGCCCGCCCGCGCATGCGCCCGCCGCACTGACGCACGATCTCCGCGAACGTCGCCAGCGGCGTGGCCTTGGCCCACGCCGCCAGATCGCTCTCGCCGACCGCGGTATCGACGGGTGCGGCGACCGGCACCAGCGCCCGCACCTTGCCGGGGAAGCGGGCGGCATAGATCAGCGCCAGGCTGCCGCCCTGGCACAGGCCGACCAGATCGACCGGCGGTCCGCACTCGTCGACGGCGACATTGAGGTCGGCCAGATAGGTGTCGAGCGTGAAGTCGCTCATCGCCGGCGTCGCCGACTTCCAGTCGGTCAGCGCGAGGCGCGCAATCCCTTCGATCGCCAGGCGCTCCATCAGGCTGTGGCCGGGGGCGAGGTCGGCGATCGCCGCGGTGTGCAGCGCGAACGGCGCGACCACCAGCACCGGCCGGCCGGCGGCGCCGGTCGAGAAGTCGCGCAGGCGCAGGGTCGGAAGATCCAGGCGGATGCGATTGGCGGAGGTCCAGGCAGGCTCTTCTTCGCCGGCCACCACGTCGGCGCCCATCACCAAGGCCGCGAACCCGCAGGCAACCTCGTTCGCCGCCGCGGCGGCGGCGAAGGCGAAGTCCCAGGGTGTGGCTGGCCAGGGAGTCGGGCGCTCGGACGGCATGGAACCCTCCCGGGACCCTCCCGCGGGGCGCCAGCATCCTCCAGGTTGCGCACCAAATCAACGGTTGGCTGTTACCCCCCGCCTGCGACCGGTGTACGCGGGGGTGCAAGTGTATTCGGGGCTGCAAGTGAACGCGGGGGTGCGAGCCGGTCGCCGATCCAGCGGGCAAGCCCCTCCTCGCCGACCTCGCCCGCCGCCAGCGCCAGGATGGCGGCCGCCGCCTCGGCGGGGTCGGCCCGCAGATCGCGGTCGTTCAGGCCGAGGAACACGACAATCGCGGCAAACGCCATCCGCTTGTTGCCGTCGACGAACGGGTGGTTGCGCGCCAAGCCATACCCATAGGCGGCGGCGAGCGCGGCAAGGTCGCTCTCGCCATAGGCGAACTTGTTGAGCGGCCGCGCCAGCGCCGACTCCAGGAGACCACGGTCGCGCAGCCCCTCGGCACCGCCAAACAGCGCCAGTTGCTCGGCATGAATGTCGAGCACGATCTCGACGTCCAGCCATTCCGGCTCGGTCATGTGGCGGGCCTCTATTTGGCGAGCGTCTTGTAGGTGTCGGCGTAGTCGCGGAACGACCGGCGGGCGATCTCCATCGCCTTGGCGTGCCTGGGGTCGTAGGGGCTGAGCTTCACGCTGCGCTCAGTCTGCTCGATGACGTGCAGCACGTCGCCCTCCTGCAGATGCAGGCGCGCCAGCATCTCCTTCGGCAGCAGCACGCCGACGGAATTGCCGATCTTCTTGATCTTGAGCACATAGCCGGTGGTGTTGGCCCGTGCCTCGGCCGGATCCTCGCGCTTCATCTCCGCCTCCGCTGTTATACAAAATGTATCACAGCGGAAGGACGCTGTCGCGCCTTACCCCTCCAGCGCCTCCAGCTCGCCGATCATGCGCTCGATCACCGTCAACCCGGTCTGCCAGAACGCCGGCTCGCGGGCATCGAGCCCGAACGGCGCCAGAAGTTCGGAGTGATGCTTGGTGCCGCCGGCGGCGAGCAGACCGAGATAGCGCTCGGCGAAGCCCTCCGGCGCGCGCTCATAGACGGCATAGAGCGAGTTCACCAGGCAGTCGCCGAACGCATAGGCGTAGACGTAGAACGGCGCGTGGACGAAGTGGCCGATATAGGTCCAGAACGTCTCGTAGCCGGGGCCGAGCCGGATCGCCGGACCCAGGCTCTCGCCTTGCACCTCAAGCCAGAACCGGCCGATCTCGTCCGCCGTCAGCTCGCCCGCTATGCGTGCCTCGTGCACCTTGCGCTCGAAACTGTAGAAGGCGATCTGGCGCACCACGGTGTTGAGCATGTCCTCGACCTTCGAGGCGATCAGCGCCTTGCGTTGGGCGCGGTCGGGGGTGGCGGCGAGGATCGCCTTGAAGGTCAGCATCTCGCCGAACACCGAGGCGGTCTCCGCCAGCGTCAGCGGGGTCGGCGCCATCAAGGGGCCGTTGGGCGCGGCCAGCACCTGATGGACGCCGTGGCCGAGTTCGTGGGCGAGCGTCATCACGTCGCGCGGCTTATTCTGGTAGTTCATCAGCACATAGGGGTGCACCGAGGGCACGGTGGGGTGCGAGAAGGCGCCCGGCGCCTTGCCCGGCCGCACCGGCGCGTCGATCCACCGCCGGTCGAAGAACCGCTGGGCGATCTCGGCCAGCTTCGGCGAGAAGCCGCGATAGGCGTCGAGCACGGTTGAGCGCGCCTCCGGCCACGCATAGGTGCGCTGCTCGACCTTGGGCAGCGGCGCGTTGCGGTCCCAGTGGTCGAGCGCGTCCTTGCCGAACCAGCGCGCCTTCAGCGCATAGTAGCGGTGCGACAGCCGCGGATAGGCGTCGCGCACCGCCGACACCAGCGCCTCCACCACCTCGCGCTCGACCCGGTTGGCGAGGTGGCGGCTGTCGGCGACGTCCTTGAAGCCGCGCCAGCGGTCGGTGATCTCCTTGTCCTTGGCCAGGACGTTGGTGATCAGGGTGAAGGTGCGCAGGTGCTCGCGGAAGGTGGTGGCCAGCGCCTCGGCGGCGGCCTTGCGGGCGGGCTCGGCCGGCTCCAGCAGCAGGTTCAGGGTCGGCTCCAGCGTCAGCTCGCGACCCTCGACCTTGAAGCGCAGCGTCGACACCGTCTCGTTGAACAGCCGGTTCCAGGCGGTGCGGCCGGTGACCGACTTCTCCAGGAACAGCTGCTCCAGCCGGTCGTCGAGCTGGTAGGGCCGCTCCTTGCGGATGTCGGTGAACCAGGGCCACCAGCGGGCAAGCGCCGGGTCGGCCAGCGCGGCATCGACCAGCGCGTCGTCGAGCCGGTTCATCTCGAGCTCGAAGAACAGCAGGTGCGACGAGGCGTTGGTCACCCGCTCCTGGACGTCGCCATAGAATTTGGCGCGCGCGGGGTCGGAATTGTCGCCGGCATAGACGAGGCCGGCATAGGAGATCAGCCGGCCGAGCAGCTCCTCGATCGCCTCGTACTGGCGCACCGCCTCGGCAAGCCGGGGGCCGGCATCGGCGGCCGCGGCGATCTCGCCGAGCTTGCCGCGCCAGGTCTCGGCGAAGGCGGCGCAGGCCGATTCGGCCTCCTTGAGATCGGCCGCCACCTCGGGAGACGCCATGCCGGGATAGAGGTCCGACAGATCCCATTCCGGCAGCGCGGGGGATGGTGCGGCGGCGCTGCGGGGGGAGGCAGAGGCGGCAGGTGTCGCGGCTGAGGTCATGAAGCGGCTCGATCCGATGCAGGGAGGCCCCGACCCGACACGCCGTTCGTGGCGGGGATGGGGCGGGGCCGGACCTGCAGAGATACCGCAGAATGGCGGGCCGCCAAGCGGGGTTTCGCCGATGGCCCGCCGGGCGCGCGGCCCAGGCTGGCGGACAGGCGCAAAACTTCTGAGAATTTGCAATTCATTCAGCATGTTCGCGCGTTTCCGCGCGTCAGGGGCGGCGAAAAGTCCTGTCCGACGCGAGATTGTTAGCGTTGCGTTAACATTCCCCGGCCACGGTCGCCCCAAATTGGCACAGATCGGGTCGGGGACGGCATGAGTGGCGTGATTCTGGTCGTCGACGACGATCCCGTGCAGCGGCGGCTGCTGGACGCCATGGTGCGCCGGCTGGGCTTCGAGGCGGTCGCCGTCGACAGCGGCGAGGCGGCGCTGGCGGCGCTGGCCGGATCGGCGTTCGACGCCGTGCTGCTCGATTTGGTGATGCCCGACCTCGACGGCATGGCGGTGCTGACCCGACTGCGCGACCAGGCTTGCGAGGTGCCGGCGATCGTGCAGACCGCGAACGGCTCGATCGACGCGGTGGTCTCCGCCATGCGGGCGGGCGCGGTCGATTTCGTGGTCAAGCCGGTCGGCATCGAGCGGCTTTCGGTGTCGCTCAAGAACGCCCTGGCGACCCGGGCGCTGGAGAACGAGATCCGCCGCTTCAAGCGGGCGCGCGAGGGCACGCTGACCTTTTCCGACGTGCTGAGCCGCTCCGCGCGCATGGCGGCGGTGCTCAAGCTTGCCAACAAGGCGGCGGCCTCCGCCATTCCGGTGCTGATCGAGGGCGAATCGGGCACCGGCAAGGAGCTGGTGGCCCGCGCCATCCATGGCTCGGGGGCGCGGTGCGCCAAGCCGTTCGTCGCCGTCAATTGCGGCGCCATCCCCGAGAGCCTGGTCGAGTCGATCCTGTTCGGCCACGAGAAGGGGGCGTTCACCGGCGCCTTCGACCGCCACACCGGCAAGTTCGTCGACGCCACCGGCGGCACGCTGTTCCTCGACGAGATCGGCGAATTGTCGCCGGACGCGCAGGTGAAGCTGCTGCGGGTGCTGCAGACCGGCGAGGTCGATCCGGTGGGCAGCCGGCGCACGG
Source organism: Blastochloris sulfoviridis (assembly GCF_008630065.1). GTDB lineage: Bacteria > Pseudomonadota > Alphaproteobacteria > Rhizobiales > Xanthobacteraceae > Blastochloris > Blastochloris sulfoviridis. Next base: position 42,132 of record NZ_VWPL01000014.1, read on the forward strand.
TGAAGGTCGACGTGCGGGTGATGTCGGCCACCAACCGCGACCTGCTCACCGAGGTGAAGGCCGGCCGCTTCCGCGAAGACCTCTATTACCGGCTGGCGGTGTTTCCGCTGGCGCTGCCGCCGCTTCGGGCACGGCGCGAGGACATCGCCGATCTCGTGCGCCATTTCGCGGTGCGCTTCGCTGCCGAGGAGGGCAAGCGCATCCGCACCGTCTCGTCCGACGCGCTGCGGCTGCTGGCCGAGCACCCCTGGCCGGGCAATGTCCGCCAGCTTGAGAATGCGGTGTTCCGCGCCGTCGTGCTGGCCGAGACCGACGAGCTGACGCCGGCCGAGTTTCCGCAGATCGCCGCGCGCATCCAGGCGGCCCCGGCGCTGGCGCCGACCGACCTCGCCTTCGGCGGGCTGGAGCCGCTCCTTGGCGAGCCGGCGGACGCGCCGCTTTCGATCGGACGGCCGGGGTCCGCCGCGGGCGGCTGCGCCTTGCCGCTGCGCGGACCGGACGGCCATGTCGTCGCGCTGGCGGAGGTCGAGGGCGCCGCCATCCGCCACGCCATCCGCCATTATCGCGGCCAGATGACCGAGGTGGCGCGCCGGCTGAAGATCGGCCGCTCGACGCTCTACCGGCGGCTGAAGGAGCTCGGCCTCGATGCCGACTCCCTCGCCGCCGAGACCGGCACGGCCGAGGCGGAGGCCGCCGATGCGCCGGGCGTGGTGCCGGCGTAACACGTCCGGAAAAAAGCCCGGATGACGGCGTGGTGAGTTGCCGCCGTCAAGCAAATCAGATCAGGTCCGAACGAATTCGGATCGAGATGCGCTGATCTATGGGAGCAGGTGCCATGCGTGGGGGTTCCGCCCGGTTTCTGGCAGGCGCCGCGCTGGCCGCGCTGCTGGCCTACGAGGCCGCCGCCACAGAAGGGCCGGCACTTGAGGGGCCGGCAACCGCTGCCACCCAGGCCGCGCCAGCCACGGCCACGGAAACGGCGCCCGGGACCGACGCCGCCCCCGCGGCCACGGCGGCGCCCGATGGCGCGACCGGCGAGGGCGATCCGGACGAGCCTGCGGCCGAAATCGACCCCGACCCCGAGGATGATCCCGAGGACGAACCGGCGTTGCGCTCCGGCGCCGACGCAGAGGCCGAGCCCGGCACCGCCAAGTCCAGCACCACCAAGTCGGACGAGGTCGAGGCCGGCGAGAGCAAGCCCGCCGAGATCAAGCCCGAGCTGCGGCCGGCGGCTGTCGAGGTGCCCCTGGCGCCGGCCGCGGCGCCCGCCGCCGCAACCGCGCCCGAGACGGCCGCGCCCGCCGCACCCTCCATTGACGCGCTGGTGCCGGTGCCCGAGCCGGCCAATGTGCCGCCGCCCGGCCTTGCCGACATCGGGCCGCCCGCTGGCGCGCCGGTCAAAGACACAGCCAGGGAGACGGTGAAGGACGCGGTGAAGGAGACGGTGAAGGAGACAGCCAAGGACACGGAAAAGGACGCGTCCCCGGCTGTCGCGCCCGCCGGGCAGGCCGCCAGGGAGGCTGCGCCGCCGGCCCCGCCCCCGGCCGCCGCGGCGGCGGTCGAGGACGCGGCGGTGACCGCGGCGCTGCGGGCGCTTCTCGCCGAGCGCGGCGGCAGCGCCGAGGAGCGGCGGCTGCGCGAGACGCTGGCGCAGGCCTACGAGGCGCGCGGCTTCAAGCCGGTGTGGATCGAGCACGGCACGCTTTCGGCGCGCGCCGCGGCGGTGCGCACGGTGCTGGCCGGCGCCGCAACCGAGGGGCTCGACCCCGCCGACTATCCCCTGCCCGCCGACCCCGGCCAGGCGGCGACGGCGGCGACACTCGCTTCGGCCGAGCTGAAATATTCGAACGCCGCGGTGACCTACGCCCGCCACGCCATGTCCGGCCGCTTCGATCCCGGCCGCGTGCATCCGCTGGTCACCCCGCGCCGCACGGTCCCCAAGACCGAGGAGGTGATCGCCAAGGTCGCCCAGGCCGCCGACCCCGGCGCGGCGCTCGCCGCCTACAATCCGCCGCACGACGGCTACCGGGCGCTGAGGACGATTCTCGCCGAGATGCGCAGCGCCACGGCCGCCGAGGAGACCGCCCGCGTCCCCGGCGGGCCGCTGCTGCGGCCGGGCATGCGCGATGCGCGCGTACCGGCGCTGCGCGCCAAGCTCGGCATTGCCGGCGAGGCCGCCGACACCCTCTATGGCCCCGACCTGGTCGCGGCGGTCGAGGCGTTCCAGGAGACGCACGACCTCGCCGTCGACGGCGTGGTCGGATCCCGGACGCTGGCCGCGCTCAATGGCGGCGGCAAGGCCACCATCAACGACATCATCGCCAATATGGAGCGCTGGCGGTGGCTGCCGCGCGATCTCGGCACCACCCACATCATGGTGAACATTCCCGAGTTCACCGTGCGCATCTGGCGCAACGGCCAGATGATCCACCGCACGCGGGTGATCACCGGCAAGCCGTCGACCCCGACGCCGGTATTCACCGACGACATGGAATATGTGGTGATCAACCCGGCCTGGAACGTGCCGCCCTCGATCGTGAGGAACGAGATGCTGCCGCTCCTCGCCTCCGACCCCGAGGCGATCACCCGCCAGGGCCTGGAGGTGCTGGTCAATGGCCGCCCGGTCGACCCCTACGAGATCTATGGCGCCGATCCCAACTCGATCTCGTTCCGCCAGCCGCCGGGCGAGCGCAACGCGCTCGGCCGCATCAAGTTCATGTTCCCCAACCGGCACCACGTCTATCTGCACGACACGCCGACGCGCCACCTGTTCGCGCGCGAGGTACGCACGTTCAGCCATGGCTGCATCCGGGTGAACGAGCCGCTGAAGTTCGGAGAAGTGGTGTTCTCCCTCGGCCTGCCGGGCGAGCACTGGTCGCCGGGGCGCATCGAATCGATGTTCGGCCGCCAAGAGAACATCATCCAGTTCCGCCAGCAGTTCCCGGTCCACGTGGCCTATTTCACCACGATGGTCGACGAGACCGGGGCGCTGGTGGTCCGCGACGACGTCTACAGCTACAATGCGCAGGTAAAGGCGCTTCTGGGCCTGGAGGGCGAGGTGCGCCGCTTCTCGCCGCCGCCCTCGGCGCGGCCGGTGGCGCTGCCACCGCCGGTGGTGCGTCCGGCGGGTCCGCCGCCGACCTTCCTGGAGCAATTGTTCGGCATCCGGCCGATGCGCGGCGGCTGATCCTCTCGGTGATCGGCTACCTCACCTCCGGTTAACCACTGATATTAACCAGAATTCTGGCGCGGATCGGCGCGCGGCCGATTTTTGCCACGTTCAGTCCTTACCCAAGCCTGAGCACATCGGGGGCGGGTGCTAAGTCGCCATTAACCGGACCCGATTAAGACGATGTTCACCCTGGCGAACGCGGTAAGGGGACGCGCCCGCCTCACATCCTGTCTACGCATCGGGGACCGGCTCAGTGAGTTTAAGGCACACCTCCCGCTTTGACGTCCACGTCGCCTTCATCCGCCGCGCACGGCACGGTCTCACCGTCGCCGCTCTCGCAGCCACGCTTGTGGCCGGCGGCGTCCGAGGCACCCAAGACGCTGTCGCCAATGGCGACACGCGCACGATCTCATTCCACCACACGCATACGGACGAGTCGCTGACCATCACCTACAAGCGTGACGGCCGCTACGACGAAGGCGCGCTGAAAAAACTCAACTGGTTCATGCGCGACTGGCGCCGCAACGAGTCAACGCAGATGGACCCCCATTTGTTCGACGTCGTGTGGGAAGTTTCTCGCGATGTCGGCGCCACCGCCCCGGTCGAGGTCATCTCCGGCTATCGTTCGCCGGCCACCAACTCCATGCTGCGCTCGCGCAGCCGCGGCGTCGCCCAGTTCTCCCAGCACACCGTGGGCAAGGCGATCGACCTGTTCATTCCGGGCATCAGCCTGTCGGCCGTCCGCGAAGCCGGCCTGCGCCTGCAGCGCGGCGGCGTCGGCTTCTACCCGACCTCCGGCTCGCCCTTCGTCCATCTCGATACCGCCAGCGTCCGCCACTGGCCGCGCATGAGCCGCGCGCAACTCGCCCGCGTGTTCCCGGACGGCAAGACCGTCCACCTGCCGGCCGATGGCCGGCCGATGGCCCGCTATGAGGTCGCGGCCCGCGAGATCGCGCGGCACGGCGGTGCCGTCCGCGGCCGCACCCTGGTGGCGTCTCGCGTCGAGGCCGACGAAGACGGCGAGATGACCAATGACGGGCGGGTGATCTACCGCTCGCGCGGCGCGGCCACCGCCTCGGCGGCCGCCGCCCCGCGCCGCAGCCTGTTCGCCTGGCTCGGCGGCGACCGCGAGGAGACGGGCGCGACGCCGGCCGCCGAAGCGCCGGCCAAATCTCAGGCGGCTCCCGCCTCGACCACCGTCGCCCAGGCTCCGGGCGTGCCGCTGCCGCCGGTGCGGCCCGATCGCGCCGGTGCCATCACCGTGGCCCAGACCGAGACGACTGCCGCGCCCGCCGATTCGATGCGCTGGGTCGCCGGCCCGAACGGCCGCGAAGCGCCGGCCGCGCAGGTGGCCGCCGCGCCGCGGCCGCGGCCGCGCCCCGGCTCCGGCCAGGCTGCGGGCAGCTTCGCGCTGGCCTCGGCGGAGACGCGCCCGTCCAGCCCCGAGATCACGGCCAGCATCGCCCGCGGCGGCCTGCCGCCGGAGATCACCGCCGGCATCGGCGCGACGCAGCAGGCTCAGGACCGGCAGCAGGACCCCGATCGGATGCCGGTGCTGGCCTATGCCGGCGCCGACGACATCGCCCGGCCGCGCGCGGTTGCCGCTGCCCCGGCTCCGCAGCCGGCGGCCAACCGCCCCGCCGCCCAGCGCTCGGCGGCGCGTGAGCCCATGTTCCGCGAACCCACGCCGCGCCTGACGGCGCCGCGCACCGAAGGGCCGGGCCTGCCCCGCCTGATCGTCGCCGCCCGGTTCGACACGGTCCGCGTCGACATGCGCCACCCGGATGCCAGGACGGCGGCCTCGCTGCTGCGCGGCAGCGGCGGCGCCCTCGACCTCAAATTCTCCCGCAGGTCCGACCCGGACCTGACCCCCGACCGGTTCGCCGGCCCGGCGATCCGGCCGCTGCCGCTCGCCCGGTTCGACGTCGCCCTGCTGCAGGACGACGCGGCCTCCCAGAGAGGCCGCCGGGTGCGGTAAGCGTCCCAGCCGTCTCTGACGCAAAAAAGCCTCCGGCCCATGGGCCGGAGGCTTTTTCGTATCGGCAAGAGGCCCCTCACCCGGGCTGACGCGCGCGTCCAGGGATCAACTCGGCTTCATTCTTCCCTCTCCCCTTGCGGGAGAGGGTGCCGAGCGATCGAAGATCGCGAGGCGGGCGAGGGGTGAACCTTCAAACGCGCGTCTGTATTACCCCTCACCCGGCTCGACCTCGCTTTGCTCGGTCGCGCCACCCTCTCCCGCAAGGGGAGAGGGAAGAAACCGCGGCCTCCGGCCAGCAGTTGTCCGATTCGATCACCCCGAAGCCCAGCCACCACAACGGCGGGGCCGTGGCAAAGGCCGCGGATATCACTCGCCCTGGATCATGCCGAGCGCGGTCATGTAGAGCTCGACGATCGCCTCGTGCTCCTGGCGCTCGTCGCGGTCCTGCTTGCGCAGCTTGAGGATGGTCTTCAGCGCCTTGACGTCGAAGCCGTTGGCCTTGGCCTCGGCGAACACGTCCTTGATGTCGTCGGCGATCGCCTTCTTCTCTTCCTCCAGCCGCTCGATCCGCTCGACGATGGCCTTGAGCTGATCCTTGGCGAAATTGGTGGCGTCGTCTTCGATATCGGTCTTCTTCATCCTGGATGTGGCCATCAATGGTCCCTCTTCTGCGGACAGGCATCGCCCTGCCGCGCCGGCCGGTCAAGCCGTGCTCCCCGATGTCCACAGTGGCCGGGCGCGCGAACCTCCTATACTTGAACCGGACGGCGGGATCGCGCGACCGATGGTCCGGACATGACGCAAAGCAACAGGGGAAGCCATGGAACTGGTGCTGCTCGGCCTCATCGTGCTGGCCGCGGTGGTCGCGGTCGTCATCTACAACCGGCTGGTCGCGCTGCGGCAATCGGTCGCCAGTGCCGGCGGCGACATCGATGTGCAGCTTCGCCAGCGCTACGACCTGGTGCCGCAGCTCGTCGAGACGGTGAAGGGCTACGCCCAGCACGAATCGACGGTGCTGGAGACGCTCACCCAGGCGCGCGCCGCGGTGGCGCAGGCCGCGACGCCGGCCGACAAAATGGCGGCCGAGGCCGGGCTCGGCCGCGCCATCGGCGGGCTGATCGCCGTGGCCGAGGCCTATCCCGACCTCAAGGCCAGCGCCAATTTCCAGATGCTGCAGACCCAGCTCATGGACATCGAGAACAAGATCGCCGCCGCGCGGCGCTTCCTCAACAATTCGGTGCGCGAATACAACGCCGCGCTGGAGCAGTTCCCGGCGATCTTCTTCGCCGCCCGGCTCGGCTTCCAGCCGGCGTCGTTCTACGACCTGCCGGCCGACCGCGCCGCCGAGTTGACCGAGCCGGTGAAGGTCTCGTTCAAGTGACCGGATCGCAAGCGACCGGGCAGGCCGCCGCCCCGCCGCGGGCGGCGCTGCCGCCGGGCGTGCTGGGCCTCCGAACCTGGATCTGGCGCAACAACAGCCGCAGCCTCCTGCTGCTCGCCGCCTTTCCGGCGCTGCTCGTCGCCGTGACCTACGTGCTGTGCGTCGCCTTCACGCTGATCCTGGGCGACGACGACCCGGTGGCGGCGGTGCGGGCCGGCGGCGCGCTGGCGCAGGCGGCGATCCCCGGCGTGCTGGTGGCGAGCGCGGCGTGGTTCGCCATCGCCTATCTGATCCAGCGGCCAGCGATCCTGGCGCTGGCCGGCGCCCACCTCGACGACACCTCGCCTGAGGCGCGCCGCGTCCGCCGGCTGATCGAGCCCTTGGCGATCTCGCGCGGCCTGCCGACGCCGCACGTGGCGCTGATCGACACCGACGGCCTCAACGCCTTCGCCGCCGGCTGGAGCGAGCGCGATGCGGTGGTGGGCGTCACCCGCGGCCTTCTCGCCACGCTCGACGACGCCGAGCTGGAGGCGGTGCTGGCGCACGAGATGACCCACGTCATCAATCGCGACTCGCGGCTCCTGATCGTCTCGATCGTGTTCGTCGGGGTGTTTGCGCTGGCCTGCGAGCTGGCGATGCGCGGCCTGCGCTACGCGCCGCGCTCGGACGACCGCGACGGCAACAAGTTCATGATGTTCCTGCTGGTGGCCACCGGCATCCTGTGGCTCGGCCGCATCGGCGCGCTGGCGCTGCGCTTCGCCCTGTCGCGGCGGCGCGAGTTCATGGCCGACGCCGGCGCCCTGGAACTGACCAAGAACCCCGACGCCCTGGTGTCGGCGCTGACCAAGATCGCGGGCAAGCCCGGGATCGGCGAGGTCGCCGACGAGGTGCAGCAGATGTTCATCTTCGATCCGCCGGACGGCTGGGAGCTGTTCTCCACCCATCCCGACATCGAGGACCGCATCGCCGCCATCCGCGCGGTGGGCTGATGCGGTTTCCGGCTGATCAAGCCGGATAACCGCATTCCGATCGCCGAAAACCCCGTTATCGAGACTTTCTTTTAGAACTGGGGTTTTCGGCGAGGCCGGTTCCGGTATCCCGAAGGGATCAACCGGAACCCGTATGACGCGAAAATCCGGCCGCTCGGGCCGGATTTCGTCGTCCGATTGTCGAAATACCGCCTCCGAACACGCCGCTCCGGCGGATCAGTTCCGGGAGACCGCGACGCGGCCTCCCGGACGGGTATCACGCGCCGATGCCGTGGCCCTTCAACTGCTCGGCGATCTCGTCGAGGATGGCGGGATCGTCGATGGTCGCCGGCATGGTCCAGGTGTCGCCGTCGGCGATCTTCTTCATGGTGCCGCGCAGGATCTTGCCCGAGCGGGTCTTGGGCAGACGGTTGACGCAGATCGCGATCTTGAACGCCGCGACCGGGCCGATCTTGTCGCGCACCAGCTTGACGATCTCGGTCTCGATCTCGATCGGCGACTTGGTGACGCCGGCCTTCAGCACCACGAAGCCGCACGGCACCTCGCCCTTCAGCTCGTCCTTGATGCCGATCACCGCGCACTCGGCCACCGCCTGGTGCGAGGCCAGCACCTCCTCCATGCCGCCGGTCGACAGCCGGTGGCCGGCGACGTTGATGATGTCGTCGGTGCGGCCCATGATGTAGACGTAGCCGTCCTCGTCGATGAAGCCGGCGTCCGCGGTCTTGTAGAAGCCGGGGAACTCGTGGAGGTAGCTCTCCTCGAAGCGCTCGTCCTGCTGCCACAGCGTCGGCAGGCAGCCGGGCGGCAGCGGCAGCTTGACCACGATCGAGCCCATCTTGTTGGCCGGCAGCTCGTGGCAGGCCTCGTCGACGATGCGCACGTCGTAGCCCGGCATCGGCACGGTCGGCGAGCCCGGCTTGATCGGCAGCAGGCCCAGGCCCACCGGATTGCCGGCGATCGCCCACGAGGTCTCGGTCTGCCACCAGTGGTCGACCACCGGCACGCCGAGAATGCGTTCCGCCCACAACACGGTGTCGGGGTCGGCGCGCTCGCCGGCCAGGAACAGCGTGTGCATGCTGGAGATGTCGTATCCCGCCAGCAGCTTGGCCTCGGGGTCTTCCTTCTTGATGGCGCGGAAGGCGGTCGGCGCGGTGAACAGCACGGTGATCTTGTACTCGTCGACCATGCGCCAGAACGCGCCGGCATCCGGCGTGCCGACCGGCTTGCCCTCATAGATGATGGTGGTGCAGCCGGCGAGCAGCGGCGCGTAGATGATGTAGGAGTGGCCGACCACCCAGCCGACGTCCGAGGCCGCCCAGTACACCTGGCCCGGATGGACGTCGTAGAGGTTGGCCATGGTCCAGTGGAGCGCCACCATGTGGCCGCCATTGTCGCGGACCACGCCCTTGGGAATGCCGGTGGTGCCGGAGGTATAGAGAATATAGAGCGGGTCGGTGGCCTTCAGCGGCACGCAGTCGGCGGTCTTGCCGGCGGCCTCGGCCTTGGCGACGAGGTCCGCCCAGTCGTAGTCGCGGCCCGGGATCAGGGTGGCTGTGCTCTGCGGCCGGGCGAAGATGATGCAGGCTTCCGGCTTGTGGGCGGCGAGCCCGATGGCGTCGTCGAGCAGCGGCTTGTAGGGCACCACGCGGTTGGGCTCGATGCCGCAGGAGGCCGCCAGGATCAGCTTGGGCTTGGCGTCATTGATGCGGGTGGCGAGCTCCTTGGAGGCGAAGCCGCCGAACACCACCGAATGGATGACGCCGAGCCGGGCGCAGGCATACATGGCGATCGCCGCTTCCGGGATCATCGGCATGTAGACGATGACGCGGTCGCCCTTCTCGACGCCGAACTCCTTCAGCACCGCGGCGAAGGTCGCCACCTTTTGCTGCAGCTCCGCGTACGAGATGCGGGCCTTGGTGCCGGTGACCGGCGAGTCGTAGATGATCGCGGTCTGCTCGCCGCGGCCGGCCGCGACGTGGCGGTCGATGGCGTTGTGGCAGGTGTTGCACACGCCGTCGGTGAACCAGCGGCCGTAGACGCCGGCATTGGGGTCGAACACCGTCTTGGGCGCCTCATACCAGTCGATGGCCTTGGCCGCCTCGCCCCAGAAGGCCTGGGGATCGGATTTCCAGGCGGCATAGACTTCGGCATAGCGGCTGGTTGCGGCGGGCGCCCCGATCGGCGCGCTGGTCGTGGCAGTCATGGCGGCTCCCTCTCGCTCGACCCTGTGGACAGGCCTTGCCCCGATTGTGGCCGGAACCATACAGGGCGCAAGAGCGAGCGCTATCGGACATTGGGTGAAGAGGGCGGTAACGGGCCGCCCGCGTCAAAGTGCCCGGGGCCTGACCCGGGGAGGCCGGACACGGGGCGGGGCCGCGTCGCCTAGGGCTGCCCGGCTGGCGCGCCCAAGGGCTGAGGCGGCAGATTGGGATCGTGCTTGCCCAGGCCGTGGCGGGCCAGCACCGCCCACGCCTCCTCGGCATCGTCGGCCCATTCGATCAGCGCGACGTCGTCCTCGCCGATCAGCCCGTTCTCGACCAGCACCGGCAGCTCGATCAGCCGCGTCCAGAACGCCCGGTCGATCAGCACGATCGGCGCCGGCCCCATCTTGCCGGTCTGGCGCAGCGTCAGGATCTCGAACACTTCGTCGAGCGTGCCGAAGCCGCCGGGAAATGCCACCAGCGCATTGGCGCGCATGGCGAAATGCATCTTGCGCATCGCGAAGTAGTGGAAGCGGAAGGTGAGGTCCGGCGTGGTGTAGGGGTTGGGATGCTGCTCGTGCGGCAGCAGGATGTTGAAGCCGATCGAGGGTGCGCCGGCCTCGAACGCGCCGCGGTTGGCCGCCTCCATCAGGCCGGGGCCGCCGCCGGTGGCGATGACGTTGTCGCGGATGCCATAGCCATGGTCGAGCGCCCCGCCGCGCTCGGAGGCGATGCGGCCGAAATCGCGCGCCATGGCGTACCAGGCCGCGTGCCGGCCGGGGCCGGTCTCGCGCACGCGGGCGCTGCCGAAGGCGACGATGGTCGAGCGGATGTTCTCGCGCCGCAGCGTCTCCTCGACCTTGCTGTATTCGAGCAGGAAGCGGGCGCCGCGCATCGAGTCGCCCAGCAGAAACTCGCGGTCGAGCGCGGCGAGCCGGTAGGAGGGCGACGACAGGGCCGGGGCCGGCGAATCGGAAGCGGAGTCGGTCACGTCGAATCCGGCGGGAGGGAAACGGCCGCGCGGGCCGGACTGCCGGCCCGATGACCGGCCCAAAAACCGAACCGCCGGCGCGGGCCGGCGGTTCTAAACCACGCTGCTGTGCGGGTCAGTGTACGCTGAGGGTATCGCCCCTGAGCTTCTCGATCGCATCCTTGATGGCCAGCTTGCGTCGCTTCAGTTCGGCGATCTGGAGATCGTCTGAAGCCGGTTGGGCCAGTTTTTCCTCGATCTCGCGCGCAATGCTCTGATGGCGCTTCTCGAGTTCCGCAAGGTGAGCCTGAATTGACATATGCTCCGTTCTCCCTTGTAGGGGCAAGCAAAAAAAGTCTGCCACGCCGTTTGGAGCAAGTCGACTACCGATCCGTGCTGCATTGCAGCATAGGGCCGCAAGACGCCCAGCCCTTCCGCCTTGCGGGCCACGCAAGGCGGGGTGATACTGATCTTGATGCGCGGCCCGCGGGGTGGCCGGCGCAAAGCTGCAGCCTCATGACAAATCAGGAAGAATCAGAACTGCGTGCGCAGCTCTCGCGGCTTAAGCAGGAGCATCGCGATCTCGATGCCGCGATTGCGGCGCTGGAGGCCATGTCGGGCTTCGACCGGCTGCAGGTTCAGCGGCTGAAGAAGCGCAAGCTTTCGATCAAGGATCGCATCATCGAGATCGAGGACCAGTTGTTTCCGGACATCATCGCCTAGAGCAGTCTCCGCAAAAGCGGGCACCGGTTTTGCGAAAGAGACTGCGACAACTCAAGAACTTGAGACGCGTCCGCTTGGTTCAATCAGACCGGCGGACGCGCTTGCGCAGTCTCCGCAAAAGCGGGTACCGGTTTTGCGAAAGAGACTGCGACAACTCAAAGACTTGAGACGCGTCCGCTTGGTTCAATCAGACTGGCGGACGCGCTTGCGCAGTCTCCGCAAAAGCGGGCACCGTTTTGCGAAAGAGACTGCGACAACTCAAGAACTTGACGCGCGTACTGACGCGGTCGGGCCGGACGACGCGCGATCTTCGAGACCGGACCGCCGGATCGCGGCAATCGGCCGGAGCGGACGCCCCGGTCGGCCATCGTGGGACGATTCGACGCTCCGCGACCGCGCGGCGAATCCCCGTCGAATCCCGTCTCTGCCATGCGGTTTCCGGCCCTGTAGGCCGGCAACCCGTATCACATCTGCCGCAGCAGCGCCTCGGCGCTCGACTGGTTGGCCTGGGAGGGGACGTCCTCGATGAGCAGCGTCTTCACCACGCCGTCCTCGACCAGCATGGCGTAGCGCTTGGAGCGGATGCCCAGCCCGAACGCCGACCCGTCCAGATCGAGCCCCGCCGCCTTGGCGAAGTCGGCATTGCCGTCGGCCAGGAAGACGATCTTTCCCGCCGCCCCGCTCGCCTTCTCCCAGGCGTCCATCACGAACGGATCGTTCACCGCGGTGACCAGGATGGCGTCGATGCCCTTGGCCTTGAAGTCGGCCGCGTGGGCGAGATAGCCCGGCAGATGGTTCTTGTGGCAGGTGGGCGTGAAGGCGCCGGGCACCGCGAACAGCACGATCCGCTTGCCGGCGAACAGCTCGCCGGTGGCTTTCGCCACCGGGCCGTCCTCGGTGGGCACGCGGAAGGTAACGTCGGGCAGGCGGTCTCCGACCTGGATGGTCATGGCCGTGGCTCCTCGTTGGGCAGGCTTGTCAAAGGGGAAAGCGCAGGGACGGGACGGACGGCACCTGCCGCCCGCTCGTTCCTGATCTAGGAGGGGACGGCCTTCAGTCGAGGGGGGCGGTCGTCTCGACGGCGCCCTCGCCCGACACCAGCGTGAAGGTGAGGCGGGCGCCGGCCGGGTCGGCGCCGGCCGGCACGCCGTCAAGATCGAACTCGAATCGGAGGAGTCCCTCGGCGGCCGGAACGCCCGCGCCCGGCACCGGCAGCGCCCAGTCGGCGGTCGGTCCCTCGACGAACAGCTCGGCCTGCGGCGCCGCGCGGGCATCGACGCGCACCCGCCAGGGTTTCGTGCTGCGGTCGACGGCCACGCGGGCGATGGCGAGGCCGCCGGCCGCGCCGAGCGCGGCCCGGCGCGGCACGCGGACGTCATGGGCGTGAAGCAGGCCGCCGGCTCCCGCCCCGGCCACCGCCGCCAAATGCACCTGCGGCGACACCGGCAGGCTGAGCGCCGCCTCGGCGGGGATGCAGAGGGTGCCGCACACGGCGTAGGAGAGGTCGACCGCCAGCACCGCCGGCCGCGCCGGGTCGCGCGGGTGGATGGTGAGCGGAAACACCACCGCGCCGCCATAGCCGATCGACACGCCGCCGCCCGACTCGAACCGCCGCGGCGCCGGCCAGCCGACCTCCACCGAGCGAACATTGGTCGAACGCGAAAAATCGAAGCGGGGCGGCATGCCGGCATCGCCCGGGTAGCGCCAGTAGGTCTTCCAGCCGGGATCGAGCCGCAATTCCAGGCCGGCCCGCAGCGCCGAATCGTCGCCATTGACGCCGCCGGCGATCAGCCGCGCCGCCGAATTCGGACCGGCCACCCACCCCGAGTCGGCCGCACGCGCCTCGGAGGCCGCCAGATCCGTCCCTGGCAGAACGCCGCAGACGAGGCCCGTCCCCACCAGGGCGGCCATCGCCGCGGCCGCGAGACCCGCGCCGCCCGTCGGCGAACTCCGGCGATGATGCCCGTCCATACCCGCTGCCATACCCGCTGCCCTCACGGATCGGCAGTAGCGCACCGCCGCCGGCGCGCGCCAGCCACGATGTCGTGAGACGCGGCCGCCTCGGCCGGCAATCACTTCCGCGCTGACGCGAGGTCGCGGCCGGTCTTCGAGCGTTTGCAAAGCAGGCCGAAGCGGCTACCATTTGCCTATGAAGATTGTGCGATCCAGCCGCAGCGACCGGCCCGGCGGGTATCTGGATGGCCAGATGCTCATCGCCATGCCGTCGATGCACGACGAGCGGTTCGAGCGCTCGGTGATCTATATGTGCGCGCATTCGGCCGAAGGGGCGATGGGCATCATCGTCAACCAGCTCGCGCCCGACATCCAGTTTTCCGACCTCCTGGTGCAGCTCGAGATCGTGCCGAAGGCGGAGCTGATCCAGCTTCCCAAGACGGTCGGCGCCATCCGCGTGCTGCGCGGCGGACCGGTGGAGACCGGGCGCGGCTTCGTGCTGCACAGCGCCGATTTCTTCATCGAGAACTCGACGCTGCCGATCGACGAGGGCATCTGCCTCACCGCGACGCTGGACATCCTCAAGGCGATCGCCCACGGCGAGGGGCCGCACAGTGCCGTGCTGGCGCTGGGCTATGCCGGCTGGGCGCCGGGCCAGCTCGAATCCGAGATCCAGGCCAATGGCTGGCTGCACTGCGACGCCGATCCGGACCTGATCTTCGGCAGCGAGACCGAGGCCAAGTATCAGCAGGCGCTGCGCAAGATCGGCGTCGGCATCGGCAACCTGGCGAGCGAAGCCGGCCACGCGTGATCTTCACGCATGGCGTCGCCGCGTCGTCGTCCCGGGCGAACGGCGAAGCCGTGAGACCCGGGACCGGCATCCGAAAAGATCATATCACCCTGCAGACGATCCAAGATCCTGCAGACGATCCCAGGTCGCGCGCCTGCGGCGCTTGCCCGGGATGACACGGCTTCTCGTATGGTTTCCGGTTGATCCCTTCGGGACACCGGAAACGGTCTCGCCGAAAAATCCTTGATCGGACGGGGGTTTTTCGGCGATCGGAATACGGTTCTCCGGCCCTGCAGGCCGGAAACCGTATCACCGCCCCGCGGCGGCGCGCTGGCTCTCGGCCGGAATCGGCGAGATCAGGCGGCGCGCGTCCTCGGCGGTGAGTGGCTCGCCGAACGCGAAGCCCTGGGCGTATTCGCAGCCGAGCTGGGCGAGCTCGACGGCGTCCGACTCGGTCTCCGCGCCTTCCGCCACCACCTCCATGCCGAGGTCGTGGGCCATGGCGACGATCGAGCGCAGCAGCACCGGCCGCGTGCCGCGATCGGAGGCGCGCACGAACTGCTGGTCGATCTTGACGGTGTCGAAGGGGAAGCGCTGCAGATAGGCCAGCGACGAGTGGCCGGTGCCGAAATCGTCGAGCGACAGGCCGGCGCCGAGTTCGCGGATGCGCGACAGCATCTGCGCGGCGTATTCCGGGTTCTCCATCACCAGCGACTCGGTGAGCTCCAGCTTGAGCGTGTCGGGAATGACCACGTTGCGCGCCAGCACGCCCTTGATGTCCTGGATCAGGTCGTGGCGCAAAAGCTGGCGCGACGACACGTTCACCGACACGAACACTGGCGGGTCGAGCCTGAGCACGCGCTGCCAGCTTCCGAGCTGGCGGGCGGCACGGTCCATCACGAACAGGCCGAGCTCGATGATCAGCCCGGTCTCCTCGGCGATCGGGATGAACTCGGCCGGCGCCAGCTTGCCGAGCTTGGGGTGGTTCCAGCGCGCCAGGGCCTCGAAGCCGGCCACCGTGCGATCCTCCAGCCGTACGATCGGCTGATAGAGAATGATGATCTCGTCGCGCTCCAGCGCGCGCCGCAGGTCCGATTCGAGGCCGAGCCGGTCGGTCTTCTGGGTGCGCAGCGCCGGCTTGAACACCTCGATGCGGTCGCCGCCGGTGCGCTTGGCCACCTGCATGGCCAGCTCGGCGTCCTTCAGCACCTCCTCGCGCCGGCCGTGGTCGGCATCGATCAGCGCCAGCCCGATCGACGCGGTGAGGAAGATCTCGCGATTGGCGAAGGTGATCGGCGTGCGCAGCGTCTTGCGGATGGTGTCGGCGAAGGCGGTGATGCGCTCGGGCTCGCGCTCGGACAGCAGGATGATGCCGTACTGGTCGCCCGACAGGCGCGCCAGCGTGTCCTGCGGCTTGAGCAGGCGCGACAGCCGCCGGGCGATGGTGAGCAGGATCGAATCGCCGATCGACACGCCGGCCGACAAATTGATCTGCTTGAAGCGGTCGATGTCGAGCAGGATCACCGCCGGGCGCATGGTCTCGTCGAGCCGGGCGAAGCCCAGCGCCGCCTCCAGCCGGTCGAGGAACAGCGCGCGGTTGGGCAGGCCGGTCAGATTGTCGTGCACCGCGTCGTGCAGCAGCCGCTCCTCGGCGGTCTTGTTCTCGGTGATGTCGACCATGGTGCCGATGCAGCGCACCACCTCGCCGTCCGAGCCGATCACCGGCCGCGCCCTGAGCGCGAACCACAGATAGTGGCCGTCCTGGCTGCGCATCCGCAGCTGCTGGTGGATGCGGCCGCGCCGCTGCTCGACCAGGCTGTCGAGCGCGGTGCGGAAACGGTCGCGGTCGGCCGGATGCAGCGTCTCCAGCCAGCCGGCGGCGTCGGTCTCCAGCGTCCCGCGGCGGAGGCCGAGAAGATGCTCGGCCTCGGGGCTGGTGTAGATGGCGTCGCGGCCGACGTCCCAGTCCCACACCATGTCGCCGGCGCCGGCCAGCGCCAAGGCGCGGCGCTCGATGTCGCCGACCGGGCCGGCGAGGCCGCCGCCGGAGAAGGCGTGCTGCATCACCGTGAAGCCGATCAGCATCACGATCAGCACCAGGCCGCCGAGCAGCGCCGGCGCCACCAGCTCATTGGTGAAGATGCCGGTGATGGTGAAGCCGGCGGCGATCACCCACACCAGGAACAGCGCCCAGGTGGGGATCAGCAGCACGGCGCGGTCGTAGCCGTGGGTCGACAGGTACACGATCAGCAAGAAGCCGAGCACGGCCACGCCGAGCATCGACATGCGGGCGATGCCCGCGCCCATCGGCGGATCGACGACCGCGAGCGTCACCAGCCCGCCGAGAGTGATCAGCCAGCCCAGCGCGATGTGGCCGTAGCGCACGTGCCAGCGGCTGAGATTGAGATAGGCGAACAGGAACACCACCAGCGTCGAGGCCAGGATGGCCTCGCCGCTGGCGCGCCACACCTGCTGGACCTCGGTGGAGAGATCGAACACCCGCGCCCAGAAGCCGAAGGTGGTGCCGATCTGCGCCAGCACCGCCCAGCCGAGCAGCGCCGCCGCCGGGAACATCGCCGAGCCCTTGACCACGAACAGGATGGTCAGGAACAGCGCCAGCAGGCCGGCGATGCCGATGACGATGCCGTAATAGAGCGTGAAGGAGTTGACCTTGGCCTTGTAGGCCTCCGGCTCCCACAGATAGAGCTGCGGGATCCGCGGCGTCTTGAGCTCGGCCACCAGCGTCACCGTGGCGCCGGGATCGAGCGTCACCAGGAAGGTGTCGGAGCCGGGATCGCTCTGCTGCTCGGGACGGAAACCCTGGCTCGGCGTCAGGCTGGCGATGCGCACCGAGCCGAGGTCGGGCCAGATCAGCCCGGATTCGACCATGCGGAAATGCGGCGCGACGATCAGCCGGTCGAGCTGCTCGTCGGTGTTGTTGGCCAGCGCGAACACCAGCCAGTGCGAGGCCGGCCCCGGCTCGCGCGCCCGCACCTCGATGCGCCGCACGATGCCGTCCGGCCCCGGCGCGGTCGACACCTGGATGCGGTCGCCCTCGACGGTGTGCAGCTCGACTGCCGGCAGAAGGTCGACCGCCGGCAGGTTCTGGCGGACCACCACCGCATCGAGGGCCCAGGCGCCGTGGCCGGCGAGCATGGCCCACAGGGCCACGACCGCGACCAGCGCAGCACGTATGACAGACACGGATCCGACCTCCGAACCGGCGGCGGCGCCGCGGCTGGCGGCAGTGGTACAGACGCGCAGGGGCATTCTCAAGGCGAACCCGGTTTCCTCACGGCACCAGAACGATCTTGCCGATGTGGCCGCTTCCCTCCATGCGGGCATGGGCGGCGGCGGCCTCGCACAGCGGGAAACGCGAATCCATCACCGGCCGCAGCTTGCCCGCCGCGATCAGCGGCCAGACGTGGCCCGCCACCGCCTGCGCCAGCGCGCTCTTGAAGGTATCGGTGCGCGAGCGCAGCGTCGAGCCGGTATAGGTGAGGCGTTTCAGCATCAGGCGGCGGAAGTCGACCGTGGCCTTGAAGCCGTTCTGGAAGGCGATCTGGACGATGCGGCCGTCCGGCGCCGCCGCCTCGAAATTGCGCTCGATATAGTCGCCGCCGATCATGTCGAGGATCACGTCGGCCCCGCGCCCGCCGGCGAACGCCTTGGTCTCGGCCACGAAGTCGGCGGTGTTGTAGTTGATCGCCCGGTCGGCGCCGAGCTTGAGGCAGGCGGCGCACTTGTCGTCGCTGCCGCAGGTGACGATGACGCGGGCGCCCAGCGCCTTGGCGAGCTGGATCGCCGTGGTGCCGATGCCGCTGGCGCCGCCATGGACGAGCAGGACCTCGCCCGCGGTCAGCCCGCCGCGCTCGAACACATTGTGCCAGACCGTGAACGCCGTCTCCGGCAGCGCCGCCGCCTCGGCGGCGCTCAGCCCCTCCGGAATGGGCAGCGCGTGGCCGGCCTCGGCCAGGCCGTATTGGGCATAGCCGCCGCCCGAGACCAGGGCGCACACGGTCTCGCCCACCTTCCATTGACCTGCACCCTCGCCCACCGCCGCGACGGTGCCGGCGATCTCCAGCCCCGGAATGTCCGGCGCGCCGGGCGGCGGCGGATAGAGGCCCTTGCGCTGCATGATGTCCGGCCGGTTGACGCCGGCGGCCTCGATCTTGACCAGGATCTGGCCCGGCCCCGGTGCGGGCACCGGCCGCTCGACCGGCACCAGCGCCTCCGGCCTCCCCGGCTCGGGAATGGCGATGGCGGTCATGGTGGTGGGCAGCGCGGGGGCGGTCATGGCAAGCCTCGAACTCATTGCGTCTCGAACTCGTTGCGTCGCATTGGGGTAGCCCTCCGCCGGGGCGCTGGCAACGGCGGCATGCACTCTACGCTCTTCGCCGCCCCCGCTCCCGCCGGCCGCCAACCGACGCTAATCTGTGGCCCCGGATCGTGCACGCACGCATCCGGGCACGATTGGCCGGCGATCACAGGAGAGTTCGACGATGGCGTTGCGCGACGATGACGAGCCCAGGCGCAAGGTGGTCCACGACATCGGCCAGCCGCTCGATGCGCTGTCGGTGGGCGAGCTGGAGGAGCGCATCGAGCTTCTGCGCGCCGAAATCGCCCGACTGGAGGTGGCATTGGCCGCGCGGCGGGCCAGCCGGGACGCCGCCTTCGACGTCTTCAAGCGCCCGGGCTAGAGCGTCCACCGATGCGATCGAACCAAGCGGACGCGTCTCAAGTCTTTGAGTTATCGCATTCTCTTTCGCAAAACCGGTATCCACTTTTGCGGAGAATGCTCTGACGGCCAGCGCTGGCGGCGGGACTGGCGCTGAGCGCGAAAATTCAGCGCCTTTGCTTAACCCCCTATTAAGTATCCCAGCGTATGACTGTGGATGTCCAGATTCTGGACGTCGAGTGGCTCCTGTCCACTCTGTTTGACGCCTCCCTGTTAAGACTTCGGAGCCGCCGCTGGCGGCTCTTTTTTTGCCGCGTCAGGCGGCAACGCATACCATTTTCACCATCGAAGACAGCCGGACTTTACTCCGCGCTCATTGCCGTGCTTCAAGTTCGCGGGCTTGGAAAAAGGGCCGCGATCGATGAGCGAGACCGAACTTTCGCCGCCGCAACCCGTCGTGCTGGCCGAGCGCCTGCTCGGGACGGAAGCGTTTGCGCTGCTGTTCAAGGAAGGCATGACTCTGGTCGAGTCGACGGCGGCCTATCTCGATGGCCCGGGCCGGCAGGATTCGCGCTCGCTCGACCGCGCCGCCTCGCTCGCCTACGCCACCGAGAGCATGCGGCTGACCACCCGCCTGATGCAGCTCGCCTCCTGGCTGCTGCTGCAGCGCGCGGTCAATGACGGCGAGCTGACCACCGAGCAGGCCAAGAGCGAAAAGAACAAAGTGCGATTCTCCGGCGCCGCCATGCCGGAGGACGACCTCATGTCCCAGTTGCCGGAGCGGCTGCGCGAGCTGATCGACGCCTCGGTGGCGCTGCAGGACAAGGTGACCCGGCTCGACGCCCTGCTCTACAGCGACCGCCGCGAGCTTCCCTCCGCCGACAACCCGGTCGAGCGCCAGATCGGCCTGCTCAAGGCCGCCTTCGAGCGGCCGGAGTGACCGGCACCGGCGATCCGCGCTTCGTTGCGCTGGGATCCCCGGCCGGAAAAGACCACGAACCTCAGCTCAGATCATCCCGACCCGCGTGGTGCCTTGCGCCAAGACGCCAAAAAGCCCGGCGCCGCAGGGCACCGGGCTGATCGTTCGGTCCGCCGAAGCGGCCCGGCTCAGGCCTTGAAGCCGAACCCGGCGAACTTCTTCTGGAACCGCGACACGCGGCCGCCGCGGTCGAGCAGCTGCTGCTGGCCGCCGGTCCAGGCCGGGTGGGTGCTGGGATCGATGTCGAGGTTCAGCGTGTCGCCGGGGTTGCCCCAGGTCGAGCGGGTGTCGTAGGTCGTGCCGTCGGTCATCATGACCTTGATGACGTGATAGTCGGGATGGATGTCGGACTTCATGGACGCGTCCTCAAAGGTCGGCCGCAGAGGCCGCCGGACCGGGAGCCGGCAGAATTCGGAAGGCGCGGCATTAGCCGAGACTGGCGGCGCTGGCAAGACCTTCCGTGGCTGAGGCCGCCCGAACCCCGCGCGCCGCACGTTGCACCGGCGGGCGCATCGCGCCAATGTGCGCCCGCCGGGCCGGACATCGCCGGAACGACAGGCCCGGAACGAACAGTGGGAGAGTAGACGCGTGAGCCAGCCGAGCCCCGAAGCCGTTCAACGCCGCGGCCGGCTGAAGCCGCTTGGCGCCCTCCTTCCCTTCGTCGGGCGCTACAAGGGCCGCGTCGCCGCCGCTTTGGCCGCGCTGGTGGTGGCGACGCTGGCGACGCTGGCGGTGCCGATCGCCGTCCGCCGCATGATCGACCACGGCTTCGCCTCGGAGAATGCCGGCTTCATCGACCAGTATTTCTCGATGATGCTGGTGGTGGTGGGCGTGCTCGCCGCCGCCTCCGCCGTCCGCTACTACCTCGTCACCACGCTCGGCGAGCGCATCGTCGCCGACCTGCGCGCCGAGCTGTTCGGCCATCTCGTGGCACTCGACGCCACCTTCTACGACACCGCCAAGACCGGCGAGCTGACCTCGCGGCTCACCGCCGACACCACCCAGATGAAGTCGGCCGTCAGCACCGCCGCCTCGATCGCGCTGCGCAACGTCATGATGTTCATCGGCGCGGTGGCGATGATGGTGGTCACCAGCCCCGCGCTGTCGGGCCTCGTGCTGGTGGCGATCCCGGTGATCGTGCTGCCTCTGGTGGCGTTCGGCCGCTCGGTGCGCAAGAAGTCGCGTCTCGCCCAGGACACGCTGGCCGATGCTGCCGCCTTCGCCGCCGAATCGATTTCGGCGGTGCGCACTCTCCAGGCGTTCACCGGCGAGGACAGGGCGCGCGGCACCTTCAGCAGCGCGGTGGAATCGGCGTTCGGCGCCGCGCGCGGCGCCACCCGCGCCCGCGCCATGCTCACTTTCGTCGGCATCTTCCTGGTGTTCGCCTCGGTGGTCGCCGTGCTGTGGTCCGGCGCCCAGGAGGTGCTCGACGGCCGCATGACGCCGGGCACGCTCGGCCAGTTCGTGCTGTTCGCGGTGTTCGCCGCCAGCGCGCTCGGCCAGTTGTCGGAAGTGTGGGGCGAGGTCTCGCAGGCGGCCGGCGCCGCCGAGCGCATCACCGAGCTTCTGGAGGTGAAGCCGCGCATCCAGGAGCCCGCCCGGCCGGTGGCGCTGCCCAGGCCGGCGCTCGGCGTGGTGGCGTTCGAGAACGTGCACTTCGCCTATCCGACGCGCACCGAGGCCCCGGTGCTCGGCGGCATCTCCTTCACCGTGCGGCCGGGCGAGCGGGTGGCGCTGGTCGGCCCCTCCGGCGCCGGCAAGAGCACGGTCTTCCACCTGCTGCTGCGCGCCTACGATCCCTTGAGCGGCGTGGTGAAGCTCGACGGCATTCCCCTCACCGACGCCGCCCCCCGCGACGTGCGCCGCCACATCGCGCTGGTGCCGCAGGACGTCGACATCTTCGCCGCCACCGTGGCCGAGAACATCCGCATCGGCCGGCCGGACGCCAGCGACGACGAGGTGCGCCGCGCCGCCGATCTCGCCGCCGCCGACGAGTTCGTCGCCAAGCTGCCGCAGGGCTACGACACGCTGATCGGCGAGCGCGGCATCACCCTGTCCGGCGGCCAGCGCCAGCGCATCGCCATCGCCCGCGCCATCCTCAAGGACGCCCGCGTGCTGCTGCTCGACGAGGCCACCTCCTCGCTCGACGCCGAGAGCGAGACGCTGGTGCAGACCGCGCTGGGGCGGCTGATGGAGGGCCGCACCACGCTGGTGATCGCCCACCGCCTCGCCACCACGCTGTCGGCCGACCGCATCCTGGTGATGGAGGGCGGCCGCATCGTCGAGGACGGGCGCCACGGCGAGCTGGTGGGCCGCGGCGGCCTCTACGCCCGCCTCGCCAGGCTGCAGTTCGACGCCGCGGCCGAGTGACCGGCAGCGCGACGGACGGGGCGGATGGACCTGTGATACGGTCTCGCGGCGATCGCTTCGGCCTCTTTTTGTAGTTGTTGGTACTATTTTAGCTAGAGGCGCAATTGGTGCAACGGCTGGCGCTTATACTGCAACACAAACTGGGAACAACGCATGGTATGGCGCAACAATTGGAGGCGCAGCCGGACTAGTAACTGGCGGGGTTGGGTATGCAGCCGGCGGCCTTGGTCCGTGGAGTGGAGTTGTTGGAGCCGCGGCTGGCGCAGCAACCGGCGCAGCTGGGGTAACTGGCTGCTCCTCGTGCCCTGCTAGCAAGTAGCTAATTCACCCACTTGTAGGAGGCGAATGTGGATCTTAAAGTTCATGAGTTCTTTTACTATTTTGCAACACGGGGGCTCCTTGTCTATGGCCTTGTTTTTGCGACCGCCATGCTCATGGTAACGAGAAATGAATCAAATACATTAATTTATGACTTCATCATTCATCAGTTTATATTTGGCTTTATAATGTCTTTTGCTGATTTTTACATCATTAAAAATAGAATATAGGCAGATTCGAACATGGGCTATGCAGCTGGGGTTGGCTTCATCGGGGGCTTTTCTGGTGCAGCCGTTGCCGTTGGTTTAGGCAGCACCAGTTTGTTGGCGTGGGAAGCCGGTGGTTTTACCGGCACTGTCGTTGGTGGAGCCGCGGGTGCAGCATGCTCAAGCTGCCACCAAGCGAGACCATTTCCCGCAAAGGCAGGAGCCAGTTTTGCAAAAACCATGCGATAAAGTAATCGTTTAGGGCGCTTGGGCTGACGTGATAAGCTCTAACATGCTCTAGAGCATTTTCCAGCGAAGTTGGTACTGGTTCGTGAAAATGAATATGATATTTCAAAAAATTAATAAAATGATTCACTTCAGTCAGATCGGACTATATTATAATGTATTTAAATCAAACAGCGCAGAGTAAAAGATATGGCATCGAACATCCCATCAGAAAAAAGCATTTTTTTGACGATAATTTTATTATTTTTGCTTGTAGCAACTTCATTCTTTGCAAGAAATATCATGAATCACTCTTCCCTCTCCCCTTGTGGGAGAGGGTGCCGAGCGATCGATAAGATCGCGAGGCGGGTGAGGGGTGATGCCGTGCGGCCTTGAAGAGACCCCTCACCCGGCTCAGCCTCGCGTTGCTCGGCCTCGCCACCCTCTCCCACAAGAGCCTGCGCCCGGACGCGCGCAAGCGCGGTCCGAGTGGGAGAGGGAAGAAGGGCGATTCCCGGACGGCGACCTTTCCGGCCTGATCGGCCGCAAGCCGTATCAAATCGGCAGACTTTGGATCGGCGGACTCAACTCGGTGAACTTGGCATGACCGGCTTCTTCGAACGGCTCGCCCGCGGCCTGGAGGCGGCGCAATCGACCATGGGCTCCGAGGAGCTCGCCCGCACCAACGGCTTCGCCCTCACCCACTCCGCGAGCTGCCCGGTGGCGGTGGTGCGCCGGCGCCGCGCCAATGGCGAGGTCGTCGTCGACATCGCCATCTCCGAGCGCACCGTGACCATGACGCCGGACGAGTTCGCCCGCTTCGCCGCGGAGCTTTCGGCCTTCCGCGACGTGGTGCAGGGGGCGGCGATCGCCGCCGGGCGCGGCGGGACCAAGGGCTGATGGCCCACTGGCTCTACAAGTCCGAGCCGGTCAAATGGTCCTGGCAGGATCAGGTGGCGGCCGGCGCGAAGGGCACGGCGTGGGACGGCGTGCGCAACCACGCGGCCAAGCTCAATCTGCTGAACATGCAGGCGGGCGAGCGCGGCTTCTTCTACCACTCCAACGAGGGCAAGGAGATCGTCGGCATCGTCGAGGTGATCAAGGCCGCCTACCCGGACCCCACCGCCGAGCCCGGCTCGCCCTGGGTGGTGGTGGATCTCAAGGCCGTCGCGCCGCTGCCGACGCCGGTGCCGCTCGCCACGATCAAGACGGTGCCGGCGCTTGCCGACATGGCGCTGCTGAAATATTCGCGCCTCTCGGTGCAGCCGGTCACCGACGCCGAATGGGCAGTCATCTGCAAGATGGGCGGGCTGGCGGGGTGAGGCTGGTGCTGGTCCATGCCATTGAGGCGGAACCTCTTTCTTCCCTCTCCCCTTGTGGGAGAGGGTGCCGAGCGATCGAAAGATCGCGAGGCGGGTGAGGGGTGAGATGAACGTCAAGGCCCCCTCACCCGGTTCGACCTCGCTTCGCTCGATCGAACCACCCTCTCCCACAAGAGCCTGCGCCCGGGCGCGCGCAAGCGCGGCCCGGGTGGGAGAGGGAAAGGGGCGCCCCTCGGTCGACCGCCTTCCGGCTTGATCGGCCGGACTTCCCCTGAGTCTTACTTACCGCGGGATCTCCACCCGCTCGTAGAGGTCGCCGAGGCGCAGGCGGATGCCGGCGGCCTCTAGAGCATTCTCCGCAAAAGTGGGGACCGGTTTTGCGAAAGAGAATGCGATAAACCAAGAACTTAGAGCGTCCGCCCGGTTCAACCGGATCGGTGGACGCTCTAGCGCGATCGCCGCGTCCGGGTCGTTGAGATCCTCGTCCGCCCACTCGCCGCCCGCGCTGCGGTGGTAGTGCTTGGCGCTGACCGCGTCGGGGTCGATCAGCACGATGTGGCGCAGCGCCGGATGGCGGCGGTATTCCTCCAGCTTGGTGAAGCGGTCGATCTTGCGGGTCGAGGGCGACAGCACCTCGAACACCGCCACCGGGTGGCGTGCCTCATAGGAGGTGCGCTCCGGCGATGCGCAGTCGATGGTGACGTCCGGCCGGCGCGCGGAGGAGATCTTCGTGCGCAGCGCGGTGTCGGCGGTGGCCACCCGGCAGGGTTTTCCGCGCAACGCCGCCCACAGAAGCCCGAGCAGATTGGTGGTGACCACGTCATGCACGTTCGAGGCCCCGGTCATGGCCCGCAGCGGCACCGGCCGGCCGTCGACCAGCTCGAAGCGTTCGTCCTGGTCGAGCTGCCAGACCAGGAACTCGTCGACCGTCATGTCGCGCGGCAGCGGATCGCCCATCGCCATCTCGCACCCAACCTTGCCCGCATCATGATATGTCGGCCGCCATGACCTTGCCAGAAATCACCTCGCCAGCAACGATGCCGCCAGCGACCGACCCGGCCGCCTTCGTCCGCGCCAACACCCGCCTGATGCCGGTGGCGCTGGTGCCGGAGGTTTGCCTTCACCTCACCAACGCGGTGGTGCCGCTGTGGCAGGCGACCGAGGCCGAGCTCGACCGCATCATGCTGCCGCCGCCGTTCTGGGCGTTCGCCTGGGCCGGCGGCCAGGCGCTGGCGCGCTACGTGCTGGACCACCCCGGCACCGTCGCCGGCCGGCGGGTGCTCGATCTCGCCTCCGGCTCCGGCCTCGTCGCCATCGCCGCGGCCAAGGCCGGCGCCACCGTCACCGCCGCCGAGATCGACGGCTTCGCGGCGGCCGCCATCGCCCTCAATGCGGCCGTCAACGGCGTCGAGATCGGCATCGAGACCACCGACCTGCTCGACGATCCGGCCACCGGCGCCTTCGACGTCGTGCTGGTCGGCGACGCGTTCTACGAGCGCGCCCTCGCCGCCCGCGCCTTGGCCTTCCTCGACCGCCAGGCCGCCGCCGGCGCCGCCGTGCTGATCGGCGACCCGGGCCGCTGCTATCTGCCGCAGGCCCGCCTGACGCGCCTCGCCAGCTTCGCCGTGCCGGTGGCGCGCGATGTCGAGGATCGCGACATCAAGCAGACCGCCGTCTACGCGTTCGGGATTTGAGGTCGCGGCGGCACCGGGACGCAAGATCCTGGCCCAAGATCCTGGCCCAAGATCCGGGCCCGAGATCCGGGCCCGAGATCCAGGCCCGAGATCCAGGCCCGCCGCCGCCGGACGTTCGGCAGTTGACCGCGACCAAAGTGCGATGTCGTACTGCTTGTCGCGATTGCGCCGATCGGTGAAATATGCGCCTGAAACTAGTCGAGCACGCGGTTATCAGCCGCGGCCCTTGTCCTGGGGAGACACATGTCCGAGAAGGTTTACGACGTCACAACCGAGTGGTCGTCCCGCGCTTATATCGACGACGCCAAATATCGGGAAATGTACGCCGCCTCGCTGAAGGATCCTGTCGCCTTCTGGGGCGAGGAGGGCAAGCGAATCCATTGGTTCACGCCCTATACCAAGGTCAAGAATACCTCGTTCGATCCGCACAACGTGTCGATCAAGTGGTACGAGGACGGCGTGACCAACGTCGCCTACAACTGCCTCGACCGTCATCTTGCGACGCGCGGCGATCAGGTGGCGATCATCTGGGAAGGCGACAATCCGGACGAAGACAAGAAGATCACCTATCGCGAGCTCTATGAGGAGGTCTGCCGCTTCGCCAATGTGCTGAAGGCGCGCGGCGTCAAGAAGGGTGATCGCGTCACCATCTATTTGCCGATGATCCCCGAGGCGGCCTACGCCATGCTGGCCTGCGCCCGCATCGGCGCCGTCCATTCGGTGGTGTTCGGCGGCTTCTCGCCCGACAGCCTCGCCGGCCGCATCGAGGATGCCGGCTCGACCGTCGTCGTCACCGCCGACGAGGGCCTGCGCGGCGGCCGCAAGGTGCCGCTGAAGCTCAATGCCGACGCGGCCGCCGACCGTGCCGGCGGCGTGGAGAGCATCATCGTGGTGCGCCGCACCGGCGGCTCGGTGCCCATGCGCTCTGGCCGCGACGTCTTTTATGACGAGATGGCCAAGAACATGCCGGCCGAATGCGCGGCCGCCGAGATGAACGCGGAAGATCCGCTGTTCATTCTCTACACCTCCGGCTCGACCGGCAAGCCGAAGGGCGTGCTGCACACCACCGGCGGCTATCTCGTCTATGCCGCGATGACCCACCAGTATGTGTTCGACTATCACGACGGCGACATCTACTGGTGCACGGCCGACGTCGGCTGGGTCACCGGCCACAGCTACATCGTCTATGGCCCGCTCGCCAACGGCGCCACCACCCTGATGTTCGAGGGCGTGCCGAACTACCCGACCATCGGCCGGTTCTGGGAAGTGATCGACAAGCACAAGGTCAACATCTTCTACACCGCGCCGACCGCGATCCGCTCGCTGATGCAGGCGGGCGAGGAGCCGGTGAAGAAGACCTCGCGCGCGAGCTTGCGCCTGCTCGGCTCGGTCGGCGAGCCGATCAACCCGGAAGCCTGGGAGTGGTACCACCGCGTGGTCGGCGACGACCGCTGCCCGATCGTCGACACCTGGTGGCAGACCGAGACCGGCGGCATCCTGATCACCCCGCTGCCCGGCGCCACCAAGCTCAAGCCCGGCTCGGCGACGCGGCCGTTCTTCGGCGTGGTGCCGGAGGTGGTCGACGCCAACGGCCTGGTGCTGGACGGCGCCTGCGAGGGCAATCTGGTGCTGGCCGACTCCTGGCCCGGCCAGATGCGCACGGTCTATGGCGACCATGACCGCTTCGTGCAGACCTATTTCGCCACCTATGCCGGCAAGTACTTCACCGGCGACGGCTGCCGCCGCGACGCCGACGGCTTCTACTGGATCACCGGCCGCGTCGACGACGTCATCAACGTGTCCGGCCACCGCATGGGCACCGCCGAGGTCGAATCGGCGCTGGTGGCGCACCCCAAGGTCTCGGAGGCCGCCGTCGTCGGCTATCCGCACGACATCAAGGGCCAGGGCATCTACGCCTATGTCACGCTGATGAGCGGCTTCGAGCCGTCGGAAGAGCTGCGCAAGGAGCTGGTCAACTGGGTGAGGAAGGAGATCGGCCCGATCGCCTCGCCGGACCTGATCCAGTTCGCGCCCGGCCTGCCCAAGACCCGCTCGGGCAAGATCATGCGCCGCATCCTGCGCAAGATCGCCGAGGACGAGTTCGGCAATCTCGGCGACACCTCGACGCTGGCCGACCCCGGCGTGGTCGACGATCTGATCGGCAACCGCCAGAACCGCCGCGGCGCGGCGGCGTGATGCGGTTTCCGGGAGATCACTTCGTGATCCCGGAAACGGACTCGCCGAAAATCCTTGTTCGAGAACCGGATTTTCGGCGATCGGAATACGGTTCTCCGGCCTTGCAGGCCGGAAACCGTATGGGATGGACGTCGTCCCGGGCGAGCAGCGCAGCTGCGCGACCCGGGACCGTCATCGGACCAAGACGAAACAATCGCGGCGCGCTCCACGCGCTGCGATTTTCATTTTGACCGGGACCAGCGGCCAGCGTTTGCTGCCGCTGGCCTGAGTCGCATTTTATTCACCCTGTTTGCAAAAACAGGCGCCCCAACCCCTTGTCAGAGCCCACCTTTCGAAGCGCCGGAAATCGCGTGGCAAAGATTTCCGGCGACCATCCCGCTGCCGGCCGGAGCCGGGGGTGGGAGAGTGCGTGATGGGTTGGGAGTCTTCGGGGCCGGCCGCTGCGCGCCGCGCGGCAGCGGCAGCCGTCGTCGCAATAAGCGTCGTCACAACGGGTCTCGGCGCCGGGCCGGCACTGGCCGCGCGCGAGGTGGTTCCGTTCAAGGCCGAGGCGTTGCCCGGCACCATCGTGGTGAAGACGTCCGAGCGCCGGCTCTATTACGTGGTCGGTGCCGGCCGGGCGATCCGCTATCCGGTGGCGGTGGGCATGGCCGGCCGGCAGTGGACCGGCGCCACCTTCATCGACGGCAAGCATCTGCGCCCAGCGTGGTCGCCGCCGGCCGAGGTCAAGCGCCACAAGCCGTCGCTGCCCAACCTGATCGCGGGCGGCGCGCCCGGCAACCCGATGGGCGCGGCCGCGCTCACCTTGTCGGGCGGCGAATACGCCATCCACGGCACCTCGGCCTCGATGCGCCGCTCGATCGGCTCGGCCGCCTCGTTCGGCTGCATCCGCATGCTGGACGAGGACGTGCTCGACCTCTTTGGCCAGGTCGGCGTCGGCACCCGCGTGGTGGTGGAGCGGTGAGGCGCCTTGACCTGACACTCGTCGCCCCGGACAAGCGGCGCCAGCCGCGCGATCCGGGGCCGTGACCAAGATAGGTACTTTTTCTGCTGACGATCCCGGCTCGGCGCTACGCGCCGTCCGGGATGACAGGATGGGATCGGCTATTTCGGCTTGTCGAGGGCGTAGCGCATCATCAGCGGATACTGCAGCGCGCTGAACACCACGGTGAGCGGCAGGATTCCGAACACCTTGAACGCCACCCAGAAGTCGGTGGTCTGGGTGCGCCAGATCAGCTCGTTGAGGACGGCAAGCACCAGCAGGAACAGCGCCCAGCGCACCGTCAGCTTCTTCCAGCCCTCTTCGGTGAGATTGATCACACCGTCGAACACCAGCGCCAGGAAGGACTTGCGGAACACCAGCCCGACCAGCAGCAGCGAGCCGAACAGCGTGTTGAGGATGGTGGGCTTGAGCTTGATGAACAGGTCGTCCTGCAGCACGATGGTGAGCCCGCCGAACACCAGGACCACCGCCGCCGACACCAGCGGCACCACGGCGAGCCGCCGGGCCAGCACCCAGCTCAGGCCGAGCGCTGCGATCACCGCCACCATGAACACCGCCGTCGCCGTGAAGATGCCGTAGCGGGCATTGGCGAAAAAGAACAAAGCGAGCGGTCCCATCTCGAGCGCGATCTTGAGGGCCGGGTGGAGCGTGGCGCGCTCCGGCTGGACTTCGGCTGTCGTCATCTGTCAGGCCTCCAGACCCACCAACGCACGGGCGAAGTCGCGCGCAGCGAACGGTTCGAGATCGTCGACGCCCTCGCCGACGCCGATGAAGTGAACGGGCAGGCCGAACTTGGCGGCCAGCGCCACGAGAATGCCGCCGCGGGCGGTGCCGTCGAGCTTGGTCATCACCAGCCCGGTGACCCCGGCGGTCCGCTGGAACGCCTCGACCTGCGACAGCGCATTCTGGCCGACAGTGGCGTCCAACACCAGCAGCACGGCGTGGGGCGCGCTCTCGTCCTGCTTCTTCAGTACCCGGATCACTTTTTCGAGTTCGGCCATCAGCGCCGCCTTATTCTGCAGGCGGCCGGCGGTATCGACCATCAGGATGTCTGCGCCCTCCTCGCGCGCCTTGACCAGCGCGTCGAAGGCAAGGCCCGCCGAATCCGCGCCCTGGGCGCCGGACACCACCTCGGCGCCGGTGCGCTCGCCCCACACCTTGAGCTGGTCGATCGCCGCGGCGCGGAAGGTGTCGCCGGCCGCCAGCACCACCTTGCGGCCCTCCGTCGTGAACTTGGCGGCGAGCTTGCCGATGGTGGTGGTCTTGCCCGAGCCGTTGACCCCGACCATCAGCAGCACGAACGGCTTCCTGTCGCCGTCGATGACGAGCGGCTTGGCCGCCGGCTCCAGCACCGCCTCGATCTCGGCGGCCAGCACCGTCTTCACCTCCTCGGGCGAGACGTCGCGCTCGTAACGGTCCTGGCGCAGCGCGCCGGCGATGCGGGCCGCCGTGTCGAGGCCGAGGTCGGCCTGGATCAGCAGATCCTCAAGCTCCTCCAGCGTGCCGGCGTCGAGCTTGCGCTTGGTGAACAGGTCGCCGATGCCGCTCGACAGCGCCGACGCGGTGCGGGCGAGGCCGCCCTTCAGCCGCTGCCACCAGCTCAGCTTGCGCTTCGGAGCCGGCTTGACCTCCGTTGGCTTGACCTCCAGCGGTGCGGGCGGCGCCGGCTCGGGCTCGGGCTCGATGGGCGCGGGCTCGGCTGGGATGGCTTCCGGCGGCAAGGGCTCGCCAGCGACAGGCTCGGCAGCGGCAGGCTCCAGCGCGCCCAGTTCGGCGTCGACACGCTCGGCGTCAACGGGCGCGGCTTCAACGGGCGCGGCTTCGATGGGCGCAGCTTCGGCGGCCTCGGCTTCAACGGGCGCGGCCGGCGCCGGCGCGGGCTCGACCGCCTCCGGCGCGGCCGGGACAGCCTCCGCCGGTTCCAGCTCGCTCGGCGTCGGTTCGGCCGGGGTCGGTTCGGGCTGCTTGGTATCAGTCTCGACCGCCGCACGGCGACCGAACAGGCGTCCGAAGAAGCCGGGCTTGTCTTGAGTCATGTCTGCCTTCGCACGTTGACGGGGGCTCCGCACCTCGATAGCCCGAACCGGATGACGGGAGAAGAGTTGCAGGCGCGGCTGCTCTACCGCGACGCCATGATGCTGGTGCTCGACAAGCCGGCGGGCTTGCCCGTCCATGCCGGCCCCAAGGGCGGCCTGAGCCTGGAGCAGCTGTTCGACGCGCTGCGCTTCGGCCTGCCGCGCGCGCCCGCCCTGGCCCACCGGCTCGACAAGGACACCTCCGGCTGCCTGGTGCTCGGCCGCCACCGCAAGGCGTTGGCGCGGCTCGGCGATCTGTTCAAGGCCGGACGGATCGCCAAGACCTACTGGGCGGTGGTCGAGGGCGGCCCCGAGGACGCCGAGGGGCTGATCGACCTGCCGCTCGCCACCAAGGAGCCCGGCCGCGGCTGGTGGATGAAGGTCGATGCGGCTGGCCTGCCGTCGCAGACCCGCTTCCGGGTGCGCGGCCGGTCGCCGTCAGGATTGGCGTGGCTGGAGCTGGAGCCGCTGACCGGCCGCACCCACCAGCTCCGCGTCCATTGCGCGGCGATGGGCTTCCCGATCCTCGGCGATGCGGTCTACGGCCGGGGAGCATTCTCCGCAAAAGTGGATACCGGTTTTGCGGCAGAGAATGCGACAAACGAAAGAACCGGAGCATTCTCCGCAAAAGTGGGCACCGGTTTTGCGGCAGAGAATGCGACAAACCAAAAAACCTCTGGCCCGCCGATGCACCTCCACGCCCGCGCCATCTCGGTGCCGTTCAAGACCGGCGAGGCGCCCGTCGCCGTCACCGCGCCGGTGCCGGCCCATATGCGCGAAGCCTTGGCGGCCTGCGGCGCCGAGGTTTGATCTATACGGTTTCCGAAATATAAATTCGAAACGACTTCCGCCGGGGCCCTCTTTCCCTCTCCCCTTGCGGGAGAGGGTGCCGAGCGATCATGAGATCGCGAGGCGGGTGAGGGGTAAATTCAAATATAGACACCCCCTCACCCGGCGACGACTTCACTTCGTTCAGTCCTCGCCACCCTCTCCCGCAAGGGGAGAGGGAAGAAAGCTGACCCGCTCAAACTTATATTTCCTGTTCCCCGATCAGCCGCTTGCCGTCATGGCCTGTGATCGTCACCTCGACCAGGGCGCCGGGCGCGGCCGGCGCGGCCAGCCGAACCTGCGTGAACTGCGGCGTGCGGCCGAGCCCGTCGGATTCGACCAGCACCGCGTGGCGGGCGCCGACCTGGCTCTCCAGATGCCGCGTCAGCAGCACCTCGCCCGCCGCCCGCAGCCGCGCCGCCCGCGCCTTGACCGTCTCGCGCTCGACCAAGGGCATGCGCGCCGCCGGGGTGCCGGCGCGGGGCGAGAACGGAAAGACGTGGAGGAAGGTCAGGCCGCAGTCCTCGACATGGCGCAGGGTATTGTCGGCCATCTCGTCGGTCTCGGTCGGGAAGCCGGCGATGAGATCGGCGCCGAACACCATGTCGGGCCGCAAAGACCGCAGCAGGTCGCAGAACGCCACGGCATCGGAGGCGCGGTGGCGGCGCTTCATGCGCTTCAGCACCATGTCGTCGCCGGCCTGCAGCGACAGATGCAGATGCGGCATCAGCCGCGGCTCGCTGGCCAGCGCATCGACGAGGTCGCGGTCGGCCTCGACCGAATCGATGGAGGACAATCTCAGCCGCTGCAGCTCCGGCACGTGCCTGAGGATCGCCTTCACCAGCGTGCCGAGCTTCGGCGCACCGGGCAGGTCGCCGCCATAGGAGGTGAGGTCGACGCCGGTCAGCACCACCTCGGCGTGGCCGGTCTCGACCAGGTGGCGGACGGCGGCGACCGCCTCGCCCATCGCCACCGAGCGCGAGGCGCCGCGGCCATATGGGATGATGCAGAAGGTGCAGCGGTGGTCACAACCATTCTGCACCTGCACGAAGGCGCGGGTGCGGCCGTCGAGCCCGTCGATCAGGTGGGCGGCGGTCTCGCGCACCGCGAAGATGTCGTTGACCGCCACCTTCTCGGTGTCGCCCGCGCCGAGATCGAGCGCGGAGCGGGTGGCGGCCCAGGCACCGGCGTCGGCCTTGTCGCCATTGCCGACGACGCGGGCGACCTCGGGCATGTCGGCGAAGGTGGCGGGCTCGGTCTGGGCGGCGCAGCCGGTGACGACGATGCGCGCGTCCGGATTCTCGCGCTTGAGCCGGCGGATCGATTGCCGCGCCTGGCGCACCGCTTCCGCGGTCACCGCGCAGGTGTTGACGATGACGGCGTCCTTGAGCCCGGCCTCGTCGGCGGCGCGGCGCATCGCCTCCGATTCCACGGTGTTGAGCCGGCAGCCGAAGGTGACGATTTCCACAGGCATCAGGCGGCGGCCTCGAACCAGTGGGGCTCGAAGCGCCCTGCGAACTCGTGCTCGACCGGGCCTGTCATCAGCACGTGGTCGTCGCGCTCGCGCCAATCGATATGGAGGTCGCCGCCGGGCAGCGTCACGGTGGCCGCGCGGCCGGTGCGCCGGGTGCGGGCGGCCGCCACCACCGCCGCGCACGCCGCCGAGCCGCAGGCCAGCGTCAGGCCGGTGCCGCGCTCCCACACCCGCAGGCGGATGTGGCCGCGGTCGATCACTTGCGCCAGCGAGATGTTGGCCCGCTCGGGAAAGATCGGGTGGTTTTCGAGCAGCGGCCCGATTCGCGAGAGGTCGTAGGCCGCAACGTCCTCGACCCAGAAGATGGCGTGCGGGTTGCCCATATTGACCACCGCGGGCGAGTGCAGGATCGGCGCGTCGATCGGCCCGATCTGCAGCTCGATGGCGCGGGTGTCGGCGAACGGCTCGGCCAGCGGGATCTCGTCCCACTTCAGGCGCGGCGGCCCCATGTCGACGGTGATCAGCCCGCCCTCGGCCCGCGTCGCCGGCAGCAGGCCGGCGCGGGTCTCGAACAGCAGCGCGTCCTTGCCGGTTTCGGCAAAAAGAACATCAGCGATACAGCGGGTGCCATTGCCGCAGGCCCCGGATTCGGAGCCGTCCTGGTTGAAGATCCGCACAGAGGCGTCGGTGCCCGGCGTGCGGGCGGGCAGAAGCACCATCATCTGGTCGAACGGCACGCGGGCGGCCACCGCCCGCACCTCGCTGGCCGGGATCTGGACGCGCTCGGCGCGCAGATCAACGACGACGATGGCGTTGCCGGCGCCGTTCATCTTGAAAAAGGGGCGATCAGCCAGGGCGGCCACGACGAACCTCGGGGTGGAGCGCGATGTTTCTATATGGCGGATGACGGCGGCCATTGCGAGTCGCCGGCGCGGCAAGGACCCTGGCGCGCCGCGATCGCATGACGCGCCATCCGGGCATGGTAATGTTGATCATGATGCGGGGGATATCGTCATGAAATCATCGGTGGCGGCCATGCTTGCCGCGCTTTTTCTAAGCACGGGGTCCGGTCTTGCCGAGACGCCGCCATCCGCGCCGGCTGAGGCCGGGCAGCCGGCCGCGCCGCCGCCAACCGCCAACGAGCTGCCCGCTCAGCCGGGCGATCCGTTCGGCGAGGAGGTGGAGTTCGCCGAGCGGCGGATCCTGTCGGTCAGGGGCGGCGCGGGCTGGGAGAACGGCTTCGAGACGCTGCGGCAGGCTTTCGAGACGGTGAAGGTCGGGCTTGCCGAGCGCAAGCTCAAGGCCGACGGCAACCCGGTCGTCGTCTATCTGCGCGCCGACGATGCCGGCTTCGATTTCGAGGCCGGCGTACCGGTCGCCGCGGCGCCGGAGGCTGCGGACGCCCCGGCCGACGACCGGCTCGGCATCCGCAAGACGCCGTCCGGCCGGGCGGTGCGCTTCACCCATCGCGGCGCGTTCGACACCATGGATCGAACCTATGACGCAATGACCAATGTTCTCGACGAAAAGCGCCTCGACGTGACCGACGTCTATGTCGAAGAATACCAGACCGATCCGCTGACCACGCCGCAGGATCAGCTTCGGGTGTTCATCTATGTTTTTCCGAAGTGAGGGACACTTCGGGAGTGAGGGACACTTCGGGCGCGGAGCGGTCCGGCGACGCCGCCGGGGCGGACGTGCGCGGCGAAGCCCGGCCGGCGAGGCCGGATGTCACCGGGGGTTGCCAGAAAGCCCGTTATCGAGCAGGGGCTTGTGGCGGGTGCGTTGCCGGAGGCCCCAAGGGACCGTCCGGACGTTGAGGTGTGAACGTCATCACGGCGCGGTCCCGGCAGGGCTGGCGGCGAGCTGACCAACCGGCAGGGAGCGGCGATGTTGCGGTCATTGGTGCGTCTGGTCAGCCAGCTGGCCGGCGAGGCGGCGGAACCCCAGGAGTTCTCGGATTCCGACTACCGGCTGGCGGCGACGGCGCTGCTCGTCCACCTCGTCTCGGTCGACGGCGACATGAACGAGGCCGAGCGCCAGCGCCTCGCCGAGGTGCTGCGCCAGCGCTTCAGCCTCGACGCCGAGGCCGCCGTCCGGCTGATCGCCGCGGCGATCGACAAGGATCGCGAAGCCGTCGATCTCTACGCCTTCACCTCGGTGCTCAACCGCGCCCTGAACGACGAGGAGCGGCGGCGCGTGGTCGAGATGATGTGGGAGGTGGTCTACGCCGACGGCCGGGTCGACGAGCTGGAGGACAACGTCGTCTGGCGCGCCGCCGACCTGCTGAACGTGCCCTCGCGCGACCGCATCGCCCTCAAGCGGGCGATCGGCGAGACCATGGCGCCGAGCGAGGATTAGAGCATTCTCCGCAAAAGCGGGAACCGGTTTTGCGGTAGAGAATGCGACAACTCAAAGACTTGAGATGGTTTCCGGCAGATCACGCCGGCCGCAGAGCCTCATTCCGGTCGCCGGGTTCCGTCTCAAGCTTGGCTTTCGGCAACGCCGCTTGGCGGATCACCGGGTGATCCGCCGGCGGCGGTATGATATGGCATTCCGGCGAGAGGGCCGAATCTCATAGGCTGCGCGGCGGAGCGGGCGACGGGGGGAGCAGGCCATGCAGCGACAGCCGGTGGTGCTGGTGACGGGCGCCTCGACGGGAATCGGCGCCGCGCTGGCCCGCATTTTCGCCGCCGAGGGCCACCGGTTGGCGCTGGTCGCGCGCTCGGAGGCCGGGCTGGTGGCGCTCGCCGACGCCATCGAGAACACCGGCAAGCCGCGGCCGCTGGTGCTGCCCTATGACCTGACCCGCGCCGAGAGTTCCGGGCTGGTGTCGACCCAGCTCACCGCCAAGGGCTTCGAGCCGGCGATCGTCGTCAACAATGCCGGCTTCGGCCTGGTGGGACAGGCCGGCGCGCTCGACCGCGCCGAGCAGTTGCGGATGATCGACCTCAATGTCCGCGCCCTCACCGACCTCACCTTGCGCTTCCTGCCCAGCGTGATCCGCCACAAGGGCGGCATCCTCAATGTCGCCTCGGTGGCCGGCTTCCTGCCGGGGCCGGGCATGGCGGTCTACTACGCCACCAAGGCCTATGTGGTCTCCTTCACCGAGGCGCTGGCGCAGGAGCTCG
Source organism: Blastochloris sulfoviridis (assembly GCF_008630065.1). Taxonomy (GTDB): domain Bacteria; phylum Pseudomonadota; class Alphaproteobacteria; order Rhizobiales; family Xanthobacteraceae; genus Blastochloris; species Blastochloris sulfoviridis. The sequence continues at coordinate 78,788 of NZ_VWPL01000014.1, forward strand.
CCGGCAGCGGCGCCACGGCGACCGCGCTGTGCCCGGGCCCGGTGCCGACCGGCTTCCAGGACCGCGCCGGCATGTCGCTGGCGGAGATGCCGAAATTCATGACGCTGTCGGCCGAGGAGGTGGCGCGCGCCGGCTATCGCGGCTTCAAGGCGGGGCGGCCGCTGGTGGTGCCGGGCTTCGGCACCAAGATGGCCGCGCTCGCCCGGTTCCTGCCGCGCCACCTCGTGCTGCCGTCCCTGCAGCGCCTGCAGCGCCGCCGCACCACCCCGTCGCGGTCGTTCGCGAGATCCTGAGCCCCCAGGGGAACCCCGTCACCGGAATTCCGGCCGAGCGGGCCAGCGCGCCCCATTGCGGCCGTCGGCGGATTGCATCCTGCGAAGGCTGGTTTGCAGACTGCGACGCCACATGCAGCGGCGCCGCCGCAGCATCCAATATCTTGGGGGCTGGTCTGTCGAGTTAGCTATTGATTGTGGGCGCCCGTTTGGCAAACAGCTTGCTGAACAGATGGCAGGTCGGCATTGGGTCTCGCGTAGCCGACCACCTCGGATGGCGAAGCCTCGGCAACGACCCCTGCCGGGCTTCGCTTCTCCGCGTTCGGTCTCCTGCGATGCTATGATACGGGTTCGCCTGCGGCCGCTTTTCCGCTGCGGGCGGGAGGCTTGGCCATGACCCAGGACACCACCCAGGACACCACCCAGAACACCACCCAGAACACCACCAGCGACACCGCCGGCCACGCCGCGCACATCCCCCGAGATGCCATGCTGCTGCGCATCTTCTTCGGGGAGAATGACCGGTTCGACCACCAGCCGCTGCATGAGGCGATCGTGCTGAAGGCGCGCGAGGCCCGCCTTGCCGGCGCCACCGTGCTGCGCGGGCCGATGGGCTTCGGCCAGTCGAGCTGCCTTCACACCGCCAAGATCCTGCGCCTGTCGTTCGACCTGCCGATGATCGTCGAGATTGTCGACACCGAAGAGAAGATCCGCGCCTTCCTGCCCACGCTCGACGCGATGATGCCGAGCGGCCTGATCACGCTGGAAAAGGTGCAGGTGCTGCAATATGGCCGGGACGGGCTGAAGGAGCGCGCCGGGCTGGCCTGATGCGCCTTGCGTACAACGAACCGGAGTGGATCGGGCGGAATGGAGTGGGTTCTGGTGGCGGTCGGCGGCGCGCTGGGCAGCGTGGCGCGCTATTGGTGCTCCGGCGTGGCGGCCCGGCTGGTGGGCGAGAGCTTCCCCTGGGGCACGCTGGTGGTCAATGTCGTGGGCTCCTTCGCCATCGGCCTCATCGCCGCCTTCGCGCTGCCCGAGGGCCGGCTCTACCTGCCGGCCAGCGTCCGCCTGTTCCTGATGTTCGGCATCTGCGGCGGCTTCACCACCTTCTCCTCGTTCAGCCTGCAGACGCTGAACCTGCTGCGCGAGGGTGAATTCCTGTGGGCGGGTACCTATATCGGCCTGTCGGTGGTGCTGTGCCTGGCCGCCACCTGGGCCGGACTGGCGTTGGGCCTCCTCGCCACCCGCTGACGGCGGGGCTCCCGCCGGTCGGACCGAACCAGCCGCACGAGCCGCCGGCGCATCCGGTTTGTCGCTGCCATTGGCGAATCCGTTACCCACCCGCGGAGAGAATGCTCTAGGGTCGCGCGCCGTTTTCGAGTCGCATGCCAATGTCCGCCCCTCCCGCCGAAACCTGGGCCGAGCGCAAGATTCTCGCCGCCCGCTTCTGGCGCACCGCTTTGTGTTTCTGGCGCGGCCGGCGCGCCTGGTGGGCGTGGAGCCTGTGCGCGGCGCTGCTCGTGCTGGTGCTGGCCCAGCTCGGCGTGCAGATCCTGCTCAATTTCTGGAACGGCGCCTTCTTCGACGCGCTGGAGCGGCGCGACGCCGAGGCGGTGGTGTTCCAGGCCAAGGTGTTCGTGCCGCTGGTGGCGATGTCGGTGACGCTGTCGGCCTTGGCGGTCTACACCCGCATGACGACGCAGCGCATGTGGCGCGCGGCGGTGACCCGCCACGTGGTCGGCTACTGGCTGTCGGACAACCGCTTCCAGCGCATCGGCCACGTCAATTCCGGCTCCGAGAATCCCGAATACCGCATCTCCGAGGACATCCGCCTCGCCACCGACGCCCCGGTCGATCTGGTCATGGCGATGGTCGCCTCGGTGCTGACCGCGCTCACCTTCTTCGGCGTGCTGTGGAGCGTCGGCGGCTCGCTCGACGTCAAGCTGTTCGGCACCACCTGGACCATCCCGGCCTATCTGGTGATCGCGGTCATCATCTATTCCACCCTCTTCACCTCGGTGATGGTGGTGGTCGGCCGCAAGCTGCCCCGGGTCATCGAGCAGAAGAACCAGGCCGAGGCCCGCTTCCGCGCCGCCGCCGACCTGCTGCGCGGCCAGAGCGGGCCGGACCTGGAAGCCGACCCGTGCGAGCGGCGCGCCATCTGGACCGGCATCATCGGCGCGCTGTACCGCTGGCGCGAGCTGGCCTGGCAGCTCACCCAGACCACGCTGGTGCAGCAGTCGAACGTGCTGCTGGCGCCGGTGGTCGGCTGGCTGCTGTGCGTGCCGAAATATCTCTACGGCACCATGACGCTGGGCGAGCTGACCCAGGCGGCGGCCGCCTTCGTCACCGTGCAGGCCGCCTTCAACTGGCTGGTGGACAATTACAACCGCCTCGCCGACTGGCGCTCCTCCGCCCACCGCGTCGCCACGCTCTTGATCGCCATCGACGCCGCGGGGCCGCCCGGCGGCGAGATGGACAACGGCTTCAACGAGGCCGGCGGCGAGAAGGACACGGGCGGCAGCGAGGGCAACGGCGCCCCCGCCAATGGCGCCGGTTGACCCGAACTCCGGCCTGAATGGCCAGGGACCCCCTATGCCGATCACCCCTTGGTCGCGCCGATCAGGTCGGCGAACCAGCCAAACGAGGTCTTGGGCGTGCGCTTGAGCGTCTGATAGTCGATATGGACGATGCCGAAGCGCGAGGCATAGCCGGCGCCCCACTCGAAATTGTCGACCAGCGACCACACGAAATAGCCGCGGATGTCGGCGCCCTCGGCGATCGCCGCCCGCATCGCGCCGATATAGGCGTCGAGATAGGCGACGCGCTCGGGGTCGTGCACCGCGCCGGCCGCATCGGGCGCGTCGTGGCCGCCCATGCCGTTCTCGGTGACATAGACCGGCAGGCGGTACTTATTCGAAGCCTCGACCAGCACGCCGCGGAAGGCGTCGGGCACGATCGGCCAGCCGATCGGCGTCTCGGGCGTGCCCGCGGGCGCCGGCCCGAAGCCGTAGCCCAGCGGCGACCACGGCGCCGCCTGGCAGAAATTGGGCGAATAGTGGTTGAGGCCGAAGAAATCGACCGGCCGGCAGATCCGCGCCATGTCGCCGGGCGCGACATAGGGTTCCATGTCCTCGGCGATCAGCGCCGGGTAGCTGCCGAGAATCTGCGGATCGGGGAAGGCGTCGTTCCAGTGGGCGCCGAACAGCGCCGCCGCCCGCGCGTCGGCTTCCGACTCCGTGGCCGGGATGCACTGCTGGCGGCTGTGGACGCAGCCGATCGACGCGCCGGCAACGTGCGCCCGCACCACGTCCACCGCCGCGCCATGGGCGAGATTGACGTGGTGGGTCGCCCGCCGCAGCGCCGCCGGACCCGAGACGCCCGGCGCGCTGTCGCCCAGGCCGTAGCCGAACAGCGTGAACACCGAGGGCTCGTTGATCGTCACCCAGCGCTTGACCCGGTCGCCATAGCGCCGCGCCACCACCGTGGCGTAGTCGGCGAACCAGCCGGCGCTGTCGCGCACGAGCCAGCCGCCGCGGTCGGCCAGCGCCTGCGGCAGATCCCAATGATAGAGGCACAGCCACGGCTCGATGCCGGCCTCCAGCACCGCGTCGATCAGCCGGTCGTAGAAGGCAAGCCCCGGCTCGTTCGCCGCGCCGCGTCCGTGCGGCAGGATGCGCGGCCACGCCACCGAGAAGCGGTAGGCGGCGATCCCCAGCTCGCGCATCAGCGCGATGTCCTCGGGGTAGCGGTGGTAGTGGTCGCAGGCGACGTCGCCGGTGTCGCGGTTGGCCACCTTGCCCGCCGCGCAGAACGTGTCCCACACGCTCATGCCCCGGCCGTCCTCGCGGGCCGCACCCTCGATCTGGAAGGCGGCGGTCGAGGTGCCCCAGATGAAGTCGCGCGGCACCGGATGGTGGACGTCGGCCCTCAGCGTCATGGTGACCTCCCGTTTCGGCATCGCTCCCGGCGAGACCGTTTCCGGTATCCCGAAGGGATCAACCGCAAACCCGATCACTCTATACCCACGGCCGGCGGCTCACAGCCAAGCTGGAGAACGGACTTGAAATGACCGAGACCTTCACCACGGCCCCGACCCGCTGGGGCGGCCGGCGCGATGGCCGCGTCGCCGCGACCGGCTTCTTTGGCACGGCGTGCCTCGACGGCGTGTGGTGGCTGGTCGACCCCGAGGGCGGCCTTCTCCTGTCGAAGGGCGTGAACAATGTGCGCATCGACCCGGACTTCGCCGGCAACACCGACCGCGTGCCCTATGCCGAGGCCTGCCTGGGAAAGTATGGCAGCGCCAACGCCTGGCGGCAGGCGGCGGCGGCGCGGCTGGCGTCGTGGGGCGTCAACACCGTCGGCGCATGGTCCGACGAAGCGGTGGCCGCGTCCGGCCCCACGCCGCTGGCGCTGACGCCGCTGCTCGATCTCGGCCAGAAGTTCGCCTTCAGCTTCGCCGGCCCGTCGCTGCCGTGGGGCGACGCCTTCCCCGACGTGTTCGACCCCCGCTTCGCGCCGTTCGTGCGCCAGCGCGCCGAGGCCCTGTGCGGGCCGCACCGCGACGACCCGGCCGTGCTCGGCTGGTTCGCCGACAACGAGCTGCGCTGGGGGCCGGACTGGCGCGGCCGCGACGAGCTCTTGACGCTCTTCCTCAAGCTGCCGCCGGGCCGCCCGGGCCGGCAGGCGGCGGTGGCGCACCTGCGCCGCCGCTACCCCGACTTCGCCAGCTTCGACGCCATCTGGCGCACCCGCGCCGGCGCGTTCGAGGCGCTGGAGACGCGCACAGCCCCGGTCGAGCAGCCCTATCCGCGCCCGGCGGTCTATGACCGCGACCCCGCCTTTGAGGCGCGGCTGAACCGGCTCGACCCCGACCGGGCGGCGTTCGTCGCCGACTGCGATGCCTTCGCCGCCGAGATCGCCCGGCGCTATTTCGGCATCACCACCGCCGTGCTGCGCACCGTGGCGCCCAACCATCTGGCGCTCGGCTGCCGCTTCCACTACCCGCCGCAGGCCGAGGTGATCGCCGAGGCCGGCCGCGACCTCGATGTGGTGTCGTTCAACTGCTACGTCGCCGATCCGGTCGCTGCAATTGCCACCTATGCCTCAGCCGGCCGGCCGCTCCTGATCGGCGAGTTCTCGGTGCGCGGCGACGATGCCGGCCTGCCCAATACCCGCGGCGCCGCCCCGCGGGTGGCGACCCAGGCCGAGCGGGCCGCGACCCTGCGGCAGTTCGTGACCGCGGCGCTCAAGCAGCCGGCGCTGGTCGGCTATCACTGGTTCGAGCACGCCGACCAGCCGGCCGAGGGACGCCCGGACGGCGAGAACTCGAACTACGGCACCGTCACCATCCGCGACGACCCCTACCCCGAACTCACCGCTGCGCTGACCGGTCTCAATGCCGAGGCCGAGACGGTCCACCGGACCGCGCCGCCACCGCTCGTCGCCTGAACCGGCCCGACACGGCCGGCGCGGCCAAACGCGCCCGCATTGTGGCAGAAGCTCGTCAGTCGAGTGGGCGGCATTTCAGCATGCGATATGCTGTCGCAAAGTCGCTTTCAGGGTTCACATGGTTGTCACGAAGCATTGAATAGTGAACCTGGGCCGAGCGGGAACGTCCCGGCGCCAGATCGATTGTCCGTGTGTCGCTGACGATGGCGGACGCATTCCTGACAAGTCTTATCTGACAGTCAAGCTTGTATGTCGATCAAGTTGACCTGTCGATCAGGCTCCACTTGCCTATCAAGTTCCGCTTGCAGGTTCCTCTTGTCAGGTCCGCCTGCCAAGTTTCAGCAGTGCGTCAGCAGCGCGTTTCGGTGCCGGAGTCGACCTTCGGCCAGCACTCAGGAGAACCCCAATGAAAAAGCTCATTCTCGGGATGGCGGCGGTTTTGGCGATGTCGGGAGCCGCGTGGGCGGAAGGCGGCGAGTTGCGGGCGCTCGACCTGCCCGGCGAGCCGCCGGGTGCCGGCGCCACGCGCGCCGACCCGGGCGACCTCGGCCCGCCGACCGGGCCGATCAACACCCCCTATTACATCCCCCCGGGATCGGGCCAGCTCTACTGGCCGGACAACGCGCCGCATTCGATGCAGTACGCGCCGATGCCGCGCGAGCGCTTCCCGGGCGACCGGCCGCCGCGCGGCTGGACGCCGGGCTACTGACAACGGCTGACACGAGACCGAGGCATCCCACAGGTCCGTCCGTCGAATGTGGGTCGGCCGGGCGAGCCCGCCAGACGGGGGCTCGCCCGGTGCGTTGTTGGCGGGGCGTCTTGCTGGCGCGTTCTTGAAGGCGCGCGCGGATTTGGGCACCCTCCCGTCGGCGCGCGGCGCGTGGTAGGACAACGTCCCCGCCGGCTCGATGCCGGGCGGGGACGACTTGTTCCAGCCAATCCCGCGACCCGCCAATCCCACGACCCGCCATGACCGCAGTTGCTGCCCGCTCCGACCTTGATGGCCTGATGCTCGACATCGGCGCCCGCGCCCGCACCGCCGCCAAGACCTTGGCGCTGGCGCCGGCCGCGCAGAAGGACGCGGCGCTCGGCGCCATGGCCCAGGCCATCCGCACCGCCACCCCGGACATCCTTGCCGCCAATGCCGAGGACATGGCCCAGGCGCGCGCGAACGGCACCGCCGGCTCCTTCCTCGACCGGCTGGAGCTGACGCCCGCCCGCATCGAGGCGATGGCCGCCGGGCTCGACGTGGTGGCCGGGCTCCCCGACCCCGTCGGCAGCGTGATCGCCGCCTGGACCCGCCCCAACGGCCTCGCCTTCGAGCGGGTGCGGGTGCCGATCGGGGTGGTCGGCGTGATCTATGAGAGCCGGCCGAACGTGACGGCCGATGCCGGCGCGCTGTGCCTCAAGGCCGGCAACGCCGCGATCCTGCGCGGCGGCTCGGAGAGCTTCCGCTCGGCGGCGGCCATCCACCGGGCGCTGGCGCAGGGGCTCAAGGCGGCCGGGCTGCCGGCCGACGCCATCCAGATCGTTCCCACCCGCGACCGCGCCGCGGTCGGCGCCATGCTCGCCGGTCTCGGCGGCGCGATCGACGTCATCGTGCCGCGCGGCGGCAAGGGGCTGGTGGCGCGGGTGCAGGCGGAGGCGCGGGTGCCGGTGTTCGCCCACCTCGAAGGGATCTGCCACGTCTATGTCCACGCCGCGGCCGATCTCGAACTTGCGAAGAACGTGGTGCTGAACGCCAAGATGCGCCGCACCGGCATCTGCGGCGCGGCCGAGACGCTGCTGATCGACCGCGCCGTCGTCGCGACCCACCTCAAGCCGCTCGTCGCCATGCTGCTGGAGGCCGGCTGCGCCGTGCGCGGCGACGAAACGGTGCAGGCGGCCGACCCGCGGGTGACGCCGGCCACTGAGGCCGACTGGTCGACCGAGTATCTCGACGCCATCATCTCGGCCAAGGTGGTGGACGGCATCGACGCCGCCATCGCCCATATCGAGCGCTACGGCTCCCACCACACCGACGCGATCCTCACCGAGGATGCGGCGGCGGCCGAGCGCTTCCTGGCCGAGGTCGATTCGGCGATCGTGCTGGTCAACGCCTCGACCCAGTTCGCCGATGGCGGCGAGTTCGGCTTCGGCGCCGAGATCGGCATCGCCACCGGCAAGCTGCACGCCCGTGGCCCGGTCGGCGTCGAGCAGCTCACCAGCTTCAAGTACAAAGTGCGCGGGCATGGCCAGACCCGGGCGTGAGGGTCCGCCCGTCCGCCTGCCGCCCCACGCGCCGGGCCTGACGATCGGCCTGTTCGGCGGCTCGTTCGATCCGCCCCACGCCGCCCACCGCGCCGCGAGCCTGCTGGCGATGAAGCGGCTGAAGCTCGACCGGGTGTGGTGGCTGGTGACGCCCGGCAACCCGCTGAAGGAGACCACAGGCCTGCCGCCGCTGGCCGACCGGATGGCGGCGGCGCGCGCGCTGGCCCGCCATCCGCGCGTCAATGTCACCGGCTTTGAAGCCGGGATCGGCACCCGCTACAGCTACGACACCATCGCCTGGCTGGTGCGGCGCTGCCCCGGCGTGCGCTTCGTCTGGATCATGGGCGCCGACAATCTCGGCAATTTCCACCGCTGGCAGCGCTGGCGCGCCATCGCCCGGCTGGTCCCCATCGCGGTGGTGGACCGCGGCGGCCATCGCGCGCCCTTCGCCGCGCCGGCCGCCCTCGCTTTGGCGCGCTGGCGCCTGCCGGAGGCGCAGGCCGGCCGCCTGGCGCGGACCGCGCCGCCCGCCTGGGTGTTCCTGCACGGGCTGAAGTCGCCGCTGTCCTCGACCGCGCTGCGGCGGCTGCGAGATCCAGGGGCGGCGACGCGGGGGTAGCGTCTCAGTTCGACTTTGGAGGGCGGCTCGGGCGACTGAACCTTCGCATGTTGTTCAAAGCCTTAGAGCCTGACTCAAAAGCCTACTATCGGGCGAGGCGCCTGACGGCGAGCTGGATGGCGGCGAGGGTGACGAAGGCCT
>NZ_VWPL01000015.1 GCF_008630065.1 Blastochloris sulfoviridis
CGTTGAGCGCGAGCAGGTTGGTCTGGCCGGCGATGGTCGAGATCAGCCCGACGATGTCGCCGATCTTCTGCGCCGCCTGCGACAGCCGGCCGACCTTCTGGGCGGTGGCGTCGGCGTCGCGCGCCGCCTCCGCGGCGATCGAGGCGGACTCATTGACCCGCCGGCCGATCTCGGTGACCGAGGCCGCCAGTTCCTCGGCGGCCGAGGCCACGGTCTGGACGTTGGAGGAGGCCTGCTCGGATGCGCTCGCCACCGCCATCGACTGGCGGTTGGTCTGCTCGGCCGCCGCCGACATGGTCTGCGCCGCACCCTGGAGCTGCGAGGAGGCGCTGGACACCGCACCGATGATGCCGCCCACCGCCCGCTCGAAGCCCTCGGCGAGCTGGTGCATCGCCTGCTTCTTCTCGGCTTCGGCGCGCGCCTCGGCAGCCTTCTGCTCGGCCGTCATCTGGTCCATCCGTATCAGATTGTCCTTGAACACATTGGCGGCACGGGCGGTGTCGCCGACCTCGTCGCCGCGGCGGGTGAACGGGATTTCGACACTCTTGTCGCCGCCGGCGAGCTGCTCCAACACCCCGGCGATGCGGCTGATCGGCCGGCCGACGGCCAGGAAGCCGAACACCGTCGAGCCGATCAGCACCAGCACGGTCAGCGCCCCCAGGATCAGGCCGCTGGTGTCGGCGCTGGCAACGGCCGAGTCGACATCCCGATTGAGCGACGCGGCGAATGCGCTCGCCGCATCGAGTGTCTCATCGACCAGCTGCGTGACCTCGACACGCACGGCGCCAGCCTTCTTGACGGCTGCTGCGCGCTGCGCGGCAGCCGCGCTCGCCGCGTCGAACACCTCGCGGTGCTGCTCGGCAAGTTTGGCGAGCGCCGGCAGGATGGCGGCGAGCTGCGGGGACGGATCCTTCGCCTGCAGGTCGCGCAGTTCGCTCAGCGCCGTCTCGACGCCGTTGCGCACCTGATCCTTCAGCCGCTCGTCTTCGGTGGCGTAGAACCGCCAGATCGCCGAGCGGGCCTCGGCAACCCGGCCGTCGATGCGCTCCAGCAGGGTCGCAGTGTCGGCACCCAGCCGGCTGGAGACTGCCTGCACCTTGGCGAGCTCCGCGCCCCAGGCGTCGACGACGCCCATCAGCTTCTTCTGGACCTGCAGCAGGTCGCGCTGCCGGGCGGCTGCCTCGCGCCAAGTCGCGATGTATCCGTCCACGTCGGTCTTGGCGCGCACCATGCGCTCGCGATTGGCGGCAACCGATGCGGTGGCCGCGACGTCACCGACCCGCTGCGACAGCGCCGGCGCGATCTTGTCGAACTCGGCGACCACCTTGTCGATACCCTCGACGCTGGTGGCGACGCTCGCCTGATAGAACAACGAGCGCATGTCGCGCAGGTCGAGCTTGCTGTCGGTCAGCTTGCCGACAAGGGTCGCCGCCCGCTCCAGCGAATTGGTGGCATTGTCGATCCGATCGAGCGCCACGCGGGAGACGACGACGAGGGTGAGAACCAGCGCCATGCCAATGGCGGCGCTGATGCCGAGTTTCTGCCCGATCTTGAGATTGAATCGCATGACCAATCGGCCTTCTCCGGGGGTGCGCTCCGCCGTTGGAAGAACCGCGGGATGCGGCTTCCGATGCCTCAAGACGAACGCGCCATTTTCACAGCTTGGAATGATATTCGCATTCCGATACGGCATCTAGCTTGATTCAAAAAAGTTAATTTCTGCTGACCAGCGAATCTACGCGCAATTTCGACTTTAGACTCGACTCCATATCTATTTTACAACAGCGGCAGGAGGTATCTATTGATTCACGATCATATAATGTCTTGGATTGGTTGCGCGGAATACGATCAAAATACTTTCGGAGATGAAATTGGGCCTTCCGTGAATGGACCTCACCTGCGAATAACCAAACCAATTGTAAAATTACGTACGTTTGCTTCAAACGACGCATTTTTTGCGAAATTTAGCTTGTTGCAGAACCAGTATTCCGCCACACGCCCAACCGGACGATGGCGCCGGCTAAACATGTCCGGCCCCTACGACGACCTTTGAAATTGCCTTCAGACCGCGGCTTTGCGACGCCGCGTCACCCATACGGCATCCAAATACCCCCATATTTCATCATGTAAATCGAACCTGGAAACCCGCCCGCGAAACTGGCGTCCGCCTGATTCGCCCGCTATCCTGCGCGACTGTCGGACCAGAAGGATCGAGCATGGCGCAACACCTCGTCCCCCATTTCCACAACGGCCCGGGCGTTCCGGTCATTGAGGTGGGCGCCCGGGAGTTCATGTGCATCGGGGCGCCGCCGCCCTTCGACCATCCGCACGTGTTCCTGGACATGGGCGGCGAGCGCGAGATCGTCTGCCCCTATTGCTCGACCCTGTACCGGCTCGACCCCACGCTCGGACCCGCCGAGGCGCGGCCGGCCGAATGCCGCTGGGAGAACGCGGCGCAAGCCGCCTGATCGCGGGAACCGGACCGAACTGCGGACCATCCATTGGCCGCGCAAACACGCGGCTGCGCCGTTCCGATCGCCCACGCTCGCGGGCCATCCGGCCGCTCCCAAGCGGCACGAGCTAAGCGCAAACATGACCGTCGACGGTGGAGGTATGGGCCAATTGCGCAGCAGTTATCGATTGTTTGCGATATCGGCGCCTTATTTCGGACCTTAACCCTTCAGAAACGTTTCCCGTTGAACCTGCAGGCCTCGTCCTTCGACAAAACGAGCAAATGCCCCTTCCGTGCGCCGCGTGCGTACTGCCGCGAGAGGTTTCTCCATGCCCGCCCTGTTTCGTCTGGTGATCGGCACCGGTCTTGCGTTCGAGGCGATCGCCTTGATTGGTGCCTTCCTGGCAGCGGCGTGATCGCGCGCCCGAAGGGCCGGAAACGGCACGACGCCTTCGCCCAATTTCACGGCTTCCGATGATACCCAATCCGGCCCACAGGGCCGGATTGGGTATCCATTGGCTCGCCGGCAATTGGGGCTCGCCGGCATTTCGGCCCGCCGGCAACGGCCCCGGTCCCGGCTGGCGGTGGCGCGCTCGGACGAAGTGCGATCCTGGCCTGACCGTCATGGCGGCGCAGGCCGGGCTCTAGGCCGGCGGCGCCGATCGCGGCGCATCCCGGAAATCGAGCATGCCCTGCGCCGATGCGGGCTGGCCCTACCCTCGCTTGCGGCGCTCGGGTCTTGAGCCAGCCGCCCGACCCGCGCTACGAATTCGCGCGACCTTCAATCTTTGAGGACGTGGACTCTCGCGAACGAAGACGCGCGAGCCCAATGACCGGATGCGCCGACATCCCGAACGTCGGCAGTCTAGAGGCCGCTTGCCGGAACCGGTAGACGGAAGGCACTTAAAATGCCTCGGGCTATGCCCGTGTGGGTTCGAGTCCCACAGCGGCCACCATTGCCGGACCTTCGCGCCGCATGCTGCCCCGAAATCCCACCCGTGAAGGTCTTCCGTCTGCAAGTCTGCCGTCTGCACGTCTGCCGTCTGCAAGCCTCCCGACACGTCGGCGATCCGGCGATCGCACCCGATCCCTGCGCCAGCCCCGCCGAGCATCCCGGTTCGGGGCCACACAAGTTCCTTGACCGGAAGCCGGCGGGATTTCGCTCGCCGAAGTTCCCGTTAGAGCATTTTCCGCAAAAGTGGATACCGGTTTTGCGAAAGAAAATGCGACAAACCAAAAACTTAGAGCGTCCGATCTGATGCAGTCAGATCGGATAACGCTCTAGAGCATTCTCCGCACGTGTGGATACCGGTTTTGCGGAGAATGTTCCAGGTGACGGCCACCAACGAAAACGCCCCGGGGAATCCCCGGGGCGCTTCAAGAGACCAGACAGTGGAGCCGAGATCAGGGCTCTGACTTGAACTGGATGTCCTCGACGCCGAAGAGTTGGATCGTCTGGCCGTCCGAGAACGAAATCGTCCCGCTACCAGTCGCAGCATTGTACGTCGAATTCGCCAGATCGACTTCGCTGAACGCATGGGTCGAATAATAGGTATCCGTCCCATCGCCGCCAAAGATGACGTCGTCGCCGGCGCTGCCGACGATCGTGTCGTTGCCGTCGCCGCCAGTGACGGTGTCGGCGTCGGCACCGGTGACGATCACGTCATTGCCCGCGCCGCCCGAGATCTTGTTCAGGCCGTCACCGGCATAGATGGTGTCGTTGCCGATACCACCGAAGATCGTGTCATTGCCAGCGCCGGCCCCGATCAGATCGTCGCCGCCGTCGCTGCCCGTGCTGTAGTCGCCATAGATCAGGTTGTTGCCAGTGCCGGCATCGATGGTGTCGGCGCCGCCGCCGCCATAGATGGTGTCATTGCCGGAGCCGGCGCCAATGGCGTCGTTGCCCGCGCCGCCGTCGACAGAGTTGCTGCCCTCGCCGGCATTGATCACGTCGCCGCTGGCGCCGCCATAGATCGTGTCGTCGCCACCGTAGGAATAGATCGTGTCGCTGCCGCCACCGCCATAGATCGTGTCATTGTCGGAGCCGGTGGCGATGCCGTCGGCACCGTCGCCGCCATCGACGAAATTGGCGCCTTCGCCGGCATTGATCACATCGGCGCCGGAACCGCCATAGACCGTGTCATTGCCACCATTGGAATAGATCGTGTCGGCACCGTCGCCGCCATAGATCGTGTCGGCACCCGAGCCGGTCACGATGCCGTCGCCGCCATCGCCGCCATCGACATAATTGTCGCCATCGCCGGCAACGATCGTGTCGGCGCTGCCGCCGCCATAGATCGTGTCATTGCCGGAGCCGGCCGTGATGGAGTCGGCGCTGTCGCCGCCATCGACATAGTTGTCGCCGCTGCCGGCAACGATCGTGTCGGCACCCGCCCCGCCATAGAGCGAATCATTGCCGGCGTCGCCCTGCAGGTAATCGCGGCCGTCGCCACCGAAAAGCTGGTCATCGCCGGCACCGCCAACCAGTTGATCATCGCCGGCGCCGCCGAGAATGGTGTCGTTTTGCGCGCCGCCCATGACGATGTCGTCGCCGCCATTCGTCTCGATGTAGCCGGCGTCGGCGCCGGACAGAAGGACGGTATCGTCGCCGTCGGCGGTGAAGACGCCGATCGTGCCGTCGGTCGACGACTCGACGAAGATCATATTGCCACCGTCACTATTGACGATGATGGCCTCATTGTCCCCCGACGGCATGAACACAGTGTCAATGCCGTCCGGCCCGGGGTTCACGATATACAATTCTGCCGCAGGATCGATCGGCTCTGAACCATCCGTCGACTGCTGCGTATACGCCAAGCCGTCGCCGGCGAACACGCCTTGATCGTCCAGATACTTTAGAACGTCTTCGGTAGCCGGGCCAAAGTTTGGCGAAACGATATCGTGGACTTCAGGTCTGGTAAGGGGATACGTCATTGCACCGCTCCCTGCGAGGCATAGCCAATGGTCAAAAACTCTTGCTTCCGCCCCGGCACACCGCGACGGACCCGCCCAATGAGGCAATGGGGAAACCAAACCTTTGCCTTATGAGACCTTGATTACGCGATTGCACAAGGGCTGTCAATTCGCGGGCCGAGAGGCGTCCCCGGAATTTCTATACTCGAATCGGACGGCGGAGGACAATCGACTTGAGTGGAATTGGTCACATTTAAAGATAAGATAGCGCATGGAATCCAAGCTATCCTGGCCATTCCCAAACGAAGACATTAGCCGGCGATCATTGATCGATATAAGGTTTTCGGAGAGATCAAAAACAATCAAAGAAAAAACGTCATATTAACGACAAACCGATTTGCCCCGCAAAGGGCCGGCAGAGGCGGTGGAGCAATCGATGGGTGTGCAACCGGGCTCGCGCGGGCGGATCAGCCGGCCTGCAATGGCCCTGGCTTTGCCTCGTCAGCAGGGCGCGCGCCGCCCCGTCCTGGCCTCGAAGGCCGCAACCACCAGTTCTGCCGCATGACTGGAGGGCGCCGCGCCGTCGACATTCATCATCTGATCAAGCCGGGCGAAGGCCGCCGTCTGGCGGGCACGTTCCGGCCCCTCGCGCACGATGGCGCCGACCGCAGCGGCCAGCTTCTCCGCCGTGCAGTCGGTCTGCAGGTATTCGGGCACGATCATCTCGCCGAGCACGAGATTGGCGAGGATGAACATGTGCAGGCGAATCAGCCGCCGGGCCGCGAACGCCTCGATCGACGAGCCGCGATAGGCCGCGATCATCGGCACGCCGGCCAGCGCCAGTTCCAGCGTCACCGTGCCGGACGCCGCGATCGCCGCGCGGGCGTTGCGAAACGCTTCCAGCTTGCCGGCCTCGCTGGCAATGAGTCGCGGCTTGACCGGCCAGTCCCGCACCCCCGCCTCGACCTGGGCTTCGAGGTGCGGCAGCGTCGGCAGCACCGGCTCGAACGCCCCGATTCGCCGCCGCAGGAGATCCAGCGTCTCGCCGAACACCGGCAGGAGGTGGTGCAGCTCGGCCCGCCGGCTGCCGGGCAGCACCACGATCAGCGGCGGCTCGGCGGCCCGGCGGGCCGCTTCGGCGGGGCCGGGACGCAGCTCGTCGAGCCGCTCGATCAGAGGATGGCCGACATAGGTGCAAGGTGGGCCGTGCAGATCGCGGTGCGCGGCGGGCTCGAACGGCAGCAGCGCCAGGATGTGGTCGCACCATTTGGCCATGGCCCGCGCCCGCCCCGGCCGCCACGCCCACACCGTCGGCGACACATAGACCACGATCGGCAGCTTCGGCAGGCGGCGGCGCACCCGCCGCGCCACCCGGTGGCAGAAGTCCGGACTGTCGATCAGCACCAGCACGTCGGGCGGGTTGTCGATGATCGCCCGCGCCGTCTCCTCGATTCGCCGCAGCGCCCGCCGAACCTGGCGGGCCACCGCGATGAAGCCCACCAGCGCGATGTCGGACATCGGGAACAGGCTCGCAAGCCCCTGCCCGACCATCGCCGGCCCGCCGACGCCGCGAAAGGCGATCCGGCCGCCGGTCCTCGCCCGCAGCGCCGCCATCAGCTTGTCGCCGAGCTGGTCGCCGGACGCCTCGCCGGCAACGATGAACACGTCCAGAGGCGCATCCGTGGTCATGAGGATGGCCCGCGCAGCGGAATGCCGGCGACGAACAGGCCGGCGCGGTCGGCCGCCGCCACGGTCTCGGCGGCATCGGCCACCAGCGTCTCGCCGGCGGCGACCGCGATGCCGCGCAGTTCGGCCCGCAGCGCCCCGGCGACCGTGGAGGCGCCGATCGCCGGCAGGTCGACGCGGCGGTCCTGGTCGGGCTTCGGCGTCTTCACCAGCACGCCGGCGCGGCCGGACAGGCGCAGCCGCCCCATGGCGCGGAGCTCGGCCACGCGCGCCAGCATCAGGTCGGTGCCCTCCGCCGCCTCGATCGCGACGATGCGATGATTGGCCACCACCACCGCCTGGCCGATATCGAACCGGCCGGCGGTGGCGAGGTAGTCGATGCCGATGGCGATGTCGGCGGCGTCCGCCGGGCTCGGTGCGCAGCGGCCGAGCGGCCCCTCCCCGGCCAGAAGCTCGGGCGCGATCTCGTGGGCGCCGCGCACCGTGAAGCCTTCGGCCTCGAACAGCCGCACCAGCCAGGTCAGGAGCTTGTCGTCGCCGCCGAGCAAAGCGCGGGCGTAGCGGGTGATCAGCCGCAACGCCTTGAAGTCGAGCCGGATGTCGCGGATGCGCGGGCGCGTCGCCGAGCCGACGATGACGATCTCGCGGCAGCCGGCACCGCGGAACGCGGAAAACACCCGCCCCGGCATACCGATCGGCACCACGATGTGGGAAAAACGCGCAACCTCGGGCACGGCGAGGCCGCGCAGCGCCACGACGAACACCGGACGGCCGGCGCGCGCCGCTGCCTCCGCCACCATGATCGGCACCCGGCCACCCGCCGCAACGATGCCCAGCGGCTGCGCGCTTATGCCCTCGGCGGCCACCGTCACGGCGTCAGACCTCGTCGAGCCCACGCGGCACGGTGATCCGCCGCTTGGAGCCGGCACGCAGGAAGGCGACGATCTTGCCGACATTGGCATCGTCCGGGAACGTCGCCGCCACCTGCTCGACGCGCTCGGCCAAATTGCCTTCGCCGAAGAACAGTTGCCGATAGGCGCGGCGCAGCGCATGGATCGCCTCGCGCGAGAAGCCACGGCGCTTGAGGCCGACCAGATTGAGCCCGCCAAGCTTGCCGCGCGATCCGAGCACCGAGCCGAACGGGATCACGTCGTGCTCGACGCCGCTCATGCCGCCGATGATCGACTGCTCGCCGATGCGCGCGAACTGATGCACCCCGCACTGGCCGCCGAGGAACACCTTGTCGCCAACCGTGCAATGTCCGCCGAGGGTGGCATTGTTGGCGAAGATGACCTCATCGCCGACGTGGCAGTCGTGCGCCACGTGCGAGCCGGCCATCAGGAAGCAGCGCTCGCCGACGCGCGTCACCCCGCCGCCGAAATCGGACCCGCCATTGATGGTGACCGACTCGCGGATGGTGCAATCGGCGCCAATCTCGACCCGGCTTTCGCCGCCGGCGTGGCGCAGCGCCTGGGGCGAGCCGCCGATCACCGAGAAGGGGTGGAGTTTGGTGCGGGCGCCGATGCGCACCGCTCCGGCGATGACGACATGCGACATCAGCTCGACGCCGTCGCCAAGCTCGACCTCGGCGCCGACGATGCAGAAGGGGCCGACCACCACGTCGGCGCCGAGCCTGGCGCCAGCCTCGACGCGCGCGCTCGGATCGATCCTCGCCATCGCCGTCACTCGCCCAGCATGGCGCCGAGGTCGGCCTCGGCGGCGATCTCGCCATTGACCTTGGCTTCGCCGTGGTACCACCACATGTTCTTGCGCTTGGCGGTCTTGGTCATGTGGAACTCGACGACGTCGCCCGGCACCACCGGCCGGCGGAACTTGCAGTTGTCGATGGTGAGGAAATAGACCACACTTGGGATGTTGGTGCCGCGCGACAGGATGCAGATGGCGCCGGCGGTCTGGGCCATGCCTTCGATCAGCAGGACGCCCGGCATCACCGGCCGGCCGGGGAAGTGACCCTGGAAGTGCGGCTCGTTGATGGTGACCGCCTTGATGCCGACGGCCGAATTGTCGCCGTCGATCTTCTCGATCCGGTCCACCAGGAGGAACGGATAGCGGTGCGGCAGCAGCGCCAGCACGCGCTGGATGTCGAGCGTTTCGAGCACCTTGCCCGTTTCTGCGGTCATGTCTCCCCCCCTTCGTCCTTGCCCGCCGGCCGGTCGCCCTCCCCCTGGGCCGCCAGCTTGGCCAACAACGTCACTTCGCGGAACCAGGCGCGCACCGGCTTGGCCGGCGCCCCACCCCAGCGCGCGCCGGGCGGAACATCGTCCTTCACCGAGGAGGTGGCGGCGATCTGCGCCCCGTCGCCGATATTGACGTGGCCGATGACGCCGGCCTGACCGCCAATCACCACGAAATCCCCCAGCGTGGCGCTGCCGGAAATGCCAACCTGCGCCACGATCACGCAGTTGCGCCCGATGGTGACGTTGTGGGCGATCTGCACCAGATTGTCGATCTTGGTGCCCTCGCCGATCACCGTGTCGCCGCCGGCGCCGCGGTCGATGGTCGAGTTGGCGCCGATCTCGACGTCGTCCTGGATGATCACCCGGCCAAGCTGGGGCACCTTGAGGTGGCCGCGCGGCCCCATCACATAGCCGAAGCCGTCCTGGCCGACGCGCACCCCGCCATGGACGATCACCCGGTTGCCGAGCAAGGCGTGGGTGACGCTGGCGCCGGGGCCGATCCAGCAATCGCGGCCGACGCGCACGCTCTGGCCGACCACCGCATTGGCGGCGACGCAGGTGCCGGTTCCGATCTCGACATCGGCACCCACCACCGCGCCGGGATCGACGGTGACCCCGGGTTCGAGCCGCGCCGTCGGGTGAACGATGGCGCCCGGCGCCACCCCGGCTGTGCCGAACACCGAAGCCGGCTTCAGCGCCTCGGGATGGAGCTTGCGCGACAGCAGCGCGAGCGCGCGGTGCGGATCGGCCACTACCAGCACGGCGATGTGCGCGGGTACCTGCGCCGCGAGCCGCGCCCGTGTGAAACAGGCCGCCGCCCGCGAGGCGCCAAGCGCCGGCAGGTATCTGGTGTTGTCGAAGAAGGTGGCATCGCCCGGCCCCGCCCGATCGAGCGGCGCCACGCCCGAAATCTGGCGATAGAGGTCCACCGGCCGCGGCAGATCGGC
This sequence comes from Blastochloris sulfoviridis, assembly GCF_008630065.1. Taxonomy (GTDB): domain Bacteria; phylum Pseudomonadota; class Alphaproteobacteria; order Rhizobiales; family Xanthobacteraceae; genus Blastochloris; species Blastochloris sulfoviridis. Next base: position 10,197 of record NZ_VWPL01000015.1, read on the forward strand.
CCCGACCAGTTCCGCCACCTCGCCAAGCGTCACAGGCTGGGGGCTGGGAAAGAAGCAGGGCTCGGGCATGGCGGCTGACTGTCGCCGGCAGGCCGTGGCCGACCGGCGGACTCTTTCAAAGGCGGGACCAGACCTTCCGGCATCGCGGGAGCAAACCGGAAGATCGCGTTTGAGACGAACCCGGCCAATCAGGCCGGAGCGTCGTAGACCTGTCGCTGAAAAACCCTATTTCGATCAAGGATTTTCCGGCGAGACCGCTTCCGGCATCCCGAAGGGATCGGCCGGAAACGATATGAGTCGTGGCGTCTTCTATCGCAAAACCGGCTGTCGCGGTTGCGGAAAACGCGCTCTGGCGCCGCCTGCGGCATCGCCATCCCCAGCCGACTGCCGAAAGCCGGGGCCGGCTCGGCCCCGGTTGCCGAACGCCAGCGGTCGCAGACCAATACTGGGGCCCTCGGCTTTGACCCGCCGTGGTCATGGCCGGGCTTGTCCCGGCCATCCACGTCTTTGTTCTATATACGCTTTAAGTCCTGGATGCCCGCGACAAGCGCGGGCATGGCGAGTCACATCCTACGGTCCCAAGCATGAAATCAGAGATTTCGCGAAAACCTGCGACCGGACCCAGGACCAAACGAAAATCCGGCCCGCGGGGGCCGGATTTCGCAGAACGTCTTAGCCGCGCATTGAGTTGGCGGCGGATGCCGTCCGCCTCAGAACCGCGTGCCGCCGCTGAAGCGGAAGGCCTGGGTCTTGTCGTAGTCCGCCTTCGACAGCGCCACGGCGTAGTCGATACGGATCGGGCCGAAGGGCGACGACCAGATCACACCGGCGCCGACCGACGACCGGATGACGTTTCCGTCCTCGACTTCCATGCCGTTGTAGACTTCGCCCTGATAGTCCCACAGCGAGCCGGCGTCGGCGAACAGCGCGCCCCTGAGGCCGAAGTCCTTCGGCATCCACGGCACCGGGAACTGCACTTCCGCCGTGGTGCCCCAGTACATGCTGCCGCCGAGCGCATCCTGATTGTTGGAGTCCATGTCGCGCGGGCCGATACCGGCCGACTTGAAGCCGCGCACCAGATTCGGCCCCATGAAGAAGCCATCCATGATGCGGAACTCCTGGTCGCCCCAGCCGGTGACGTAGCCGCCCTGGGCGCGCAGCAGGCCGACGATGTCGCTGCCGAGGTCGTGGTACCAGCGCACGTCGCCGGTGGTGCGGACGAAGTTGACGTCGCCGCCGATACCCGCGAAGTCCTGCTTCAACTCGGCGTAAAGACCCTTGGTCGGCTGCTTGTTGCTGTCGAGCGTGTTGTAGGCCAGCGTATAGCCGACGAGCGACACCATCTGCGGATCGCCGGCGATCTGCTTGAAGGCCTGCGACGCCTCGCCGTTCTCCTGACAATCCGGAAAGGGAACGTTACCCTGCGGGGCGCAGTCCCGGTACTCTGGGTTCCCGATCTCGATCTCCTGCTGGTAGAGCGAATAGCGCAGCAGCAGCGAGAGATTGTCCTGCAGCGGCAGGCCGAAGCGGATGGTGCCGCCCACCATGTTGTTGCTGTAGGAGGCCGACGTCGACGAGGACGGCTCGGTCTGCTTGTAGAACAGGTCGAAGCCGGCCGCGATGCGGTAGCCCATGAAATAGGGATCGGTGAAGTTGAACTCGGCGCTCTTGGAGTACTCACCCCAGGAGCCGGCCAGACGGACATAGTGGCCGCGGCCGAGGAAGTTGCGCTCCGCCACCGCGACTTCGCCAATGAAGCCTTCGGCCGTCGAATAGCCGCCCGCCACCGAGAACTCGCCGGTCGGCTGGTCTTCCACTTCGACGTTCAGGATCACGCGGTCGGGCGCCGAGCCGGGCTCGTTGGTGATCTTCACCGTCTTGAAGTAGCCAAGGTTCCTCAGCCGCCGCTCGGCCCGGTCGACCATCACGCGGTTGTAGGCGTCGCCCTCGAAGATGTCGAACTCGCGCCGCACGACATAGTCACGGGTGCGGGTGTTGCCGCGGACATTGATGCGCTCGATATAGACCCGCGGTCCTTCTTCGATCACATAGGTGACCGAGATCTGCTGGGTTTGCGCATCGCGGTCGCCACGCGGGCGCACCTGCGCGAAGGCATAGCCCTTCTTCGACACCTCGATGGTCAGATCCTCGATCGTCTTCTCGACCAGATCGGCATTGTAGGTGTCGCCCTGGCGCGTGCGCAGCACCCTGCGCAGCGAGTCCGACTCGACGTCGCGGATGTTCGACTGAACCTCGACCGTTCCGAACTTGTACTGCTGGCCTTCGTCGAGGGTGATGGTGATGTTGAATTCGTTCTTCTGCCGATCGAGATCGGCCACCGCCGACAGGATGCGGAAATCCGCATAGCCGTGCTGGAGGTAGAAGCGCCGCAGCAGTTCCTGGTCGGCATTGAGCCGGTCGGGATCATAGACGTCGCTGTTCTTGATCCAGCTCAGCCAGTTGGACTCGGTCGTGTTCATCACGTCCTTGAGCTTCCAGGAACCGTACGCCTTGTTGCCCACGAACTCGATGCGGCGGACCGCGGTCTTGGTGCCTTCGGTGACCTCGAACACGAGGTCGACCCGGCCGTTCGGCAGGTCGATCGTCTTCGGCTCGACGCGCACGTCGTAGCGGCCCGACCGGCGGTAGACTTCCAGGATGCGCTGAGTATCGGACTGGACGACGGCGCGCGACAGCGGCCCGCGCGACTTGGACTGGACCTCGCCAGCCAGCACGTCGTCCTTGATCTTCTTGTTGCCCTCGAAGGCAACGCGATTGATCACGAGGTTCTCGACCACCGTGACCACCAGCCGCCCACCCTGCTGGCTGACCCGCACGTCCTCGAACAGGCCGGTGGCGAACAGCCCCTTCACGCCCTCGTCGATGGTGACGGCGTCGAGCCGGTCGCCCCGGAAATAGCCGCGGATGGTGTCGGCGTCGACGCGGCGGTTGCCCTGGACGACGATGGACGACGCGGACTGGGCAGACGCTTGCGTGGCAAGCATCACCGACCCTGTCCCGGCCGTGGCCATGCCGCCAGCGGCAAGCATGACCACCGTGACCAGTCGACCAACAACCCGAACACAATAAGTCATTGGTAAGCAACCGTTATGTTTGTTATGACGCCGTTCCGCGAGAGGGGAATCCCACGGGGACGAACCGCTTGTACAGTCATTTCCACCCCCTGGAAACCAAGGCCTTGGCTGGCGCAGCGAATTTCTGGGCACCGTTGCTCTTCCGCCACTCTGTGATGGTCATGACGTCGCCAGATGGACGATGTCGTTCCACGTTGCGAACACCATCAGCATGACGACCAGCGCCAGTCCGACCCGGAAGGCCATTTCCTGCGCGCGCTCGCTGATCGGACGACCCCGCGCCGCCTCGATGGCGTAGAAGAGAAGGTGGCCGCCGTCGAGCATCGGCACCGGAAACAGGTTCAGAAGGCCGATCGACACCGACAGAACCGCCGTCAGGTTGAGCAGCGCAACCAGGCCGATCCCGGCGACCTGCCCGGAGAGCTGGGCGATGCGAATCGGCCCGCCGAGCTGATCGGCGGATTCGCTGCCGCTGATCAGGCCGCCGATATAGGCCACCGTGCGGTCGATCACGAACCAGGATTCCTGCACCCCCATCCACAGCGCGGTGAACGGGTCGTAGCGCTCAAAGGTCACGTCCTCGGGCGTCGTCGACCGCGTCAGGCCGAGAATGCCGGTACGCAGGACGTTGCCGAAATTGTCCTTCTTCTCGCGCAGCTCGGGCGTGGCCATGAGGGTCTGGCGGGTGCCGCCGCGGTCGACCTCGACGGTGATCTGCACGCCGGCGCTGGCACCGACGATGCGCTGCATGTCCGAGAAGCTGCGAATCGGCCGCCCGTCGATCGCCATCACCACGTCGCCGGGCTGGAACCCGGCCGCCTCGGCGGCGCTGCCCGCCTCCACCCGGTCGACCCGGGCGGCGGTAATCTGCTTGCCGTAGAAGGTGAAGATGCCGGCGAAGATGACGATGGCCAGCAGGAAATTCGCAACCGGCCCGGCCGCCACCACCGCCGCCCGCTGCCCCACCGTCTTGTGGAAGAAGCTGACCCGGCGCTCGGCCTCGGTCATGGCGCGGACGGCCTCGCCGTCGGGCACGCTGGCGGCGTTCTCGTCGCCGAAGAAGCGCACATAGCCGCCGAGGGGGACCAGCGCCACCCGCCAGCGGGTGCCGTGCCGGTCATTGAAGCCGAACAGCTCCGGCCCGAACCCGATCGAGAACGCCTCGACCCTCACCCCGCACCGGCGGGCCACCCAGAAGTGCCCGAACTCGTGGAAGAACACCACGATGGTGAGGACGAAGAGGAACGGCAGAACGTAGCCGACAACCCCACCCCCGAAGGCGCCGAGCGCGCTGAACAAATCCATCTTGTGCGTCCTGCTCCCTTTGAGTCGATGTCCGGCCGATCAGGCAGGCGCTCCGTGCTCCGGCTGCCGAGAACCGACTTCGAGCAGCGGATTCGGGCCAAGTTTGGACCGGCGGTCGGACCGGCATCCCTTAAACGATCTGCCAGATCCCTTAGGACTTGGTAACTAAGATGCCTTTGCGGCGATTTCGGACAAGAGCCCCTCGGCCACCGCGCGGCTCTCGGCGTCGAGCGCCAGGGCCTCGGCAAGGGTCTGCGGCGCTGCGCCAGGGGCAACGGACTCCAGCGTTGCCGCCACCAGTCCGGCAATGCCGGAAAACGTTAACCGTCTTTGCAGAAAGGCCGCGACGGCGATCTCGTTGGCGGCGTTCAGCACGGTCGGCGCGGCGCCGCCGGCGGCCAGGGCCTCCATGGCGATTCGCAGGGCCGGGAATCGGTCGAGGTCGGGCCGCTCGAAGGTGAGGCTCGAAATCGCCGCCAGATCGAGCCGGGTCACCGGCCCGTTCAGCCGCACCGGCCAGCCGAGGCAGTGGGCGATCGGCACCCGCATGTCGGGCACCGACATCTGCGCCAGCACCGCGCCGTCGCTGTACTGGACCAGCGCGTGCACGATCGACTGCGGATGCACCAGCACGTCGAGCTGGTCGGCGTCGAGCTGGAACAGGTGCATGGCCTCGATCAGCTCCAGGCCCTTGTTCATCAGCGATGCCGAATCGATGGTGACCTTGGCGCCCATGCTCCAATTGGGGTGCTTCAGCGCCTGCTCGGGCGTCGCCGCCGCGATCGCCGCCCGCGTCCAGGTGCGGAACGGCCCGCCCGACGCGGTCAGCGTCACGCGCTCCACCGCCGCGCGCGGCCCCGACAGCATCCCCTGGAAGACGGCGTTGTGCTCGGAATCGACCGGCAGCACGGTGGCGCCGACCTCGGCGGCACGCCGCATGAACAGCTCGCCGGCCGTCACCAGGCATTCCTTGTTGGCCAGCGCGAGCCGCCGGCCGGACGCCAGCGCGGCGAGACTGGGGGCAAGGCCGGCGGTGCCGACGATCGCCGCCATCACCCAGTCGGCCGGGCGCTGCGCCGCCTCCACCACCGCGTCGGGGCCGGCCGCCGCCTCGATGCCCGAGCCGGAGAGCGCAGCCGCCAAGTCGCGATAGGCGGCCGGATCGGCCACCACCGCGAGCCGCGCGTCATTGGCCCGCGCCGCCGCCGCCAGCTTCGTCGCATCGCGCTGCGCCACCAGCGCCTCGACGCGGTAGCGCTCGGGGGCGCGCGAGACCAGATCGAGCGTGCTGGTGCCGATCGAGCCGGTCGCGCCGAGCACGCTGATCCGCAGCGGCTCGCCTGAGGAGGTCGCCTGCTGCGGCACCTGGAGCGGAACGGTCATGACGTCACCATATCAGGATGCTGGCCGCCGGTGTGCCGGCTCCGCCGCGGATGAGACCGACCAGCACCAGGAACAGCACCGCCGCGATCACCCCGTCGAGGCGGTCCATCAGGCCGCCATGTCCGGGAATGAGGCTGCCGCTGTCCTTGGCGCCGAACCGGCGCTTGAACCAGGATTCGAACAGATCGCCGCCCTGGGAGACGACGGAGGCCGCAAGCGCCACCGCCGTCACCTGCCAAGTCACGGGAATCCCAAGAAGTGCGACGACGGCGCAGCCCGCTGCGGTGCCCGCCGCGGCCCCGCCGATGCCACCCGACCAGGTCTTCTTGGGGCTGACGCGCGGCGCGAGCTTCGGGCCGCCGACCGCCCGGCCGACGAAATAGGCCGCAACATCCGTCGTCCACACCGTTGCGAACAGGAACAGGATGCCGGCGAGGCCGTAGGCCGCATCCCAGCGCAGCGCCAGGGCCGGCAGAAGCAGCGCTGCGGCGTACGCAACGCCCGCCAAGACCCATTTTCGGTGCGCTGCATCGGTGGAGAGCGCCGCTGCGGCGCCGCCGGCCGCCACTGCGGCGACCGACGCCGCGCCCCAGCCGACCACCCAGGCCAGCGTCGCCAGCGCCAGCCCCAGGCCGCCGGCGATCGCCACCTTGCGCATCGGCCCGCCGGCGATCAGGCGCAGCCATTCCTCCTGCACGATCAGCGATGCCACCAGAACGAGACCGGCGAAGGCCGGGCCGCCAAGAATGGTGAGCCCCAGCGCCACCGGCGCCAGCACCACGGCCGACAGCACCCGCATCCGCAGGTCAGAGGTTGGCCGAACGCGGCCTGCCACCGGCGTCACCAACGTGCCCTTCACGGTGAGCCGGCGGCCACCCGGCCGCCGAACCGGCGTTCCCGGGCGCTGAACTCGGCGATCGCCGCCTCCAGCGCCGCGCGGTCGAAGTCCGGCCACAGCACCGGCGTGAACACGAACTCCGAATAGGCTGCCTGCCACAAGAGGAAGTTCGACAGGCGCTGCTCCCCGGAGGTGCGGATGATCAGGTCGGGATCGGGGATCCCGGCGGTGTCGAGGCAGCGGGCGAAGGCGTCGGTCGTCAGCGCCTTCGGGTCGAGCGCGCCGGCGGCGATGGCACCGGCCACTTGGCGCACGGCGTTGAGGATCTCCTGGCGGGAGCCGTAATTGAACGCGAACACCAGCACCAACCCGGTATTGCTGGCGGTGAGGGTTTCGGCCTCGTGCAGCATGCCCCGGATGTCCGGCTCGAGCCCCTCGCGCACCCCGATCACCCGCACCCGGGTGTTGTTGGCGTGCAGATCCGCCAGATCGTTGCGGATGAAGCGGCGGATCAGCCCCATCAGGTCGCCGACCTCCTCGGGCGGGCGCGACCAGTTCTCCGAGGAGAAGCTGTAGAGGGTGAGGTAGTCGATGCCGAGCTCGCGGCAGGCACGCACGGTGCGGCGCACCGCCTCGACGCCGCGCCGATGCCCCTCGACCCGCGGCAGCAGGCGTGCCGACGCCCAGCGGCCGTTGCCGTCCATGATGATCGCCACGTGCCGCGGGCATTTGCCTGCGGCCGGCGACTGCGTCTCGGACAGCTTGTGTTCTGGCATCGGCATCCGAAAGACCTGTTGTTGCCGGCCTGGCGCGGCCATGACCGTCGCGGGCCTAGACGGTCATGATCTCTTTCTCTTTTTGCGCCAGGATCTGGTCCACCTCGGCGATGGCGGCATCGGTGGCTTTCTGGACTTCGGTGCTCAGCCGGTCGAGATCATCCTGGCTGACGTGCCCGTCCTTTTCCTGCTTCTTGAGATGATCGAGCCCGTCGCGCCGCACATGCCGCACCGCGACTCGCGCCGCCTCGGCATATTTGTGGGCGACCTTGACAAGCTCTTGACGGCGCTGCTGCGTCAGCTCCGGAATCCGCAGGCGGATCACCTGCCCTTCGGTCGAAGGGTTCAGTCCCAGGTCGCTGTCGCGGATCGCCTTTTCCACGGCATGCGTCATGCCCTTGTCCCAGACCTGGATCGACAGCAGCCGCGGCTCGGGCACGCTGATCGAGGCCACCTGGTTGAGCGGCATCCTGGCGCCATAGGCCTCCACCTCGATCGGCTCGACGAGGCTCGCCGACGCCCGGCCAGTGCGCAAGCCGTTCAATTCGTGGCGCATCACGCCGATGGCGCCCTGCATGCGCCGCTTCAGTTCGGGCAGGTCGTGTTCACCCGACGACATGTCAATCCTCCGCTGGAGCGTCTTCTGCGCGTCCCGGCGCGGCTGCCTCTCATGGCCCGATCCTGACACCCGCGAACGCCGATGTCAGGCCAAATCGGTCCACAAATTGTTGAATCCGCGGACGAAACCTCCCCGAGACCGGACACCGCACGGGTGCCAGATGCCGGATTTCATCCACTAGGCCGTGACGAGGGTTGCTCTCCCCTCCCCCCGAAGCACGGCGGTGATCGCACCAGGCTCCTGAATCGAAAAAACGATGATAGGCATGCGGCTGTCCCGGGCAAGCGCGAACGCGGCGGCATCCATCACGCCGAGCCGGCGGTCGATGGCTTCCGAATGGGTCAGCCGCTCGTAGCGCACGGCGGCCGGGTCCGTCTTCGGATCGGCCGAATAGACCCCGTCGACATTGGTCGCCTTGAGCAGGGCGCCGCAGCCGAGTTCGGCCGCCCGCAGCGCGGCTCCGGTGTCGGTGGTGAAGAACGGGTTGCCGGTGCCCCCCGCCAGCAGCACCACCCGCCCCTTGCCGAGGTGGGCCAGCGCCTTCTGCCGGGCATAGGGCTCGCACACCGTCGGCATGGCGACCGCCGACAGGGTGCGCGCCGGCGCGCCGGCCGCCTCCACCGCCTGTTCGAACGCCAGGCAGTTCATCACGGTCGCCAGCATGCCCATCTGGTCGGCGCAGGCCCGGTCGAGCCCCTTGGCCGCCCCCTGCACGCCGCGGAAGATGTTGCCGCCGCCGACCACCACCGCCAGTTCGATGCCCAGCGCCCGCGCCGAGGCGAGATCGGCCGCGATGCGCGCCACCGTCGGCGGGTGAAGGCCGAAGGCCTCGGGCCCCATCAGGGCTTCGCCCGAGACCTTGACCAGAACCCGCTTGTGGGGAAGCGCGCCCACGGCCGGCGCTCAGCCGACGCCGCCCGCGGCCGCCACTTCGGCCGCGAAGTCCTCTTCCTTCTTCTCGACGCCCTCGCCGAGGGCGAAGCGCACGAAGCCCTTCACCGCCACCGCGCCGCCGGCCTTGCCCTCGATCTCCTTGATCGCCTGGGCCACCGTCTTGGCGGGGTCGTGCACATAGGGCTGGTCGAGCAGGCAGACCTCCTTGAAGAAGGTCTTCAGCCCGCTTTCGGCGATCTTCTCGATCACCGCCGGCGGCTTGCCGGAAGCGGCGGCCTTCTCGGTCAGCACCGCGCGCTCGCGCTCGACCACCGCCGGGTCGATGCCCGACGGATCGACCGCCAGCGGGCTGGCGGCGGCGATATGCATCGCCAGCATGCGGCCGAACGGGGTCAGCACGTCGGCGGCGCCGGTCGACTCCAGCGCCACCACGACGCCGATCTTGCCGAGGCCGGAATCGCGGGCGATCTCGCTGTGGACGTAGGCGCCCACCACGCCCGAGCCGACCTCGACCAGCCCGGCGCGGCGCAGCGTCATGTTCTCGCCGATGGTGGCGATGGCGCTGGCGATCGCCTCCTGCACGGTGTGCTCGCCGACCTTGGCGGCGAGGATCGCCTCGACGTCGTCGCCGACCTTGATCGCCACCTGCCCGATCAGCTTGACCAGGCCCTGGAAATGGTCGTTGCGGGCGACGAAGTCGGTTTCCGAATTGACCTCGACCACCACGCCCTTGTGGCCCTCGACGATCACGCCGATCAGACCGTCGGCCGCGACGCGGCCGGCCTTCTTGGCAGCCTTGGCGAGGCCCTTCTTGCGCAGCCAGTCGACCGCGGCCTCGATATCGCCGCCGGTTTCGTTCAGCGCGGTCTTGCAGTCCATCATGCCCGCGCCAGTCTTCTCGCGCAGGTCCTTCACCATCTGGGCCGTGATGTTGGCCATGATCCTTCGCTCCCTGAAAAAGGTGAACCGGGCGGCCCCTGTGACTCAAATCAGATACGCGCCACCGAGTATCTGACTTCAGTCACAGACCGAATACGGTTTCCGGCTGAACACGCCTTCGAGCCGCATTCCGATCGCCGAAAACCCGGTTCTCACGCTCGGACTTTCGGCGAGGCCGTTTCCGGCACCCCGAAGGGATCAACCGGAAACCGTGCAACGCGTTGTGGTCCGACGTGCCCTGACACCCGCGGCGCGGATGTCAGGGTCGGACCACGGGGCCACCCGCTCGCATCATTCGACGCCGAGCCGGAAAGACCGGCTCACTCGCCTTCGGCCGACAGTTCCTTGGCCTTGTTGATCCAGCCCTCGATACGACCCGGCAGGCCGACCGCATCGCCGACGCGGGCCGCATCGTTCGCATTGAACGCGGCGACCTGCCAGTGATGGAAGATGCCGAGTTCGTTCAGCTTCTTCTCGATGGCCTTGGACACGCCGGGCAGCTGGGTGAGATCGTCCGGGGTGCCGCGCGGACCGGACAGCGCCTCGAAGCCCGACACCGGCTCTTCCGCCGGCAGATCCTCGATCACCGGGGCTTCCGCCTCGCCGATGTCGATGCCGAGGTCGCCCTGGGCGCGCGAGATGCCGTCGATGGCGGCGCGCACGATCAGGTCGCAATAGAGCGCGATGGCCCGGCCGGCGTCGTCATTGCCGGGGATCGGGAAGGCGATGCCGTCCGGATCGCAATTGGTGTCGACCACCGCCACCACCGGGATGCCGAGGCGGGTCGCCTCCTTGATCGCGATGTTTTCCTTGTTGGTGTCGATCACGAACAGCAAATCGGGCGTGCCGCCCATGTCGCGGATGCCGCCGAGCGCGCGCTCGAGCTTATCCTTCTCGCGCGACAGGGTGAGCCGCTCCTTCTTGGTGTAGAAGCCGCCGGACTCGCCCGACAGCATCTCCTCCAGCTTCTTCAGCCGCTGGATCGACTGGGAGATGGTCTTCCAGTTGGTGAGCGTGCCGCCGAGCCAGCGCGAATTGACATAATATTGGGCCGACCGCTTGGCCGCCTCGGCCACCGCGTCCGCCGCCTGGCGCTTGGTGCCGACCAGCAGCACGCGCCCGCCGCGGGCCACGCAGTCCGACACCGCCTGCAGCGCGCGGTGCGCCAGCGGCACGGTCTGGGCGAGATCGATGATGTGGATGTTGTTGCGGGTGCCGAAGATGTACGGCGCCATCTTCGGGTTCCAGCGGTGCGACTGATGGCCGAAATGCGCCCCAGCTTCAAGAAGCTGGCGCATCGAGACGTCGGGCAGCGCCATGGCAGTTCCTTTTCCGGTTGAGCCTCCGCGGACGGTTGCCCCGGGTATCGAGGCACCGGACGGGTCCCGAAAGACCATGAGTCCGCGTGTGGAATGGTCGCGCTTATAGTGGCGGACAGAACGGGGCGCAACCCTCGCCGGGAGGTGCGCTTCGCGGGCCCTTGCGGCGAATTGCGCTTATGACTAGTGTGCTAACTAGTCTATCTTCCAGCGCGGGAGGCGATCATGCGAAGCTGGCCGGTTCAGGACGCCAAGGCGCGGTTCAGCGAGCTGCTGGAAACCTGCCTCACGGAGGGCCCCCAGCTCGTCACCCGGCGCGGGGCGGACACCGCCGTGCTGGTGCCGATCGGCCAATGGCAGCGATTGCAGCACGCGGCGCGGCCGAGCCTGAAGGATCTGCTGCTGGCCGACACTGCCCGCGGCGACCTGCTCCTCCCCGCCCGCGGCGACCGGCAGCGGCGCGGGCCGGCGGAGCTGCTCTGACACGGTCTCCGGCCGGTCAGGCTTTCGAGCCGCATGTCGTGCGCCGAAAACGCCCTTACTTCCCAGGGGTTTTTCGGCGGGATCGTTGCCTTCGATCCCGAAGGGATCAACCGGAAACCGTATCATACGAACGGCCCCAGACGCTGACGCGTGGGGCCGTTGACACTCACGGATTTTCTCTCATGAAATCAAGGATTTCGCGAAATTCCGCGACCGGAACCACCGGCCAGCTTTTGCGGCCGTTGGCATGACCCTGCGCCCGCCAATGTATCTCCTCGACACCAATGTCGTCTCGGAACTGCGCCGGCCGCGCCCGCACGGCGCCGTGCTGGCCTGGCTGGAGCGGGTGGCCGATCCGGATCTCCATCTGTCGGCGGTGACGATCGGCGAAATCCAGGCCGGCATCGAGATCACCCGTGAGCGCGACCACGCCAAGGCGGCGGAGATCGAGCTTTGGCTGGAGCAGGTTGCCGAAACCTACAATGTGCTGCCGATGGACGCGCGGACGTTCCGGGTGTGGGCGCGGCTGATGCACCGCAAGAGCGACCATCCGATCGAGGATGCGATGATTGCGGCGACTGCCCTCGTGCATGATCTGATCGTCGTCACCCGCAATATCGCCGACTTCGACCAGCTGGGCGTACGGACACTGAACCCATTCGAGGCCCGGACGCCGTGAGGCGCCAGCCGTCCTGCGCCAGCCGTCCTGCGCCGAAACAGAAACGGATCAACTCAACCGCTGCCCTGGCCGGGGCCGCCTCTGCGTGCCGGCCATCCCAACATCCTGGCCATCAGCGCCTGCGCTGCCCCAAGCCTGCGCTGCCCCAAGCCTGCGCTGCCCCAAGCCTGCGCTGCCCCAAGCCTGCGCTGCCCCAAGCCTGCGCTGCCCCAAGCCTGCGCTGCCCCAAGCCTGCGCTGCCCCAAGCCTGCGCGCCTGCGAGGCAGCGCGGGGTGGCAGTTCGCCCTACTGCGCTACCCCAAACATGCGCTGCCACAAGCCTGCGCCCCCCCATCGAGATCGCCAGGATGAGCCCGGCGACGACGCCGGGGATTGCAGGCCCGGCATGGCGCCACGTGCCGGCCCTACATCTCCTGCACCATCACCACGCCGGGGATCGCCTTGATGGCACCGGCGATCTGCGGCGTCACCTTGTAGCGGCCGGGCAGCCGCATCTCGACCTCGGTGCGGCTCTCCTCCAGCATGACCACGAGGCCGACCTCGCCATCGCCGCCGGGCTCCAGCCGCAGCGCCAGGCTGTCGAGCGGCGCCGGGCCGCGCACGAACACGTTGAGGCCCTTCTGGTGGCGCGCCGCCACCTCGTCGAGCGGCTCGACGCTCTGGATGCGGGCGCGCACGTCCTCGCCCTGGATCTCGGCCGAGACCTGCAGCACCACCCGCGCCCCCTCCTCCAGCAGCGGACCGTACTGCTGCAGCACCTCCGAGAACACCACCACCTCGAACGGCGCCGACGGATCGGACAGGGCCAGGATGCCCATCTTGTTGCCGGTCTTGGTGCGCTTCTCGGTGCGGCCGACGACGATGGCGGCGAGCCGGCCGGCGGTGGCGCCCTCCTCCTTCACCGCCTCGCAGAACGCGGTCCACGGCTGCACCTTCTGCCGCTTCAGCGTGGCGGCATAGTCGTCGAGCGGGTGGCCGGAGAGGAAGAAGCCGATGGCGTCGAACTCGCGCTTCAGCCGGTCCGATGGCAGCCAGTCGGCGACATGCGGCAGCGCCAGCGGGGCCGCCGCCGCGCCGCCGAACAGCTCCGACTGGCCGGCCGCCCGGTCGTCGAGCCGGCGCGCGGCATGCCCCAGCACGATGTCGGCAGCGGCGAGCGCCCGCGCCCGGCTCGTCTCCAGCGCATCGAACGCCCCGGCCGCGGCGAGGCTCTCATAGGTGCGCTTGTTGACCGCCTTGGGGTCGATGCGCTCGGCCAGATCGTGCAGGTCGCGGAACGGCGTTGCGCCGCGCGCCGCCACCAGCGAGGCCACCGCCTGCGTGCCGACGCCCTTGATGGCGGCGAGCGCATAGACGATCGACTTGCCGTCCGGCTCGAACTCGGCGCCCGAGCGGTTGGCGCAAGGCGGCACGACGCGGATGCCGAGCCGCTCGGCCTCGGCGCGGAATTCGGCGAGCTTGTCGGTGTTCGACATGTCGAGCGTCATCGACGCCGCCAGGAACTCGACCGGGAAATTGGCCTTCAGATACGCCGTCTGGTAGGCGACCAGCGCGTAGGCGGCGGCGTGGCTCTTGTTGAAGCCGTAGTCGGCGAACTTGGCGAGCAGATCGAAGATCGCCTCGGCCTGCGCCGTGTCCACCCCGCGCTCGGTCGAGCCGCCGACGAAGCGGGCGCGCTGCTTGTCCATCTCAGCGCGGATCTTCTTGCCCATGGCGCGCCGCAACAGATCGGCTTCGCCGAGCGAATAGCCGGCCAGGATCTGGGCGATCTGCATCACCTGCTCCTGGTAGATGATGACGCCGAACGTCTCCTTCAGCACCGGCTCGATCTTGGGGTGCGGGTATTCGGGCTCCTCGCGGCCGTGCTTTCGCGCACAATAGGTGGGGATGTTGGCCATCGGCCCCGGCCGGTAGAGCGCGACCAGGGCGATGATGTCCTCGAAGCGGTCCGGCTCCATGTCGATCAGCGCCTTGCGCATGCCGGCGCTTTCAAGCTGGAACACGCCGGCGGTCTCGCCGCGCGCCAGCATCCCGTAGGTCTTCGGATCGTCGAGCGGCAGGTGCGACAGGTCGATCTCGATGCCGCCGCGCCGGATCAGCCGCACCGCCGTCTGCAGCGTGGTCAGCGTCTTGAGGCCGAGGAAGTCGAACTTCACCAGCCCTGCCGGCTCCACCCACTTCATGTTGAACTGGGTCACCGGCATGTCGGACTTGGGGTCGCGATAGAGCGGCACCAGTTCCACCAGCGGCCGGTCGCCGATGACGATGCCGGCGGCGTGGGTGGAGGCGTGGCGGTAGAGCCCCTCCAGCTTCAGCGCGATATCGATGAGCCGCTTGACGATCGGGTCGGCGTCGCGCGTCGCCTGCAGCTTGGGCTCCTCGGCGATCGCCTGGGCCAGCGTCACCGGCTTGGCCGGGTTCTGCGGCACCAGCTTGGTGAGCTTGTCGACCTGGCCATAGGGCATCTGCAGCACGCGGCCGACGTCGCGCAGCACGCCGCGCGCGAGCAGCGTGCCGAAGGTGATGATCTGCGCCACCTGATCGCGGCCGTAGCGGTCCTGGACGTAGCGGATCACCTCGTCGCGCCGGTCCTGGCAGAAGTCGATGTCGAAGTCCGGCATCGACACGCGCTCGGGATTGAGGAAGCGCTCGAACAGCAGGCCGAAGCGGATCGGGTCGAGGTCGGTGATGGTGAGCGAATAGGCGACCAGCGAGCCCGCGCCCGAGCCGCGCCCCGGCCCGACCGGAATGCCCTGGCCCTTCGCCCATTTGATGAAGTCCGCGACGATGAGGAAGTAGCCCGGAAACTTCATGCGGGCGATGACGTCGAGCTCGAAGGCGAGGCGCTGGCGATAGTCGTCCTCGCTGGTGCCGGGCGCCAGCCCCTGCGCGGCGAGGCGGCGAGCGAGCCCCGCCTCGGCCTGCCGGCGTAGCTCCGCCTCCTCGGCCGCCGAGGCGCCGTGCCCATGATGCCCGTGCCCATCGTGCCCGTGGCCGTGCCCGCCGGCGTGCGCCTCGACGCCCTCGGCGTCCGCCGCGGTAACGAAGTGCGGCAGGATCGGCTTGCGGGTGCGCGGCCGCATGGCGCAGCGGCGGGCGATCTCGACGGTCGCCGCCACCGCCTCGGGCAGGTCGGAAAACAGCGCCGCCATCTCGGCGCGGGTCTTGAAGCGGTGCTCCGGCGTGAGCTGCCGGCGCTCGGAATCGGCGATGATCCGCCCCTCGGCGATGCAGATCAGCGCATCGTGCGCCTCATAGTCGTCGGCCGCGGCGAAGAACGCCTCGTTGGCGGCGACCAGCGGCAGGCCGCGCCGGTAGGCGAGATCGAGCAGCACCGGCTCGACCTGCCGCCCGGTCTCGGTGCCGTGGCGCTGCAGCTCGACATAGAGCCGGTCGCCGAAGGCGCCGGCCAGCGCATCGAGCCGGGCCGCGGCGAGATCGGGCTGGCCGTCGGCGGCCGCGCGGTCGAGCGGACCGTCGGGCCCGCCGGTGAGCACGACCAGTCCCTCGGCATGCTCGACGAGCCACGCCGCCGGCACGTGCGGCTCCTCGCCCGACGGGCTCTCCAGATAGGCGCGCGAGGTCAGCGCCATCAGGTTGCGGTAGCCGGAGTCGCGGGCGGCGAGGCAGACGATGCGCGGCCGGCGCTGCAAGGCCCCGCCTTGCGGCCGGCCGCGCTGGACGCCGTCGCCGAAATCGACGGCGAGCGACAGGCCGACGATGGGCTGGATGCCGCTGCCGGCCATCTTCTCGGAGAATTCGAGCGCGCCGAACAGATTGCCGGTGTCGGTCAGCGCCAGCGCCGGCTGCTTGTCGGCCTTGGCCAGCTCGGCGAGCCTGCCGATCGACAGCGCGCCTTCCAGCAGCGAATACGACGAATGCACGTGCAGGTGAACGAACCCGACGTTCGCCATCCCGTCCCTCCCTGCGGCCGATGAGTCCACAGTGCGCACTCCCGCCCCCCGCTGTCGAGCCGACCCGGCCGACCGTCCACAGCCTGCCGACGCCGGCTTCCGCAGATGGCGACCCGCCCCGCGATTGCCGCCCGCGATGTGGGGCCGCGCCCGATGAACGACCTTCGCCGGGCGAGGTGCAGCCGCGCGCGGGATCCCGCGGGATCCTGTGCAGGTTCCTCAGCGGCCGAACCGCGGCCCGCCGGCTCCCGAAGGGGCCTTCCTCAGAAACTGCCGGCGCCGAGCAGCTGCGCCCACACCACAACGGTGGCGGCGAACAGGCCGAGCGAGGCAAGGGCGGCGGCTTCTGTGACGAACGCGCGGATCATGGCGACCTCCGTGGTGACCGGAACAAACCCGGAACTCAACCATGTTCGATTTTTGTTCTCGCGTCAACACGCGATGCGCGCAGTCGTGCTCCAGCTTGAATTTTGGGGCGCGGCGATGCCGAGTTGTGAGGGGCAACCGAGGCCAGCTTGAGGCTGAAAAAGGGTTGCGCGTAGTGCGAGCGAGTGACCGGCTACTCGCGCGAATCGAAAACGCCAGCAGACTGGCCGGGAGACACTGCAGCGCGACAATCGCGAATGCACCAGCACGTCGAATTATTCAACGGAGACGAATCGGCGTAAGCTTACGACGCTATACTAACGTGCAGTTCCGTTTTTGTTCCGAATATGATAATGAGTTATCAACTCAAAAAAGTTGAGGATACTCAATATGTGGCGGTTGTGCCGCGGGAACAACGGTATGGTCGCGAGCGTCTAGATTCCACGCTTGCCGGAGGCACAACCATGATGCGCGTCAAAGTGGAGCGGGTGAGCAGGGGGCTGCATCCGAGCGAGGTCGTAGTGGCCGTTACAACGAAGAGCGGCAAGGAGGAGCTTGCCGTCGATGGACGGTCTTTGCAGGACTCAACTCTTGGGATAGGTTGGCCGGTAGGCCAAGAGGATGGCTACTACTTGGTAGAGCTACCCAACGAAACTTTTCGAGGATTTTGGCGCGTTTGGGTGCCAAAAACTGACGTGATTTGCAACGACGCCGCAAGGATCCCTGCGTGATTCTCACCGATCGCGAGATCAAAAACTCATTGGTGAGCGGGCTTATCGAAATTATCCCGCTCCCTGCGGCAGATGCGTATTCTTCGACTTCGGTCGATCTGAAGTTGGGGCCGATAATCCGTGTCTTTAAACAGCACACGGTGGGCCTTACGGCTGCGATTGACCCAACCGTTCCCGGTTATAGCGTCGTCAAGCTGATCGAGAACGAAACCGAGGCGATAGACATATCGACGTCCGGATACGTTCTCCCTGGCAAGACGCTCATTCTCGGTTGGACGCGAGAAGCGATCGCGCTGCATGAACGTGGCCGTGTCGCGGCCCGGGTTGAAGGCAAGAGTTCGCTGGCGCGCATCGGGCTGGCCGTGCATGTCACCGCGCCGACCATTCATGCCGGATTCAAGGCGCCATCGATCCAGCTCGAAATCGTGAACCACGGGCCGCTGCCGATCAGGCTCAGCCAAGGGATGCCGATCTGCCAGCTCATTTTTGAGCAGACACTCGGCATGCCGGACAAGGCCTATCAGGGACAGTTCCTCGGCCAGACGCCGACGTAGCAGGTCCACGCCCGCCGCAGGTCATGGGTCCCCTTCCCTCGCGCGGCCAGGGCCGCGCTCGCCGGGGACGACGGGTGGCTGCTGAAAGCTGCGGTGGTCCAAGGACGCGCGGAGCCCCCTCACCCGCCCTCTCCCTCCACCGCCATCAACTATCGCATCCAGGGGACTGGTGTCCTCACCCGCCCTCGCTGCGCTCGGGCACCCTCTCCCGCAAGAGCCTGCGCCCGGGCGCGCGCAAGCGCGGCCCGGGTGGGAGAGGCAAGAAGGTGCGTCGCTCACTTCGAGAGTTGCCTCCCCCGGCGCCCGCTCACCCCAAGCGCGCTCTCACCCCAAGCGCGCTCTCACCCCGAGGGCTCCCTCACACCAAGCGCGCCCTCACCCCAGCGGCTCGATGCGCCCGTCGCGCAGCGTCACCTGCCGGTCCATGCGGGCGGCGAGGTCGAGATTGTGGGTGGCGACCAGCGCCGCCAGCCCCGAGGCGTGCACGAGCTGCACCAGCGCGTTGAACACGTGGTCGGAGGTCTTGGGGTCGAGATTGCCGGTCGGCTCGTCGGCCAGGAGCAGGCGCGGCGCATTGGCCACCGCGCGGGCGATGGCCACGCGCTGCTGCTCGCCGCCCGACAGTTCCGCCGGCCGGTGGGTGAGCCGCTTCTCGAGCCCCAGATAGGACAAGAGCTCGGCCGAGCGCCGGCGCGCCTCACCCTTCGGCAGGCCGCGGATCATCTGCGGCAGCATGACGTTCTCGACCGCCGAGAACTCCGCCAGCAGATGGTGAAACTGGTAGACGAAGCCGATCTGGGTGCGGCGCAGCGTGGTGCGGTCGCTATCCGACAGGCGCGAGGTCGGCCGGCCGCAGATGTCGATCTCACCGCCATCCGGGTGTTCGAGCAGGCCGGCGATGTGCAGCAGCGTCGACTTGCCGGCGCCCGACGGCGCCACCAGCGCCACCGTCTCGCCGGGGGCGAGCTCGAGATCGACGCCGGCCAGGATGGTCAGCGTCGCCTCGCCCTGCGTGTAGCGGCGCTCGACGCCGGAGAGGAGAAGAACGGGAGCGGTCTCGCGCATCATCTCACTCGTAGCGCAGGGCTTCGACCGGATCGAGCCGGGCGGCCCGCCAGGACGGATAGAGCGTCGCCAGCACCGACAGCGTCAGCGACATCACCACCACCGCCGTGGTCTCGCGCACGTCGAGCTCGGCCGGCAGCTTGGACAGGAAATAGAGCTCCGGCGCAAACAGCTGGGTGTTGGTGAGCCAGGAGACGAAGCGCCGGATCTCCTCGACATTGAGGCTGACCGCCAGTCCCACCATCAGCCCGGTGAGCGTGCCGATGATGCCGATGGTCGAGCCGGTGATGAGGAAGATGCGCATCACCGCGCCCTGCGTCGCCCCCATGGTGCGCAGGATGGCGATGTCGTGGCTCTTGTCCTTCACCAGCATGATGAGGCCGGAGATGATGTTGAGCGCCGCCACCAGCACGATGAGGGTGAGGATCAGGAACATCACGTTGCGCTCGACCTGCAGCGCCCCGAAGAAGGTGGCGTTGCGCTGGCGCCAGTCGACCATGAAGATCGGCCGCTCGGCCGCCGCGTCCAGTGCCTTGCGGAACTGCGGCATGGCGTCTGGATTGTCGGTGTAGACCTCGATGAAGTTCACATCGCCCTTGCGGTTGAAATAGGCCTGCGCCTCGGGCAAGGGCATGAAGATGAAGATCTGGTCGTACTCCGACATGCCGACTTCGAAGATCGCCGCCACCTTGTAGGATTTCAGCCGCGGCATGGTGCCCATCGGCGTCACCGCGCCGCGCGGCGACACCAGCGTCACGAGGTCTCCGGGCCCGACCGCGAGCTGGTCGGCCAGCCGCTTGCCGAGCGCGATGCCCTCGCCCTTGTCGAAGGCGCTGAGGCTGCCGGCCCTGATGTTGCCGCTGACCGAGGGAAGGCGCGCGAGGTCGCTTTCGCGGATGCCGCGCACCAGCGCGCCGGCCGCGGCATAGGGGCTGGAGGCCAGCGCCTGCCCCTCGACCAGGGGCACGGCCATCTTGACGCCCGGCACCTTCGACAGCTTCTGGGCCAGCTCGGCGAAGTCGGTCATCGGCTTGTCGACCGCCTGCACCAGCACGTGGCCGTTGATGCCGAGGATCTTGCCGAGCAGCTCCTTGCGGAAGCCGTTCATCACCGCCATCACGATGATCAGCGTGGCGACGCCGAGCATGATGCCGGTGAAGGAGAAGCCGGCGATGACCGAGATGAAGCCTTCCTTGCGGCGCGCCCGCAGATAGCGGCCCGCCATCATCCATTCGAACGGCGAGAACGCCCGGGTTCCGCTCGAAACCTTGCCGGATGACGCCTTCTTCTTCGCGGCCACGGCCTGTTCCATTCCCCTCTTGCCTGCTTCCTCTAGAGCGTCCGGTCTGACCACGTCAGATCGGGCGCTCTAGGCTTTCGAGAACTCGCATTTTCGTGTGCAAAGCCGGTTCCCCCCTTTGCGGAAAATGCGCCAGTCCGCCCTCAGCCGGCGAAGCGCGCCAGCGCGTCGGACGGGCTCACCAGCTCGCGCGCGCCATCGGCGCGGCGCTTCAGCTCCACCTTGCCCTCGGCCAGTCCCTTGGGCCCCACCAGGATCTGGTGGGGGATGCCGATCAGGTCGGCCTTGGCGAACTTGGCGCCCGGCCGCTCGTCGGTGTCGTCATAGAGCACGTCCACCCCCTTGGCCTTCAGCGCCGTATAGAGCGCGCCGCAGGCGGCGTCGGTGGCGCTGTCGCCGGCCTTCAGATTCAGCACCGCCACCGTGAACGGCGCCACCGCCTCCGGCCAGATGATGCCGGCCTCGTCATGGCCGGCCTCGATCAGCGCGGCGACGAGGCGCGACGGGCCGATGCCGTAGGAGCCCATGTGCACGGGGCGCTCGACGCCGTCCGGTCCGGCCACGGTCGCATTCATCGGCGCCGAATACTTGGTTCCGAAGTAGAAAATATGGCCGACCTCGATGCCGCGCGCCGAAACCCGCCGATCCTCCGGCACCGCGGCGAACGCCGCCGCGTCGTGCTTCTCGCTGGTGGCGGCATAGAGCGAGGTCCAGCGGTCGAAGATCCCCTGCAGCCCCGCGACGTCCTCGAAATCGGTTTCGGCCCCGGGTACGTCGAAGTCGAGGAAGTCCTTGTGGCAATAGACCTCGCTCTCGCCGGTCGAGGCCAGGATGATGAATTCGTGGGAGAGGTTGCCGCCGATCGGCCCGGTGTCGGCGACCATCGGGATCGCCTTCAGCCCCATCCGCGCGAAGGTGCGCAGGTAGGCCACGAACATCCGGTTGTAGGAATGGCGGGCGCCGGCCTGGTCGATGTCGAAGGAATAGGCGTCCTTCATCAGGAACTCGCGCGAGCGCATGGTGCCGAAGCGCGGCCGGATCTCGTCGCGGAACTTCCACTGCAGATGATAGAGATTGAGCGGCAGCGACTTGTAGGACTTCACATAGCTGCGGAAGATCGAGGTGATCATCTCCTCATTGGTCGGCCCGAACAGCATGTCGCGCTCGTGCCGGTCCTTGATGCGCAGCATCTCCTTGCCATAGTCGTCGTAGCGGCCGCTCTCGCGCCACAGATCCGCCGACTGGATGGTGGGCATCAGGAGTTCGATGGCGCCGGCGCGGTCCTGCTCCTCGCGCACGATGCGGCAGACCTTCTGCAGCACCCGGTGGCCGAGCGGCAGCCAGGCATAGATGCCGGCCGACTGCTGCTGCACCAGGCCGGCGCGCAGCATCAGCCGGTGCGAAACGATCTCCGCTTCCTTCGGGGTTTCGCGAAGGATCGGCACGAAATAGCGGGACAGACGCATGGGAGGAGCTCGCGAGTCGGTCGGCGGCGCGGTCGGAAGGCGCGACAGAACCCGGAACACCACGAAAAGACAAGCCCCCGCCCGCCATTCGGTGCCGGCGGCGGGCGTCACCCGGCCGGGCGACGCGGCGAACGCCCGCCTTCCGCAAGAGGAACTGCCCCGCGCAATTCGCAGGTGACACGCAATTTCGCGTTCTGTACTCTAGCCTTGCGAGAAGGGACCGCCTCCGGTTGAATCCGGGGTGATGTGGGTCCAGGTCTCGGGGGGAAATTCGAGGGCAAGGCGGTGGCGGCGGTCCTGCAGGGGCCTCAAGGCAATGCCTGAACGCCGTCCAGAAATCCCGCCGCCAAAACACAAGGCCGTCAGGATAGGCGGCCACCTCAGGGCGCTGCGCGGGCGGGATTGGATCCCGCCCGTTGTCGTTTTCACGACAATTCCTTCCCGCCGCCGGCGCCCGCTCCCGCGCGGCCTGGATCGACACGGTCCGCAGATCAGGTCAGCTCCCGCCTTCCCTCTCGGTCCGCGTGCATCCTGAAGGTCACGCCTGCTCCAGCTCCACCAGCGTGCCGAGGAAATCCTTGGGATGCAGGAACAGCACCGGCTTGCCGTGGGCGCCGATCTTGGGATCGCCATTGCCCAGCACCCGCGCGCCCTGCGCCTTCAGCTGGTCGCGGGCGGCGAGAATGTCGTCGACCTCGTAGCAGATGTGGTGGATGCCGCCGTCGGGGCTCTTCTCCAGGAACTTGGCGATCGGCGAGTTCTCGCCCAGCGGCTCCAGCAGCTCCACCTTGGTGTTGGGAAGCTTGATGAACACCACATTCACGCCGTGCTCGGGCTGCGGCAGCACGTCGGACACCTCGGCGCCGAGCGTATCGCGGTAGACGGCGGACGCGGCCTTGATGTCCTTGACCGCGATGGCGACGTGATTCAACCGGCCGATCATGCATTCCTCCAGCGATGGTCAAAGACCGTCATACGAAGAATAGTCTGCGAAAATAAGTCACGAAGATCGTTGCCTGGAGATCGTCCTGCAAAGACTGTCATACCTGGACAACCATCACCCGGACAATCGGCTTCTTTCCCCAGGCCTCTGCGACCGTACCGCGCACGCCGCGCAGGATCGATTCCTCGACGGCGCGCGGATCGCGCCGGCGCGCCCGCGGCAGGGTGTCGAAGGTTTCGAGCACCGCGTCGTCGACGATCGAATCGAAGGTGCGGCCGTCGGCCGTGCGCTCGGGCAGGCCGAGCGACTCGATGCGGACGTCGCCGGCCAGTTCGCCCTTGTCGGTGAGCGCCAGCGCCACCGCGACGATGCCGACGAAGGACAGCTTGCGGCGGTCGGCGATGGTGCGCGAGGCATCCTCGATCAGCACCTTGCCGTCCTTGTAGAGGCGCGCCGCCGGCACTTCGTCGACCACCTCGGCCGGCCCCGGCGCCAGCCGCACCACGTCGCCATTGCCGCACCGCACCACCTCGGGAACGCCGACTTCCTCGGCCAGCACGGCATGCTCGTGCATGTGCAGCGCCTCGCCATGCACCGGCAGCAGGATGCGCGGGCGCACCCAGCGCAGCAGGTCGGCCATCTCGCTGCGGCGCGGGTGGCCGGAGACGTGGATCATGTGGGTGCGGTCGGTGATCACCTCGACGCCCTGGCGGATCAGCGCATTGATGATGCGGCCGATGCCGACCTCGTTGCCGGGGATGGCCCGGGCCGAGAACACCACCGTGTCGCCGGGCGACAGCGCGATGTCGGGGTGCTCGTCGAGCGCGATGCGCGACAGCGCCGCGCGCGGCTCGCCCTGGCTGCCGGTGATCAGCGCCACCACCTTGTCGCGCGGCAGGTAGCCGTAGGTATCGACCGAGCGGAATTCGCGCACGCCATCCAGATAGCCGAGCTCGCGCGCCACCATGGAGACGCGCTCCATGGCGCGGCCGACCAGCACCACCTCGCGGCCGGCCGCCTCGGCGGCCTTGGCCACCGACACCATGCGCGCCACGTTGGAGGCAAAGGTGGTGACCGCCACCCGCCCGCGCGCCTCGGCGATCACCTTGGCGAGGTTGGCGCCGGCATCGGCCTCGGAGGGCGAGCGCCCTTCCCGCACCGCATTGGTCGAATCGGCCACCATCGCCAGCACGCCGGCATCGCCCAGCGCACGGAAGCGCGCCTCGTCGGTGATGGAGCCGACCACCGGCGTGGGGTCCATCTTCCAGTCGCCGGTGTGCAGCACGGTGCCGAACGGCGTGCCGATCGCCAGCGCGTGGCTTTCGGGGATCGAGTGGGCGACGGGAATGAAATCGACCTCGAACGGCCCGAGCGAGACGTGGCCGCCGACCGGCACGACCTCGATCGGAATGTCCGGCGCGCCCGGCTCCTGCAGGCGGCGCACGGTGATGAGCTGCGCCGTGAACGGCGTGGTGTAGACCGGCGCCCGCAGGCGCGGCCACAGATCGGCCAGCGCGCCGATATGGTCCTCGTGGCCGTGGCTGATGACGATACCGAGGAGGTTCTTGCGCTCCTCCTCGATGAAGCGGACATCGGGCAGAATGATATCGATGCCCGGCAACTGGTCGTTGGCGAAGCCGACGCCGCAGTCCACCGCCAGCCACTGGCGCTTGCGCCCCTGGCCGATGCCATAGAGCGCGAAATTCATGCCGATCTCGCCGACACCGCCGAGCGGCACGAACACCAGTTCGGCTTCGCCCTTGGTCATCGCCGTTTCTCCCGCATTCTCACGAAATCTGCGCATCCGCAAAAACCGGCTTTGCGCAGCAAAAACCCGGTCCGTTCGAGCATCCGCCAATCATACTGAAACGGCCGGATGCTCTAACTCCTTGAATTGTCGCATTCTCTTCCGCAAAACCGGTTCCCGCTTCTGCGGAGAATGCTCTTATGCGAAATCCGGACGATTGGGCCGGATTTCGCATTCCGGTCGCCGAAAAACCCTTTTCATATCAAGGATTTTTTCGGCGAAACCGTTTCCGGTATCCCGAAGGGATCAACCGGAAACCGTATTAGGACCCATGCCGAACCTGATCCGGCGGCGAAGGGTCGGGGATGGTCGTCACCAGCGGCAGAATCTCGCCGGTGCCGATTCGCGTCCTGGTGCCGTCGCCGCGCAGCAGAACCAGCGCGCCATCGCCGTCCAGCGTCTCGAACCGGCCGTCGACCACCTCCGCGCCGGTGCGCACCGTGATCGGCTGGCCGAGCGTGCCGGCCCGCGCCAGCCAGCCTGCCCGGATCGCCGGGAAGCCGTCGCCGCCCCGCCACTCGGCGAAGCGGACCGCCAGCGCCGCATCCAGCGCCGACAGCAGCAGCGCCGGCGTCACCGTGCAGCCCGCCGCCGAGAGATGCGTCGCCGGATACGACGTGCCCTGCGGATGGTGGGCGCAATTGACGCCGAAGCCGATGACCGCCGCCAGCGGCCGGCCGGCCGGCGCCACCTCGCCCTCCACCAGGATGCCGGCGCACTTGGCGCCGTCGAGCATCAGGTCGTTTGGCCATTTCAGCGACAGGCGCGGCACGTCGAGGCCGCACACCGCCCCCACCGCGTCGAACAGCGCCAGCCCGGCGACGAAGCACAGTTGCGGGCAGGCTTCCGAGGGCGCCGGATCGGTGAGCAGGATGCTGGCGTAGAGATTGCCGGGCTCGGACGCCCACGTCCGCCCACGCCGGCCGCGACCCTCGCTCTGCCGCTCGGCGGTGATCCAGAACGGCCCGAACTCGCCACGCCTCGCCCGCGCCAGCGCCTCGGCATTGGTGGAGCCCACAAGGTCGAGGGCGATGACGGGCGCGCTCCCGCCCGCGAACTCACCAACACCCATCGACGCGACTCATCCCTCGGCGTGGTTCAGAACAGCGATTTCGCCGCCGCCGCTGCGGCGTTGTTCAGTCCCGAGGGATACACGATATAGAACGAGACAAACAGCCCCGCCGCGCCCAGCACCGCCTTGAGCTCCCCGCTCATCGGCACGAACGCCCCCTTCGGCTCGTCGAAATACATGATCTTGACGATGCGCAAGTAGTAGTAGGCGCCGACCACGCTGGCCAGCACGCCGATCACCGCCAGCACATAGAGCTTGGCCTCGATGGCCGCCAGAAACACGTAGAACTTGGCGAAGAAGCCCGCGAACCACGGCACCCCGGCCAGCGAGAACAGCAGCGTGCCGAACAGCAGCGCCATCAACGGCTTGGTGCGGGCGAGGCCGGCGAGATCGGAAATGTCCTCGACCGGCCCCTCGGGGCGGCGCATCGCCAGGATGCAGGCGAACGAGCCCAGCGTCATCACCACATAGATCGACATGTAGATCAGCACGCCGCTGACCCCGTCCGCCGTGCCGGCGGCGAGCCCGGTGAGAGCGAAGCCCATGTGGCTGATCGACGAATAGGCCATCAGCCGCTTGATGTTGCTCTGGCCGATGGCGGCGAACGCACCGAGCGTCATTGAGGCGATGGCGACGAACACCACGATCTGCTGCCAGGCCGGGACGATGCCGGGGAAGGCATCGAGCGCCACCCGCACGAAGATCGCCATGCCCGCCGCCTTGGGCGCCGCGGCGAAGAAGGCGGTCACCGGCGTCGGCGCGCCCTCATAGACGTCCGGCGTCCACATGTGGAACGGCACCGCCGACACCTTGAAGCACAGGCCGGCGAACACGAAGACGAGGCCGACGAC
Source organism: Blastochloris sulfoviridis (assembly GCF_008630065.1). Taxonomy (GTDB): domain Bacteria; phylum Pseudomonadota; class Alphaproteobacteria; order Rhizobiales; family Xanthobacteraceae; genus Blastochloris; species Blastochloris sulfoviridis. The sequence continues at coordinate 36,596 of NZ_VWPL01000015.1, forward strand.
GACGCCGATGCTCGACGCCGACGCCTCGGCGCCCGGCCGCATGGCCTCCGCCGTGACCTGGGCGATGCCGGGGAAGCTCACCGTGCCGGCGAAGCCATAGATCAGCGACGCGCCATACAGCAGCATCCCCGAGGACAGCGCGCCGAGCACGAAATACTTCAGGCCGGCCTCGGTCGAGCGCAGCGAGTCGCGGTCGATCGCCGCCACGACGTAGAGCGCGAGGCTCATCAGCTCCAGGCCGAGATAGAGCGCGATCAGGTCGTTGGCCGAAATGATCATGCCCATGCCGCAAGCCGCGAGCAGCACCAGCACCGGAAATTCGAAGCGCGCATTGGGCCCGGCGCAGAAATGCTCGCCCGCCATGGCCAGCGCGACGGCCGAAGCGGCGAACGTCAGCACCTTGAGGAAGCGCGCAAAATCGTCGAGCACGAAGGCGCCGCCGAAGGTCTCGATGCGTCCCGGCTCGCCCGCCAGCACCAGCAGGGCGGCCATCGCCAGCAGCGCCATCGACGCGCCATTGATGAAGCCGGCGCGCCGCGCGCCGCCGAAGGCGCCGACCATCAGCAGCCCGAGCGCGCCGAGCGCCAGCGTGATCTCCGGCACCGCCGGCAGCAGAGAGGGGATCGCGGCAACCATGGACGAATCTCCCTCAGAAGCCGGCGACCAGCGTCGCGGTGGCGCCGAGCGCCTGCAGATAGCCCTCGACGAGGCCCTTGACCGCGGCGGCCGAGGTGTCCAGCACCGGCATCGGCCAGAACCCGAACAGGATGGTGAGCACGATCAGCGGAGCGAGGCTCGCCACCTCGCGCCCGTTCAGATCGGCGATCGTTGCCAATGACGGCTTGTCGAGAACCCCGAAGATCACCCGGCGATAGAGCCACAGCGCGTAGCACGCCGACAGGATGAGGCCGAGGGCTGCGGCGAACGCCACCAGCGTATTGGCGCGGAAGGCGCCGACCAGCGTCAGGAACTCGCCGACGAAACCCGACGTGCCGGGCAGGCCGACATTGGCCAGCGTGAACACCATGAACGCCGCGGCATAGAGCGGCATGCGGTTGACCAGCCCGCCATAGGCGGCGATGTCGCGGGTGTGCATGCGGTCGTAGATGACGCCCACGCACAGAAACAGCGCGCCCGACACCAGCCCGTGCGACACCATCTGGAACACCGCGCCCTGCATGCCCTGCTCGGTGGCCGAGAAGATGCCGAGCGTGACGAAGCCCATGTGCGCCACCGACGAATAGGCGATGAGCTTCTTCATGTCCTCCTGCACCAGCGCGACCAGGGAGGTGTAGACGATGGCGATCACCGACAGCGTGAAGACCAGCGGCGTGAAGAACTCGCTGGCGTCGGGGAACATCGGGATCGAGAAGCGGATGAAGCCGTAGCCGCCCATCTTCAGCAGGATCGCCGCCAGCACCACCGAGCCGGCGGTCGGCGCCTCGACATGGGCATCCGGCAGCCAGGTGTGCACCGGCCACATCGGCAGCTTGACCGCGAAGGAGGCGAAGAAGGCGAGCCACAGCCACGTCTGCATCCCCGGCGGGAAGCCGTAGGCTTGCAAAGCCCGGATGTCGGTGGTGCCGGCCTGCCAGTACATCGCCATGATGGCGAGCAGCATCAGCACCGCGCCGAGGAAGGTGTAGAGGAAGAACTTGAACGCCGCGTAGATGCGCCGCTTGCCGCCCCACACGCCGATGATCAGGAACATCGGGATCAGGCCGCCCTCGAAGAAGACGTAGAACAGCACGAGATCGAGCGCGCAGAAGGTGCCGATCATCAGCGTTTCGAGCACCAGGAAGGCGACCAGATATTCCTTCACCCGCTGGCTGATCGACGTCCAGCTGGCGATGATGCAGATCGGCATCAGGAAGGTGGTGAGGATGACGAACGGCAGCGCGATGCCGTCGATGCCCATCCGGTACTGGATGTTGGGACCGAGCCACGCCCGCGTCTCGACGAACTGGAACTCGGGCGAGCCCGGATCGAACTCGACGAGCAGGATCAGCGAGATCGCGAAGGTGACGACCGTGGTCCACAGCGCCACCCAGCGGGCATTGCTGAAGGTCCTTTCATCGTCGCCGCGCAGGGCGAAAATGAACAGCGCGCCGACCAGCGGCAGGAAGGTGATGACGGAAAGAATCGGCCAGCCCGACATCAGCGCACCCCCCCGGCGAACATGAACCACGTCACCAGCGCCGCGACGCCGATCAGCATCGCGAAGGCATAGTGGTAGAGATAGCCGGTCTGCAGCCGCACCACGCGGTTGGTGGTGTCCATCACCCGCGCGGCGACGCCGTCCGGCCCCAGCCCGTCGATCACCGCGCCGTCGCCCTGCTTCCACAGGAGACGGCCGAGCCGCTTGGCCGAATTGACGAACACAACCTCGTAGAGCTCGTCGAAGTACCACTTGTTGAGCAGGAACAGATAGAGCGGCCGCAGGCGTTGCGCGAACAGCGCGGGAAGATGCGGCGAGACGATGTAGAACAGCACCGCCACCGCGAAGCCGGCGGCCATGGCGATGGTCGGCGCGAACACCACCAGCGGCGGCAGATGGTGCATCTCTTCGAGCAGGCCGTCCTTGGCGAGCGAGATCGACTGGCGGAAGAACTCGCCCACGCCGTGCGCATCGACGAACGCCGTTTTGAAGGCGAAGCCGGCGCCGAGCGCGCCCACGGCCAGCACCAGGAGCGGCAGCAACATCGTCTTGGGCGCCTCGTGCACATCCTCGAGGCGGGTGATGGCGTGGTGCCCGTGGTTGCCGTGCGCGTGATCGTCATGCGCATGAGTGTCGTGCGCGTGAGCGTCGTGGCCATGGGCATGCCCGTGGCCCTCGGCGACGAAGCGCGGCTTGCCGTGGAAGGTGAGCAGGATCAGCCGCCAGGAATAGAACGAGGTCAGCGCCGCCGCGATCACCAGCATCCAGAAGCCGTAGCCCGACAGCGCCGCGTGCGAGGCGAAGGCGGATTCGACGATCGCGTCCTTGGAATAGAAGCCGGCGGTGAAAGGGAAGCCGGTGAGCGCCAGCGTGCCGATCACCATCATCGCATAGGTGAAGGGCAGCGCCTTCCAAAGCCCACCCATCTTCCGGATGTCCTGCTCGTGGTGCATGGCGATGATCACCGCCCCCGAGCCGAGGAACAGCAGCGCCTTGAAGAAGGCGTGGGTGAACAGGTGGAACATGCCCACCGAATAGGCCCCCACCCCCATGGCGACGAACATGTAGCCGAGCTGCGAGCAGGTCGAATAGGCGATCACCCGCTTGATGTCGTTCTGGACGAGACCCACCGTCGCGGCGAAGAAGGCGGTGGTGGCGCCGACCAGGATCACCACCTCCTGGGCGGTGGGCGCCAGCTCGAACAGCGGCGACAGCCGCGCCACCATGAACACGCCCGCCGTGACCATGGTCGCGGCATGGATCAGGGCGGAGACCGGGGTCGGGCCCTCCATCGCGTCCGGCAGCCAGGTGTGCAGCAGGAACTGCGCCGACTTGCCCATCGCCCCCATGAACAGCAGCAGGCAGATCAGGGTCAGCGCGTCGAACCACGTGCCGCCGAGCGGGATCACCTTGCCCTGCAGCGACGGCGCCTGGGCGAAGATGGTGTCGAAATCGATCGACCCCACCATCCAGTAGGTGGCGAAGATGCCGAGCGCGAAGCCGAAATCGCCGACGCGGTTGACCACGAAGGCCTTGATGGCGGCGGCGTTGGCCGAGGGCTTGAGATACCAGAAGCCGATGAGCAGGTAGCTGGCGAGGCCCACGCCCTCCCAGCCGAAGTACATCTGCACCAGATTGTCGGCGGTCACCAGCGCCAGCATGGCGAAGGTGAACAGCGACAGATACGAGAAGAAGCGCTGGCGGTGCGGATCGTCGGCCATGTAGCCGATCGAATAGAGGTGCACCAGCGCCGAGACGGTGTTGACCACCACCAGCATGACGGCGGTGAGCGTGTCGATGCGCAGCGCCCAGTCGACCTTGAAGGTGCCGACCTCGAACCAGGTGAACAGCATCACCCGCGTGGTCTCGCCGCCATAGCCGACATTGAAGAAGGCGACCCACGACAGCGCCGCCGACACGAAGACCAGGGCGGTGGTGATCACCTCCGAATTGCGTGCGCCGATGAAGCGGCCGAACAGGCCGGCGATCAGGCAGCCGAGGAGCGGGAGCAGGACGATGGCTTGATACATCCCCTCAGCCCTTCATCATGTTGACGTCTTCGACCGCGATCGAGCCGCGGTTGCGGAAGAACACCACGAGGATGGCCAGACCGATGGCCGCCTCGGCGGCGGCCACGGTCAGCACGAACAGCGCGAACACCTGGCCGACGAGGTCGCCGAGAAAGGCCGAGAACGCCACGAAATTGATGTTCACCGACAACAGGATCAGCTCGATCGACATCAGGATGACGATGACGTTCTTGCGGTTGAGGAAGATCCCGACCGTGCCGATGGTGAACAGGATGGCGGCCAGGATGAGGAAGTGCGACAGACCGACGGTCATGGCTCAGATCCCCCGCCGCGACTTGACTTTGCGAAGCTCGACCGCCGTGGCCGGCCCGCGCGCCACCTGCCGGGCGATGTCCTGGCGCTTGACGCCCTCCTTGTGGTGGAGCGTCAGCACGATGGCGCCGATCATCGCCACCAGCAGCACGAGGCCGGCCGCCTGGAAGAAATAGACGTACTGGGTGTAGAGCACCTGGCCCAGCGCCACGGTGTTGGACACCTCGGCCGGCTGCAGCGGCATCTTCACGGCGCCGGACACCCCCGGCCCCACCGCCCAGGTGCCGAGCACCAGCACCAGCTCCACCAGGAACACCAGCCCGACGATGCCGCCGATCGGCAGGTATTGCAGCGCCCCCTGCTTCAGCTCGGCGAAATCGACGTCGAGCATCATCACCACGAACAGGAACAGCACGGCGACGGCGCCGACATAGACCACCACCAGGATCATCGCCAGGAACTCGGCGCCAAGCAGCAGGAACAGCCCGGCCCCGTTGACGAAGGTCAGGATCAGCCACAGCACCGAGTGCACGGGGTTGCGCGCCGCCACCACCATGAAGGCGGAAGCGACGGCGACGCCCGCAAATAGATAGAAGAACGCTGCGGCAACCCCCATCCCAGTCCCCCGTGTCCGGCGCCCGGCGCCGGGCCCACTTGTCCCGCGTGACCTGCGACCTTACCGGTAAGGCGCGTCCAGGCCGATATTGCGGGCGATTTCCCGTTCCCAGCGCTCGCCATTGGCGAGCAGCCGTTCCTTGTCGAAATAAAGCTCTTCGCGCGTCTCGGTGGCGTACTCGAAGTTCGGCCCCTCGACGATGGCATCCACCGGGCACGCCTCCTGGCAGAAGCCGCAATAGATGCATTTCACCATGTCGATGTCGTAACGCGTGGTGCGGCGCGTGCCGTCGTTGCGGCGCGGCCCGGCCTCGATGGTGATGGCCTGGGCCGGGCAGATCGCCTCGCACAGCTTGCAGGCGATGCAGCGCTCCTCGCCGTTCGGGTAGCGGCGCAGCGCGTGCTCGCCGCGGAAGCGCGGGCTCAGCGCCCCCTTCTCGAACGGATAGTTGATGGTCGCCTTCGGCCGGAACAGGTAGCGCATCGACAGGAAGAAGGCCGAGACGAACTCGGTGAGAAACAGCGCACGGGCCGCCTGGTCGAGTTTCATGATCCGCTCCCTCCCCGCCAGCCCGCACGCACCCATCCCGCGCTCACGACAGGCCACCGGCAATGGTCTGCCCGAACAGATAGCCGACCGCCGAGAACGCCACGATATCCAGAACCAGCATGGTGCGGCGCATCAGGGTGATGCGCCGCTCGAAGTCCGCCTTCTCGGCCGCGTTGGTCGAACGGTCGAGCGCCCGCAGCCGCGTCTCCACGAAGCTGACGACAACGCCGAAGTTCAGGAGCCCCAGCGCGAGGCCCATGGCGGCGCCGATCAGTCCCGGCAGGGAGAGTGAGAGCATGGTCAGGCTCCGCCGTCATTGCATCAGTCCCCAGAGGCGGGTGCCGAGGTCGTACCCCACCACGCCGCAAACCACCGGAAACGCCAGCCGGTAGGCCAGGGTCGTGATTCTGGTCAGACGGGCGATGTCGCCGCCGGAACCACCGGCGCTCTCACGCTGCGCGTGCGTCTGGCGCTGCGCCTCCAGCACCCGCGGCAGCACCGCCATGTTGGCGAACAGCGCAAACGCGAGTCCCACCCCAACGCCGAACAGGCCGGCAACGAGCTCCGTCATGGCGCCCACCCCATGGTCTGCAGAACGCCGGCCACCGCCACCACCATGAACAGGGACAGCGGCAGGAACACCTTCCAGCCCAGCCGCATCAACTGGTCGTAGCGGTAGCGCGGCACGAACGCCTTGACCATCGCGAACATGAAGAACACCAGCGACAGCTTGAGGATGAACCACACCACCCCCGGCACCCAGGTGAAGGGCGCCACGTCGAACGGCGGCAGCCACCCGCCCAGGAACAGGATGGTGGTCAGCGCGCACATGGTCATGATCGCCACATACTCGGCCAGCATGAACAGCAGATAGGGCGTGGACGAGTATTCGACCATGAAGCCGGCGACGAGTTCGGATTCGGCCTCCGGCAGGTCGAAGGGCGGCCGGTTGGTCTCCGCCAGCGCCGAGATGAAGAACACCACGAACATCGGGAACAGCGGCAGCCAGAACCAGTTCAGCATCGTCGCCCAGGGGATGCCGAGCATCGTGGCAAAGCCGCGCTCGCGCTGGGCGAACACGATGTCCTGCAGGTTCAGCGACCCCACGCACAAGAGCACGGTGATGATGACGAAGCCGATCGACACCTCGTAGCTCACCATCTGCGCTGCCGAGCGCAGGCTGCCCAGGAACGGATATTTCGAGTTCGACGCCCAGCCGCCCATGATGATGCCGTACACGCCGAGCGAGGAGATGGCGAAGATATAGAGGATGCCGACATTGATGTCGGCCACCGCCCAGCCGGCATCGGCCGGGATCACCGCCCAGGCGGCCAGCGCCAGCACGCACGACACCAGCGGCGCGATCAGGAACACGACCTTGTTGGCGCCGGAGGGGATCACCGGCTCCTTGGTCATGAACTTGATAAAGTCGGCGAACGATTGCCACAGCCCGACCGGGCCGACCACGTTCGGCCCCTTGCGCAGCTGCACCGCCGCCCAGACCTTGCGGTCGGCGAGCAGGACGAAGGCGATGAAGACCAGCAGCGCCACCAGCACCGCCAGGCTGTGCAGGGCGATGACGATAAGATGGAGGGCGGTGTCCAGCCACGCACTATCAAGCCAGCTCATGTCGCCCTCACTCCGCCGCCGCCTGGACGCGCCCGGCCGCCAGGCTTGAGCAGTCCGCCATGACGGCGGAGGCCCGGGCGATCGGGTTGGTCAGATAGAAATCGCCGACCGCGCCGACGAACGGCGCCTTGTCCGGCACCCCGCTTTGGGCCGCAAGCGCAGCGATGGTCCCGGCATCGGCCGGCTCGGCGACGCCGAGGCGGGCCATGTGCGGATGGGCGGCCACCAGCGCCGACCGGAGCGCGGCAAGCGAGTCATAGGGCAGCGTCTCGCCGAGCCGCTCCGACAGCGCCCGCAGGATCGCCCAGTCCTCGCGCGCATCGCCAGGCGGGAAGCCGCCGCGCTGGCCGAGCTGCACCCGCCCCTCGGTATTGACCCAGATGCCCGACTTTTCGGTGTAGGCCGCGCCGGGCAGGATGACGTCGGCGCGGTGGGCGCCACGGTCGCCATGGGTGCCGACATAGACCACGAAGGCGCCGGCCGGCACCGTGACCTCGTCCGCCCCGAGCAGGACCAGCACGTCGAGCGCGCCGGGCTTGAGCATGTCGTTGGTCGAAAGCCCGTCCGGCCCCGGCACGCAGCCGACGTCGAGCGCGCCCACCCGGCTGGCCGCGGTGTGCAGCACCGAAAAGCCGTTCCAGCCGTCCTTGACCGCGCCGATGGCCAGCGCCGCCTTGGCCGCCGCTGCGGCCACCGCCGCGCCGTCGGGCCGCGCCAGCGCGCCCTGCCCCACCAGCACCATCGGCCGCGCCGCGGCCTTGAGCACGCTGGCGAAGGGATGGCGGCCGCCAGCGATCTCCGCCAGCGTGTCCGGCCCGGCGCCGAGATGCTGGGCGTCATAGGTGAGGTCCGCCGCCTCGCCGATCAGCCCGATCGGGAAGCCACCCATGCGCCAGCGCTTGCGGATGCGGGCGTTCAGCACCGCCGCCTCCGCCCGCGGATTGGAGCCGACGATCAGCAGCGCGTCGGCCTGCTCGAGTCCGGCGATGCCGGGATTGAACAGATAGCTTGCCCGCCCCAGTGCCGGATCGAGCGCCGCACCGTCCTGCCGGCAGTCGAGACTGGCGACGCCGAGGCGGTCCAGCAGGCCCTTCAGCGCGAACGCCTCCTCCACCGAGGCGAGATCGCCGACCAGCGCGCCGACGCGCCCGGCCGAAGTCGCGTCCATCTTGGCCTTGATCGCCGCGAACGCCTCGCCCCACGTCGCAGGCGCGAGCTTGCCATCGCGGCGCACATAGGGGCGGTCCAGCCGCTGGGTCTTGAGGCCGTCCCAGATGAAGCGGCTCTTGTCGGAGATCCACTCCTCGTTCACCGCCTCGTTGACGCGCGGCAGGATGCGCATCACCTCGCGGCCGCGCGTGTCGATGCGGATCGCCGCGCCAACCGCGTCCATCACGTCGACCGATTCGGTCTTGGTCAACTCCCACGGCCGGGCGTGGAAGGCGTAGGGCTTCGAGGTCAGCGCGCCGACCGGGCACAAATCGATGACGTTGCCCTGCAGCTCCGAGCGCATGGCGCGCTCAAGATAGGTGGTGATCTCCATGTCCTCGCCGCGGCCGATGGCGCCGAGATCGGGCACGCCCGCCACCTCGGTGATGAAGCGGATGCAGCGCGTGCAATGGATGCAGCGGTTCATCGCCGTCTTGACCAGCGGGCCGATATATTTGTCCTCGACCGCCCGCTTGTTCTCCGCGAAGCGCGAGGTGTCGACGCCATAGGCCATCGCCTGGTCCTGCAGGTCGCACTCCCCGCCCTGGTCGCAGATCGGGCAGTCGAGCGGGTGATTGATGAGCAAAAACTCCATCACCCCTTCGCGCGCCTTCTTCACCATCGGCGACTTGGTGCTGATCACCGGCGGCTCGCCATTGGGGCCGGGGCGCAGGTCGCGCACATTGACCGAGCACGAGGCCTGCGGCTTGGGCACGCCCTTCACCTCGACCAGGCACATGCGGCAATTGCCGGCCACCGACAGCCGCTCGTGGTAGCAGAAGCGCGGGATCTCGGCCCCGGCCTCCTCGCACGCCTGCAGCAGCGTGTCGTCGGGCGACACGTCGACCTCGGTGCCATCGATGATCAGCTTGGCCATGCGTAATCTTCCAGCCTATGCGTCCGAGAGTTCGAGGCGGCGCCCGATGCGCTCGACCCACTGCTCCAGCCGGTCGAGCCGGCGATTCACGCCCGCCAGACCGTCCTCAAGAGCCGTCACCCGCACTTTGACGTCATGCAGTTCCTGCGCCATGCGTTCGGTTCGCTCGTCGATCCGGCGCACCAGGACGAAAACGACGTTGTCGGACACCGCGGCCATCGCGCTCACTCCGCCGCCACGGCGATGTCGGACGGCTCGCGCACCGCCGCCGCCACATCCGGCCGCGCCGCATAAGCGTCGATGCGCGCCTCGATCTCGTGGCGGAAATGGCGGATCAGGCCCTGCACCGGCCACGCCGCGGCATCGCCCAGCGCGCAGATGGTGTGGCCCTCGACCTGATAGGACACGTCGAGAAGCAGGTCGATCTCGCGCTTGGTGGCGCGCCCCTCGGCCATGCGGCTCACCACCCGCCACATCCAGCCGGTGCCTTCGCGGCACGGCGTGCACTGGCCGCAGCTCTCGTGCTTGTAGAAATAGCTGAGGCGAGCGATGGCGCGGATGATGTCGGTGGACTTGTCCATCACGATCACCGCCGCGGTGCCCAGCCCCGAGCGCAGCGCCTTCAGCGAATCGAAGTCCATCGGCGAGTCGATGATCTCCGCTGCCGGCACGCACGGCACCGATGAGCCGCCGGGGATGACGGCCAGCAGATTGTCCCAGCCGCCACGCACGCCGCCGGCGTGCTTGTCGATCAGCTCGCGGAACGGCACGCCCATCGCCTCCTCGACATTGCAGGGCGTGTTCACGTGGCCGGAGATGCAGAACAGCTTGGTGCCGGTGTTGTTGGGCCGGCCGATGCCGGCGAACCACGCGCCGCCGCGGCGCAGGATGTCCGGCACCACCGCGATGGATTCGACATTGTTGACCGTGGTCGGGCAGCCATAGAGGCCGACATTGGCCGGGAATGGCGGCTTCATCCGCGGCATGCCCTTCTTGCCCTCGATGCTCTCCAGCATCGCGGTCTCTTCGCCGCAGATATAGGCGCCGGCACCGTGGACGACGTAGAGGTCGAAATCCCAGCCGTGAATATTGTTCTTGCCGAGCAGCCGCGCCTCATAGGCCTGGTCGACCGCCGCCTGCAGCCGCTCGCGCTCACGGATGAACTCGCCACGCACATAGATGTAGCCGGTGTGCGCGCCCATGGCGAAGCCGGCGATCAGCGAGCCCTCGACCAACAGATGCGGGTCGTGGCGCAGGATTTCGCGGTCCTTGCAGGTGCCGGGCTCGGATTCGTCGGCGTTCACCACGAGATAGGACGGCCGCCCGTCCGAGCCCTTGGGCATGAACGACCATTTGAGCCCGGTCGGGAAGCCGGCGCCGCCGCGCCCGCGCAGGCCCGAGGCCTTGACCTCGTTGATGATCCAGTCGCGGCCCTTCTCCAGCAACACCCGCGTGCCGTCCCAGCCGCCACGCGCGCGGGCGCCCTTCAGCCCCCAGTCGTGGAGGCCGTAGAGATTGGTGAAGATGCGGTCCTTGTCGGCGAGCATGGCTTTCACTCCGCCGGAGTCTTGTCGTCGGCGCCCGGCGCCGGATCGCCAGTCAGCGTGGTCAGGCCGCCGGCCGGCGCCGAGAACTGGCGCTCGACCTGCGGCCCCGGCTTGACCGGACGGCCGGCGGCGAGGTTGTCCAGCAGCTTCGCCAGGGTTTCGGGCGTGAGGTCCTCGTAATAGTCGGCGCCGATCTGCACCATCGGCGCGTTCACGCAGGCGCCCAGGCACTCGACCTCCGCCCAGGAGAACTTGCCGTCGGCGGTGACGTGGCGCTCGTGGCCGATCTTGTCGTGGCAGACCTTCTTCAGCGCCTCGGCGCCGCGCAGCATGCACGGCGTCGTGCCGCACACCTGCACGAAATGCTGGCCGACCGGCTCAAGGTTGAACATCGTGTAGAAGGTCGCGACCTCCAGCACCCGGATAGGGGGCATGGCGAGCAGCTCGGCCACATGCTCGATCGCCTTCTGCGGCAGCCAGCCGCCGGCCTGCTCCTGGGCGCGCCACAGCAGCGCGATCACCGCGGACGCCTGCCGCCCTTCCGGATATTTGGCGATCTGGGTCTGGGCCCAGGCCGCGTTCTCCGCCGTGAAGGCGAAGGCGTCGGGCTGCTGCTCGGCAGGCGCGAGACGACGGACACTCATGACTCAATTCTCTCCCTGCGCAGCGGCGGGGCCGAGCAGCGCCTCGAAGGCAACCGTCATGCCGGGCGGATCGAGCACGATCTCCCCCTCATGCACGATGCGGGTGGCGATGGCCTCGCCGGTCTTGTGGTGATGCACCACCGCGCGCTTCTCCGGCAGCACGATGAGATAATGGCGGATGCTGGGAACCGAGAAATACTCGACCAGCAGCACCTGCTGATCGTCACGCTCGCTCGACGGCGAGGTGACCTCGACCACGATCACCGGTGCCTCGATCAGCTTGGCGTCGAGGTCGGCCGGCACCCCGCACTGCACCGAGGCATCCGGCTCGCGCACCGTATCCTTATTGACGGCGATCCCCACCCCGTCGGTGAACACCGTGCAGGGTAGCCCCGCCGCACGGACGGCATTCTGCAGAGCAACCGCAACGGCGAGCTTCACCAGATTGTGCCGCACCCGCTCCGGCGACATCGCCACCACCCGACCCTCGACCAGTTCGAAGCGGCCGGGCGGCCGGGCTTCGCCCCAGGCGAGGTAGTCGGTGACGGTCATCCGCCGGTCCGGACAGGGCGCTGCGGTCATCGGTCGACCTCGCCGAACACAACGTCGATGGTGGCGATGACGGCGGGAATGTCCGCCAGCATGTGGCCCTTGGACAGGAACTCCATGGCCTGCAGGTGGACGAAGCCAGGCGAACGGATCTTGCAGCGATAGGGCTTGTTGGTGCCGTCGGCCACCAGATAGACGCCGAACTCGCCCTTGGGCGCCTCGACCGCGGCATAGACCTCGCCGGCCGGCACGTGGAAGCCCTCGGTGTAGAGCTTGAAGTGCTGGATCAGCGCCTCCATCGAGCGCTTCATCTCGCTGCGGCGCGGCGGCACCACCTTGTGGTCGGGCGCCAGCACCGGGCCGGCGCCGGCAACGCTGCTGAGCTTGTCGCAGCACTGCTTGATGAGGCGCACCGACTCCCGCATCTCCAGCATGCGGCAGAGGTAGCGGTCGTAGCAGTCGCCGTTCTTGCCGACCGGAATGTCGAATTCGAGATCCTCGTAGCACTCGTAGGGCTGCGCCTTGCGCAGATCCCAGGCGATGCCCGAGCCGCGTACCATGATGCCAGAGAAGCCGCGCGCCCAGACATCCTCCGGCTTGATCACGCAGATGTCGACATTGCGCTGCTTGAAGATGCGGTTGCCGGTGAGCAGCCGGTCGAGGTCGTCGACCACGCCCAGGAACGGATCGCACCACGCCCGGATGTCCTCGATCAGCGCCGGCGGCAGGTCCTGGTGCACGCCGCCGACCCGGAAATAGTTGGCGTGCATGCGCGCGCCGGAGGCCCGCTCGTAGAAGCAGAAGATCTTCTCGCGCTCCTCGTAGACCCACAGCGGCGGGGTCAGCGCGCCGACGTCGAGCGCGTGCGAGCCGATATTGATCAGGTGGTTGGCGATTCGCGTCAGCTCCGAATAGAGCACGCGGATCAGCTGGGCGCGGTAGGGCACGGCGAGGCCGAGCAGCCGCTCGATCGCCAGCACGAAGGCGTGCTCGCAATTCATCGGCGACACATAGTCGAGCCGGTCGAAATACGGCACCGCCTGGGCGTAGGTCTTGTACTCGATCAGCTTCTCGGTGCCGCGGTGCAACAGGCCGATATGCGGATCGGCGCGGGTGATCACCTCGCCGTCGAGATCGAGGATCAGCCGCAGCACGCCGTGCGCGGACGGGTGCTGCGGGCCGAGATTGATGGTGAAATCGCGAGCCGTGGCGTCGGCGCCCATGTCCTTCCCCCCTCAGCCCGCCCGATTGGCCTTCTCGTCGCCGGGCAGCACATAGTCGGTGCCTTCCCAGGGCGAGAGGAAGTCGAAGTTGCGGAACTCCTGCATCAGCCGCACCGGCTCGTAGACCACGCGCTTCTGCTCGTCGTCCCAGCGCAGCTCGACATAGCCGCTGAGCGGGAAGTCCTTGCGCAGCGGGTGGCCGTCGAAGCCATAGTCGGTGAGGATGCGGCGCAGGTCCGGATTGCCGTCGAACAGCACGCCGTAGAGATCGTAGGCCTCGCGCTCGAACCAGCCGGCGCCGGGATAGAGCCCGACGATGGAGGGCACCGGCGTCGTCTCGTCGGTCTCCACCTTCACCCGCACCCGCAGGTTCTGCTGCGGCGACAGCAGGTGGTAGACGACGTCGAAACGCTTCTCGCGCGCCGGCCAGTCGACGCCGCACAGATCGACGAAGGCGATGAACCGGCAGGCCGGATCGTCGTGCAGGAAGCGCAGCACCTCGACGATCCGCGCCGCCTCGGCCCGAACGGTCAACTCGCCCAGCGCAATGTCGAAGCCCGTCACGGCCCCGGGCAGCGCCGCTGCCGCCGCCGCGCCGATCTCCCGCAACGCCGTGTCGAGGAGACCGCCATCCCCGTAATATCTGGTCACCGCTCGATGGTCCCCGTCCGACGAATCTTCTTTTGCAGCAGCATCACGCCGTAGAGCAGCGCCTCCGCCGTCGGCGGGCAGCCCGGAACGTAGATGTCGACCGGCACGATGCGATCGCAGCCGCGCACAACCGAATACGAATAGTGGTAGTAGCCGCCGCCATTGGCACAGGAGCCCATGGAGATGACGTATCGCGGCTCCGGCATCTGGTCGTAGACCTTGCGCAGCGCGGGCGCCATCTTGTTGGTCAGGGTGCCGGCGACGATCATGCAGTCCGACTGGCGCGGCGAGGCGCGCGGCGCGAAGCCGAATCGCTCGAAATCGTAGCGCGGCATGGCGCCGTGGATCATCTCGACCGCGCAGCAGGCGAGCCCGAAGGTCATCCACATCAGCGAGCCGGTGCGCGCCCAGTTGATGATCTCGTCGGTGGCGGTGACGAGGAAGCCCTTGTCGGCCAGCTCGTCATTGATGCCGGTGAAGAAGGGATCGTCCGAGCCGATCGGCTTGCCGGTGCGCGGGTCGAGAATGCCTCTGGGCGCCGGGGCGATGGCCGCAGACTTGTCCATCAGTCCCATTCCAGGGCCCCCTTCTTCCACTCATAGACGAAGCCGACCGTCAGCACGCCCAGAAACACCATCATTGACCAGAACCCGAACACGCCGACATCGCCGAACGCCACCGCCCACGGAAACAGGAACGCCACTTCGAGATCGAAGATAATGAACAGGATCGACACCAGATAGAAGCGGATGTCGAATTTCATGCGGGCATCGCCGAAGGCGTTGAACCCGCATTCATAGGCCGAGAGCTTCTCGGGATCCGGCTGCTGATAGGCCACCACGAACGGCGCGATCAGCAGCACCAGCCCGATCACCAGCGACAGGCCGATGAAGATGACGAGCGGGAGATAGGCGACAAGCAGCTCGGTCATCGTCCAGTTCACCTCTTGAGGCGTGCGCGCGGATGAGACCGACGCGCGCGGAGAAGCCCGGCGCGTCGGCGGCCCGGCACCCCGGACCCATCCGATAGTCGAATGGTTAGCGCACGGCCTCACCCCCCGCAAGCTCGCCGGCACGCGTTATTCGGATATCGGGGGCGTAATGACCGACAGATCTGCAGACTTGGCCTACAATTGAGGCAGCCGCGCCAAATCCCTGGGCACGCAGTTGCAGCATTTTTGACTTCGCTGCTGCGAAATCCTGCCGGTTCAACCGTTACGTCGACTCTCCATTGCCATTCCTGCCGGCCAGGACAAGGTCTCCCGGCGGTTTGCATCAGTCCACCATTACGCAACCGCGAAAGTTCTTGCCGCAGTCGCGGCCATCACTGCGCAGTCATCCACAGAAGCCGATATGGTGCGCGCTCTGCCGGCGGCAATGCCCGGCCCGTCCGCCCCCTGGCACCGGCCCATTCCACGGGGCCATCCACAGGAGAATGCGGTCGGAGACGGCCGCGCGCCCGGCGCCCGAGCCGGAACCGGATGCGCGGACGCCGGCAAACGATCCTGATCGCGACCTCGCCAACGGACGGGCTTGACGAGGGCAGGGTTGGGCCTTATGTCCGCGCTCTCGCTTGCGATGAGCACGCGGGGGTGTAGCTCAGTTGGTTAGAGCGCCGGCCTGTCACGCCGGAGGTCGCGGGTTCGAGCCCCGTCACTCCCGCCACTTTGTGCCCGCCGGTTTTCCGGCGCCGGGCGGCGAAAGACCAAACGCCCGAACTCAAGCTCCCAACCCAAGTTCCCAACCCAACCCAAATTCCCAACCCATTCCGTGCGCCCAACCCAAGCGTCCGGCAGCGAATACCCTTGAATCCCCAGTCCGACCCGTTGCTCCGCCTGCTGGGGCGGTCTGCCGCGGCCCGGAGTCGGGAGTAGTGGGAGTCGCACCGCCCTAAGTCCGGGCCGCGGCGCGCACGCACCGCGCCGACCCACCTCCATCCCCTCCCCTAACGTGTTGTCCTGACGCGCTCTCTTGCGCAGAACCGGTTTCCGTTTGGACCGGGAATGCTCTAAACCTGAACCATTCAGCCAAACGGCCGCCAGCCCCAGGGCGGCGGCGGGAACGGGACACGCCGCCCCGGATGTGCCGCCACAGGCGCTCGGCGCGGCGGCGGGACGAGAGCGGAGGGTCCGATGGACACGGCCAGGATGGACACGCCCAAGCCGGCGCGCCTGTCTTTCCTCGATCGCTGGTTCGGGGTGACGGCCAGCGGCTCCACGGTGCGCACCGAGGCGATCGCCGGCGTCACCACCTTCCTCACGATGGTCTACATCGTGTTCGTCAACCCGACGATCCTCGCCAGCACCGGCATGGACAAGGGCGCGGTGTTCGCCGCCACCTGCATCGCGGCGGCGGTCAGCACGATGGTGATGGCGCTTTACGCCAAATACCCCATCGCGCTGGCGCCGGGCATGGGGCTCAACGCCTTCTTCGCCTTCACCGTGGTTCTGTCCTACCACTACTCCTGGCAGCAGGCGCTGGCGGCGGTGTTCTGCTCGGGCGTGCTGTTCTTCCTGATCTCGGTGTTCCGCCTGCGCGAATACGTCATCAACGCCATTCCGCGGAACCTCAAGCTCGCCATCTCCGCCGGCGTCGGCCTGTTTCTCGGCATCATCGCCCTGGAGCAGGCGAAGATCGTGGTCGCCCACCCGGTGACGCTGGTGACGCTCGGCAGCCTGCGCGAGCCGGCGGCGATTCTCTGCCTCGTCGGCTTCGTGCTGATCGCCGCGCTGAATTCCCGCCGCCTGCTCGGCGGCACGCTGGTCGGCATCCTCGCCGTCACCCTGGCCGGCCTGCCGCTCGGGCTGACGACCTATGGCGGCGTGGTGGCCATGCCGCCCTCGCTGGCCCCGACCTTCCTGCAGCTCGATTTCTCGCGAATCTACGAGACCGCGTTCCTGGCGGTGGTGATCAGCTTCCTGTTCATCGACGTGTTCGACAATGCCGGCACCCTGATCGGCGTCGCCCACCAGGCCGGGCTCCTGGACAAGGACGGGCGCTTGCCGCGCATGAAGCAGGCGCTGGTCGCCGACAGCTTCGCCGCCATGTTCGGCGCGCTGATCGGCACCTCGACCACCACCAGCTACATCGAGAGCACGGCGGGCGTGGCGGCGGGCGGCCGCACCGGCCTCACCGCGGCGGTGGTGGCGATTCTGTTCCTGCTGGCGCTGTTCTTCGCCCCGCTCGCCGGCATGATTCCCGCCTATGCCTCGGCGGCGGCGCTGCTCTATGTCGCCTGCCTGATGACCCGCGGCCTCGCCGAGATCGACTGGGACGACGCCACCGAATTTGCCCCGGCGGTGGTGGCGGCGGTCACCATGCCGCTGACCTATTCCATCGCCACCGGCATCGGGCTGGGCTTCATCACCTTCGTGGCCTGCAAGCTCGCCGCCGGCCGGTTCCGCGAGGTGAACGTCGCCGCCGTCCTGCTCGCGCTGGTGTTCGTGGTGAAGTTCGCGGTGCCGTGACCGGCTCTTGCGCCGCGGACGCAGCAGAATCAGGGCCGGTCGGGCGTATTTCGCGCCCGCCGGCATCGCCAGCGGCGCTGGATACCTCCAGAACGACAAATCCCGCGTGAGGGGTGACCCGCCGCGCCCAACGAGGCTTTGACCGCGGAGGGACTTGGCCTTTACGTTCCGGGCATGGCGATATTAGCGGCTCTTCATCACGTCACCCGTTACGTTTACGACCGTCCCGTCCACCTCGGGCCGCAGCTCATCCGACTCAGGCCGGCACCGCACTGCCGAACGCGCATTCCTTCCTATTCGCTGAAGGTGGTCCCCGAGACCCACTTCGTGAACTGGCAGCAGGATCCGTTCGGCAACTGGGTGGCGCGCTTCGTCTTCCCGGAGAAGACCACCGAATTCTCGATCACCGTCGACCTCGTGGCCGAGCTCACGGTGTTCAACCCGTTCGACTTCTTCGTCGAGCCGTGGGCCGACATCTACCCCTTCGTCTATCCACCCGAGATGGCGCTGGAACTTGCGCCCTGTCTCGAATGCGAGCCGACCGGCCCGGCCTTCGAGGCCTATCTCGCTGCGCTGCCCAAGGGGCCGGTCAACACTGTCGATTTCCTGGTCGACCTCAACGCCCGCCTGCAGCGCGACATCCGCTACGTCATCCGCATGGAGCCGGGCGTGCAGGCGCCCGACGAGACGCTGGAGCTCAGGTCCGGCTCATGCCGCGACACCGGCTGGCTTCTGGTGCAGATCCTGCGCCGGCTCGGCCTCGCCGCCCGCTTCGTCTCGGGCTACCTCGTGCAGCTCAAGCCCGACCTGAAGTCGCTCGACGGCCCGTCGGGCACCGACCACGACTTCACCGACCTCCATGCCTGGGCCGAGGTCTACATCCCCGGCGCCGGCTGGATCGGCCTCGACCCGACCTCCGGCCTGTTCTGCGGCGAGGGCCATTTCCCGCTGTGCGCAGCGCCGCACTATCGCTCGGCCGCGCCGATCTCCGGCACCGTCGACCCCGCCGAGGTGTCGTTCGCCTTCGAGATGAAGGTCACCCGCGTCGATGAGAAGCCGCGCGTCACATTGCCGTTCTCCGACGAGGCGTGGGCGGCGCTCGACCGGCTGGGCGAGGCGGTGGATGCCGACCTCGCCGCCCAGGATGTCCGTCTCACGCTGGGTGGTGAGCCAACCTTCGTCTCGATCGACGACTACCAGTCGGCCGAGTGGAACACCGACGCGGTCGGCCCCACCAAGCGTAGCCGCGCCGATGATCTGATCCGCCGCCTGCGCGCGCGCTTCGCGCCGGCCGGCCTGCTGCACTACGGCCAGGGCAAGTGGTACCCGGGCGAGAGCCTGCCGCGCTGGTCGTTCGCGCTCTACTGGCGCAAGGATGGCAAGCCGATCTGGCGCAATCCGGACCTGATCGCCCGCGAGAACGCGCCCGCCCGCTGCTCGCCCGAAGACGCCAGGGACGTCGCCTGCGGCATCGCCGAGCGGCTCGGCCTTGAGGCCGATTACGTCGTCCCGGCATTCGAGGATCCGGCGCATTGGCTGCTGCAGGAGGCGAAGCTGCCGCCCAATGTCGATACTCAGGATTCGAAACTGGAGGACGCCGAGGCGCGCGCCCGCATCGCCAAGGTGTTCGACCGCGGGCTTGGCACGCCGGTCGGCTACGTGCTGCCGGTGCAGCGCTGGAACGCCGATGGCCGGCGCTGGCGCAGCGAGCATTGGGCGCTGCGGCGCGAGAAGCTGTTCCTGATGCCGGGCGACAGCCCGGTCGGCTTCCGCCTGCCGCTGGCGACGCTGCCATGGGTGCCGCCGGCCTCCTATCCCTACGTGGTGCCGGCCGACCCGGTCGAGCCGAGGGGCGAGCTGCCTGATCCCGACGTGCTGCACCAGCGCGTCGTGCGGGCCGGCGGCGGTGCCCTCCCTGCCGGCAGGAGCGAGCAGGTCGGCCAGATCGCCTCGACCGGCGACGACGACGACGCGGTGCGCGCCGCGCTCGCGGTCGAGCCGCGCGACGGCCGCATCACCGTGTTCCTGCCGCCGACCGAGACGCTGGAGGATTGGCTGGAGCTGATCGCCTGCGTCGAGCGCACCGCCGAGGATCTCGGCCTGCCGGTGCATGTCGAGGGCTACCCGCCGCCGGTCGATCCGCGGCTTATGGTGTTGAAGGTGACGCCCGACCCCGGCGTGATCGAGGTCAACGTCCAGCCGGCGGCGAGCTGGCACGAATGCGTCGAGATCACCCGCGAACTCTATGCCGAGGCGCGGCTCGCCCGGCTCGGCACCGACAAGTTCATGATCGATGGCCGCCACACCGGCACCGGCGGCGGCAACCACGTGGTGATCGGCGGCGCCACCCCGGCCGACAGCCCGTTCCTGCGCCGGCCCGACGTGCTGAAGAGCCTCATCGTCTATTGGCAGCGCCATCCCGCGCTGTCCTATCTGTTCTCGGGCCTGTTCATCGGTCCGACCAGCCAAGCGCCGCGCATCGATGAGGCGCGCCATGATTCGCTCTACGAGCTGGAGATCGCGCTGGCCAACATTCCCGCCCCGGGCTGTGGCCACATCCCGCTGTGGCTGATCGACCGGCTGCTGCGCAATCTGCTCGTCGATTCGAGCGGCAACACCCACCGCACCGAGATCTGCATCGACAAGCTGTTCTCGCCGGAAGGACCGACCGGCCGGCTCGGCCTCGTCGAGTTCCGCTCCTTCGAGATGCCGCCGGACTGGCGCATGAGCCTCGCACAGCAGCTCCTCCTGCGGGCGCTGATCGCGTGGTTCTGGCGCGAGCCGCAGGACGGAGCGCTGGTGCGCTGGGGCACCGTGCTGCACGATCGCTTCATGCTGCCCCATTTCGTGTGGGAGGACTTCCTCGGCGTGCTCGACGACCTTGCGCGCGCCGGCTACCCGTTCGAGCCCACCTGGTTCGCCGCCCAGCGCGAGTTCCGCTTCCCGTTCTACGGCCGGGTCGAGCACGGCGGCGTGCGGCTGGACCTGCGCCAGGCGTTGGAGCCCTGGCACGTGATGGGCGAGGAAGGCACCGTCGGCGGCACCGTGCGCTTCGTCGATTCCGCGGTCGAACGGCTTGAGGTGCGGGTGGAGGGCGTGCAGCCCGAGCGCCACGTCATCGCCTGCAACGGCCGCCGCGTGCCGCTGGTCTCCACCGGCCGGAACGGCGAGTATGTCGGCGGCGTGCGCTTCAAGGCGTGGCAGCCGGCTTCCGGCCTGCACCCGACGATTCCCGTGCACGCGCCGCTGACCTTCGACATCCTGGATTCGTGGAACCGCCGCTCGTTCGGCGGCTGCGTTTACCACGTCGCCCATCCGGGCGGCCGCAACTACGACACCTTCCCGGTCAATTCCTACGAGGCCGAGGCGCGCCGCCTCGCCCGCTTCCAGGACCACGGTCATTCGCCGGGCTATGTCGCCGTGCCGCCGGATGAGGCGACCGGCGAGTTCCCGTCCACCCTCGATCTGCGCCGGCCACCGCCGTGAGCACCGCCGTGACCGGCCGCGCGCCCCACGAGCCCGATCTCGCCGGCTGCCGCCAGGCGCTCATCGACGGCTACCGGCCGCTGCCCGGCGTGCGCGACGAGATGATGGACGAAGGCGGCGCGGTGCGTCCGCACTGGCTGCCGGTGCTCGACGGGCTTGCCGCGCTGGGGCCGGCCGAGGTCGGCCGGCGGTTCCAGAACGCCGACCGCTATTTGCGCGATTCCGGCGTGTTCTACCGGCTCTATGACGATGCCGCCGGTGTCGAGCGGCCCTGGCCGCTGTCGCACCTGCCGCTGGTGATCGACCCCAAGGAATGGCAGGCGCTGGCCTCGGGCCTCGCCCAGCGCGCCACCCTGCTGGAGCGCCTTTTCGCCGACATCTACGGCCGCGGCCGGCTGGTCGCCGAAGGCCGCCTGCCAGCCGCCGCGGTGGCCGGCAGCCGCGAGTTCCTGCGCCCGCTGGTCGGCACCCTGCCGGAGGACGGCACGGGCCTCGGCATCTATGCCGCGGACCTCGGGCGCGGGCCGGACGGCCGCTGGTGGGTGCTCAACGACCGCACCCAGTCGCCCTCCGGCGCCGGCTATGCGCTGGAGAACCGCATCACCATGGGCCGCGCGCTGCCCGAGCTGTTCGAGCAGCTTCACGTCGTGCGCCTCGCCGGCTTCTTCCAGACGCTGCGCGCCGGGCTGACCTCGCTCTGCCGCAGCGTCGATTCGCGCGTGTGCCTGCTCACCCCCGGTCCGCTCAACGAGACCTATTTCGAGCACGCCTACCTCGCCCGCTATCTCGGCTTCGTGCTGGTCGAGGGCGCCGATCTCACGGTGCGCGGCGGCGACGTCCACATCCGCACCATCGAGGGGCTGGAGCGCACCGACGTGCTGTTGCGCCGGCTCGACTCCGACTGGGCCGACCCGCTGGAGCTCAATCCCGCCTCGCGCATCGGCGTGCCGGGCCTGGTGCAGGCGGTGCGCTCGGGCAATGTCACGGTGGCCAACGCACTGGGGTCGGGCGTGCTGGAATCGCGCGCTCTGCTCGGCTTCGTGCCGGCGCTGGCGCGCCACCTCGTCGGCCGCGAGCTGGAGATTCCCAACGTCGCGACCTGGTGGTGCGGCCAGCCGCTGGAGCGCGAGGCGGTGATCGCCGACCTCGACGCCTTCGTGATCGCCCCGGCATTCGAGCCGACGCTGCCGCCGCTTCTGCGCAGCGGATCGGTGGTCGCCGCCGAGCTCGACGCGCCCGAGCGCGACGCGCTGATCGAGCTGGTGCGCCGGCGCGGCGTCGATCTCGTCGCCCACGAGGCGGTGAAGCTCTCCACCACGCCGGTTTGGCGCGACGGCAGGCTGGAGCCGCGGCCGTTCGTGCTGCGGGTCTATCTCGCCCGCACCCGGGACGGCTGGGCGGTGATGCCGGGCGGCCTGTGCCGCATCGCCGACCATATCGACGCCCGCGCGGTGTCGATGCAGCGCGGCGGTCGCGCCGCCGATGTGTGGGTGCCCTCCGAGGCGCCGGTGGCGCCGGTCTCGCTGCTGCCGGCGCCCGGCCACGTGCCGATCCGCCGCAATGTCGGACCGCTCACCAGCCGGGTCGCCGACAATCTGTTCTGGCTCGGCCGCTACGTCGAGCGCGCCGAGGCGGCGCTGCGCCTCGCCCGCCTGCTCGCCGCCCGCGCCGCCGAGCGCGAGCGCCGCGGCACCGTCACCACCCGCCTGATCGAGGAACTGCTGCTGGCGTGGGAGGTGGTCGACACCCCGCCCGGCACGATGGACCTCATCCGCCTCTCGGTGCGGGCGCTCAACCACCACGACGCGCAGGGCTCGATCCTGGCGCTGGCGTCGGCGGCGCGGCGGGCGGCTTCGGTCATCCGCGACCGCTTCTCGCCCGACGCCTGGCGGGCGCTGACCGAGCTTGAGATGGCGCTGTCGCGCACCGTGCCGGCCGACGTCACCGGCGCCACCGTGCTCGCCCGCATCAACCAGGCGCTGCGCATCACCGCCTCCTTCGCCGGCCTCGCCCAGGAGAACATGAACCAGCTCGCCGGCTGGCGCTTCCTGGAGTTCGGCCGGCGCATCGAGCGGGCGATCAACACCTGCCGCTTCGTGCGGCAGTTCGGTGTTGCCGGCGCGCCGGACGAGGCGCTCGATGTGCTGCTGGAACTCGCCGACAGCCAGATCACCTACCGCATGCGCTATGTGATGGTGGCGGCGCGCGCGCCGGTGCTCGACACCGTGGTGCTCGACTCCTCCAACCCGCGCTCGGTGACGTTCCAGATCGAGCGCATGCGCGAACACATGGCGGTGCTCACCACGCGCCTGGTGCGCGAGCCGACCTCGCCGCCCGAGCGGCTGCTGCTGCGGCTCGATTCCGGCATCGCCACGCTGGACGCCTCCGACATCGACATGCTCGACATGATCCGCGCCGAGCAGACGCTGATGGATCTGTCGGACGCCATCTCCGACCGCTGGTTCACCCATCGCGGCGAGGCCGACGAGACGCCATGATCTACGACGTGCGGCAGGTGACGACCTATCGCTATGCGGCGCCGGTCGCCACGGCAAGCCACGTGCTCAGGCTGTCGCCGGTCGACCGGCCCGGCCAGCGCGTGCTGTCGATGGCGCTCGACGTCGAGCCGTGGCCGGCCGAACGCTCGGAGGCGCGCGACTTCTTCGGCAACGGCCTCACCCGCATCGCCTTGCACACCCGCCACGAGGCGCTGGTGCTGCGTACCACCGCGCGCATCGACGTCACCCCGCCGCCGGTCCCCGAGCCCGAGGTGACGCCGCCCTGGGAGACGGTGCGCGAACTCGCCTGGGCCTCGGCCGACCTCACCCCCACCGCGCCCGTCCACCATCTCTTTCCCAGCCGGCGGGTGCCGGTGGTGGCGGACATCACCGCCTACGCCGCCGAAAGCTTCGCGCGCGGACGGCCGATCCTGGCGTCGGCCTTCGAGCTGGCCTGCCGCATCAAGGCCGACTTCGCCTATGAGCCCGGCGCCACCGACGTGACCACGCCGGTCGCGACGGCCTTCGCGCTGAAGCGCGGCGTCTGCCAGGATTTCAGCGAGATCATGATCGCCGGCCTGCGCGGGCTGGGCCTCGCTGCGGGGTATGTCTCGGGCTTCCTGCGCACCGAGCCGCCGCCGGGGCAGGAGCGCCTGGAAGGGGCGGACGCCACCCACGCCTGGGTGTCGCTGTGGTGCGGCCCGCGCGCCGGCTGGATCGGCCTCGACCCCACCAACGCCATGCTTGCCGGGCTCGACCACATCGTGCTGGCGGTGGGCCGCGACTATGCCGACGCCGCGCCGGTCGACGGCGTGATCATCGCCACCGGCGACCATGCGCTCGACGTTGCCGTCGACGTGGTGCCGGTGGACGCGCCCGCGGCCTCGGGGCCTGTGTGAGACGCGGCGGACCCTGCTGTGAGACGCGGCGGACCCTGCCCGCAGTTTTCGGCGAGTGCCGCGTCCTACAAAGTACGCAACGTCGTGGAGAACACCTCGATCCCGTCGACACTGATGCTCAGCACCACCGTCAACTGATCCTTCTCGTCGAGATTGATCGTGGTCGTCGACAGGGGCTGGCTCTCGCCGGCCTGCAGCTTGAATTCCCCGCCCTGCTTGGTTTCCGACTTGCCGCCCTTGCTGCTGCGTGTCAGCGCCAGCGTGAACCGGCCTGCCGCATCGGTGAGGGCAAGGACGTGGCCGCGAAGGGTAATGTGGTCCCTGCCCTTGGCAGACGGCTGCACCTCGACCCAACCGATCACGGACGCTGCGCCGGCAGCCATGGCATGTCCTCCCTGTGGGATGGTTGCTTGGATCACGAGGCCCGTGACACCGCCTGCGGCCGATTGCAGGACGGACCTGCGCGTGGGTGCTGTCGAAGTCATCGCATTCTCCCGGGATGGAGCGGGAACGTTGGGCCGAAAAAGCCCGGCGCGGGGCGGCGCTTCTGATTGACGGTGACGATCGGCGGGACGCCATCGACGGCTGGAATCCCAAGCCGGTCGAGCACCGGCAGCGTGTCCGGGTTCGGCTCCTGCAGCAGCGCGCCCGGCAGGGAGTCCGCCTGCGAGACCAGCGCGCAGCGCGCGGTCGGACGCGCGGACGGACAGCGGGCCGAAAGGCGCTTGCTGGAGGCGGCAAGCTTGGCATAGGTCGTGCCGTCTCGCACGCTTCCCCGTTTCGGAATCTGGCGGATGTTGGAGGACATCCCCGTCGCGGGGCGCCGCTTCGCCTGCGCGTGGCGGCGCGGCGCCGAGGCGAACCGCGCGATCTGGGGGACTGCAACGGACCTTGTCTCAGTGGACGTGGCGGCGCGGCGCGTGCGCGTCTCGGCCGCCGCCCGGTCGATAGCCGACAGGCTCAAGACGGCGACACTCGCCAGCGCGACAAGCCGCAGCAGCAAGCGCGGCCGCCGACACCTCGAAACCGGCTTGTCGGTCACATTCACGACTTCCCGCCTTCCGTGGGCTAGAGCATTCTCCGCAAAAGTGGGTACCGGTTTTGCGGAAGAGAATGCGACAAACCAAGAACTTATACCAACGGCAGCGAAAGCTGACCGTTGGTTCCGGTCGCGGATTTTCGGAAATCTCTGATTTCCGGAGAGAAAATCCGCGAGTGTCGGCGGCCCCACGCGTCAGCGTTTGGGGCCGTTGGTATTAGAGCATCCGCTTGATCCAATCAGATCGGCGGATGCTCTAAGCGTCACCGCAGGGCGGTCATCCTTGCCGCGCCATGCCGAACGCCAAATCGCCAACCCGCCGCGCGCAGCCCGAGTTCCGGCACCGGCTCATAGGGTTTCCGGTTGATTGGCTCGGCCTCTTCTTCCCTCTCCCCTTGCGGGAGAGGGTGCCGAGCGATCGTCAGGTCGCGAGGCGGGTGAGGGGCGAATCTTCCAGCATCCGCTCGTATGCACCCCTCACCCGGCTCGACCTCGCTTCGCTCGGTCTCGCCACCCTCTCCCACAAGGGGAGAGGGAAGAACGCGGCTCCTGGCCCTCAGTTGATCCCTTCGAGTTCCGGCACCATCTCAGAACTGATTGACGATGAGCGGCAGGCCGTTGCCGACGCCCATCTGGTGGATCTCGACGGCGTGACCCGAGCCGAACTGGCCGACAACGGCTTTCAGGTTTGCCCCGCTCTGGTCGACCACGGCCGAATTGCCGGCCCCGGCCTGCCCGACGACCGCGCCGAGATCGGCACCCTCCTGGCGCACCGTGGCCTGGTTGTCGCTGCCGAACTGACCGACCAGCGCCGCATTGCCGCCCGCCAGCGCCCCGGCGGCGATCGCCGACTGTTCGACGGTGGCGCCATTGTTGCTGCCGGCCTGATAGGTCGTCTGCAGATTGCCGGTGATCTGCTCGATCTCCAGGCCGCCCGCATTGGCGGCGGAGACGGCACCAACGAGAAGCCCCCCTGCCGCCCAGAATCGCCAACCCGGTCGCCGTGCCATGGCGTTCATTCGATGTCCCCGCGAAGCGCTGGTCTGCGGTCGAACCGGCGGGGCGCGCTCGGATGCGGCGCTCCCGCCGGCCGTCGTGTCACGGGCCTGCGCCCGCGGTCAGTTCTGCGTCACGTTCGCGGCGTTGCTGCCGCCGTTCTGGTTAATGGTCGAGGTGTTCACCAGGGAGGTGCCGGACTGCGACACGATTGCCTCGTTGCCGCCGCCAAATCCCCATTGGTGGATATCCGACGTGTTCGAAGTGCCGGTGCCGGACTGGGTGACTTCGGCCGTCTGATGGCCGTCGTCCTCCTGCATGATCGTCGAGAGGTTCGTGTTGTTCGTGCCGTACTGCCACACCATGACGTCATTGTAGCCGCCGGCATCACGCTGCGTGATGGTGGAAATGCTCCGGCTATTGACCGCCTCCTGCGTGACATCGGTCACGTTGAACCCGTTGCCGCCAGTCTGCGTGATCGCTGACCGGTTGCGCAGTGAGCCGCCCGAATTGCCGGACCCGCGTTGGATCACGGTGGTGTCATTGCTGCCACCGGCTCCGTTCTGGGTGAGGGTCGAGATGTTCTCGTTGGATGACCCTTCCTGGGTCACGCTCGTCCAGTTGTTCCCGCCACCGCCGCTTTGGTTGATCGTGGAGGTGTTGGTGTTGTCGTTGCCCTGCTGGGTGACGCTGAACACCTCATTGTCGCCGCCACCGCCATTCTGGGTGATGGTGGAGGTGTTGAGGTTGTCCTGCCCTCGCTGATAGACATTGGCAAGATTGCCACCACCTACGCCAAGCTGGTTGATGGTCGATGTATTCAGGTTGTCCGACCCCTCCTGGGTGACGCTGGTCTCGTTGCCCCCGCCCGTTCCGTTCTGGGTGATGGTGGAATTATTGGAGTTGCGATCGCCGCGCTGGGTCACGCTGTTGACGGTGTTTCCACCACCGGTGCCAAGCTGGTCGATAATGGAGGTGTTGGAGTTCTCCGATCCTTCCTGCAAGACTTTTGCATTGTTTCCGCCGGCATCGTGC
This sequence comes from Blastochloris sulfoviridis, assembly GCF_008630065.1. Taxonomy (GTDB): domain Bacteria; phylum Pseudomonadota; class Alphaproteobacteria; order Rhizobiales; family Xanthobacteraceae; genus Blastochloris; species Blastochloris sulfoviridis. The sequence continues at coordinate 64,009 of NZ_VWPL01000015.1, forward strand.
TGGCTGATCGTCGAGGAGTTGAGATTGTCCGTCCCCCTCTGAGTGACGTCTGCGGTGTTGCCGCCCACGCCGTATTGCGTGATGGTCGAGTCGTTGCCGTTGCCGCCGGTCGCCGTCTGGGCGACGGTGGCCTTGTTGCCGGTGCCGATCTGCTCGATGGACGAATCGCTGGACTGGGCGAGGGCCGAAGCCGACATCCCCAGGAGCAGAGCTCCAGCGACCGCGAATTGCCGTTTCATCACTCTTCTCCTGCGGACTGTTGTCCCGGGCGAACGTGCGCGCAATCGCTCCCGAAAACGGGAGGCGGGCGAACGTCACGCCCGCCTCCGCTCCCGGCGCGCTGCGTCAGTTCTGAGTGACGGTGGCGGTGTTGAGATTGCCCTGCTGGAGCACGGTCGAGGTGTTGGTGACCTCAGTGCCGCTCTGGCCGATGGTGGCGGTGTTGCCGTCGCCCGTTTGGGTCACGGTCGAGGTGTTCATGTTGCCATCACCGCCCTGGATGACCGTTGCGATATTTCCGGCGCCGCCGCTCTGGTCGATAGTGGAGTCGTTAGTGCTTCCATCGCCGCTCTGGGTCACGTCAGCCGTGTTGGCGCCGTCCTGCGTGATCGTGGAGGTGTTGATCGTGGCGCCGCTGCCGCTCTGATCCACATCCGCAATGCTGCCGTCACCGGTCTGCGTCACGGTCGAGTCATTTTCGGCACCCGTGCCGCCCTGAACGACGGTCGCCTGGCCGTTAGTGACCTGATCGATGTCCGACGTATTCGTGTTGCCGCCGGTCGCGGTCTGAGTGACGCCGGCCGTGTTGCCGTCGCCAATCTGGTCAATGGTCGACGTGCTGCTTCCAGCAAACGCCGGCGCGGACAAAGCGAGAACGAGGGCGACGGCCGTCGCGGTCATCCTGGTCATTGTTGAGTCTCCCATGTATTTTGGGGTGGTCCGCTGTCCAGGCCCCTTCGGGGGTGGTCAGCGTATTGCCAAGGAGAGCGTTGCGGACCGGAGTTGCATCCCCGCCACGCCCTTTGCGAAACGGACCTGTCGCCGATGCCAGTCGGCCGGCAGGTCCGCCCCCCGTCGTCAGACGGAGCCCGTGTGGCCCTTGCGGGCCGAAACTGCGATATCGGCGATCCGCCCGCGGCGCGGCCAACGCGCCCCCAGGCGAACACGGCCACGACTCCGGCGCCCGACCCCGCTGCGGGGCGTTCGCGCTCGGCGCTCGTGACATAGCGGACCAGCACACTCCGCCCCTGGTCCCGGTGCTTGCGGAGACCGGCGGCGTGCGCGGCGGACTGTCGGATCGCGCGCCTCATTGGACCGTCTCCGCGACACGTGGCGCGTCCTCGCTCGTCTCCGTCGCGGCCTCCGCGCGCAACTCGGACGCTGTGAAAGGCGTCTCCCACTGGCTCTGCGATGTGATGGCCAGCGCCCGGCCCTTGCCGTCCTTCGCCACCTTGGCGGGTGTCGCCGGCTGTCGCGTGCTCGCCTGCTTTGCCGTCCTGCCGGCTGCGCCCGAGGTTGGTGCCGGCGTGGTGCGCGCACCATTGCTAACGGCCGGCTGCGGCGCGGCTGCGGGCGGGTTTGCCGGCGCCGCGGCCGTGGCGGCAGCGGGTGCAGGCGCCGTCGTGCCAGCGACGTCGGACGCCGCTTTCTCCCCACCGGCATCGGCGGCGTCCGCCGGCTGTTCGCCCTCGCTCTGGTTCGCCTGCGGGTGCACCGTGCTGGAGACCAGCCACTGCTCGGTATCGAGATCCTGGATCGCCTGCGACTGGAACGCCTTGTCGCGGAAGGACCACACGTTCCGCGCCGCCCCTTCGACGATCATGGCGTAGACGGCCTTCTCGATCGCCTGCTGCACGGCGATCTGCTTCGGCTCGTTGGTCGAGAAGCCGGCTTCCGCGTCCAGGATCTTGTCGATCGCCACGTACTTGAATGCGCCGCCACGCACCGCGATCGACACGATCGTCTTGTGCGACACCACCGACAGCAGGACCTCGCCGGTCTTGGTGCTGACAACCCGCAGATAGACCGTGACCGTGTCCTCGCGGTATTGAACGTCGCCGCCCACGCCCAGGTATTTCGCCCCGATCCCGCCGGTACGCACATTGCTGTCGAAGCCGATGATGCCGCCTTCGAGCAGCACGCCCGCGAACAGCAGCGGCGGCAAGGCCTTCGGATTGACCGAGCGCTCGCCGAGATACAGGTTGCGCATATCGGCGATGATGCGGCGTTCCTTCAGCAGGTTGTCGAGCTTCTCGCGCTCCACCACCATGAACCAGCTGCCATTGCCGGCATCCTGCAGGGACTTGATGATGACCGACGTCGCGCCCTGCGTGACGGCGCGCGACAGCTGCTGGACCGTCTCGGCCGGTTTGAACTGGCCCGTCTGGTCCGTATAGGAATAGACGGCGACGGCGACCTTCTGCGCCGGCGGCGGCAACTCGCGCAGCTTGGCGTTGATCCGCGTGACCGGGTTGAGGACAGGCGGCAGGATGCCTTCATTCGGCTTGGCAAGGGTCTCGGCGACCGGCCCGGCGCAGCCGCCAGCCACCAGAAGACACAGCAAAGCCGCCATTAGACGCCCCATCCCTACACCTGCAACGACTGACAAGAGTTCGGTTCACCCGTTCGTTCGGCCTCATACGGTTTCCGGCCGATCAGGCCGGAGAACCGCATTCCGATCGCCGAAAATCCCGTTTCTGAACAAAGGGTTTTCGGCGAGATCGTTTCCGGTATCCCGAAGGGATCGACCGGAAACCGTATCAAAGGCGCGCGCACCCGTGCTTGGCCGTGGCGCGCCTCTGCCGCCGTCTACTGCGTGATCGTCGGGATGATGATTTCGCTGATCTGGCCGGTTTGCAGGTCGGTGACCAGCAAGCGGACTTCCGTGCCGGTATTGGTCCAGCTCACTTCCTGGTCATCGAACTTGATGCGCCCCTGGTCCTGGGCGTTCTCGCCGAAAATCGCCTCCGAGACCTGCGACGCCAGGCTCGAATAGAGCCGAGTCTGCAGCATCTGGATGAAACGATCCGACATCGAAGTCGCGGTTTGCCGAGCGGCCGCCGCATCAGCCTTGGCCTTATACTCGTTCTGCGCGTTCGCGAGACCGAAGAGATGAGACGAATTGAGCGGACTGCCGCCGAATGACGGACTGGTGGGCGTGTAAACAAGCTCCGAGGCGAGAGCGCTCGGAGCGCTGATCGAGAGGACAACTCCACCTGCGACCGCAACGCCGGCAATAAGGTGCCGCAACGAGTAGCCCCGCAACGAAAAGCTCCGTAACGACATGCTTCCCCCCGTTTGGCCGCAGTGATCGGTTGCGCGAATCTTGATTAAACGTAACCAATGCGTGCGAAACCGATCAACGCGTTAGTGTTTCGTTAGCCAATTAATGTTGCGTCGATACTAAAAAGTTTAAGTGTCGCATATTTGCCACGCCTATGTTCGCACTTGCACTCCGCCTAGACAGTCGAATGCGCGCGGCGCAACCTCGAAGTATTTAATTTATACAAAAATAACTAATATAAGTTGCCTACATCAACATATGGTTGCAGCCGAAGATGGTTCGCCCAGAGGATCGGGCGATCGGGCGATCGGGTCATGCTGCGCACAGCGAGACGCCTCGCAGAGGGGCCGGCCTGCTGCCGTCTATTCGGGCGGGGTCGCCGAGATGCCAGATCCTCCCCGCCGAGCGCAAAGTCCGCGAGCAGGCCGCTGAAATCTCCATGCGGACGCGGCGCCTTTCGCAATGCTGTGTGGGGATGCTGGGCGTGGTGGCCGCCTTCGCCGGCCATGCCGAGTTGGACATCCGCGCCGGGCACAGGGCGATCCTCATCACCACATGTGTCCGCCGTGCTGGTCTGCATGGTGCTGGCGGCGCCGAATCCGGCGAACGGCGTCCGTCCCAGCATACCGCCGTTCGATGCCCGCCGGACAGGCGCCGTCACCAAGTCCACAACCAAATCATGTAGATTTTATGCGCCGCGCGTTCAATTCGCCGACGTGACGCTCAGTTTCCTGCGGGAAAAGGCTCCCCGGAACTGAACCGCCTTCCGTGATTTAGTCACCGACAATTATCGGCGCGATATGTTGTGTTGGACAGGATGCCTTTTCAATTCCGCAACTGCCCCCTTGTCCAAGGACTTTTGCGTCATGATGTGAACGGGGAATGGTCGCGTTGGCTGCGGATGTTGACGTGATGGACGGGCGCAGGGTGGCGACGGTCTCCACCGGCGTAACCGATCCGACCGCCGCTGCGCTCGCATCCGGCGGCTGGCCCCGGTCCTGCCGCTACGGCACCACGCCCGCGACCACGGCAGCGACGTCTGCCGCTGCGGGGCCTGTTCCTGACCTTGCCCCATCCCCACATCTCCCACTCTGCACGCCCCGAAGGAGCCCCCGATGCCTCAACGTAAGATCGTCACCAAGGCCCTGCCCGTGCCCACGTCGCGCCTGTCGCGCATGGCCAGGCTGGGCGGGCTCGCCTCCTCCATCGCGGGCAACGTTGCCACCGAAGCCGCGCGGCAGTTGGCGCGCGGCCAGCGCCCGCGCATGGAGAACCTGCTGCTCACCCCCGCCAATGCGATGAAGGTCGCCGACCAGCTCGCGCGGATGCGCGGGGCGGCGATGAAGGTGGGCCAGCTGATGTCGATGGACGCAGGCGACGTGCTGCCGCCGGAACTGGCGCAGATCTTCGCCCGCCTGCGCGCCGACGCCCATCACATGCCCTGGCCGCAACTGAAGCGAGTGCTGGCCCAGGCTTGGGGCCCCGACTGGCGGAGCCGGTTCGAGACCTTCGATGTCCATCCCCTCGCTGCGGCCTCGATCGGCCAGGTCCACCGGGCGCGAACCAAGGATGGCCGCGACCTGGCGATCAAGGTGCAGTACCCCGGCGTCCGCCGCAGCATCGATTCCGACGTGGACAACGTCGCCTCGCTGATCCGCGTCGCCGGGATGCTGCCGCGGCACGTGGATATCGCCCCCATGCTGGCCGAGGCCAAGCGCCAGCTGCACGAGGAGGCGGATTACGAGCGCGAGGGCCGCTGCCTCTCGCAATTCGGCGCGCTGCTCGCCGACCGGCCCGAGTTCCGCGTGCCCGAGCTGCACCCCGACCTGACGACGCAGAACGTGCTGGCGATGGCCTATGTCGAGGGCAGTCCGGTGGACGACCTCGCCACCGCGTCGCAGGCCGAGCGCAACCGGGTGATGACGCTGCTGATCGACCTGCTCTTCCGCGAGCTGTTCGAGTTCCGCTTGATGCAGACCGACCCGAACTTCGCCAACTACCGTTATGTGCCCGGGACCGGGCAGGTGATCCTTCTCGACTTCGGAGCCACCCGCGCCTTCCCCGACGATTTCGCCAACCACTTCCGCCGCCTCGTGCGCGCAGGGCTCGCGGGCGACCGCGACGGCATCCGCGCGGCCGCGATGGAGATCGGCTTCCTGGCCGACGACACGCCCGCGCGCCTGGAGCAGGCCATGCTGGAGATGTTCGAGATGTCGCTCGAACCGCTGCGGCGAAATGCGCCCTTCGACTTCGGCGCCACGGACCTGGCGATGCGGATGCGCCAGTCGGGCATGGCCATGGCCGAGGATCACAGGCATGTCCGCATCCCGCCGATGGACACGTTCTTCCTGCAGCGCAAGTTCGGCGGCATCTACCTGCTTGCCACGCGGATGCGGGCGCAGGTCAATTTGCGCGCCCAGCTCGAACCGCTTCTTTGATACGAGATCCGGCTGATCGAGCCGGGGTTTCGCATTCCGTTCGCCGGGATCCCGGTCTCCACGACGGGTTTTCGGCGAGTCTGCGTCCGGGGATCACGGCGTGATCACCCGGAAACCGTCTGATGATACGTCGGGAGCGACCCGCAATGGCCAAGGCCGGACACGTCAAGTTCTGGGACAGGATCGCCGACCGCTACGCCGCGCGGCCGGTCAAGGATCCGGCGGCCTATGAGGCGATGCTGGCCGACGCCGCCGGTCGGCTCGGACCTACCGACCGGGTGCTGGAGATCGGCTGCGGCACGGGCTCGACCGCGATCCGCCTTGCGCCCCACGTGGCGGCGTGGACGGCGACGGACTTCTCGCCCGAAATGCTGCGCATCGCCCGCGCCAAGCCCGCGCCGGAGAACCTCCGCTTCGTGCTCGCCGACGCCGGGAACGCCTTCGACGGCGGCCCCTTCGACGCCATCTGCGCCTTCCAGGTGCTGCATCTGGTGGGCGACCTCCCCGGCACGCTCTCCGGCATCCACGCGAACCTGAAGCCCGGCGGCCTGATGATCGCCAAGACCTGGTGCTTCGCCGAAATGGGGCTCAAGCTGCGCAGCCTGTTCCTGGCCTTGCGCGTGCTCGGCATGTTTCCGTCCGCCAAGGCGCTGACGAAGATCGCGCTGCGCCAGGCCATCCGCGACGCCGGCTTCGAGATCGAGGACGAGCGCGTCTTCGGCACGAACCCCCACGGCCCCTACATCGTCGCCCGCAAGCCCAGCCGTTTTGAGGGTGCCATCCGATCCGATCGCATCGGGTCGGACGCTCCAAGCCTCTGAGTTGGCGCAGTCTCCGCGAAGCCGGTTGCCGGTTCTGCGGCGCATGCCCTGGCCCATCCGACGAAAGTCTTTCGGCTCGTCGCTTGCGGTGCACAACGCGCTGGCCTAGTCGTCGCCGGTCGATAGTTTCACCCGGTTTCGTGCGCAAAGCGACCCAAGGAATTCCAGCATGGCAGAACAGAAACTCGGCAATCCGGCCGTCGTCGGATTGGCCGGATTTGGCCTCACGACGATGGTCCTGCAGTTCCACAATGTCGGCTGGATGGGCCTCGGCCCGGTGATCTGGCTCGGCCTGATCTTCGGCGGGCTGGCGCAGATGATTGCCGGTCTGCAGGAGATGAAGACCGGCAACAATTTCGGCTATTGCGCCTTCACGGCCTATGGCTGCTTCTGGATCGCGCTGGCGGCCATGCTGATCGGCAACCAATACAATCTCTACGTCTCCAGCAAGACCGACGTGGGCTGGTTCCTGATCGCCTGGACGCTGTTCACCGCGATCCTCTGGATCGGCTCGATGCGGATCTCGAGCGCGCTCGCCCTCACCTTCACGCTGCTGCTCGTCGGCTTCATCCTGCTCGACCTCGCCCATTTCGGCTTCCCGGCGCTCACCGTGGTGGCCGGCTACGAGCTGATGGCCTGCGCCGCGATGGCCTGGTACATCATGGCCCACCTGATCTTCGCCGACGTGTTCGGCCGCGACGTCCTCCCCGTCGGCAAGCCGTGGCTGCGCCCGCGCAGCACGCCTGCCGCCACCCTGAAGGCCGCCCAAGCCTGAGCGGCCCCGAGTCGCACACTCGATCATCGGAGAATCATCATGGGTGCAGGAAAACTGGTCGCGGCGCTCACCGTGGCCTCGACCCTCGCAATGGGCGGCATCGCCGCCGCCGGCGAGGATGCCGCAACGCCGGAGGAGGTGGTCGCCAAGGTGTCGGCGGCCTCGCGCTTCCTCCACGACAAGGGCGCGTCCGGCCTCGCCGAGTTCAACAGCAAGGACGGCCAGTGGGTGTGGAAGGACTCCTACGTGTTCGTCTACGACTGCCGTCTCGACCGGATGGTGGCGCACCCGCTGCGTCCGGATCTCGTCGGAAGGTCGGTGATGCAGATCACCGACAACAACGGCAAGTTCATCTTCAAGGAACTGTGCAAGGCCGGCGACAACAAGCGCGGCGGCTGGGTCGAGTATCTGTGGACCCGCCCGGGTGCCGGCAATGTCTCGCGCAAGATCACCTACGCGCTCGGCGCCGAAATGGCGTTCTCGAGCGGCCTCCAGGTGGCTGCCGGCGTGTACGACGACAAGGCGACCGCTGCCGAGCTCCTGGAACTGACCCAAAAGATGACGGACCCGACGAAATACCCGGCGCACTGACGCGCAGCCAGAGCGGCGTCCGATCTGATCGGAATACGGCTCGAAGGCTTGATCAGCCGGAAACCGTATGACCGCTTCAGATCGGACGCGTCCCAAGTCGTCGCGCCGGCGCCGCGTGCGTGCCGGCCGCCCCCCTGCCCGGCCTGCAATGCGCAACGTGCGGCACCCGCGGCGTCATTCTTCCGGTGGGGACCCGCCGATCAGCAGAATCGGGTCGCCGAGGGCGTCGCCGACAGGCGTTTGGTTCGGCTCTTGCAGCGCCTCGTCGGCGATCTGGCTTGCGGCGACCGCCGGCAGAGAGACGTGCGTCGCCTCGTCTATGCGGATGTTTCTGGCGCTGGAGAGCGGGCGCCCGGGCGCATAGCCCAATTTCGGCGGTGTCCAGAAATTGACCTGGATGCCGGTCCAGTCGACCTGCACGGGGTCAATTCCGATGCGGCGACCTGCATTGGCGTGGCTCGCGGGGCCGACGCCGACAGACTGTCCGATGGCGAAGTCGTAATGGTCTGACGAGGGCGACCACCAGGGGCGCACTTCGACGATGGCGCCACGACGCTCAAGCTCGGCTTTAAGCTGGAAGAGCGGGCCTGCGAACAATTCGTCACCGAGGCCCATATACAGGACACCGCGCGGGGCAGCGCCGGCAGGCATTGGCCACAACGCGGCAAGCACGGCGACGACAGCAGCCCCCCGCATCATTTCAGCACCTCATACGTCATACGTACCACGCCCAGGCCGATCATGCCGAGGCCGCGCACCGCGGCCAGTATAGCAGTTCGCGAGCTTGCGCCACGGTCGTCAATACGCACCGCAACGCCCCACCCATTCGCCAGCGCGACCCCTGGGAGCACGGCGGCCCCAGTCCCGCCGGCGGCCCGTCGCCCCCGCGGCGACGATCCCTCGCCGGCCTGCCCTCAGTGGCCGGCAGACCGTCCCCGTGTGCGCCGAGAAACTGCCGGCGACTGAGATCAACCCGCAAGCCGCTCGACCGCTCCGTCCCGGGCGGGGGCGGCGGGATCGCCGGCCAGCGTCTCCCAGCCGAGATCGGGAAGAACGGCGATGCGCGCGCCCTTCATGGTGTTGCGCAGCACGATCGCGCCCTGCCGGTCGAGCTGCTGGAGGCGGTTGCGGGCACGGCCGACCGATCGGGTGCCGCACATGCGCGCCACGTCGAGGTCGGACGGACAGGGCTCGCCGCGCATCGCGGCGTGCGCGAACAGCACGAACACGCCGCGCAGATCCGAAGGCACCGTGCGCGCCACATCGACGACGCGCCGCCACGCCTCGGTCGCGGCCTCCTCCGGCGTCACGCCTGCCCGGCCGTCCTCCAGCCAGCCGCGGAATTCGTCCAGCCCCGGCAGCGCGCCCGGCAGGCGCTGGATCCGGCAGCGGATCTGGAAATCCTGATAGAGTGCGCCCTCGGGACGCGAGCCGGTCTCGTCCGACACCATCTCGTGGACGATCTGCCGGCAGCGGTGGTCGCGCTCCTCGGCCGAGAGCATCGGCGTTGCGGATTCCTCGTCCGGGGCCGCGGCCTCCTCGGCCCGCGCGATCTCGGCGAAGATGTCGGTGGTGGACGGCGCCGGCGGCGGCTTGCGTTCGACGATTCGCGGCGCCGACACCGGCGCCGGCGCCAGGATCTCCTCGCTGTCGGCATCGGACATGTCGGGCGGCGGCATCAGTCGCGGCGTCACGCCGCGCGAGGCCGTCTCGACGCTGCCCACCTTGATCTGCACCGCGCGCCGGGCGATCGCCGGGCCGAGGCCGACGAAGCTGCCGCGCGGCAGGTCGCGGAACATCTCGGCCTGGCGGCGCTCCATGCCGAGAAGATCGGCGGCCCGCGCCATGTCGATGTCGAGCATGGTGCGCCCCATCAGGAAGTTCGAGGCTTCGGCGGCCACGTTCTTCGCCAGCTTGGCGAGGCGCTGGGTGGCGATGATGCCGGCGAGGCCGCGCTTGCGCCCCCGGCACATCAGATTGACCATCGCCGTCAAGGACACGCGCCGCGCCTCGTCGGACACGTCGCCCGAGGCCATCGGCGCGAACAACTGGGCCTCGTCGACCACGACCAGGGCGGGATACCAGTGGGCGCGCGGCGCCTCGAACAGCCCGTCGAGGAAGATCGCCGCCGCCCGCAATTGCAGGCTCTGCTCCAGATTTTCGAGATTGAGCACGACCGACACGCGGCGCTCGCGCACGCGCGCGGCAATGCAGTCGAGGTCCGCCTCGCTCCGATTGGCGTCGACGACGATGTGCTGGAACTTGTCCGCCAGAGAAACGAAGTCGCCCTCCGGGTCGATCACGATCTGCTGGACGTGCGGCGCGCTCTGCTCAAGAATTCGGCGCAGGAGGTGGGATTTTCCGGATCCGGAATTTCCTTGCACGAGCAGGCGGGTGGCCAGCAACTCTTCCAGGTCGATCGTTGCCGCCGCGCCACCGGCCGACGCCCCAAGAACAATTTCCAACGACACTCTCCCAGCACCGAAGGCCCATTGCCCGCGGAGCGCGGGACTTTGCCCCCGGGCGGGTGCCATCGGCAAGGCGTCGGGCCGGCTCATCCCCATCTGTGCGCCGATGTGACGCCCCAGCCGGCTTCATCGGATACCGCTGGCCGGTTCCAGAACGTCGCCTTGCGGCAGGTGATACGGTTTCCGGCCGATCGGGCCTTCGAGCCGTATTCCGATCGCCGAAAACCCCGTTATCGAACAAGGGTTTTCGGCGAGACCGTTTCCGGTATCCCGTAGGGATCAACCGGAAACCGTATGAAGCCCGCCCCTGTGGTCAGATCGGCAAAGCGTGTTCCGCACAGAATGTGCCTCGGCTATGGTCCGGCCGCGTGCTGATCGGGGGTGGGCCGGCCATGGCTTCCGTTGCGAAGGTTCTTCTGCTGGGCTCGGGCGAACTCGGCCGGGAATTCGTGATTTCCATCAAACGCCTGGGCGCCCATGTCGTCGCCTGCGATGCGTATGCCGGTGCGCCCGCCATGCAGGTCGCCGACGAGGCCGAGGTGTTCTCGATGCTCGACGGCGCGGCGCTGACCGCGGCGATCGACAAGCATCGGCCCGATCTGATCGTGCCGGAGGTCGAGGCCATCCGCACCGAGGTGCTGAGGGATTTCGAGGAAAAGGGCTTCAGCGTGGTGCCGTCGGCGCGGGCCACCATCATGACCATGAACCGCGACCGCATCCGCGAGGTGGCTGCCACCGAGCTCAAGCTGCCGACCTCCAGATACCGCTACGCCGAAACGCTTCCCGAGATGCGGGCAGCCGTCGACGAGATCGGCATCCCATGCGTGGTCAAGCCGGTGATGTCGTCATCGGGCAAGGGCCAGAGCACCGTGCGCAGCGCGGACGCCGTCGATGCCGCCTGGGCTTACGCCGTGGAGGGCATGCGCGGCGACCGCCAGCGGGTGATCGTCGAATCGTTCATCCCGTTCGACTACGAGATCACGCTGCTCACCATCCGCACCCGCGACGGCGTGATGTTCTGCCCGCCGATCGGCCACCGCCAGGAGCGCGGCGACTACCAGGAAAGCTGGCAGCCGGCGGCGATGTCGGCCGCGGCCATCGCCTCGGCTGAGGCCATGGCCAAGGCGGTGGTGGACAATCTCGGCGGCTATGGGCTGTTCGGCGTCGAATTCTTCGTCAAGGGCGAGGAGGTGATCTTCTCCGAGCTGTCGCCGCGCCCGCACGACACCGGCATGGTGACGCTGATCTCGCAGAACCTCACCGAGTTCGACCTGCACGCCCGCGCCATCCTCGGCCTGCCGATTCCCTCCATCACCCAGCACGGCCCCGCCGCCTCGGCGGTGATCCTGGCCGACCGCGACGCCGCCGACTTCTCGATCTCGGGGCTGGAGGCGGCGCTGCGCCCCACCGCACCGGGGGTGGATGTCGACGTGCGCATCTTCAACAAGCCGACCACCCGGCCCTACCGCCGCATGGGGGTGGCGTTGGCGTTGGCGCGGCACGGCGATGTCACGCTCGCCCGCGCCGCCGCCTGCGCGGCGGCGACAAAGGTGGCGCTGACCTATAGCGACTGATCCGCCGGCCGCCGAAAGATGCCGCTGCCAAGGCGGCCCGAGCCTTGTCCGATCCGGCCGCATCCGGTCGGATGATACTCTAGGCCTTTGAATTTCCGCATTTTCTCCCGCAGGATCGGTTCCCCCTCCTGCGGAAAATGCTCTACGGTTGAAGCCTGAATCGGAGCCCGCCCACCATGACCCGCGACGCCAACGCCCGCGACGCCAGTGCCAACAACGGCTCGATATCCGGCGGCTTCGCCAAGGTCGGCACCGACTTCGCCTATCTGCTCGACCTGTTCTGCCAGGTCGCCGACGAATCCAGCACGGCCGCCGGCGTCTCCGCCTTCATCCGCCAGTGTTTCGCGCCGGACCAGCCGGCGCCGCCGGCCGAGGCCGACGACAATGCCGAGCGGCGCTGCCAGGCGCTGTCGATCGCGTTCCAGCTCCTCAACATCGTCGAGGAGAACGCCGCCAACCAGATCCGCCGCAGCCGCGACGGCCAGCAGCGCGAGAGCGAGCCCGGGCTGTGGCTGACCGACCTGCGCGATCTTCTCGACCGCGGCTATTCGGAGGATGCCGTGCGCGGCGTGATCGCCGACGCCGCGCTCGAGCCGGTGCTCACCGCCCACCCCACCGAGGCCAAGCGCACCACGGTGCTGGAGCATCACCGCGCGCTCTATCTCCTGCTCTTGGAGCGCGAGGGCCGGGCCTTCACCGACGTCGAGTTCGCGATGTTCCAGCACCGCGTCAAGGCGGCGCTGGAACGGCTGTGGCGCACCGGCGAAATCTCGCTCGACCGCACCAAGCTGGAGAGCGAGATCCGCAACGTGCTGCACTATTTCGAGCACGTGTTCCCCGATGTCGTCGAGCTCTTGGACCAGCGCTTCCAGCAGGCGTGGCGCGCCACCTTCGCCAGCGACGCGCCGCCGATGCCGCAGATCGAATTCGGCACCTGGGTCGGCGGCGACCGCGACGGCCACCCGCTGGTGACGCCCGAGGTCACGCAATCCATGCTCGGCCGGCTGCGCCGCGGCGCGCTCGACGTGCTGCAGGCGCGGCTGGTCCAGCTCGCGGTGAAGCTGTCGTTCGCCGTGGATGACGGGCAGGCCCTGCCGCCCATGCTCCGTGCCCGTATCGACGAGCTTGCCGCGCTCCTGGGCGATGACGCCCCGCCCGCCTTGGCGCGCAATCCCGGCGAGCCGTGGCGGCAACTGATCAATCTGATGGTCGCGCGGCTGGAGCGCACCCGGGCTGCGCCCAATGACCCGGCGGCCTATGCCGCGGCCGCGGCGCTGGTTGCCGATCTCGGCATCCTCGAGGAGGCGGTGCGGCAGGCCGGCGCCCCGCACGTCGCCGAAACCGACGTGCGCCCGCTCGCCGCGCTGGCGCGCGCCTTCGGCTTCCATCTGGCGCGGCTCGATATCCGCCAGAACAGCGCCTATCACGACCGCGCCATCGCCGGGCTGCTCGGTGCCGCCGGCTTCGAGCGCACCGATTATCCCGACTGGAGCGAGGCGGAGAAGCTGGCGTTCCTCGAGCGCGAACTCTCGAGCCCGCGGCCATTCGCCTGCGTGCACCGCCAACTCGCCGGCGAGGCGGAGCTCACGGTGCGGCTGTTCCGGGCGTTGAGGAGCCACGCGGCCACGTTCGGCTATGCCGGCATCGGTCCGGTGATCGTCAGCATGACGCGCGGCGCGTCTGACCTGCTCGCGGTCTATCTGCTGGCGCGCGAGGCGGGGCTGATGGTCGACACGCCGGCCGGCGCGGCGTGCGAGCTGAGGGTGGCGCCGCTGTTCGAGACCATCGACGACCTCGACCGCAGCGATGGCATCCTTGATGCGTTCCTGGCCCACCCGATGACGCGGCGCACGCTCGATCACATCCGCATCCGCGACGGACGGCCGACGCCCGAATGCCTGGTGATGCTGGGCTACAGCGACAGCAACAAGGATGGCGGCATTCTCGCCAGCCAGTGGCACCTGCATCAGGCCGAAAGCCGCCTGATGCGCGTCGCCCGCCGCCATGGCGTCAGGCTCGAATTCTTCCACGGCCGCGGCGGCACCATCGGCCGTGGCGCCGGGCCGAGCCACGCCTTCCTCAAGGCGCTGCCTTCGGGCTCGCTCAGCGGGCGCATGGGCGTCACCGAGCAGGGCGAGGTGATCGCCCAGCGCTACGCCAACCGCGTCACTGCCACCTTCCACCTGGAGCGCATGATCGCCGGCCTGGTGCGCACCTCGCTGCTGCATCAGGCGGGCGAGGCGCCGCCGCACCCGCTGCACGGCGTGTGGGACGGCGTGGTGGCGCGCAGCCTTGCGGCCTATCGCAGCCTCGTCGAGGCGCCGGGCTTCATCACCTTCTTCCGGCAGGCGACGCCGATCGACGCCATCGAGGAGAGCCGCATCGGCTCGCGCCCGCCGCGCCGCACCGGCTCGGCGGGGCTTGCGGATCTGCGGGCGATTCCCTGGGTGTTCAGCTGGAGCCAGGCGCGTTTCCATCTGCCCGGCTGGTTCGGCGTCGGCAGCGCGCTGGCCGGGCTGGAAGCGGAGCAGCCGGAGGATTGGGCGGCGCTCAAGGCCGCGGCCGCCGACTGGCCGTTCTTGTCCTACGTGCTGCGCAACGTCGAGGCCAGCCTGCTGATGGCCGACCGCGAGATCATGACGCTCTATGCCGGCCTCGTCGAGGACGAGCGCCTGCGGCAAGACACGCTGGCGCGCATCTTCGCCGAGTTCGAGCGGGCACGCGCCCAGGTCGGCGCGCTGCTCGGCCAGCCTCTCGGCGAGGGCCGCCCCCGCCTCGTGCGCACGCGCCACACCCGGACGAGCGGGCTCGCCTGGCTGTCGGGCGAGCAGGTACGGCTGCTGCGCGCGTGGCGCCGGACCCGGGACGAAGACGCGCTGCAGGCGCTGCTGCTCACCGTCAACGCCATCGCCATGGGCCAGAAGACGACCGGCTGAGCCCGGGTCGGCCGCCTCGTCAGATCGCCGGTCGCGCGGTCCGCTCGCGCGCCGCGGACGAGCCTCGCACCACCAGCCGCGCGGCCAGCACCACCTGCCGCCGCGCCATGTCCGGCGTCCTGAGCCGCTCGAAGACCAGGTCCATCGCCGCCCGGCCGATCTCGGCCACCGGCTGCTCGATCACCGTCAGGCCCGGGCCGACCAGCTCCGTCCAGGTCTCGTTGTCGAAGCCGGCGATGGCGATGTCGCGCGGCGACTCGAGTCCGGCGCGCCGGGCCGCGCGATAGAGCCCGAGCAGCAAGAGGCCGTTCGACACCATCACCGCATCGGGCCGCGCGCCGGCCGCAAGCCGGCGCGTCAACTCGGCCTCGGCCGCCTCGGCCGTGGGGGGCAGGAAGCGGACGTCGGTGTCGAGCCCGTGCCGCGCCATCGCCGCCGCATAGCCGTCATGGCGCAGTTCGGCCGTCGACGATGTGTTGCCGAACAGCCCGAGGATCCGCCGATGCCCCTGGCCGACGAGATGATCGACGAGGACGCCTGCGGCCGACGCATTGTCGATCGTCACCGCATCGTGCGCCCCCGCTGGTCCCATGCGATCGACCAGCACGACGGGAAAGCTGAACTCCATGCGGCCGAGGCGTTCCGCCGTCGTGCGCGTCGGCGCGTAGATGAGGCCGGTGATCCGCTCTTCCTGCATCATGCGCAGGTACATCGCCTCGCGGGCCGGGTTCTCGTCGGTGTTGCACAGCACCACCCGCATGTCGGCGCCATAGGCCGCGTCCTCCACCGCCCGGCTGAGGGTGGTGAAGAACGGGTTGCGGATGTCGGAGACGATCAGCCCGATGGTGCGCGAATGCTGCGACCTGAGCCGCCGCGCCGCGAGGTTGGGGCGATATTGCGTGGCCTTGATCGCCGCCTCGACCTTCTGCCGGAGGTCGTCGCTCACCGGCCCGTTGCCGAGCACCCGCGACACGGTCGCCGGCGAGACCCCCGCCACGCGGGCCACGTCCTTGATCCCTACCGTCATATTCTGAAAACGTTCCCAATCGACAGACCCTGAAACGTCAGGGAACTGTGCATTTCAACATCAATACTGACAAGAGATTCCCATCTTGGCAATGCGATGGCCGTTGACAGCCACGTGAAAACGTTTTCAAATCCGTTTCAACAATGAACCCACGGGAGGGCTCGTCCATGGCCAACGCCACCATCACGAGCGCCACCGGCGCGACTGCCGCCACCTCGGCGCCGATCCTGTCGGCCGAACTGGTCCGCCTCGCCGCCCGCCCCGCCACCAAGGAGGCGGCGATCCGCGAGGCCGCCCAGATGCTGGTCGCCAGCGGCCGCATCGACCCCGCCTATGTCGACTCGATGATGCGCCGCGAGGCGGTGGCCAACACCTTCCTCGGCCACGGCGTGGTCATCCCCCACGGCATGGTCGAGGACCGCGGCCTTGTCCGGGAGAACGGCCTCGCCATCCTCCAGGTTCCGGACGGCGTCGCCTGGAACGAGGGCCAGACCGCCCGCCTCGTCGTCGCCATCGCCGCCCGCTCCGACGCCCACATCACCGTCCTGCGCCGCCTCACCAATCTGCTGCAGGACGAAGCCGCGCTCGACGCCCTGACGCGCACCACCGACGCGCGCGACATCATTGCCGCGCTCACCAGCGCCCCTGCGGAGGCGTCCGCTCCCGCCGCGCCGGCCATCGATCTCGCCAATCGTTTCGACTGGATCTGCGACTATCCGAGCGGCCTCCACGCCCGGCCGGCCGCCCATTGGGTCGACACCGCCCGCCGCAGCCGCGCCCGCATCCAGATCCGCGCCGGCGACGAGGTCGCCGACCCGCGCAATCTCGTCTCGCTGCTCCGGCTTGGCATCCGCAGCGGCGACCGCATCGTCGTCTCGGCGGAGGGCGACGGCGCCGCCGAGGCGCTCGCCGCGATGAAGGCCGCGATCACCGGCCTCACCCTCCAGGAGAAGACCGACGCCGCCAAGGCCGCGGCCAAGGCTGCCGCGGGCGCTGGCGCCGCGGCATGGACCCCGCCCGCCCCCATGCCGTCGATCCCCGGCATGTCCGCCGCGCCCGGCCTCGCCATCGGCCGCGTCCACGTGGTGCGCCCGGCCGAGGTGGCGGTCCCGGACCTGCCGCTCCCGCTCATCGAATCCGGCCGCCAGCTCGACGAGGCGATCATCGCCACCCGGCAGAAGCTCACCGTCCTGGCCGACGACACCGCCCGCCGGCTGGGCGCCTCGGAGGCCGGCATCTTCAAGGCCCAGGCCGAGTTCCTGGCCGACACCGACCTCATCACCCTCGCCTGCCAGCTCATGGTCGACGGCCACGGCCCGGCCTGGGCGTGGCAGGAGGCGGTGAGCCGCACCGCGGGCCGCCTCGCCGCCATGGGCAATCCGCTGCTCGCCGCCCGCGCCGCCGACCTACGCGACGTCGGCAACCGGGTGCTCGCCCATCTCGTGCCGGACCTCGCGACCACCGAAGCGCCACTTCCCGACGGCGACGTGCTCCTGATCGCCGACGACCTCACGCCGTCCGACACCGTCGGCCTCGACACCACCCGCATCGTCGGCCTCGTCACCGCGCGCGGCGGCCCGACCTCGCACACCGCCATCCTCGCCCGCACGCTCGGCCTGCCGGCCTTGGTCGCGGCCGGCGACGCGGCGCTCGACGTCGCCGAGGGCACCACCGCCATTCTCGACGGCGGCGGCGCCCGCCTCTGGCTCGACCCCAACGACGCGGCGATCGCGGCGGCCCGCACCCGTATCGAAGCCGACACCGAGCGCCGCCGTCGCGAGGCGGCGGACCGCGCCGCGCCGGCCGTCACCACCGACGGCCAGCGCATCGAGATCGCCGCCAACGCCAACACCCCCGACCAGGTCGCGCTCGCGCTCGATCTCGGCGCCGAGGGCGTCGGCCTGATGCGCACCGAGTTCCTGTTCCTTGAGCGCGGCGCCACGCCCACCGAGGACGAACAGGCCGAGATCTATACCGCCATGCTCGATGCGCTCGGCGACCGGCCGCTGATCGTGCGCGCCCTCGACATCGGCGGCGACAAGCAGGTCGCCCATCTCGACCTGCCGCACGAGGCGAACCCGTTCCTCGGCGTGCGCGGCGCCCGCCTGCTGCTGCGCCGCCCCGAGCTGATCGAGCCGCAACTGCGTGCGCTCTATCGCGCCGCGAAGAGCGGCCGCAAGCTGTCGATCATGTTCCCGATGATCACCTCGCTGCAGGAGATCGTCGCGCTGCGGGCCATCTGCGAGCGCATCCGCGCCGATCTCGATGCGCCTGGGGTGCCGCTCGGCATCATGGTCGAGGTGCCCTCGGCGGCGGTGCTCGCCGACGTCTTCGCCGCCCACGTCGACTTCTTCTCGATCGGCACCAACGACCTCACCCAATACGCGCTGGCCATCGACCGCCAGCATCCGGATCTGGCGGCGGAGGCCGACAGCCTCCACCCGGCGGTGCTGCGCCTGATCGCCGCCACCGTGAAGGGCGCGGCCGCCCACGGCCGCTGGGTCGGCGTCTGCGGCGGCATTGCCGGCGATCCGTTCGGCGCGTGCCTGCTCGCCGGCCTCGGCGTCGACGAGCTGTCGATGACCCCGCGCGACGTGCCCGCCGTCAAGGCGCGGCTGCGCTCCGCGACCTTTTCCGACCTGCAGCGCCTCGCCGCCGAAGCCCTGGCGGCGGACACCGCCGACCGCGTCCGCGCCCTCGACGGAGAACGGCGATGACCGAAGACCTCGCGCCCGATGTCGTCACGGTGACGCTCAACCCGGCGATCGACCTCACCGTCACGCTCGACCGCTTCGTCGTCGGCACCGTGCAGCGCGCCACCGCCGCCGTCTCGACCTGCGGCGGCAAGGGCATCAACGTCGCCGGCTGCCTCGCCGACTGGGGCGTCCGCGTCACTGCCACCGGCGTGCTCGGCCGCGCCAATGACGGCACCTTCGCCGAGTTCTTTGCCAGGAAGGG
Organism: Blastochloris sulfoviridis; assembly: GCF_008630065.1. Taxonomy (GTDB): domain Bacteria; phylum Pseudomonadota; class Alphaproteobacteria; order Rhizobiales; family Xanthobacteraceae; genus Blastochloris; species Blastochloris sulfoviridis. Next base: position 82,880 of record NZ_VWPL01000015.1, read on the forward strand.
CATCGCCGACCGCTTCGTGCGCACCTCCGGCGAGACCCGCACCAACATCAAGATCGCCGACCGCACGAGCGGCGAAACCACCGACGTCAACCTGCCCGGCCTCATCATCCCGGACGCCGTCTTCGAGTCGGTGCGCAAGGCCCTGATGGACTCGGTCGCCCCCGGCCGCCCGGTGGTGCTCGCCGGCTCGCTGCCCGAGACGCTGCCCGCCACGGCGTGGGCCGAGATTGCCAATGACCTCAGCGGCCCCGGCGCCCGCGTCGTGCTCGACACCTCCGGCGCGCCGCTCGCCGCCGCGCTCAAGGCGGGCGTGCCGATCCACGCGGTGAAGCCCAACCGCGCCGAGCTTGAAGCGCTGGTCGGCCATCCGCTTGCCGGCGCTGGCGAACTGGTCGAGGCGGCACGCGCCCTGCTCGCCCGCGGCCTTGCGCTGGTGGTGGTCTCGCTCGGCGCCGAGGGCGCGCTGTTCGTCGATCGCGAGACGGCGCTCGCCGCGCGCCTGCCGGCCAGGACCGTGCTGTCCACGGTCGGCGCTGGCGACGCCATGGTGGCCGGCATCGTCGCAGCCCTCGTCGAAGACGCGCCGCTCGAACGCGTCGCCCGGCTCTCGACGGCGTTCGCCGCCTCGAAGCTCGATCGCATCGGCCCCTATCTCGGACCGGCCGAGGACATCGAGCGCCTCGCCACCGCCGTCAGCGTGACGTTGATCTGATACGGTTTCCGGTTGATCCCTTCGGGATACCGGAAACGATCTCGCCGAAAATCCCTTGTTCGATAACGGGATTTTCGACGATCGGAATGCGGTTCTCCGGCCTTGCAGGCCGGAAACCGCATGAACCGCCCAACCCGCAGCAAACGCGGGACCGAACGAACCGGAGGAGCCCATGTCGCCGTTGCCGTTGACGTCGCCCTTGATCGCGGTTGTCGGCGCGACCGACCGCCCCACCCAAGCGATGCTCGCCGCCCAGGCGTTGAAGAAGGCGGCCGCCACGCTCGGCCGCCCGCTCACCGTCGAGCTGCACGCCGGCGGCACCGTGTCCGGCGCCCTCGGTCCGGAGGCGATCGCCGCCGCCGGCACCGTGCTCCTGATCGGCGACGTCACCGGCGACGGACGCTTCGCCGGCAAGGAGACCGTGCACGTCACCTTGGACGCCGTGCTCACCGATCCCGGCGCCGTACTGTCCGGTGCTGCCGCCCCGGCCGCCGGCACCGCGAGCGGCCCCAGGAAGATCGTCGCCATCACCTCCTGCCCGACCGGCATCGCCCACACCTTCATGGCCGCCGAGGGCATCGAGCAGGGCGCCAAGGCGCTGGGCCACGCCGTCCGTGTCGAGACCCAGGGCTCGGTCGGCGCCCAGAACGCGCTGACATCTGAGGAGATCGCAGCGGCCAATGTCGTCATCATCGCCGCCGACACCAATGTCGATCTCGCCCGCTTCGCCGGCAAGCCGGTCTATTCGACCAACACCAAGGCCGCCATCGGCGACGGCAGGGCTTTGGTCGCCCGCGCCTTCGAAGAGGCCAGCATCCAAGGGGCGTCTGCCGCCGTCTCCGCCGATCTCGCCGGCCAGGTGGCCGCCGAGAAGTCCGCCCGCGCCACCGAGCGCAGCGGCGTCTACAAGCACCTGATGACCGGCGTCAGCTACATGCTGCCCTTCGTCATCGCCGGTGGCCTGCTCATCGCCATCGCCTTCGCGCTGGGCGGCATCTACGTCTATGACGACGCCCACAAGGACACGCTCGGCCACGCGCTGTTCGTCATCGGCGCCAAGGCCGGCTTCGCCCTGATGGTGCCGATGCTCGCCGGCTTCATTGCCTATTCGATCGCCGACCGGCCGGGCATCGCGCCGGGCGCCATCGGCGGCATGCTCGCCGGCATGATCGGCGCGGGCTTCCTCGGCGGCATCGTCGCCGGCTTCCTCGCCGGCTATGTCGTCAAGCTGCTCAACGACAACATCCACCTCGGCCGCAATCTCGACGGCCTGAAGCCGGTCCTGGTCCTGCCGCTCGCCGGCTCGGCCATTGTCGGCCTCTTGATGATCTACGTCATCGGCCAGCCGGTCGCCACGGCGCTGGCGGCGATGACCGCCTGGCTCAAGACCATGCAGACCGCCAACGCCGTGCTGCTGGGCGGGATCATCGGCGCGATGATGGCGTTCGACATGGGCGGCCCGGTCAACAAGGCGGCCTACACCTTCGCGACCGGCCTGATCGCCTCGGCCGACAACGCCGTCTACGGCCCGATGGCCGCCGCCATGGCCGCCGGCATGACCCCGCCGCTGGCGCTGGCGCTGGCCACCAAGGTATTCCCCGACCGTTTCTCGCCCGACGAGCGCGAGGCCGGCAACGCCGCCTTCTTCCTCGGCATCTCCTTCATCACCGAAGGCGCCATCCCCTTTGCCGCCAAGGATCCGGTCCGCGTCATCCCGGCCCTGATGGCGGGCTCGGCGACGGCCGGCATGATCTCGATGTATGTCGGCGCCGAGCTGAAGGTGCCGCATGGCGGCATCTTCGTGCTGCCGATCCCCAACGCCGTGACCCATGTCGGCGGCTACCTCGTCGCCCTCATCGCGGGGACCGTCATCTCGGCCTTGCTGCTGCGCGTCCTCAAGCCCAGGATGGAGGTGGCTCCGGCAATCTGAACAGGTCCGATGAGTGGCGTTTTCGCCTGTGAGCAGCCAAGCTGGCTTGGCGAACAGGAGAGACGATGCCGAGACGACCGCGCCGGAACCACGCCCCGGCTTTCAAAGCGAAGGTGGCGCTGGCCGCCATCAAGGGCGAGAAGACGCTCGCCGAGCTGGCGCAAGCGTTCGACGTCCACCCCAACCAGATCACGGCCTGGAAGGCTCAGCTTCTTGAAGGGGCTTCCGGGGTGTTCGGTGCGGAGCGCAAGACCGATCCGGCGACGCCGGCGCCGACCGTCGCCGCCGGCATCAAGGCGCGGCGGCGGACTTGAGCTTCGACAGCGCCCGGATCTTCACGCGCATGCTCGCCGGCTTCGCGGCGCCCTTCACCATTTCGCCGGTGGCCGGGTTGCGGACCAGCGTTCCAGCCCGGCGGGCCGGCACCTTGCGCAGAGTCACCTTGAGGAGACCCGGCAGGGTGAACTCGCCGACGCCGCGCGGATGGAGGGAGCCGAGCATCACGCTCTCCAGCGTGGCATAGACGGCGGCCGCGGTCTTGCGCGGCAGATCGTTCTGCTCCGCGAGGAGGTTGATCAGCGCCGCCTTCGTCATGGTCTCCTTGACTGGACGAATGGTCGATGCCGCCGGCTTGGCCCGCGTGCTCTTCGCGGCAGGCTTGCTGGTCTTCCGCGCCGCCGCCGGCTTCGTCGTCTTCGCCTTTGCCACCAAAGCTCTCCTTTGACTGAGGCGTCAAGCGCCTGGATGTCGAATCGAACGCGCGTCGTCTGCTATCGATACTTCGACAAAAGCGCAACAAGGAAGACTTGCATCATCAGGGCGATCGGGTGAAGAAAGGCGTGACAAGGTCCTGAAGTGCTGAATCTGTCGGTTCCTTCGATTCGGATGCGGAGGATGGGCGATGGAGCCAGCGGAACCGGACTTTGC